>CAZXHT010000125.1:0-15389 GCA_964640665.1 uncultured Myxococcales bacterium
CCTCGGCCTCGTCTATGCGGCGGCAGATCTTGCGGAACTCGTGGTAGCGCTCGATGGGAATTATACGCTTCTTGACTGTCAGCTTGCGGGTGCAGGTCACCGTCGCAAGATCCGGCGTGGCGGGTCCCACCACACACTCCTGCCGGAAGCAGACCAGGTCGTTGTCGATCTTCAGGCTGCGAGGCAAGGTGATAATCTTGTACGCTTCGGGAATGACAAGTTTGCTCACCAGCGTCATGTTGGTGCGGTAGACCATGAACAGATCGTAATGCCTGTCCGGCTTCTGGGCCATGCGCCGCACCAGGTTCGAGGGCCACAACGGGTTGACGCGCAGCGTGCCGCCTTCGCTGCGCACGCGACCCGTGATGTCGAGCCTGAACGTCACCCCGGCCGTTGAGCCCAGGTTGTCAATGCCATCGAAGGCGCTGTTGCTCAACCGGGCGCCTGGGAACCTGTAGTTCATCTCCTTCGTCAGCTCCTCGTTACGCTTACCCTCTACATTCAGCCGCGAGCGAAACCAACTGGCGAACCAGCCGCTCCACTTCTCGTGCGCCTCGATCACCAGGCTGTCTCCGGCAATGCGGGCGTCGCCCCGGAAATCGAGGGTCGATGACTCCGGGTCCAGCAGGGGAGTCTCGACAAACTCGTGGCCGCTCCCGTCGAGCACCAGCGTCCGCAGGCCCTGATCGCGATCGGGCAGATAGAGCATGTTGCCGTATTGTGAGGTGCCATCTATGAAAATCGGCTTTTCGACGCCCTTCTGGGCGGGAACGTAAGTAGTCCAGTCGTGGTAGCAGCGCCTCCAATTCCTCCAGGTAGTCGACCCCGCATACAAGTATATTAGATTTTCCTTTAGTTACCGCTTCTGAATATTCCCTCTCAAGATTTCTCGTTACCACTACAGCGATGACCGCAGTTGCGCTTCGTAACGCCATGGCAACCACCTGGGAGGGGGGCGGCGCCTGCATCACCGGATACACCAGCTCTTCACATAAGACGAGAGGCCAAGACAGCCGGGCCGGGATGATTGGGAATCATGGACCCTGCGCCGGGTATCCCTCGGTTTACTGCATTAGCTGCGCTTCGGCCTCGAGCCAGTTCTCCATGTCCCGTCCCGGCATGCAGCCCTTCTCCTGCCATATCTCATATGCGCGGGTTGCAAGTAGTATTAAACCACTGAGCGGGCTCCCGTGTCAACCGGGCTTGGAACTGCCCGCTCTCCATTGACAGCAGACTTCCCATAATGGTTACGACGAAATTGACATGGGGGTGTTTTAGGCTAGACTTTACCGGTGGGGCGCAGGTCGGCGCTTGTCTTTTGCGGGGCGGTAGTCATGTTGCGCCTTTTGACGGTTATTGTGTTGCTGTCGTCGATCTTTTTCCTCTCGCCGGCCTCCCCGGCGGATGAAACGGATGACGAGCTGAGCGACGAGTTCGCCCTGCTCGAGGAGGGTGAAGAGGTGGTCGAGTCGGCCGCCCGGCATCGCCAGCAGATCGGAATGAGCCCCTCGGCCATCACCGTCATCACGCGGCAAGACATAGAAACCTCCGGCGCCGGCTCTGTCCCGGACCTGCTCAGGTTGGTGCCGGGCATGGACGTGATCGATGTGTCTCCCTTCTACGCATCCATCGCCTCGCGCCTGGTCTGGGCCTACGAGAACAATCTCTACCTGGTGTTGATCGACGGCCGGGAGGCCAACATCGAGCTTCTGGGACAGCCGCTCTGGGAGAGCCTGCCCATCTCGCTCGAGGACATCGAGCGCATCGAGATCATCCGCGGACCGGGCTCTTCTTTGTACGGCGCCAGCGCCGTGGCCGGAGTGGTCAGCGTGACCACCCGCTCGGTGCCCGAACGGACGTCCGTCTGGACCAGGGTGACCGGAGGAGAATGGGGCAACCTCTCACTGGCCGGGCGCGCCTCGGCCCGCTTCGGAAAGCTGGGGCTGTCCGCGAGCGGCGGGTATGACACGGCCGGCATGATCGGCGACGCGAAAGAGCCGGGCAAGAAGGTCAGGAAGGCAAGGGCCGTGGGCGAATACCGCTTCTCGGAGAAGGAGAAATTGTTGCTCGACGCCGGATTCTCGTCGATAGAGGGCTCGATCCCGAGCAGGACGGGCACAATCTTCGGCACCTTCGATATGCTGACTGTCCGGCTGGCCTACGAGTCCGAGACGCTGCGGGGCCAGCTCTATTACACCAACTTCGGAGCTGACGCCGAGCTCGATGCCCTGCTGGACTACGCCGGGTTGCACCTGGCGGACTTTGTGCCCATGAACATCCGCGGCAACACCCTCGACGGACAGGCCCAGTGGCGCCTGCCGACTTTCTGGGATCCGTTGCTGCTCATCGTGGGTGGCGGAGCCAGGCTCTCGCTGCTGAGCTGCGATCGGTTTCTGGACGGGGCGACGTTCGACGACCAGGCGAGTTCCCGCTACCAAAAGCCGGGCATCGATTACCTGGGGGTTCGTTCCGGCGCCTTCGCGCACGCCGAACTGGCCGTCGCCGACTGGCTGACGGTGACCGGCGGGACACGCCTCGACTACAACACCGAGACCGGCTGGTTCGCGAGCCCCCGCCTGGCGGCGGTCTTCAGGCCCGCCGCGGGACAGTTCCTGCGCCTGGGTGCCGCCCGGGCCTTTCGCATGCCCGCCTTCATGGAAAAGAGGCTCCATCCCATGGTGAGCTTCCCGCCCGACGGCCCGATCCAGGGAGGCGACCGGGATCTCTTCCAGGGGTTCATGTCCCGGGTAGTCGGTAACGAGGGGCTCGGCAACGAGGAACTCTGGTCGTTCGAGGCGGGCTACCGCGGCCAGTTCCTCGACGACAGGCTGAGCGTCGCGCTGGATCTCTACTGCAACCTCTACAGCGACATTATCGATATGACCGGCACGATCGTCGCGGGCGATCGGGGCCTGCCCGATCTAGACAAAAGCCATCTTCACTATACGAACCTGGAAGACGGCCACCGTATCATGGGCAGCGAGTTGGCAGTCCGCATCAACCTGACCCGCTCCCTCTCCTTGCTGGCCGCCTGGGCCTACCGGGCCGATTTCGACCTCGAGAGCGGCAAGTCCCTCGGTAACAATCCCAAGAACCTCATCACCGTCGGGGGGCGCTTCCTGGCCGACACCGGCCTGCTCGGAAGCCTGTACCTCTTTTCGCGCTCGGAGTTCACGCTTTCCGACATCAGCAACCCGAAAGGCCTGATGGAAGACACCCTCGTGCAACACATGCAGAACGTCTTTCTACTGGTTGGCAGGTTGGGCTGGAGATGGTCCGGCGGCAACGATCTACGGATCGAGACGGGGATCAAGCTCTTCCTGCCGGTCTCGCCGTTCGAGGCGCCTCACTTCCGCTACCATGACCTGGGCGGGGGAATCACGCCCGAGGGCGTGCGCTACGGCGGCCAAGAGCTGATGCGCCTGGTGACCATCTACTTCCAGGGATCTTTCTGAATCGGCCTCAATCGGCCAATACTTTGACTTCAATACTCGATTGTATACAATACGCCTTGCTCCGAACGCATAATAAAGGGCCCATGCATGGACAGGGAGCAACTGCTTAGAGACTTGACGCGGACCGTCGATGAACTGCGTATCTTCAACGAGATCGGCAAGACGCTGACCTCGACGCTCGATATCCGCGAGGTGCTGGCCATCATCATGGAGAAGATCAGCGAGTTGATGAAGCCGCACAACTGGTCGCTGCTCCTGGTGGACGAGGAGGCCAACGAGCTTTATTTCGAGATCGCCGTGGGGCTGGGCGCCGACAAGCTCAAGGAACTGCGCCTGAAGATCGGAGAGGGGGTCGCGGGCTGGGTGGCCCGGGAGGCCAAGTCGTTGCTGGTGCCCGACGTGCGTAAAGATCCCCGCTGGTGCGAGCGGGTCGACAGCATGACCCGCTTCGAGACGCGCTCGATCCTGTGCGTGCCGTTGGTGGCCCGCGGTTCCGTGCTCGGCGTGATCGAGCTGGTAAACGCCGAGCCCGAGTCGTTCAGCGAGCCCGACCTGCGCCTGCTCGAATCGATGGCCGACTACGCCGCGATCGCCATCGAGAACGCGCGCAACTTCCTCAGGGTCCAGGATCTGACGGTCAAGGACGACGTCACCAGCCTCTACAACTCCCGCCATCTGCACGAGATGCTGGCCAGCGAGTTCGCGCGCTCGAAACGCTACGGCTTGACGTTTTCGCTGATCTTCTTCGATTTGGATCACTTCAAGTACGTGAACGACGAGCACGGCCACCTGTGCGGCTCGAGACTGCTCAAGGAGGTGGGCGACCTGGTCCGGGCCGGCCTGCGCACCGTCGATATTCCCACGCGCTACGGCGGCGACGAGTTCGTCATCATCCTGCCGCAAACCACCAAGTCGCAGGCCGTGCACGTCACGCGGCGCCTGCGGCTGGCGCTGAACGAGCGCGTCTTTTTGGCCGGCGAGAACATGCAGGTGCATATAACGGCCTCGTTCGGGGTCTCCAATTTCCCGCAGGACACCGACAACAGGGACGGCGTTCTCAGGCTGGCCGACGAGGCCATGTACCGTGTCAAGGAAAGCACCAGGGACGGAATCCAGATCGCAAGCGCCCTGGACGGGAACCCGGAAGCCCGGGACCAGGTCGACGTTTGACAGACCGACGGGTCACTCGTGACCCCCGGGTCAAATGGCACCTGCGGGTCTGGAAGGACGTTGCATCTGACCCGGGTCATATTATACCCACCAGCCGGGTTCGGCTGGCCTTCGGCACCCACCGCTCTTCTGCTTAACAGCCTGAAATAGAAGGACATTGTTTTCGCGTAGTCCTGTTTGGCGTTGTGGTATGCTTTTGGCAGTCTAAGTCGGGGGGTGCAAAACGCGAAACGTCTCATGGAGGATACGGTGGAAAAGCCAAGGCAAACGATACTTTTCGTCGACGACGAGGCCAACGTGCTCAACGCCATGCGGCGCACATTGAGGAAAGAGCCCTACGAACTATTTCTGGCAGAGGGCGCCGCGGAGGCCTTCGAGGTGCTCGATGAGAACGACATCGACCTGGTGGTTTCGGATCACCTGATGCCCTCGATGGACGGGCTGACCTTCCTGGGCAAGATCAAGGATCTCTACCCGCGGGTGGTGCGGGTGATTTTAACCGGGCATGCCGATTTGTCGATGGCCATCAAGGCCATCAACGAGGGCGAGGTCTTCCGCTTTATGACCAAGCCGTGGATGGATCTCGAGCTGAAGATGACCTTGAAGCACATCTTCGACTTCATCAACCTCAGGCGCGAGAACCAGTTGTTGCTCGACACGGTCAAGAAGCAGCAGGGCTTCATCGAAAAGATGGAAGATGAGCACCCGGGCATTTTCGAGGTACAACGCGATTCCCGCGGTGTGATCGTCATAGACGAAGACCTCGGTGGACTGTGACCCAGATATGCCAACCTGCCTTGTTATAGACGACGACTCACTCTTCCGGGCGTTGGCGTTCGAGACGCTTGTCGCCGGCGGGTTCGAGGTGCGCGAGGCGGCGAGTGGCGAGGAGGGTTTCGCAAGCTACGTAGACAATCCGACCGATCTGGTTATCCTGGATATCTTCCTGCCGGATGTGTCCGGCTACGAGTTGCTCGAGCGCTTCTTCGAGCGAGACGAGTCCGGCAAGGTGGTCATTGTGACTTCCGATTTCTCGCTGGATTCGGCGCTGCGCTCTCTCAGGGGCGGGGCGGGCGACTACCTGCCCAAGCCGTTCACTTCAGACGCTTTACGGATGAGCGTCGCGCGGGTTCTCGAGCGCCAGGCGCTGGAACGTGAGAAACACGAGTTGTCCATCGAATTGCGCCGGAGGGTCAGCGATCTGAAGATGGTGCGCTACATATCGCAGCTGGTGACATCCACCAGGCCGATCGAGAGTTGGATGGACGAGGTGGTCCGGGCCACCTGCGCCTTCGTCGGGGCCGAGGCGGGATCATTGCTTCTGCGGGACGCAGATCGGGACGAGCTATACTTTTACGGCTCGGCCGGTCCCAAGGGGGACGCCGTGCGCGAGATACGCCTGCCCCGCAAGCGGGGCGGGATTGCCTGGTGGAGCCTGATCAACCGCAAGCCGATCAAGATCGACGACGCGCAAAGCGATGAGCGCTTCGACGCCGGCGTCGATTCCGGCACGGGCTTCGTCACCCGTTGTATCCTGGCCGCGCCGATCGTGGTGCAGGATGACTGCATCGGGGTGATCGAGCTGCTCAACAAGAAGCAGTCTGACACTTTCGACGAGGGCGATCTCTTCAGGCTCGAAGAAATATCCGCCACCATCGCCGTTGCCGTGCAGAACGCCATGGTGGCCGGAGATCTTCGCAAGTCGAGAGCGGAGTTGGCAACCTGGTCGCAGCAGCTCGAGAAGACGGTCGAGGAGCGCACCCGGGCACTCAAGGAGGCCAACCGGGCGCGGCACGAGGCCTACGAGCAACTCGAGCAGACGCACCGCAAACTCAAAAAAGCCCAGGCCGGCATGATCAGGCGGGAGAAAATGGCGTCTATCGGCCTGCTGGGAGCCGGCGTTGCCCACGAGATCAACAACCCGCTCGGTTTCGTCAACGCCAACCTGTCCACGCTCGAACAGTACGTGCGCTCTCTGCGTCGGCTGGCCGGGGTGGTGATCCACGCCGGGCACCGCGCGGGGGCCGACGGCCGGGAGAAGATCGCGCGCATCATGAGCGAGGCCGGCAGGATCGTTGCGGAGGACCACCTGGAAGAGGTTATCGAAGACCTGGGCCCGCTGTTCGACGAGATGTCGGCCGGGCTTGCCAGGATAACCACGATAGTCGAACAACTGCGAGCTTTCGCCGAGGAGGGAGATATCGACGAACGCCCGGCGTCGGTGGATGTCAACACAGAGGTCGAGAGACTTGCCGAACTGGTGGCGGGAACGCTTACGGCCGGGTCGAGCATCGAGCGCGACCTGGGCGCGCTGCCCGCCGTCTGGCTGCCGGTCAAGAGCCTGCGCCAGGTTCTGCTGGGCATGCTCGGCGTCAGGACGCGGGCCGGGTCGCGCGCTTGCCTGATCGTGCTCAACACCCGCGAGCGGGAAGGCCGGGTGCAGATCGACCTGCTCGATCGCGGCGGCGACCTTGACGGCGACGAACTGTCCCGCTTGTTCGATCCGTTCTTCGAGCCCGGCAGCGACAGGGAAACCGGCGGGCTGGGGCTGGCTGCAGCGCATGGTTTGGCCAGGATGATGGGCGGCAGGCTCGATGCTTTCAAACCGCCCGAAGGAGGCGTCTGCCTGCGGCTTGAGCTGCCCGCCGCGCAGAAGCAGCATTTGGCTAAGGAGAGAGCGTCTTGAACGCAGAACGCAAAAGGCAGGGCACCGTCGAGGCTGGCGGCGGGATCCTGATCGTCGACGACGAGCAAAACGTGCTCAACGCCCTGAAAAGGACGCTTGCCAGGTATTTCAAACCGCTGCATACGGCCCTGACGGGCGAGCGGGGGCTGGAAGTCCTCGAGCGAGAGCACGGCGTACAGGTGGTGATCTCCGATTTCTGCATGCCCGGCATGGACGGCGTCGCTTTCCTGAAGAGGGTTCGCGGGCACTGGCCCGACATCCAGCGGGTCATGTTGACCGGGCAGGCGAGCTTCGAGGCCATCGAACGGGCGATCAACGAGGCCGAGGTCTACCGTTTCTTGAACAAGCCCTGGAACGACTTCCAACTAGTGGCAACCGTCCGGGAGTGTGTCGATCATGTCGGCCTGATCCGCAGCAACCGCGAATTCAAGGCCGAGCTGGCCGAGCGCAACCTGCAGCTCGAAGAGGTCAACCAGGATCTCGAGCGCCAGGTCGAACTGAGAACCCAGGCGCTGATCCAGGCCGAGAAGATGGTGGCGCTGGGCCGCATGGCGGGAGGGGTGGCTCACGAGATAAACAACCCGCTGGGCGGCATCCTGGCTTTTGTGCAGCTTTTGCTGCGCGACGGCCCGGGTCTCGAACCAAGTCAGCTCGAGGAGTCGCTGAACACCATCCAGGACTGCGCGCTGCGCTGCAAGGAGATCGTCGATAACCTGCTCAGCTTTTCGCGCCCGCCCTCACCGGGCGCTCGCAGCCGGCTGTGTATAAACGGTGTGGCCGATAGCGCGGCCACTATCATCCGGCTGCATCCCAGGGCAAAGAATGTGGTCATCGGCCTGGACCTCGACCCGGGCGATCCACGGGTGCTGGGTCAGGCGGGCAAGCTCGAACAGGTCGTGGTCAACCTGCTGCAAAATGCGCTCTTCGAGTCGCGGCCCGGTCAGGAGGTGTTCGTTCAAACCCGGCAGGAAGGCGACCAGGTTGTATTGCGGGTGCGCGATAACGGCCAGGGACTCCCGGCCGAGGTCTTGCCGCGCATCTTCGAGCCGTTCTTCTCCACCAAGGAGCCCGGGGAGGGGAGCGGACTGGGCCTGTTCATCAGCTACGGCATTGCCCGCGAACACGGGGGCGAGTTGAGCGCTGAAAACTCAGAGGGCGGGGGCGCCGCGTTTACCCTGCGGCTGCCGGCTCTCGGGCGGCAGGAATAAAAGGAGCACGCTGATGAGCGCAGACCCTGTGGAATTCGGCCCGTTGAAGGTGCTTGTCGTCGACGACGAGCCCTTCATGTTGACGGCCTGGAAAAAGATGCTTGCCGCCCACCAGTGCGAGGTGCGCACGCTGTCGGACGGGACGGAGGCCCTGGCGTTGATCGAGAGTTTCCGGCCCGACGTGGCCGTGCTCGACATCCGCATGCCGCGCGTTTCGGGTATCGAGCTGCTCAAGGAGATCAAGACCCGCGACCTGCCTGCCGAGGTAGTCATTATGACCGCTTTCGCGACTGTCGAGACGGCCGTCGAGGCGGTCAAGTCCGGGGCCTACGACTACCTGACCAAACCGTTTACCAATATCGAAAGCGCGATCTTGACCGTGCTCAAGGCCGGCAGGCACAAGCGCCTGATTCAGCGCAACCGCGAACTGGAGAGCATGTTCGAGATCCGCGACGGCTTCGAGGGCCTGGTGGGATCCAGCCCCCAGATGCAGCGTGTCTTCGAGTTGATCGACGGGGTGGCTTACTCCAGTTCGACCGTTCTGATCCAGGGTGAGAGCGGCACCGGCAAGGAGTTGGTGGCCCGGGCCATCCACCATCGCAGCCCGCGCCGGGCGCAGTCGTTCGTGGCCATCAACTGCTCGGCCTTGACCGACACGCTGCTCGAAAGCGAGCTGTTCGGTCACGAGAAGGGATCGTTCACCGGCGCCGTCAACACCAAGCGCGGCCTGTTCGAAAGCGCAAGCTCCGGCTCGATCTTTCTCGATGAAATCGGCCAGGTGCCCGGGCAGACGCAGGTCAAGATGCTCAGGGTGCTGCAGGAGGGCGAGCTCAAGCGTGTCGGCGGCAACGACATCCGCAAGGTGGACGTGCGCGTGATCGCCGCCACCAACGTCGATTTGGCCAGGGCCGTGCGGCAGGGCGATTTCCGCGAGGATCTATTCTATCGCCTGAACGTGATCACCATCCAGTTGCCCTCGCTGCGCGAGCGGGTCGATGACATCCCGTTGCTGGCTCTGCATTTCTTGCGCAAATACAACGGGCGCACGGGCAAAGCGCTTGCGGGTATCGATCCCGCGGCCATGGAGACGCTCGAAAACCACACCTGGCCCGGCAACGTGCGCGAACTGGAAAACGTCATCGAACGGGCGGTCGTGCTGGGGCGCGGCCCGGAGATCGGGCTGCGCGATATGCCCGAGGCGCTGCGCGGGCGACTGCCGGCCAGGCGCGAAAACGGCAGTCCGCTGGTGGACAGGCCCTATCGCCAGGCCAAGGAGATTGCCTTGGGAGAGTTCGAGAGCAAGTACCTGACCGAGATGCTGATCGGCACCGGCGGAAACGTGACCCAGGCGGCTCGGCTGGCCGGCATGGACCGTTCTAACTTCAGGCGGGTGATGAATCGCTGCGAGATAGATCCCTCGCGGTTCTCGGGTAACGGCTCAACCAACGGGGAGGAGGAGAGTCCGGGAAACCATGGTTGATGAGACGAAAGAACAGATCGTTTACCTGGTAGACGACGAACCCCTGGTGCTCAAGGCGCTCAATCGCGTCGTCAGGGGGGAAGGCCATTTGGCCCGTGATTTCGCCTCGGCCGCGGAGGCGCTCGAGGCGCTCGAGCGGGAGCGGCCGGTCTGCATCGTCTCGGACTACCACATGCCGAAAACGGACGGGCTCGAGTTGTTGGCCCGGGTCAAGCAACTCTATCCCGAGGTCTTCCGCGCGCTTCTCACCGGCGGCAACATCGACGATCGCGTTATACGGGCGCTCAAGGATCGAACGGTGCAGCTCGTAATTCAGAAACCCTGGAAGTCCGCCACCATCAGGGATCTGATGCGGGCGGTCTCCGGGGCCGGCCCGGATGGCGAGAAGAAGAAGCCTGCCGTGCTGGTGGTGGACGACGAGCCGGCCTTTCTCGGTCTGATGAAGGTCTGGCTGAAACGCCTGGGGCTTACGCCGTTGGTGTCGCTATCCGCCGAGCCGGTGCTCGGGATGATCGAAGCCGAGAAGCCGGAACTGCTGCTGGTCGATCTGATCATGCCGGGTATCGACGGCCTGAGCCTGATCGGCTCCATCCGCGACGTCTACCCGGCCCTGCCGGTAGTGGCGATAAGCGGTGCGCAGGATCGCGACCTGGCGGTCGAGGCCTTCCGCAGCGGGGCGAACTCCTTTCTCAATAAGCCCGTTGAGCTTGACGTCCTGGAAGAGACGATTCACCGCTGCATCCGTTTCTCTTCTCTGCTCACCGACGGGAAGCCCGCCGGCGAACTGGCGGCCGCCATGGAGATCCGCCACGCCGTGGCCTCCGGGGTGTCCAGCGAGAGGCTTTTGAACGTGCTGCTGCAGGTGATGCTGCGGCAGACCGGCGCCGACTCGGCAAGCGTTATCTTGCTGCAGCCGGAAGAGGACAGCCTGCGTATCGCCGCCTCGTACGGCATGGACGGCGACGTGCCGCCCGGCGAGAAGATGAACGCCGGCGAGGGAATCGCCGGCTGGGTGATCGAGCACGACGAGCCGCAGATAGTCGTCGGCCAGGCGCCCGACGACCTGTGTCCGCCAGACAGGCAGCGCAGTCGCCAGCCGATGGTGGGCCTGTGCCTGCCCTTGCGGGGACGCAACCATGTGACAGGCGCGCTGTGTCTGACGCGCTTCGAAAGCGAACAGCCGTTCACCAGGGCCGACGTCGAGCTTGGCTTGCTGCTGGCCGGCGACGTAGCCCGCAGCCTGGAGCTGGCCAAGTCCTCCGATGAGCGCATGGACATTGAGCGCGACATGATGCGTCGCGACAAGTTGATCACCATCGGCGAGCTGGTCTCCGGTGTGGCCCACGAGATCAACAATCCACTGGGCTACGTCAACTCCAACGTTTCGTCGCTGACCGAGTACCTGGACGAGATCATGCCCGTCTTGCGCCGCCTGGCCCCCGAGGATGGCCAACCGCAGGCGCAAGAAATCCTGGCCGCGGCGCGCGAGGTCAACTTGAAATTCGTCCTCGACGATCTGCCGACCTGCCTGGCCGAGACGAAAGAAGGCGTCGCGCGGGTGCTCAAGATCGTCGCCGATTTGAAGAACTTCGCCCGTGACGACACCGACGTCATGGAATTTACAGACGTGAACCAGATTCTCGACGGCGCGATCGGCATCCTCTGGAACCAGATCAAGTACAAGGCCGAGTTGGTGCGCGAGTACTCGGAGTTGCCGAGCATCCCCTGTTACCCCTCGCAGCTGGGACAGGTTTTCCTGAACCTGATTCACAACGCCACCCAGGCCATCGAGCGTTCCGGTTGCATAGTCGTGCGCACCCGGATCTCGGGCGGCCGGCTGCTGGTCGAGGTCGAGGACGACGGCTGCGGCATGGACGGGGCGACCCTGGGGAAGATGTTCGATTCGTTCTACACCACCAAGCCCAGGGGGGTGGGCACCGGGCTGGGGCTGAGCATCGCGCGCAAGATCGTCAGACGCCACAAGGGCAGCATCGGCGCCAGCAGCGAGCCGGGCCGCGGCAGCACTTTCCGGGTCGATCTGCCGCTGACCCAGGTCGAGAGCGACGCCGGGCGAGACGCCGGACTGGACAAATGACGGCCAAGCAGACAAGACAAGCGGCGCTCGGAGAAAAGCCGCGCGTGCTGATCGTCGACGACGAGAGGTCCGTGTTGACGTCGCTCGTCAGGTTGCTGCGCAGCGACGACTACCATCTGCTGACGGCGGACAGCCCGGCCCAAGCGATCGACATCATGCGCTCGAACGAAGTGGCGGTGGTGCTCTCCGACCAGATGATGCCCGGCATGACCGGGGTCGAGCTGCTGACGCTTATCCGCCAGAGATGGCCCGGTGTGGTGGCCATCATGCTGACCGGCTGCAACGACATCCGGGTCGCGGCCGATGTGGTCAACCGCCGTCTGATTCACTACTTCGTCGCCAAGCCCTGGGACAACCAGCGGCTGCGTGAATTGGTGCGTAAGGCGCTTGACGTCTGGCGCAACAAAAGCGCCGGGCCCGACGCGCACACCGCCCGCGATCTGAGGCAGTCGGCCGGCGAGGCGGCCTTCTCGCTGGCCCGGGCGGTGGACGCCCGCGATCGTTACACTCACAGCCACTCGGAAAACGTGGCTGCCATGGCGCAGATCGTCGGCCGCCGAATGGGGCTTGGCGGCGACGAGATCGAGGCGTTGCGCATCGGTGGACTGTTGCACGACGTCGGAAAGATCGGCATCCCCGACGGTGTGCTGCTCAAGGCAGGCAGCCTAACCGATGCGGAGTTTGCGACCATCAAGACGCATCCATCCATAGGCGTATCGATCCTAGAGCCGATCGAGTTTCCCTGGGACATCGCGGCCATCGCCGGCCAGCACCACGAGAACCATGACGGCACGGGCTACCCGGCCGGTCTTTCAGGAGACGAGATCGCGCCCGGGGCGCGCATCGTGCACGTGGTCGACGCTTTCGAGGCCATGGCCGCGGACCGGGTTTACCGCAGCGCCCGCGATCCCGCCTGGATCGAGAATGAGTTATTGCGCTGCCGGGGCACGCAGTTCGACCCGAAGGTCGTAGACGCTTTCATGGATGAGCTGCGCACGGGCCGCATCGATCCGCGATCCTGGCAACGGCGGCGGTGAGCGCTTCGGAAGAGACCGGCTTGATCATGAACAGGCAGCGGTGATCCCATGCGAACTTGTTGGCGAAATCCAACCGCCGGCCGCCCGAGACGACGATCAGTCGAGCGAGCAGATCGGGGCGGGTCTCGGCCAGCCAGTCGACGAAGCCGGGCATGCTATCGTGAGGAACCGAGGCTTCGGCCATGATGGTGTCGAAGCTCTCTCTGGACAGCAACTCGATGGCTTGCCCGGAGGTGGTGGCCCCGGTGATATCGATTTCCCGGCGCAGCAGGCGCTGGAGCGCACGGATGATCAACTCCTCGTCGTCGACGATCAGAAGACGCGGGAGTTTTTTCTCGGAGTCGGTCAATTCAAGTCTCCCCCGCCACCGGTCAACAGCCGGTGCGGTAGTGAACCAGGTAGTGAACCTTGATGTCCTGGCGTGTGTTATAGATGTAGGAAGAGATGCCTATTCGCCACCATCCCCCGCCCATGCTGTAGGGATAGATAACTTTCTGAAAGACACTATTTGAATGTATGCTGGATCGCCGGAGTGTCGATCCCTGATACAAGTCTAGAAACATCGTCGAGTGATACCACTGGTAATCCTCGGCCCACCAGATCCCGGCCCTTAGATCGCAGGCGCCGGAGCCGACGTAGAAGTAGATGTTGTACGCATCGTTCGGATCGAGATAGCGCACCCCGCTTACCCAGGCGCTGTTGGCCACCTCGCCGAGCTCGAGATCGCCGGCGCCGTCGAAGTTGTCGAGGTCGTCGCCGCCCTCGTTGCCGAAGGTGATCATGGCGGCGTAGATCGCGCCCGGGTCCGACGACCAGCCGCGGTAGTCGTAGTAGTCGCGTAACAGCGCCGCGGCACCGCCGGCGAAGGCCGCGGACGGGCAGGTTCCGGTGCGGTAGGTGGCGGACGTGCTGCTGGTGTTGCCGGCCACGTACATGCCCTGGGGCGCGGTGATGTCCGGCTTGAATCGCCCGCCGCCGTTGGTGCCGCCCGATCCGCCGTAACCGTTGCCGCCTATGGCGAGCACCTTGTGGGCGATGGCCGGCGACTGGCAGATGTAGGCGCCGTTGTTGCCCGCCGGGGCGACTATGATCACGCCCTCGTCGTAGAGGTCGTCCGCCGCGAGCGCGATGGTGCCGTTTTCGTACTCGCCGGCGGTGATGTCGGCCACCACCACGTCGTCGTAGGCATCCAGGTAGTTGAAGGCCCGAAGCACGGCGCTCTGGTCGAGGGCTGTGTGGGCCGTCGGTGAGAAGACGTTGACGCTGTCGATGTATGCGCCGGGTGCCACCCCGCGGTAGTAATCGCCGAGATCGGAGTTGCCGGCGATGATGTCGGCCATTCCGGTGCCGTGACCGCCCGACGAGACCGGGTCGCCGGCATTGTAGTACAGGTTCCAGGGGTAGACGTAGTAGTAGCTGCAATCCCCCGCGGGGGTCCAGGAGCAGTCGCGCCAGATCAGGATCTTGTCGGGGGAGGTGAAGACGGTGTGCGAGGGGTATACCCCGGTGTCGAGCAGACCGACGCGGTAGCCGCTGGCATCGTAGCCCGCCGTGACAACCTGGTCGGATACCTGCTCGGCGCGCCCGTTCGAGATGAAGTTAGCGGATGGCCCCTCGCCCGAATCCACGGGCGAGGCGGCGGCGATCTCGGCGCGTTCGGCAAGCAGCCTGCGAAGCGCGCCGGCCGTGATCTCGGCCACCACGGCGTTGCCGACACGATACTCGGCGCTAACACTTCCACCCAGGTGCTCGATGGCCTCGACCAGCGGTTTTCTTTCCAGCGCGCGCAGCTCGCCGTCGGCCTGCTGCACAAGACGGCGCTGGGTTTCGATCTCGAGATTGGCAGCGTCGTCCGGGTCGAGATCGCGCCTGTAGCGCGGAAGCGCGGAGAGCCTGTTGCTCGATCGCACCGCAATTACGACATCCAGCAGTCTGTCGTCGGGCGCCTCTTCAAGCTCGGCGGCAAGGGCCGGATGCAGCGATGGAGCTACATCGCTGAGCGCAAGCGTCCGGCTTTGGAGCCGGCGAGTGCGATCTTGGGGCAACTCGCTTATACCCTCGTCGACCACAGCGCCCTGGGAGTCGTAGGAGGCCCAGGCGTCGTAGGCTGTTTCTGTAATAAATCCGGACTGCGTGCCCCCGCCCGGGGGGGGAGTACCGGGCGGGGAAAGCGCGCAGCCCGAAAAGAATGACAAGACAAACAGAGGTGTAAAACACAAACAACGTTTCATGGCGACCTCCTTGTCGCTCGGCGACTT
>CAZXHT010000126.1:0-14992 GCA_964640665.1 uncultured Myxococcales bacterium
GGGTCGGGATGGCCTCGTTGATCCACGTCGGCGGCGGCGGGCGCATCTATCGCTCCGACGGCTCGGGCCTGATATTGAAGCTCGACGACTTCGGCAACGTCAACGTCTACTACGGCGGGGTCGAGATGGGCCAGGGTATGTATACGGTGCTGGTTGCGTTCGTGGCCGAGTCCCTCGGGGTGCTTCCTGAAAAGGTTATCGTCAACCCCACCGACACCGGCACCTGTCCCTGGGACGTCGGCACGCACGCAAGCCGCGGCGCCTTCATGGCCGGCAACGCGGCCATAGCCGCGGCGCTGCAGATGCGCGACAAGATCTTCGAGCATGCCCGCGAGCTGTACCCGGAACTAGTGCAGAAGAACATAGCCCGCATGAGCAAGCGCGAACCCGGCTATAGCCCGCCGGACTTCAACATCTCGCAGGCAGCCAAAGACAGTCGCTTCGAACTGCGCGGCGGAATGGTTTTCGTCCCCGGCGCACCGGACGATCCCGTCCTACGGGTAAATTTGGATGTACTGCTGCGAGCCATTCACTTTCGCCGGCAGGGCGAGGTGTTGGTTGCCGAGGCCTTCTACGATCCGCCCAATGAGCTTCCCGACTGGAACAAGGGCTACGGCAACATGTCGGCCGCCTACGCCTTCGGCGCCCAGGGTGCCGAGGTGGAAGTCGACTGCCAGACGGGCGAGGTAAAAATCATCAAGCTGGCCGCCGCCCACGACGTGGGCCGGGTGCTCAACCGCCAGACACTGGCCGGACAGACATACGGCGCCCTGGCCCAGGGAGTCGGTTACGCACTCTACGAAGAGCTAAAAAGCGAACGCGGCCGGATTATCAACCCCGACTTCCGCGACTACAAGATCCCCACCGCGGCCGAGATGGATTTTCCAATCGAGCTTGACTTCATAGAAACCAACGACCCGGCCGGCCCCTTTGGGGCCAAGGGAGTAGGCGAGGCAGGCCTGGTGCCCACGGCCCCGGCCATAGCCAACGCCATCTACGATGCAATCGGCGTGCGCATCCGCGATCTGCCCATCACACCCGAGAAGATCCTGGCAGCCTTGGAAAAGTTGCAGCCTCGGCTTGAGGCAATAAGATCGATCGAGAAGTTAAAAAGTTGAGATCGTCCCCCTTCTCCCAGTCAATCTTCGCGGAGCCAGTAATCGTCGTAATCCTGTATATCGGTAAGGGTCTTGGTCCAAAACAGGAACTTGGCCTGGCTTTCGGACTTCTTTTCCTTCACTCGCCATGTCCCATCGGGTGTGTACTCGAAGCGGATGGTTGAAATCAGATCCTCGGCATGGGGCGGGAGCGGGCGCTGGGTAAAACGCATTTCAATGGCGGCACCGGTTTTCACGTCAAGCCAGGCCATCCCGCTGGTAAACGCGCCGTCTCCCTGCTCGAAGCGGAACTTGTATCCCTGACAGGTCCTATTCTGGATCTGACGCGTCTCGTCCCTGCGTTCGATGGTGACGGCCTCTTGGTCGTCGGAATCGAACGGATGTTTGTCGTAAAGCCTGACCTGGATGGTGCCGTTCTTTTCCTTCGCCGCCGAATTCTGCAAAGTTGATTCCGCCTGTTGCTGGCTTTCTTCCTCCTGCCGTCGCGCGGCGGTCACGTCCTCGCCGTTCTTGGTTGCGCTCACCAATTTCTCGATCAGCGAACCTTGCGGTGAAAGTTTACGTTCGTAGGTCATTGTCTGTGTTTGTTCGACATTCCCGCTGCCGTCCCTCACTTCGAACCGGATTGTGTATTTGCCTGCTTCCCAACGTGCATTCTTCCCGGCGATGTTGACGGCCCTGGTCCACAGGTCGGCCCCAGTGGCGCGCGTTCCACCCTCATCCAGGATGAGTGCCTGGCTCTGAGTTGCGCATCCTGTGGCGAGCAGGCACATAAGAAATAAGCGAATTTGAGTCGGTTTCATGATCATCGCCTAAATTAAATCTCAGTTTGAAGCAGAAACATCAATCGAAAAGTTAATATGTTGCAGCCGTCCCCCTTTCCGGAGAAAAATGGGCGTAGGGGCCGTCATCGAGAACCATGGGAGGCATTTATGAGCGATGTATCATTCAAGGATGTTGCCATCGTGGCTTGCGGCACCATGAGCCTGGAGCTGAACAAGCTTCGGCAAGATGGATTTCTGGACAGCGAGCATATCATCTACACCACGCCCGGCCTTCATCAGGACATGAACGAACTGGAAAAACAGATCGTCCGGCAGGTCGACAAGGCCAAGAAGCTGGCGGGCAAGGTGATAGTAGTCTACGGAAGCAAGTTCTGCTACGTGAACGTCAACGAACCGCTACGCACAATGTCTACGCTGATAGACGAACTGGGCCCGAACGTGGCCCGGATCGATGCCACCCAATGCATGGACATGATCGCGGACGAAGCTCAGCGGCGACAGATACAGCAGGAACTGGCCGGAGACGAGCCGGTCTGGTGGATGACACCGGGTTGGGTCAAGTATCGCACGCTGGTGTTCAAGGATTGGGACAAGGCCATCGCCAACGAGAACTTCCCCAGGCACACCGGCGGGGCCATCGTGCTGGATGCCGTCGGCTATCTTGATCGCTACATGGCGGAAAAGCCCGAGGAATTCCTGGAGTACTGCGACTGGATGGGCATCACCATGCAGGCCTATCCAGTAACCCTGGACAGGTTCAAGAAGCTGCTATCCGAACAGGCCACGGGTCCGGCATAGGTGCGAGATCACCCATCCGGTCACGAACAGGCGCATCGACTACATCATGGCAAGCCAAGCCGTAGCCGGCTCCAGCGCTCGAAGCGAAGCGCAGGCGGGTAACGATCAGCGCTTGATCTCGCGGATGGCGTCTTCGAGCGTGTCGCCCATGCACAGGTTTTCCAGGAAAGAGCGCTTGCCGGCTTCGCGAAGCGCCGGCAGGGCCCGGGTGTCTTTCATCTCGGCCAGCTTCTTCGCGGCTCGTTTGCGGCTTGAACACGAACCCGCATAGCGCAAGTCCTGGATGTAGGCGTATCCCAGATCGACTTCGTCTGCGGCGCCTTTTTTTAAAAGTAAGCGGATCGCGTTCCAGCGCAGCCAGTAGCGCTTTCTGCGCGAGGCCACAATCAGTTCATCTTCCAGTTGATTGAAGACTGTCTTGGATATAAATTCCACAAGCGATCCCGCATTGGATTGATCGAGGCAAGCTACCAGGTCGGCCCGGACGCGGCTTTCGGAAAGTTTTGTCGGATCTTTCTTACATGCCTGCATGAGCAGGCTGCCGGCCCGTTCCACAGATGGATCCTTCTGAGACAGAAGAACGTGCGCCTGCATTGCCATGCCGGATGGAGTGTCCCTGCGGGTATGCTTTTCCATTAACGCCAGGGCTGCAGCCAACCTGCCTTGATCGAGAGCCTTTTCGACCTTGGCAAACGGCCCGGCGGGCCAAAGCAACAAAATACCGAGCAAGGCAACTACAACACCGGCCAGCGGCATCCAGATTCGTGGGGGAACTTTTACTATGCGCAAGCCGACACTGCGCAGGCCTTCAGCCGCCAGGCTACGTGCGCCCTTGACTCTGCTCTGAACCCCGGCCAGGGACATGACCAGCCCTTTTTCGCGGGCGCGCCCAAGCCCGATTCCTTTGTAGGGGTAGTCTAGCGAGCCCGGCGCGAGATCTTCTTTGTCCTGCCGCTGTTCTTCGGATAGTCCCAGCAAGCGGTAGTCGGCATCCCTGGGAACGCGGTAGATCTTGACCGGTTCGTGAATTCCCTTCAGTTCCCTGACTCCCACTTCTTCGGTCGGGACCTCGCTCTTGGTCATGGCCAGATAGGCGGCCTCGGAGAACCAGATCTCCCCCTGGGGGGTCAAGCCTTCCAGCCGGGCGGCGATGTTTACCGGTTCTCCGTACACATCGCCGCGATGCAGGCGCACCTCGCCCACGTTCATCGAAATACGGACATCGATCCGCTCGGCCGTCGGCGCAGACCGATTGTACTCGAAGAGACGATCATGAACCGCCATGCCGAACAGGAGCGCGTTGGTCGGAGATACGAAGGTACACAGGTAGGCGTCGCCGATGGCCTTGATCTTCCGCCCGCCGAAAGCCCCAATCAAGGGCAGGATCAGCTCCTCGTAGCGCCGCAGCCAGGCGGCGCTCTCCTTGCGACTCTGCTGTCCGGTCCGCTCGGTGTACCCGGCAATGTCCACGAAGAGGATGGCCAGGTTGCGCGATTTCATCGCATACCTCCCCTTCATGTGTAACATGGACCTCGGGAGCGATCATACAATAAAGAAGGCGAAACAGGGGCAGGAACATCGAGCTGAGGTTGACATCGGATGATTTGTGTTCTAAATATTTGTGCAGGAAACTTGATGAGCGGTGCTCAACCGAAGGTTTGAGTTTCGCCGGATTTCGGTACGGCCCGCCCTCGAACGTGCCCGCAGGCCGTCAACTAGTGCCCGTTCAACGCCGTTTTTCGAAGACGGGCCGTGGTTTGTGCCGTCCTCGATGTTTGAGTGCACTACGAAATTATTGGGTTTTTATAGGAGTTGACTACGCTTGAGCATTGTAGACCTGATGATCGTAGCCGCGTACGGTGTCGGTATGCTCGGTGTGGGGTTTTACTACCTGCGCCGGCAAGAGCGCGCCGAGCAGTACTTCGTCGGCGATCGCAATTTTGGCGCGTTCCACATCGGCTTCTCGGTGGTGGCCACCGACGTGGGGGGCGGGTTTTCTATCGGTCTTGGTGGATTGGGGTTCACCATGGGAATCGCGGGCAGTTGGCTCCTGTTCACCGGGCTCATCGGCGCCTGGCTGTCGGCGGTGATTCTGATCCCGCGGGTCAAGCCCCTGGCCGATCGCCTCGGTTGGCTGTCTTACACCGACTTCCTCGAGCACCGCTTTGACTCCCACACCCGGTTGGTGGCGGCCGTGGTCTCGGCATTGGGTTACGGCGCCTTCGTCGGCGCTCAGATCCTGGCCGGCGCTAAGCTTGGCTCGGTGGCCTTTGACGTGGATCTGCCAACCGCGGTGTGGTTGATGACCGGAATTGTTGCATTCTACACCGCGCTCGGCGGGCTGCAGGCGGTGGTAATGACCGACACAATACAGTGGTCTATCTTGCTCATCGGTTTGGCGTTCTTCGCGCTGCCGTTCTCCTGGGTCGAGGTCGGCGGCTTTGAGGGCCTCGTCGCGAGCGTGCCCGCCGACCACTTTTCCCTGACCAATATCAGCACCCAGGAACTGTTCACCTGGATGATCGCCATCGTTCCGATCTGGTTCGTCGGCATGACCCTATACCAGCGGATCTATGCGACGCGCGACATCGATACCGCCCGGCGTGCGTGGTACGTGGCCGGCTTGCTGGAGTATCCGGTGATGGCATTCCTGGGGGTGTTTCTCGGGATCATGGCGCGGTCGATGTTCCCCGGGGTGGAGTCCGAGTTGGGGCTGCCGATGCTGATTCGCGAGGTATTGCCGGTGGGGATCACCGGGCTGGTGATCGCCGCCTACTTCGCCGCAATAATGTCAACCGCCGACAGCTGCCTGCTGGCTTCGGTGGGCAATCTTGTGGGCGACATCTATCTGCGTTTTCTTAACCGGCGCGCTTCGAACCGGCAGCTTCTGATCCTCAGCCGCGTCCTGACCGTCTGCGTCGGTTTCGGCTCGGCGGCTGTCGCATTCGCCCTGCCCAAGGTGATCGACGCGATCATGCTGGCCTACTCGTTCATGGTGTCGGGGCTGTTCGTGCCCACGTTGGCCGGGTTGATCTGGCGCCGCACCTCCGCAACCGCCGCCCTGTGGAGCATGCTGGTGGGCGGAGGCACGGCGGTGCTTCTGGGGGCGGTGCCTTCCATCAGTCCGGTCGAAGAGCCGATCATGGTGGCGCTTCCCGCCTCGGCGATCGTGCTCGTGGCGCTCAGCCTGGCGTTCCCCGACAGATCAAAACCAGGAAAGGAGGAGACCGTTTGAGTTTGGAAACAGACAAAGTTCGAGTTGAGGTCGTCAATCGTCCGGAGGATCTGCCGTCATGGGCGCAGCGCGATGCGCTCTCCGGGTTCCTCCACGTAGCAATGCGCCCATACCAGGACGAACTGCGCGACGTTCGTCGCGGCATCGACTACGCCTTCTCCGAGCAGAGAGGCAAGGGTGGTTTCGTCGTGCTAGCCGGGCTCGACGAGCGGCTCGTGGGTGCCCTGGTGATGCTGCACACCGGGATGGGCGGTTACGTCCCTGAGCACTTACTGCTGTTCGTGGGCGTCGAGCCCGAGCTGAGGGGCTTGGGGATCGGACGGAGGTTGATCGAACGAGCGAACGATTTCTGCCCGGGCGACGTAAAACTGCACGTTGAGCCGGGCAACAGGGCCAAGAACCTCTACGAACGGATCGGCTTTACCAACAAGTACCTGGAAATGAGGTATTCAAAAAAATGAACAGAGTTATCATCGACTTGAACGCGCTGCGCCACAACATGCAGGTAATCGGCGGCATAATGGATCGGCAACAGGCCAAATGGAGCGTTGTAACCAAGTCTCTCTGCGGTCACCTGGATACCATCCGCGCCCTGCATTTTTTAGGCGCGCGCTCGATCGCCGACTCACGCATCGGCAACCTGCGCCGGGCCTCCGAGGTCGTGCCCGATCTAGAGAAGTGGTACCTGCGTCTGCCCCATCTCTCGGCCGTGCCCGAGGTGGTGACTTACGCCAACGTGAGCCTGAACAGCGAGATGGAGGTCATCGAGGCGCTGGGGCGCGAGGCGGTGCGGCAAGACGTGACACACCACATCGTGATCATGATCGAACTAGGCGATCTGCGTGAGGGGATTCTCCCGGGCTCACTTGTCAAGTTCTACAAGTCGGTCTTCGATGTGCCCGGTATAGAGGTGCTGGGTATCGGCGCCCAGGTAGGTTGTTTGGCCGGTGCGGTTCCCAACGTGGATCAGATCTCCCAGTTGCTGTTGTACCGCGAGTTGCTCGAACTCAAGTTCGAGCGCAAGCTGCCGATCGTATCAGCCGGGTCGTCCAACTTTCTGCCGCTCGTGATCGAGGGCAAGATCTCCCGTGGAGTCAATCACTACCGCATCGGCGAGGCATTGTTCCTTGGCACGGACCTGATCTCCGGCGGAACGATCCCCGGCTTTCGAGACGACGTTGTCACGCTCGAGGCAGAGATAGCCGAGATCAAGGAGAAGAGCTTGATCCCCACCGGCGAAGTCGGTGCTACGACTCCTTTTGACAGCCTGTCGCCTATGACCGACGAACGTCCGGCGTCTCACGGGCAGCGCGGCTACCGGGCCCTGATACCGGTGGGTCACCTCGATACCGACGTGACCGGGCTGACAACCCTCAATCAGAATTTCCAGGTTGCCGGCGCCTCCAGTGACGTCACGGTGATCAACCTCGGAGAGGAGCCGGGCGGGCTGCACATCGGCGATACGATCTCATTCAGACCCAACTACGCGGCGTTCGTGAGGTTGATGATCGCGCCCTACCTCTCCAGGGAGGTCCATCCACCGATCGAGGAGTTTATTGAAACGCTGCCCGAAAGATGGAAAACATCGGTCCCGCCGTCGTTGGACAAGATCGAGACACTAAACGGACAACAAACCGATGAATCGAGCTAGCGCCCTCGATTCCTTAATTCCCGTTTTCGCTTACTTTGATTTGTTTTTAGTTCAAAATATTTGTATCGCAACTTGACAGTAGAATCTATTTTTTTCATAATGCTAGATATGTTCCGAGGCGAATCGACTTTCAATCGTGGAACCAAGAACGCGTTGGCCTCCAAAATCAGCGGGTACGTGGGGGGAGACCGCAATCTTCACGAGCATGTGGAGGCGATCAGGAATAAATATTCACTTGGTAAGGTATTCCGCTTCGATCTGGGGCAGAACAACGACGGCTGCGCGCCCGAGGTCGCCGAAAAGCTAGCCGAGCTGCTCCAGCGTCCCGACACTCGGATGTTTCTAAAGGAATATCCGGCGCTTTCGTACCGCGCCCTGCGCGGAAAGCTTGCCGACCTTCACGGCGTGCCGCCCGACTGGATGCTTGTCTCCGCCGGCGTCGAGCAGACGATCGGCCTGATCGCTTACGCCTTTCTCGAAGCCGGAGAAAGGATCGTGGTAAATCATCCCTCCTTCTTCGTCTTCGAAAGCTTCTCCCGCAGGATGGGCGCAACTATCGAGCGCCTCCCCCTGCGCGAGCACGACGGCTTCAACTGGACGACGAAGACCATCGATGCCTACCGCAAGATGTTGCACCGGCGCAGGCCCAAGATCATCTGGGTGGCCAATCCAAACAACCCCACCGGTCTCTCCGTTCCGGAGGCCTTCGTCGAGTACATCGCCAGGGAGGCCTACAGGCGCGACACGCTGGTTGTTTTTGACGAGGCGTACGGCGAGTATACCGATCCGCCGTACCGGGTGAATTCAGCTTCCCGGCTCTTGCACACCTACGACAACCTCATCGTCTTGAGGTCGTTCTCAAAGGCATACGGGCTTGCAGGCATGAGGATCGGCTACGCAATCTCCAGCAACCCGGAGGTGCTCAGGGCGCTGAAGATACACAGCTACAACTATCCGATCACTCAACTCTCCCTCGAACTGGCCGAGTGCGCTTTGGACCACATGGAATACCTGGTCGAAACCCGTCGGCGCACACGTGACAGGAGGGATGCATTCCTGATGCGCATCCAGAAGATGGAAAGAGTCTCGTGTGTGGGCACGGATTGCTGCATCCTGATGATATGCCACAAGAATCTGTGCGCCGAATCACTTGGCTCCTATCTTGAAAGACGCGGGATCTTCACCTCCAAGTTTTCCGCGCCGGACTCTGGCAAGAAGTATATACGGGTAACGCTGCGCACCGCGGAGGACAACCGGGTGCTTCTCGATCACCTGAAGGCCCTGGATAACCTCGGGTCGTTGGATGCCGAGGATGAAGAGAACAGGAGCGTCGGCCAACTTGCTGCCGAGGGCGGGAAATGACCGCAGTGAATGGACGCCCGAACGGACGTCCTTCCAAAATAAACGGCGCCGCCTGGCTTATGAGGGAATGCAGCCGGTCCCTGCTCGCCGTCCTGGGCATGTTGGACAACGTACCCAGGTTGCTCAACTTCCTCCGGGGACTACTGGAGTTCCGGCCCAGGTCGGACGATATCTTTGTCGTCACCTATCCTCGATCAGGGACCACCTGGATGCAGATGATCCTCTACCAGCTAACCACGAACGGCCGGATGGACTTCACTCACATTTCCCAGGTATCTCCCTGGTTCGAGCGGTCGCTGGCACAGGGCACCGCGGATGCGGCGAGCTTCGAGTCTATGACGTCCCCGCGTATTTTCAAAAGTCACCTTCCTTACATGTGGTTGCCCAAAAACTGCCGGCACATCTATATTACCAGGAACGGCATGGATGTCGCGGTTTCCTACTATAATCTGTATCGATCCCATCTCGGCTTCGAGGGGTCATTCTCTGACTTTTTCGATCGCTTTATGAAAGGCAAGCTGCAGTACAAGTCGTGGTTCAAGCACGTGGCCGGTTGGCAAACCCAGCGCGGAAACCCCGGCGTTCTGTTTGTCCGATATGAAGACATGCTCTCCTCGCTTGAAAACATCGTTGCCGAGGTTGCCGATTTCTGCAGCCGGGAGTTATCCAGCAACGAATTGGATCGGGTACTTAAAAGGTGCGACTTCGAGTTCATGAAGAAGCACGAGAGCAAGTTCGACCATGCAACCAGGGTACTCATGGATCGGGGAATCCATCCGAATTCCTTTATTCGCAAGGGGACCGACGGGGATGGATCCATCTTGTCAACCAGGCAGCAAAAGGACCGCTTTTACCGAGAACAGGTAAAATCCAGGCGAAACCCGATCATCGAACTGGACTTGGCGGCTTTTATAAAATAACCGAAATGAATAGCATCGGTCCTATACTCGAATCCTTCACTGTCTTCGGTTCGTCGTCCGAGTTTCTGGCGGTCTGTGCAGTGCTGTTGGCAGCCGAGGTGGTCTACGTCACTTTCGGCTTCGGAGCGGGCCTGATAGCCGTTGGTCTGCTGGCGCTGATCTTTCACGAGGCCCAAGACGTGGTAGTCGTGCTCATGCTGGCGAGTCTTCCCGTGGAGTTGGCCATCGTCTTGGCCTCCTTGAAGCAGATCCGCTGGCGAGGGGTACTGCTGATCTCTGCCGGGATCGGAATCGGCATTCCATTAGGAAGCTGGTTTCTGAAGCATGGCGAGGCCGGTATGATTATGGTATTTTTGGGAATCTTCCTGGTTTTGGCGGGGGCGGCATTCGTTGTTATGCCGAAGCGGGACGGCACCAGGTGGCCCGCATGGACGGCCCCTCCCGTGGGCTTGATCTCCGGATTCCTCTCCGGCATGTTCGGAACCGGCGGACCTCCGCTGGTCTTCTACTATCGTCTTCAGGGCGTGGAAAAATCGACTTTCCGCGCCAACATGATGGCCGTCTTCTTGGTGATCACCGCGATTCGTTTGCCCTGCTACCTGGCCTGGGAGCTGATCACGCTACCCCGCCTGTACTCGGCCCTGGCAGTACTTCCCGCGGTCGCGCTGGGAGCATTTCTGGGCCAAAGGATACATCTAGGACTTTCGGAACCGACTTTCCGGCGAATGGTGGGAATAGCTTTCATGGTCCTCGGCCTTCTCATGCTGTTCGGCTGAGACAACTCATTTTTTAACCGTCAGGAACATCAGCGTAATTATTGTTTCCGACCTGATATTTTGAACTCAAAGCAGATAGGTTGTATCCTGGTAAATGACAATGATGAAAAGCTTTAGCCACCCCTTGATTACGGCTGTCCTGACCATAATGTGCCTTTCAGTGCCATCGATGGGTGGGAAACACGTCAAGGTTGTACGGGAAAAAACGCAGGCACTGTTGGTGCCGACCAGTAAACCGGCCAACAACGCGCCGGACGAATCCACAGCCAGAATGATGAAGGGGATGAGTCTACCGGGGCCTTCTCTGAAAGACTGGAAGGTTTCGTCGCTTCGGAAAGCGGCGAATCTGGAGGAATTGCTCCGTTTTTCCAAGAAGTACCCGTTCTTCGCTACCGCTCAGCGCTACCACTCACCGCT
Source organism: uncultured Myxococcales bacterium (assembly GCA_964640665.1). Taxonomy (GTDB): domain Bacteria; phylum Myxococcota; class B64-G9; order B64-G9; family B64-G9; genus DATKYQ01. The sequence goes on from CAZXHT010000126.1 coordinate 11,063, forward strand.
CTACCTCATCGAAGACAAGAAACTGGTGCACGTCGGCGATGTACACTACGGCACCTACGTGCGCGCCACCGGGGATGTCAGTGCTGCCTTCTGTAGCCACGGAAAGTGGTACAAGGTACCGGGCGGTGCCATGGTCTGCAGCGCCGATGGGTTTACGGTGTCCGACATCCCTATCGAGCTTCCCAATACCTACCCGGTTCCGGAGATCTCCAAGGTGGAACCATTCCTCTACGTCAAGGCAAGAAAAGGCTCGCCGCGTTTTATGCGCATACCCAGCGGGGAAGAAGAGCAGGCCATTGAGAAGGACAGCAAGCAGGACCTGAAACCGGGGTTGATCCAGGAGTGGCTCAACGGCGCCTACTTCATGGCCGTTGACCGGATCGAGCGGGCCGGAGAGCGGCGCTACTACCACACATCCATGAACCGCTACGTCCGCGTAGACGACGTGGACGTGCTGGAACAAACCCAGATGCACGGAGTAATCCTGGGCGCCAATAAGAAACTGCCCATCGCCTTCGTGTTCGGAGAAGATCGGACCATTTACAGGATGATGAATGGCGATCTGGAGAAGATCGGAGTGGCCAAGAAGCATGCTCGATTTCAAGTGGTTCGCATCTTCGAGCACAAGGGCAAGAAGTACGTCGAAGGCCCGCTGGGTATCCTGGTGGCCCGCGGCGAGGTGCGTGTGAACAGGCACATCGATCATCCCAAGCAAATTCCCGAGGGTGCCAGATGGATGCACATCGACCTGAAGGAGCAAACGCTTACTGCCTACGACGAGTCGGACCGGCCGATGCTGGCCACCCTGGTGTCCAGCGGTCTGGACACCCACCGCACGCCCACCGGCACCTACCGGTTGGAGATACGCTACATCTCCAAGACCATGAGAGGACCCGACCCCGTACACGGTATCTACGAGGTAGCCGAAGTTCCATGGACCTTCTACTACCGGGGTAACTACGCCATCCACGGGGCATATTGGCACAACGTCTTTGGAGAGCAGCGCTCCCATGGATGCACCAACATTCCCCCGGCGGACGCCCGCTGGCTCTTCCGCTGGCTGGAGCCCGAATTCCCGGAAGGCTGGCACTCAATGCTCCACCAGGAGGAGAGTTGGGCGTATTTCACCCAATAGATCGGGGTCTGGGAGTCCTTGGTTTTATCGTGATCGTCTATTCACTTACCCGGCTTTGTCATTGGGTCTAGCCGGATCCTTGGTCTCGATTGTCCCGGTGCCGTCAGTTTCGGCAGCGGTCGGCGGCGTAACATTTGATGTGTCCTGATCGAGGAATTCCTCTACAGAGCGGGCCGGTAGGGAGGGGGCTCCAGAGGTGAGAAGAGGCGCCGCGTCCAATTTCTCGGCATCCATCATCCGCACGATCTGTTCCAGGATGGTATGGATGACCAACTGGTTTTCCTGCGGAAGCGTCCTGAGCTTCAATGCAAAACTTTCCTGCAATGGAGAGGGTGCATTGCTGATTATCTTCAGGCCCTCCTTCGTAATGTCTACACTTACAGAGCGGCGATCGATCCGGCTTCGATCCCGGGTGACCAGGCCGCGGTTTAACAGTCTGTCTATGATGCCGGTGATGGTGCCCTGGCTCAACGAGACCTCCCGGGCCAGTTTGCTCGGGGTCAGGACACCCCGGTTTTTCAAGACGCGTAGGCAGACTAGTTGCGGTCCGGTCAGGCCGAACTGGCTGGCCAGCCGGCGGCTGTGCAGATCGATGGCCCGGGTTATTTTCCTCAGCAACTGCAGGATGGAATCCTCGTAGTAGCTCTTTTCGGACACGCAATCCTCCAGAAAACAAATATTATTGACATAAAGAATCTGGAGCCTAAACGGCCGTCTCGCCCTGCTGCCCACTATTATGAACTGGAGGAATCCAGAAACACAAGAACAAATCCTGGAAACGGTTCTATTTCTTGGGCGCGAGCTTATCCGCGTATTCCGCCAGCATTACGCGGCGCTTGAAAGCCATCCACACACCAGGTAACCCTGCTCGTCGAAATGCCCGACGTCGCCCGTCAGGAAAAAGCGCCTACCGTCAACTTCGCGGAAAACCGCCTGGTTTTCTTCGGGGCGTTGCCAGTAACCATGCATCACCTGCGGACCACAAATGGTGATCTCCCCGTCCTCACCCCGGGCGGCTGAGGAAATCAGTACAATGGCAACCAACAGCGGGATGTCGCTCTTATTGCACATATCCGAGGCTCCTTAGATCCTCCAGCACCTGCTTCGGTATATCCCCTTTCTTCAACGCCGCGCCCGCCTTGGACGCAGCTTTCATATACGAGCGCAATTTTTCAAGCAAAAGCATGACCCGGGAACTCATAACCCTGGCAAAGAGGTTGCTTTTTTCAAAGGGGTCCTTCTGCCGGTCGAAGACCTGCACCACCTCGTGTTCAAAGTTGACGCTGGGCAAGAGTTCGGTTCGCGGGATGCGGTGTAGAAAGACCTTCTTGTCTGCGGGAAGCTGCACGATGACCTTGATTTCCAGGTCGAAAATGGACGAGCGCCGGATACCGAATTCGTTGTATTCGCTGATGGTGATCCGCTGGCGATTGACCGGTTTGGACAAAAGCAGGGAGAGATCCCGACCCGGCCAGTTCTTCGGAGCCTTCCCGCCGGCCCAACCCAGCAAGGTGGGGGCGATGTCCACCATCTGGGTTGCGTGAAACACATGTCCCGAACCTTTCCAGCGCGGAGAACGGATGATCAAGGGCACACGCAGGAATTCGTCGTAATGATGGTAGGAATGCAGAAAGTAGCCGTGTTCGCCGAAGCCCTCGCCATGATCGGCGGTGAACACAAAGGCCGTGTTTTTCTCCGCCCCCAGTTTTTTCAGCTCGCCGAAGAAACGCTGGGTCTGGTCGTCGGTGTAATTGATGGAAGCGTCGTAGAGGGCCTGCATGGAACGCCGCTCGTTGGCGGGGTATTTATTCTTATACTCCCAATGGGCACGCCGGCGTGGTTTGCCTTCGATGCCCTCAATCCAATGTTTCTCGTACTCGGGCGGCGCGTGGTAAGGATCGTGGGGATCCACCAAAAAGAGAAACAAAAACCAGGGCTGCCCAGAGGGTCGCGCGGTCTTTAACCAGACCAGCGCGTCGTCATAAACCTGTGCAGCGTCCGGCAGACCGATCCAGTGCGTGACCGTGTCCACGTAGTCGTCGAAGCCGCGATTCAGGTTGGCTACCTGGCCGGCGTTGCCATTGCCCACCACTGCGGCCGTACGATAGCCCTGCTTGCGCAGTAGTTGGGCAAGGGTGGTAATCCCGGCCGGCAACTTGTTGCGGTCCGACTGAGTGCGGTGGGCCGAGGGCCACAGACCGGTCAACATGCTGGCTGTAGACGAGCGGGTCCAGGGCGCGTTGGTCGACATGTTCAGGAAAACAAAGGAATCTTTGGCCCATTCGTCCAAAAACTTCGATGTTGGCTTGTCGTAGCCGTACATGCCCAGGTGGTCGGGCCGGAGCGCGTCCACGACAATCCAAATGATGTTGGGTTTCTTCCCCTCCTGATCCACAAATTTCATGGGGCGAATCTTCATGGGCTTGAAATATGCTCGAGCCAAGCCTCCGTCCGGGTCCCGGGAGGAACCCGCGGCGAACCCATGAATGGGCTCCAGAAAGAAAATTCCTAACAATAACACAATGATCCGCATTGGCATATTCAAGATGATACCCCTGAAATCCTGTTGAGATTAAGTATTTAGCACTCAAAGCATCTAGCATGAATTTGTTTGCTTGGCAAGATTAAAAAGTCTTGTTCCGGCTTGAGTCCCCCCTAGCGAATAAATAAGGATTGAAAAAAGGGGGTAGTCGGTTAGCTCCTCCTGCCCCCGATGCCCAACAAGTAGCCGGGGCTTTTAACAAGGGGCGGCCCCAAAATCATGGGGGTGGAGGTGCGAACCGACAACCCCCCAA
>CAZXHT010000127.1:0-14604 GCA_964640665.1 uncultured Myxococcales bacterium
TTCTATCACCGGCGCCGTCAAAAAGGGAACCTCCCAGGCTCACCTGGTGAATGCGGGATTATATCACAGCATGGCTCGCGGGTCAGGGCTCGGTTGTCAGTTTTTTGGGCTTGAGCTTGGGCGGGGCGTCGGCCTCGATGCTTACCAGATAGAACTTGTTGCAGCTGCGGTCGAGGATGCGCAGGCTGCGGCTGGTTGCGGGGGTCAGTTGATTCTTGAGCTTGGCCAGGCGGTGCTGCTCTACCAGCAGGAAACGACGCTGGCTCTTGTTGCTTGCCAGCCACGACTTCATCCGTGAGTTGTTCTTCAACTGGGTGACCGTGTTGCGCGAGTAGAAAGTCTCGCCGCGCCAGTTCATCAGGTAGGCGCCGATTGGCTGATTGTCTTGCCGCAGGGCGTAGTAGGTGTCGAACAGGTGGCGTTGGCTCCAGTGGGGACTCATGCTGCCGAAGAAATACCAACCTCCCCAGATCGCCCCGGCCAGCGCGCCTGCCACCAGCAGACGGGTCGTCCAACGGGAGAGTTGCCGACGGTACATGAGAAACACGATCGCCAGGCCCAGGCTCATCAGGCCGTAGATCACACCGTAGCCCACCTGCCCCGGCAGCGCGGCTTCCTTGGGGAAAGCGCGGGTGTAGTTGTAGATGAACAAGTCGACCAAGTTCTTGGGCATCAGGCCGATGTCGCGGGAGATGATGACTACACCCAACACCAGCGCCAGCGGAACCAGAACTTTTCCCGGTTGTTCCAGGCCGCGACGGAAACGATCGAGCCACAGGGCGGCAAGCACCGCCAGGGGCGGCAGGATCGGCAGGACGTAGTGATGAAACTTGGTGACCGAGAGCGAATAGAGCGCCAGGCCGGCCAACGCCCACAGCAGGACGAACAACTCGATCCGCGCCGCGCGATCGAGGTCGCGCAGTTCAGACCGAGGGCCGTCGAGCCGCTGCGCGCTGCGCACCCCCCCCCACAACATGAAGGGGAACCAGGGATGAGTGCCCAGGCCGAGTTGCTTGATGAAATAAACGAAGGTGCCCCGGTCGCCGTGTACACCCTCGACCAGGCGGTAGAGGTGATCGTGCAGGAAGAAACGCTTGAAAAAGGTCTTGCCTTCGCCGTCGAGCAAGCGGCGCGTGATAGAGACGATCGTCATGTAGACGTACCAGGGAGCGGCGATCACCAGGGCCAGGATGCCGCCGCTTATCACCCGCATCCGGCGCAGTCGGTTCCAGTCGCCGCTTACAATGAAGTACAACAGGAAGATCAGGCCGGGCACGAAGAATCCTGTCAGGCCCTTGGCCAATACGGCCAGCCCGCAAAGCGCGTAGCCCGCATACAGCAGGCCGGGCCGGGGCCGCTCGTCGAACCCGCCCTGAAGCAGCAGGCTCACCCCGGAGGTCATCAGGCCGACCAGCGGCATGTCGGTCATGGCCTGGCGGGCCGTGAAGTAATACATGGCCGAGGTGCCAAGGATGACGGCGGCAAGCAGCCCGACCCGCGCCCCGAAGAAACGCCGGCACAGGCCGAAAACACCCAGCAGACCGATAATGGCTGTCAGGACGAAAGGAAAACGTATGTACCACTCGGCCCCGGATGAGATCCCGCCCGTGGCCGAATCGACCCCGAAGATCTTCATCGGTAGCGCAATCAGCCACAGGATCAGCACCGGTTTCGAGTAGAAGTACTTGCGATCGGTGCTCTGGCCGGGGCTGTGCTCCCAGGTGGGATCCAGCCAGTTGCCGCTTACGACCATTTCGCGTGCGACCTCGCCGTAGTGCGTCTCCCAGGGATCCCATAGCCCGCTGCTTCCGAGAAAGGGCAAATAGAGGACGCAGCCCAGCAAGCAAACCAGCACCCAGGGCCGCCAGCCGGAAAGCAGGTAGGCGCCAAAACCGCCGGCTGCCGTTCTTTCCAGTGACGCATCGGCAGTCACTGTTTCGCTCTCGTTCATCGGGATGCCACATTAGGCGAGACCTGGCGGTCTGTCAAACCCGACAGGCCACGACAGGCCCACCCCCGGATTGACGGCCCTACGATTCGCCGAGCAGTCCGATGGTCATCCAGGCAAGCGGCACGAAGATGAAGACCAGGCCCAGGATGCCGCTCAGCAGGCGGCGCGTAAGGCCGACTTTTTTCCGGCGTCGCCTGACCGAGTGCTGGTGGGCCCTGAGCAGGCTGTTGTGCAGCATGGGGATGCCCAGCACCAAAATGCACACCACGGCGATCACCAGGCTGGTCGGGAAGATCCAGGCGCTTGTTCCGGCCAGTCCCGGCAGATGGGCCGGCAGTTCGAAGAGCAGGTTTTCAGCCGCCTGGGCCAGCGAGGCGCCGGCGACCACCAGCAGCATCAGGATCGTTACCGGCAGGTGGATCTTCTCGATGTTGATATCCCGCAGGTAGGCCGCGAAGAAGACGAGCGCACGCTTGAACTGGTAGATGCGCTTGCCGATCGCACCCCAGGCGCGGCCCAGCAGACCGGAGCCGGGGATGACGTAGCCGATCTCGTCTGTGTCCTTCTTGGTCGGCAAGGCCCCCAGGGCCAGGCGCAGCGCGGCCAGGGTGGCCCACAAGGCGGCCAGCGCCGGTGTCGCCGCCCGGCGCGCGGACAGGTCGAGCACGTCGTCCAGGTTCGAGCCGATGATTTTATAAAGCAGTCCACCCAGGGCGGAAATCGCCTTGTGGACGCCCAGCAGGAGCCAGCCGGCGATATTTTCGAGACTGGGGTAGCCTAAAGAGAAGGCCAGGGCCGCCAAAGCCATAAAGCCCAGCGGCATGAAGAAGGCGCGGCTTTTGGCCAGGCCCTTGGTTGTCTTGAGATACCAGCGCAGGATGGGAATCTTGCCGGCCAGCGAGGTCTCGTCGGTGTCCTCGTGCTCGCCGTAGTAGGGATCGATGCGCTCGATCCCGGGTGGGGTGTCTTCACTCACGCCGCTGTCCTAAGCCGCCCGCTCATCCGGCGTAGTTGCTCAGGATCTTCTCAAGCCCCGGGTGAAGCGGGGGCAGGAAATCCAGAAAATCGCCGGGCGGGTCGTCCAGTTCGATCCCCGGGAACGACTGCTCGACGAAGTTCCTGAAGAACTTGCCCATCTCGGCCATGGTGTGCAGGTAGCCCGGGATGGTGCCCGCGATCTTGGCGCCGACCCGCTTACGGTTGCGCCACAGCTTGACTAAAGCCTTGTAAAGATTCTCTTCCAGGGCGGGATCCTCGGTCGTCAGGTAGTAGTCCTCGAGCTGATCGCATTCCTTCAGGATATTGTAGAGGCGTTCGTCCATGGATACGGCGATGGAGGGAACGCCGCCGGTCATGGACAGCACGCGGGCGTGGTAGCGCGAGGTCACCAGTCCACTCAGCGCATGCAAGATGCCGGTCATCTGGTAGCCGTCATAGTAACGCGAGCTGAATATCTCGGCCGGCTTATCGAGTGCCTGGCGGAGATCGTTGCAGGGGCCCAGATCGAGCGCCTCCATGCCGATGATCACCAGGTGTACGTTACGGGCGGCGCGAAAGCGGTTGACGGCCCGGGCGATGCCCTCGATGTAGTGGCGATAGTGTTTGTTCCTCTCTTCCGAGGCCGAGAAGTAGTACCACTTCTCGAAATGATTGTCCCAGTTTCGGGTCAGAATCGAGCGGGCCAGGCGGGTCAGGCTCGGGCGCACCGGCCAGCAGAACGGGTTTATGACGGCCAGGCCGAGGATGGGCTTCTTTCCGTCCCAGCCGGTTTTAGCGCGAAGCTCGTTGTCGACCCAGGCCCGGTCCGCCGGGGGAAAGGTCCAGGCCGTGTCGGTGCCCAGGTGCCCCGTGAGACCCATCCGGCGAATGATTTCGAGCGAGGGCTCGGTGCGCGCGATGAAATAGGTTTCCTTGCACATGCGCGAGGCCAGCTTCTCTACCAGGGGATCCATCCGGCCGGCCTCGGAACCGTAAGCGATGCACGGTTTTCCTTGCTGCTTCATTATCCCGGCGGCCTCGCAGAAAAAAAGCGTCAAGGCGTTCGCGAACTTGCTCTTGAGTGTGCTGCCTTCCGAGAGCACCGCCATGTGGTAGTCCTTACAGGCGTCCAGTAAATCCTTGAAGTAGATCGAGTTGAACTCGATCAGCTTCGTCGGCGACGAGAAGTAGACATGGATGTTCGAAGCGTCGAGGGTGAGAACGCCCACCTCTATCCGATCTTTTCCAAGCACGCGGTAGAATTGATCGACCATGGCCGCGACCCGCACGTCCGCGCCCGTGTTGCGCTTGCCGTTGTAACCGACCAGGAGAATCTTGAGCTTCTTTCCCGGACGCCAGGTCTCGAACCCTCGTGCCCTGGCGGTCGCGGATGCCCCCAGTACGCCCAGTGCGGTGACCGAGTCCATATCGAACATAATTGCCTACACCTCCTGTTGCGATTTCCTGTAGGCTAGGATGGTTGATGCGATGTGTCAAGAGCCGGCGGGCGGTATTTGATACCGTGCGCCTGACCGAAGAGAGCCGCGAGAACATGAAGCTCGACGAAAAAGAGCGGGCCAACCTGCCCCGTTGGGATGGTCGCCGGCGCGGATGGTACGAGGTCTACTTTTTAAAGTTCAACGTTCCGGGCGAATCGACCGCCTTGTGGCTACGCTACACCCTGACCAGCCCGCTCACCCGGATCGGTTTGCCGTACTGCGAGTTGTGGGGCGCCTTCTTCGACTCCGACGATCCCAGCCGGAAGTTCGCAATAAAGAAGCGCTATCCGATCGAGGCGCTTGCCCTCGATCGCCAGAGCTTCGGAGTCGGCATCGGCCGGGCCAATCTCGAGATGAACGCCTGTCATGGAGAGATTGCCTCCGGCGGACATAGGCTCTTTTGGAACCTGCGCTTCGATTCGCGGACGCCGGTGCTTTACCACCTTCCTTACCGCTGGCTCTATCGGACCGTGTTTCCACGGACAAAGGCGGCATGCCCGCACCTGGACGCCGGGTTTTCGGGCGTGCTCAAGGTCGACGGCCGGGAGATCGTCGTCTCCGACGCTCCCGGCCAGCAGGAGCACGTCTGGGGAACCCGGCACAACCTGCGCTGGGCCTGGGGACACTGCAACAACTTCCGCGAGGACCCGTCCGCCGTATGGGAAGGAGCCGACTGCCAGGTCAGGCACGGCCCCTTTGCAAGCGCGCATTTCAAGATGGTCTACCTCAAGACCCGCGATCGGGAGTATCGCTTCAATGCTCCCTTGCAGTGGCTTGTAAACCGTAGTTCCTGGGAAACCGGAAGCTGGCAGTTCGAAGCGCGGGACAAGCGCATTCGGGTAGTCGGCGAAGTTAGTTGTCGTCTGGAGGATTTGATCGGGGTCACCTACGTCGATCCCGATGGCGAGCAACTCTTCTGCAACAACACCAAGGTGGCTTCGATCAGGCTCAGGCTCTTTTCGCCGGGCGGCCAAGCGCTCGACGAACTCAGTTCCGAGCGCGGGGCCGCCGTGGAGTTTGCCGATCGCAAGAGGGATCCCCGTGTTCCCGTGCTTGTCTGAGCCTGCCTCAAAGTTCTGAATTAGTCGGGTAAAGACTTCAGATTTCTGAGTTTCCGCCTGATCGGGCCTGCTCCCAACTGTTTGTGATCATGATCACTTTCTGTAATTTTTACGCTGGCACGTTGCTTGCTTGGACAAGGGAGTTGATGAACCATATGCGTGATGCGAAGGGCCCGATCTGCCCTGGATCGGGAAAATATGAGCGCTTTATCCTAAGGAGGAAGCCATGCGCGCCAAGATGAGAATGGGATGGATCCTGTTTCTGACCACGCTTTCCGGAGTTCTTGTCGCCTCTTGCCTCGAAAGAAAGATCGATCTGGGCGGCGAGGTGACCGCCACGGCCGGGTTGCGAATTAATGAAAGCCGCATGACGGCCCGGTTGGAGAGTGACCGGCTTACATTCGATCTCGTTCTGCAACGCACCCAGGCGCGCATCTTCGAAGGCGCCTTGCGGGTCGAACTTCTCGACCTGGAGGGCAACTCCTACGGCGTGCGTCACGCCGTGTTCAACCTGGGCCGGGACGAAAAAGAGTACAGTTTCACTTTCGCGAGCCTGCCCGGAGTGTCCGGTCTTTCCGACCTGGGCGGCTACCTTTTCGCCTACAAGGTGAACTGGGAGGGCCACGAACTTTTCGGAACCCGCAGCGCCTTTACCGCGCTCGAGAAAATAGAGGCGCAGGTGATGGCGCCTGCGAAGATGTACGCGGGTGCGACCAGCTTCGCCCGTGTGCTTGCGCGCGATCCCGCGACGGGCAAGGCGCTGCCTGATGTGGAAGTAACCGTCAGCCTGGATCTCGACCAGACCAACATCTTGCTGGGCCGGGGACGAACCGACGAAAACGGCACGGCCGAGATGTTGATTACGGCGCCGGCCGAACAACTGGGCTCGGGTCAGATGATCGTCTCGCTGGTCGCCCCCGACGGCAAGACCGAGAGAGTCACCGACAGCCTCGAACTTCTCAGGGAAGAGAAGATCCTCTTGACCACCGACAAGCCCATCTACCAGCCTGGCCAGGTCATCCACCTGCGGGCGCTTTCGTTGCGCAGGCCCGCACTGGTGCCGGTGGCCGACGAGGATCTGGTTTTCGAGGTGCGCGACGGCAAGGGCAACAAGGTTTTCAAGTACCAGGGGCGCACAAACGCCTTCGGGATAGGGTCGGCCGATTTCCGCCTGGCCCGCGAGGTAAACATGGGCGACTACGAGATCAGCGCCCTGGTGGGAACCTCCGAATCGAAGAAAACGGTCGAGGTCAAGCGCTATGCCCTGCCCAAGTTCTCGGTCAAGACGAGTCTCGAGCGGGGCTTCTACCTGCCCGGCGAACGTGCCACCGGACAGGTCCAGGCGCGCTATTTCTTCGGCAAGCCGGTCTCGGGCGCGGTGCGCATCAAGGTCTTTACCTTCGACGTCGGACTGAACCAGATCGGCGAGCTCTCGGGAACGTTAAACTCCGAGGGTCTTTATTCCTTCGGCTTCGATCTGCCGAACGACTTTGCCGGAATCGACCTGTTGCAGGGCGACGCCTACCTGCAGTTCGATACCGAAGTGACCGATCTGGCCGAGCACACCGAAGCGGTCAGCACTGTTTCGGTTGTGGCGGCCGCTTCACTTGAAGTCTCGCTGGTACCGGACAGCGGCCTGCTGGTTCCCGGCCTGCCCAACATCCTGCACGTCGTCACCGCCGATCCCACCGGCATGCCGCAGCCTGCCTCGGTCGACATCACGGCCGCGGGAATGCCCGGAGTGCATCTCGAAACCGACGCCCAGGGATTGGGCACGACCACGCTCGTTTTCCCGGACCAGGAGTTGGTGCTGCACGTAGTCGCGACCGACGCCTCGGGCAACCTGGCCGAGCGTGACGTCACTTTACCGGTTGGCAAGAGCGGACAGACCGTCATCCTGCGGGTCGACCGGCGCCTGTTCACGGTCGGCGACACCGCCCAGCTCGATGTCTTGGCGGCCGATGACCTCGATCGCATCTACTTCGACGCGATCAAGGGCAACCAGACCCTGCTGACCCAGGCCGTCGATCTCGAAGGCGGCCGGGCTTCTTTGCAACTCGACCTGACACCGGACATGGAAGGCAACCTGCAATTCAACGCCTACTACCTGACCCGCGAGTCGCAGATCGTGCGCGATTCGCAGCTGGTGCTGGTGACCGGGGCGCGTGACCTGGACGTATCGGTCACGGCGGATAAAGATGTCTACCTGCCGGGCGAGAACGCCGCATTGTCGTTCGAAGTCAAGGATCGCCGGGGTGTCGGGGTGCCCGCCGCCATCGGCCTGTCCGTGGTCGACGAGGCGGTTTTCGCCCTGAGTGACATGCGGCCCGGCCTGGCCGAGACGTTCTTCGGCATAGAGCAGGAGATCCTCAAGCCGCGCTACCAGATCATTAATTCATCCAGCCTGAACGACTACCTTGACTCGACTCTCGACGAAGGCAAGCGCGAGAAGGCGGCCGAGGTTGCCTTCGCCGCGGCCCGGGGATTTTCGGGCAACGGCATCGAGAGAAACAGCTATGTGGACGCCAGCCGCGAGGCAGCCAAGGCGCTCGGCGCCAGGCTCGATCGTGACGCCCAGGACGCCATGGACGGCATGCGTACCCTGGCCGATCGCGGCATCATTACGCCCGAGAACCTGCGCGCCTGGTTGGATCGCCACGGCGACCAATGGTACGACCCGTTCGGCCAGGCCTACCGGATCGAGGTGCGCGGCGAGAGCGAGTGGGACCAGTTGCTGGTTTTCCACACGGCCGGGCCGGATGAGCTCGTCGGCAGCGCCGACGACGCCGAGAGCCAGGGCTACTACGGCTGGTGGATCTTCTCGGGCCAAAACGGTGGAAGAGAATGGGGCTTCGGCGATCCAATGGAAGACGGCGATATGGCTCCCGGCGAGTGCGCGGGCGGTATGTGCGGGGCCCCGACCGCAAACGGCGAGCACGACAAGGACGACGACTCGCTGGGCAGCGGGCAATCGTCGGCCGGCGAGCCGCCCCGGGTGCGGTCGTATTTCCCCGAGACGCTCTATGTCAACCCGGCCGTGATCACCGATTCTGACGGCCGCGCCAGTGTGCAGGTTCCGCTGGCCGACAGCATCACCACCTGGCGGGCCTCCTCGCTGGCCAGTTCGCTGGACGGATGCATCGGAAGCCGCGCGGACGGTATCCTGGTCTTCCAGGATTTCTTCATCGACGTCGACTTCCCGGCCACCCTGACCCGCGGAGACACGGTTTCGGTGCCGGTGGCGGTCTACAACTATCTCGAAGGTCCCCAGACGGTGACGCTCAATGTTCAGACCGAACCCTGGTTCATCCTGCAGGACGCCTCCAGCAAGAGCATCGCTTTAAACGCCAACGGCGTCGGCGTGGTCTACTTCACGGTGATGGTCGACCAGGTAGGCTGGCACGGGCTGACTGTTTTCGGCTATGGCTCATCGCAGTCCGACGCCGTGCGCCGCACGGTCGAGATCGTCCCCGACGGCAAGGAGTTTCGCATCAGTCGCTCCGAGCGGCTCGAAGGTGAATTGACGCGGACTCTGAGCATTCCGCCCGAGGCCATCGACGGCGCCTCGCGCGTCTTCGTCAAGGTTTATCCCGGCCTGATGAGCCAGGCCGTCGAGGGCCTGGACAGCATTCTGCGCATTCCCAGTGGTTGCTTCGAGCAGACGACGTCCACTGCCTGGCCGAACGTCATGGTGCTCGACTACCTCGATAAGAGCGGGCAGCTCACCCCGGAGATAGAACTCAAGGCGCGCGACTACGTCAACCAGAGTTACCAGCGCATCGTCACCTTCGAGTGCCCCTCGGGCGGCTTCGACTGGTGGGTAGGCGACGATCCCGGCAACGACATCCTCTCGGCCATGGCCCTGATGATATCCGCGGACGCCCAGCGGACGACGGATATCGACATGGACGTGGTGCGGCGCACCCAGGATTTCCTCGAGCGCACCCAGCAGTCGGACGGCTCCTGGGGGGCCGAGTCTCACCTGCACGCCGGCAACGGCGTCTACGGCGAGAGCGCGCTTAGGGCCTCGGCCTTCTGCACCTGGGGCCTGGCCATGAGCGACTACGACGGCCCGGCCGTGGCGTCAGGCGCCGCCCACCTGCGCTCGGCGGTGCAGACAAGCGACGATATCTACGCCAACGCGCTGGTGGCCAACGCTTTATCGCAAATTGATTCCGACGACCCGGTCCTGGTCGCGCTGATTGCCGACCTGGCCGCTTTGAAGATAGACGGCGAAAACGGCGAGGTCTACTGGCAGGCCAACAAGGGAACCGCCAGCGGCGCCTACGGTTCGAGCAGTCACGTCGAGACGACGGCGCTGATCGCCCAGGCCTTGATCAGGTCGGGCATGTACCTCGACCTGGTCGAGGGAACCATCACCTGGCTGATCGGTCAGAAGGACACCTTCGGCACCTGGTCGACCACCCAACCCACGGTGCAGAGCCTGCGCGCCATGACCATGGCCATGGACCTGTCCGCCGGCCAGGACACGACCGGCACGGTCAACATCTCGATCAACGGCGTCGATCATGCCTGCGTTTTCGAAATCACTCCGGACAACTCCGACGTCACCCGCATCTGCGAGCTGGATGCTTACACCCACGAGGGCGACAACACGGTCGGCGTGGCCCTGGAAGGCCAGGGAAGCTTCCTCTACCAGGCGGTGGGCGTCTACTATCTGCCATGGGAGCTGGTGGGCGGCTCGCCGGACGAAGCGCTCAGCCTCGATGTCAGCTACGATCGCACCGATCTCGGCGTCGACGAGACGGTCGCGGTACAGGTGACGGTCAGCTACAACGTGGTCGATCAGACGGCCTCGATGATCATGCTCGATCTGGGCATCCCTCCGGGGTTCGACCCGTTGACGGAAGACCTGGCCGGCCTGGTACTCGATCTGCCCAGCATCACGCGTTACGAGATTCGCGGGCGGCAACTGAGCATCTACGTAAGCGAGCTGGCCTACGGCACACCGCTGACCTTCAGCTACCGGCTCAAGGCCAAGTACCCGATCCACGGGCAGGTGCCCGAGTCGACCGCCTGGGCCTACTACAACCCGGAGATCCGTTCGACCTCGGTGCCGTTCGTAATCAACGTCAGCCATTGAGAATCGCCGGGTGATGCGCAGCCTGCCTTACATGATCGCAATAGCGCTCGTTGTTCAGCTTTGCGCCTGCGGCCCGCGCGCGCCGCTCGATTTCGAGACGGGTGACGTGCAGGCGATTGTCGCGGCCGCGGGCGATCAGCTTCACCCCTACATCTCGGGCGACTGGCTGGTGTGGTTCGACCTGCGCGACGATCCCAACGGTTTCTGTTTCATGTCCTCGTACTCGCCCGACGGCGAGTACGACGACAGTTGCGACGGGCGGGTGCGAAGCATGAACCTGGCGACCGGCCGGAGCTACATCCTGTCCGATGTCATCGGCTACGAGGTCCGGCCGGTGGTCAGCGAAGGGCTCGCGGCCTGGCTCTGCCAGTCGGAGTCCGGGCCGGGTATGTGTGTAACCCCCATAGATCGGAGTCATATTACTTTCTGGCCGGGAGTGGGATTCAGCAGCAACTACTACTACGACGGCGACAAGCGGCCCTGGGTCGACGGGGGCCGGGTGGCCTGGGTCGAGTACGAGTACTACCCGAACACGACGGTCATCAGGCTCAAGCAGGCCGACCTGGCGAGCGGCCGGGTGGAGAGCGCCGGCCGGCTGGGCGACTATCCCTCGGATCTCGCCTTTTTCGGAGGCCTGGTCGCCTGGACCAGGACTATCCGGCAAGACGGCAACTATCGTTACCAGCTCGTATTGATGGACTCTCAAACCGGGGCCAGCACGCTGGTGGTCGACGGGCAGGATCCCGCCTACGGTCTCGGCGGCCACGGCGGCCTTTTGGCCTTCAAGCAGGGCTCGCCCGACTATGACGGCCAGGGCGGCTCCGCCGGCGGCGTGCACGCCTTCTACCGCCGGCCGGACGGGCAGGTGCGGCGCGCGGACAGTTCTGCTGCGCGCGTGTCCGAGGAAGGCCCGCTGTCCGTGGGCGACGATCTGCTGGTCTGGCTGGATCACCGCCAGGGCGACTACCGGGTCGTCGCGCGCGATCTCAGTGGCGGCGGCGAGGCGATAGTCTCGCCGCCCGAGGCGCAGATAGGCGCATACATGCCCCCGGCCGTGGGCGCACAAGGCATAGTCTGGTCCGACATGCGCGAGGGCGATTTCGATCTGTACATGTTCCGCTTCTGAATTTTTGGCGTGACGAATTTCTATGGTTCCGGAGAACCCCGATCTACGGTGATACTTTTCGTGGACCTGTCGCCGGAACTTAGGTTGCTCACCCCCGCCATGACGTAACGCGCAAGATGCCCGAACTTCCGACCATCGAAGACATTCGCCGGGCGGCCGATCGCATCCGCCCCCATGTGCACCGGACCCCGGTCTTGACCTGCGAAAGCCTCGACCAGATGACGGGTTGTACGTTGTTCTTCAAGCCGGAGAACCTGCAGAAAGTGGGAGCCTTCAAGTTTCGCGGTGCCTGCAACGCGGTTTTCTCTCTCGGCGAAGAGCAAGCCTCGCGGGGCGTGGCCACGCATTCCTCGGGCAACCATGCCGCCGCGTTGGCGCTGGCCGCCGCCCGCCGCGGCATCAAGGCATACATCGTCATGCCCGAAAACGCACCGGCCGTAAAGAAGGCCGCGGTCAGCGGATACGGGGCCGAGATCACTTATTGTCTGCCCAGTCTGCAGGCGCGCGAGCAAGGTCTCGATCGGGTGGTTGCAAGAACCGGCGCCGTCTTCATCCATTCCTACAACGATCCGCGGGTGATCGCCGGGCAGGGCACCGCCGCCCTGGAGTTGCTCGAGGACGTTCCCAACCTGGATATCGTCATCGCCCCGGTCGGCGGCGGCGGACTGATGAGCGGAACCGCCTTGAGCGTAGCCGCGCTCTCGCCCTCAACCCGCATAGTGGGCGCCGAGCCCAAGGGCGCCGACGACGCGTTTCGATCCCTTGAGGCCGGCCGGCTGATTCCTTCCGAGAATCCGCGCACCATCGCCGACGGCCTGCTGACCTCGCTGGGCTCTTTGACTTTTCCGATTCTCTCCCGCCACCTGGAAAGAATCGTAACCGTAAGCGAACAGGCCATCATCGAGGCCATGCGCCATGTCTGGGAGCGGATGAAGATATTGATCGAACCTTCCTCGGCGGTTCCGTTGGCCGCGGTATTCGAGGGAGACTGGAACCAGCGCGGCAAGCGCATCGGCATCATCCTCTCGGGGGGAAACGTCAACCTGGATGAGCTTCCGTGGTCCATGGGAGGGTAACATGCGAGAGTTGCCGCGGGAGAGAAAACACTGCGCAAGGACGGAACAATGACCGATGAGATCGCACTCATGCCAATCGAGCGGATCGAGCGGTTCATCAGGTAGGAGCACGACCTTCAATTCAAGATCGTCTTCGACGTAGCCAAGGGCCGGGTGCCGTCCAGGTGCTTTGGAATGTTTTTCGATCGGCAAGAGAGGCCACCACGGGCTCGATGAAAATCTTGACGGCCGCCGCAACATCCTCGAAAGAAGCAGGTGCATCGGTAAGCCTGGACTTTTCGATGAATCCCAGCCACTGAATCTTCTTGTCCTCGTTCCTCTGAAAGGAATGATCGAAGACTGAAGGGTTGACGGTGATCGGCGTGTCTCGCTTCTCGAATGTTTTCTCGACCGCTTCAGCAAGCGTTTCGCCCCTGAAGTCAAACGTACGGGACAAGAACCAGATATCGTAGAAATCTTTCAACCGGCTGTTCAGGACGCCGAGCTTGACCATGATCTGGAACTTCTCCGCGATGGTGCTCTCCTTGGTATATCCGTTCAGCTCCGGTGGAGGAAAGTCAAGAAGCGCGGGAAACACGACCTTCGTCGGCCCGGGAACGATCACATCCCCGAATCCGATATCGATCTGCAGGGAGATCCGTGCGTTGCCAAGGTTGCCACGAATGCGGCAGCGCACCCCCTTGTATTCAGCGTCTTCGGTAATCCTGGCGGCCGTGACCGTCTCCGAATGGAAAACAGTGCCGTCGGGCGCGACTTGCAGTTCGCAAGCATCTTTCATGGCGGCGATAATCACTTCGAGGCTGTTGTCGATTTGCCCAAGGAGATCGATGTCCATGGTGGGGCGTGACCACAATTCGGTCCATACCGAAAACATCGAGGCCCCTTTCAGGAGGAACCGGTGAGCGTGGGGGCTCTTGGAGAGCCGATAGATGAAGCGTTCGATAGCGAAGTGCTGCAGGAGTTCGTTGAAAGGGCGGGAGGTTTCTTTGGCCCTGTTGAGAAGTCGCTGGTGTACCGACGCGGCCAGGTTTTTCATGTCTTTTGCCATTACAGAACCGCCTCCAGGTAGGGACGGATGATCTTTTTCACCCGGCAAATTCCTGCATATCGCATCAGTTCGTCCACCTTGATGCTTCTGCGTTCGCGGTATGTGCGGACCGCCTCTACCACGGTATCGAGGCCGACCTTGTTGCGGAACTTGAAGCAATCGGCAAGAGTCTTTTCCGGGTTGTAGATGCGCACGTTTACGCCGTCGAGTTCATGGAGCTCCACTCCCTGTGTAAACGCCGCGCCGGTGAAGCGGTAGGTCTTGATCGGCGGATGATCCAGACGGGGTTCTTCAGCGCCGCGCGGCAGCGCCAGATGCACCTGGTGGGGTATCTGGGTAGTCAGCTCGTGAAAGGCCAGCGCGGATATAAGGCAGATCACACCGCCCGGAATCCGGGCCGCAACGGTCACCAGGTCGGGATTGCCCAGGAGCGGGCTGTCGGCCAGGCGATACACGCCGCGGCTTACCACATCAAGGGCGCCCGAGTCCCGCATGGCATAGAGCGTTGCGGGATGAATGCCTTCACGAAGCGCCTGCGCCGTGCGGAGGATTCCGCCATGTTGATTGAAAATAGATACCGCCCTGTCGAACCGGGAACCGGGATTTTTTTGGTTTTTGGTCTTCATGATAATATTACCGTCATATGTTTATATGTGTAGGTAATATTATCAACTCAGGACATCATGTCAAGGAAGATTCCAGGCTCAGCCCATCGGCAGCGCCTGTCCCGCGTCGAGCAGCTCCTGGTTCAGAAAGCGCCC
>CAZXHT010000128.1:0-14292 GCA_964640665.1 uncultured Myxococcales bacterium
TCAGGGAATCAGGGTGCGCGTCGGCCTGAAGCCGATGTCCTTGCAACTGCTCTGGTTGCAGGGGCGCACGGCGCGCTCGGCGTTGCGGCAGTACGAGGCGAAGTTGCCCAGTCCTCCCCCGCGGTAGATCCGTTGGTCGGCGCTGCAGTCCAGCGGTCCCAGCGGATCGACGGCCGGTATGCCGTCGACCGTGTATAGATTCCGGCAATCCAGCACCCACTCCCAGACGTTGCCGCTTGTGTCATACAAGCCCCAGGTGTTCTCGCCCTTCTGACTGACCGGGTGGGTGCCGATGGTGATGTCCACCCCGCCGCAGGTTGCCGGAATGGCGCCCGGGTAAGAGGCAGCCGAGTTGCCCAGGTACCAGCCGAGCAAGTCGAGGTTCGGGTCCAGGGGACTGCAGTCGGGCTGGGTGATCGAGCCGTTGGAAAAAGCGTTGACGGATCCCGCCCGGGCGGCGTACTCCCACTCGGCCTCGGTCGGCAGCCGGAAGCCGGGACAGTCGCCGGGCACGGGGTAATCGTGGGAGAGCGTGCAATCGAGGTTCTGACCGCTGCCGCTACAGACGAAACAGGACGCCAGCCCGGCACCGATAGACAACCGGTTGCAAAAAAGAGCCGCTTCGTGCCAGCTCACTTGTTCCACCGGGCAATTCGATCCGCAGGATATGAAGAACGACGGGTTGTTCCCCATGACCAACTCGAAGTCCGCCTGGGTTACCTCGGTGGAGGCGATCATTATATCCCGCGAAAGAGAGACGTCGTGCGGAGTCTCGTCCAGGCTGTCTTGCGGGTTGCCCGTGTAAACATCGCGCCCGGGTTCATCGACCGGGCTGCCCATGACGAAGCTACCCGACGGGATGCCCATGAAAGCCAATGACAGTCCCACGCAACTTCCATCGAGTGCGCATGCCTGGTTGCCGGTACAGGCGCCGCAGGGCTGGCCGCAAACCGGGTCCGGTCCGCAACTGACCCCGGAGCAGTCGGGTTGGCAATCGAGACAAGCGCCGTCTTTGCAGCCGAAGGGACACTCGATCGACTCGTGGGGATAGTTGCATTCTCCCGCGAGGCAGTTGCCCTCGGAGTTGTAGACCCACAGGGTTGTTTCGTTTTCGCAGCGATCCGGCTCCGGCTGGTCGCAGGTGATCGCGGTGCCCCGGCACGTGCTCTCGTTGATGCATAGATCATCACGGGTGCACAGATCTCCATCGTTGCAGTAGGGCGTGCCCTTGGTCCAGGCGGGGCGCCCGGCGTAGAGGGCGCATTGGTAGACCCCGTCGTCGCAGGTGACCTGTTCGCACATGTTGTCGCCGCTGCAAGCCTGGGAGGGACAGACGTTCCCGGCTTGGTCACACTTGCCGTCGATGCACATGAGTGTGCCCGCACAGTCGGTGTCCAGTTGACAAGGATCTCCCTGCCGGCCGTTACCGAGAACGGATTCACCGCAAGCGGACACTGCAAGTGTCAGGGTGATCAGCGTAGCGGCAAGAACGATGGAGCGCATGGATCAATTGTAGAAGCCGGGGAGGATCCGATCAATCTTTCGTGGATGGAGCCATTAGGCACGATTATGTTACACTGGGCGGCGGGATAGATTTCGGGGGTTCGCTGAATGCGAAAGTCAGAATCAAAGAAAGACGGCAGAATAGCCGGGATGTCGGCGGTTATTATCGTAGTTGCCTGTGTCTTGCCGGCGGGTTGTCCATCCGGGTCGATGTGCAAGGCGGCCGAGCCGCCCGACGAGGCCGCTCAGGCCAGGCGCCGGAAGGCCCTGCTGAAAAATCTGGACAAGGAGATCACCGACAATAGGGTGCTCGCCGCCATGGCCGCCGTTCCGCGGCATCGCTTCATCCCCGCTGACTATTTGAACCAGGCCTACCGGAATCATCCCCTGCCGATCGGCCAGGAGCAGACGATTTCCCAGCCGTACATCGTGGCCTACATGACCCAGGCTTTGAAACTTTCGGGCAATGAGAAAATTCTAGAAGTAGGGACCGGCTCGGGCTACCAGGCCGCGGTGGCGGCCCGCTTGGCCGCCGTGGTCTATTCGATCGAGATACTACCCGAACTCTCGGCCCGGGCCGGCCGGGTGCTTGCCGATCTAGGAATCAAGAACGTCCATCTCAAAGTAGGCGACGGCTTTGACGGCTGGGCCGAACATGCGCCCTACGACGGAATAATAGTAACCGCCGCGCCCGAGCAAATTCCCTCACCATTGGTCTCCCAGTTAAAAGAAGGCGGCCGGCTGGTGATCCCGCTCGGCGCCGACTGGAACCAGAACCTCAAGACCTACATCAAGCGCCGAGGCAAACTGGTAAAGATAGACAGCCTTCCGGTTCGCTTCGTACCGATGACCGGCAAGGCCCAGCGGCGCTAGGGGTCTTCAGAAGGCCTGCTGATAGCTGATGGTCACCCAGTCGATTACGTTGTCGTTGAAATCCTTGCCTAAGGGGATGCCGAAGTCCAACCTTACGGCCTGGCGGTCGAACTGCGGGAAGAGGCCGCGGATGCCCAGGCCGAGGCTCTGGTGATAGATGAAGTCGTCTTCTGTTCCGTAACCGTAGGCGTCACCGCCGTCGTAGAAGAGAACCACGCCCCAGTGCAGCGTCCAGAGTACTATCGGTACCGAACGAAACTCTACGTTGACGTTGAACAGCCGCTCGCCCGATCTGAAGCCCGAGGTGAAACCTCTTAGCGTGTTGTCGCCGCCCAGGGATAAGAGGGTGTTTTGCACGCTGTACTGGCTGTAGACGTAGTCGAACCTTGTAAGCAGGCGGCCCAAGCCGAGGATGATCGGGGAGACGTTCTCTATGTAAAACTCGGCCCGGCGATCCACCCAGTCGGTGCCCGTCGCCTGCGCTTCGGCATCAAGGTGACCCGGCCAGTAACGGGCAGCGATATTTGCGCTCAGCGCAAGGATGTCTTGGCTGCCCAGCAAGAACCGGTAGCCCAACGTCAGGCTCAAGCCCACTGATTGTTGCGCGAAGCCGAAGGCCGGGTTGGCCCAGCTTGCCTCGGCCGTAAGTTGCGGGCCCAGGCGGAAATCCTCGGTTAGTCCGTAGGTCTGGATGTTCGAAAGACGCGCGTAGCTGGCCTCGTAAAAAACCAGCCTTGCCAATATCTCTCCTGCCTTGTCGTCGTGCGGCAAGACGTCTTCGACAAATGCCTCTCGAATTTCGGCCGGCACCTCGGGGAAATCTTCGGGCAGGCTGTTCGTTTTCGATCTCAGCTTGTAGCCGAATACCAGGTTTGTCTTGAAATGCGTTCCGAACGAGCGCACCGCAAGCGCCTGGGCCGCGAAAGAGCTGTAGTTCCACTTCCAGTCCAGGCAATGCTTGATGCCGTTCAATAAATAACACTGTTGCAATGGTTGGGCGCCCCGGTAAAGTCGCAATATTCCGAGGTCGAAGTTCGCGCCTACCGAAAAACCCCACTTCGACTCCAACGAGAACAACGGCAGGCCGAAGACCAGGCTGCCGAAGCCTCCCTCGGTTTCGTTCTTTACATGATTGATGCGCAGGTTGAGACTCTCCCTGGCGGTCAGACGGGTGCCGAACAGGCGCGGGACGCTGTAGATCTCCCCCAATGAGTACGTGTCGCGGCCGATGAACGTGTAGAGACTGAGTTGCTGGTTGTGGCCCAGGAAATTCTGTTCGGTCGGCATCAGCGAGAGATAGTTGAATACCTTGCCGACCATGCTGAACTTGGAGTTGAGCCGCAGGCTCCAGAGATCCTTGGTGATGACGACGATTATCACCTTGCCGGGTTCGGTCCCGCGGGCGCAGACTATGCGCACCGTCGAAAAGAGCATCGGCAACAAGCGTAGGTTGCGGGCGCTCTCGCGAATCAGCGCCTCGTCGTAACGCCCTCCTTCCTTGAAAAGCAGTTCCTGGCGGACGATGTGCTCGCGGGTGGTGACGTGAAAGATATTCAGAAAATCGGGCCAGGGATCGCTTGGCTCGATTACCGGTTGGCGCACGATGTGCACACGCTCTATGATTTTGCCCTGCGGGTGCTCGTCGAGTTCCAGCTCTAGCGCCGAAAGCGAGCGGGCGATCAGATCGCGTTCATAGGCTTCACGATCGAGGATGTTTTTTGCGGCAGGACAGGGAGAACAGAGAAGGGCCACTACGATGAACACAAGCGATATTCCGCTTGCGCCGGCAATGCCCCGCAAACGAATTGTGCCACCAAGCGGGGCTAGCGCCCGGGGCGGAGAGTTGACTGCTCGCGCTGCAGTCGTTCAAGCTCTTCCTTGTGAGTGACGCTGTAACGGGCCCACGGGCGCGCCTTCAGGCGGGCATAACCGATGGGCTCCATGGTCCCCTCGCACAGGCCGAACTCCTTTATCTCGAACTTCTTCAGCGCCCGCTCGACTTCACGAAGCAGCTTGACCTCCTTGTCCAGGATGCGCAGCTGCACGTCCTGGTGCTGCCCGGTGGAAGCCTGTTCCAGTTCCTCGATGATCTCGCTTGGGTCCACCCCGGCATCGCGATCGAGACGGTTCGCGATCGACAGCCTGAGTTCACGGCGTTTGTCCGTCAATACCTTATTCATTTCCTTGACCTGACTTGCCGTCAGACCGTTGATGGTACCTTTTCGTGCTGCCATACAAGCTCTCCTTTGTTGCCGGGATACTCTCCCAAACATTCTCAGAACATATGATCATAATCGAACTTCCGCATATCGCAAAGCACTTTTTTCGGCTCAGCGAGCCGGGACCGGCCAGCCGGCCGGGACGATTCGTATTCCAACTCGCCATAGTCTCTTGATCTATCTGCTGATTGCCGCACCACAATATTTTGTGTTGACAAGCGATTCCACCCCCAATATATTGTGGCATCCTTGATGGTGAAATATCAGATGTTTCCGGACGCTAGGGCCTGTTTTCTAGAAGTTTTCGAGGAGTCGCATCATGCAAGTCAGTACCGAGATTCATACCTCGCTCATAAACCGGCCGGTGTCCAGGAGTCCCGAGGCCGTCGTCAACCGTGACGGCGATCGGGTTGACTTCGCCGCCGAGCGCATACAGGCGGCGATTGAAAAGGCCGGCACGGCGACCGGCGAGTTCGACGCGCAAGAAGCATCACTGCTGACCGCCCAGGTGGTCAAGGTTCTTTGCTACCGGCATTCGGACGGACCGCCGCAGATCGAGAACATCCAGGACATCGTCGAGCAAGTGCTGATCTCATCGAACCACCTGGCCACCGCTCGGGCCTATATCGCCTATCGCGACCAGCACGCTAGACTCAGGGATCAGCGGCGCACTTTAGTGGACGTGCGCCAGACCATAGACGAGTACCTCGATCACCAGGACTGGCGCATCAACGCCAACGCCAACCAGGGCTACTCGCTGGGCGGGCTGATCATGAACATCTCGGGCAAGATGGTGGCCAACTACTGGCTCGGCCACGTCTACCCGCCGGAGGTCGGCCGGGCGCACCGGGAAGGCGATTTTCACATTCACGATCTCGACATGCTCTCGGGTTACTGCGCCGGCTGGTCGCTGCGCACCCTCCTGCAGGAGGGGTTCAACGGCGTGCCCAACAAGGTAGAGGCCGGCCCGCCGCGGCACCTCTCCAGCGCCGTCGGGCAGATGGTCAACTTTCTGGGCACATTGCAAAACGAATGGGCCGGCGCCCAGGCCTTCAGCTCGTTCGACACCTATCTGGCGCCCTTCGTGCGCAAGGACTCCCTCTCGTATGATCAGGTCAGGCAGAACGTCCAGGAGTTCATCTACAACCTCAACGTGCCCTCGCGCTGGGGAACCCAGACCCCCTTCACCAACGTGACCTTCGACTGGGTGTGCCCCGACGATCTTCGCGACCAGCAGCCGCTCATCGGTGGCCGGGAGATGCCGTTTCGCTACGGAGATCTGCAGGCCGAGATGGATCTGATCAACCGCGCTTATATCGACGTCATGGGCGCGGGCGACGCGCGCGGCAGGGTATTCACTTTTCCCATCCCGACATACAACATCACGCCGGACTTTGACTGGGATCATCCCAACTGCCAGCCGTTGTTCGAGTTGACCGCCAAGTACGGTTTGCCCTATTTTCAGAACTTCCTCAATTCGGATCTGAAGCCGAACATGGTGCGCTCGATGTGCTGCCGCCTGCAGCTCGACCTGCGCGAGCTTCTGAAAAGAGGCAACGGACTTTTCGGCTCGGCCGAGCAGACCGGATCGATCGGTGTGGTCACCATCAACTGCGCCCGGCTTGGCTACCTTTACTCCGGCGATCGCTTAGGGCTTTTCGAGCAACTCGATCGCCTGCTCGAACTTGCCAAGACCAGCCTGGAAATCAAGCGCAAGATCATACAGCGCCAGATCGACGCCGGCCTGTTGCCTTACACGAAGCGCTACCTGGGCACGCTGCGCAGCCATTTTTCAACCATCGGGGTCAACGGGATCAACGAGTGCGTGCGTAACTTCTCGTCGGACTTGTACGACATATCCGATCCCGAGGGGCAGCGTTTCGCGGCCGAGATTCTCGATCACATCCGTGAGCGACTGGTCGCCTTCCAGGAAGAGACCGGTCACATGTACAATCTCGAAGCCAGCCCGGCCGAGGGCGCCACCTACCGGCTGGCCCGCGAAGACCGCAAGCGCTTCAATGGAATACGTCAGGCCGGTACGGAAGAGGCTTGTTACTACACCAACTCCTCACAACTTCCGGCCGGCGCGACCGACGATCCCTTCGAGGCGCTCGGGCTACAGGAAGAGCTGCAGCGCAAGTACACCGGGGGCACGGTCTTCCATTTTTTCCTGGGAGAGAGAATTCCCGATGGCGCGGTCTGCAAGCGGCTGGTGCGCCGCGTGCTCGAGCGCTTCCGCATTCCCTACCTGACGATTACTCCGACATTTTCCGTTTGCCCGTCCCACGGCTATTTGGCAGGTGAGCAGCCGGTTTGCCCGACCTGCGGCGCGGAGTGCGAGGTGTGGACGCGCGTGATGGGCTACCACCGGCCGGTCTCGGGATTCAACCGCGGCAAGCAGGCCGAGTACACAGAGCGCAAGTGCTTCGACATCGGAGACGGCCAGTGAGCCGGCGCGGGATTCCAGTGGGCGGTTTCGCCCCCCTGTCGACCCTTGACTGGCCGGGAATGCTCTCGACGGTTCTTTTCTTGCGCGGTTGCCCCTGGCGCTGTCCCTACTGTCATAATCCCGAGTTGCAACAGATCACCGGGCAGACTCACGCCTGGCGGGACGTTCTTGCATTCCTCGACGAGCGCCGCGGGTTCTTGGACGGCGTGGTGTTCAGCGGTGGCGAGCCCACCATGCACTCCGGCCTCCCGGAAGCGCTCAGGGAAATTCGAGCCATGGGGTTCAAAACCGCGCTGCACACGGGCGGTGCCTACCCGGCGCGACTGAAAGAGATTCTCTCAGGGCGGTTGGTCGACTGGGTGGGCTTCGACGTCAAGGCGCCCTTCGAAGACTACGCCACCGTGACGGGACAGGAAGAATCCGGCGCCCGAGCCCGCCTGTCACTCAATCTCCTGGTGTCTTCCGGGATCCCCTACGAGTTGCGCACGACGGTCTACCCGCCGCTGCTGTCCGGTTGCAGCATCAATCATCTTGCCGCCGATATCGATAAACTCGGCGGCGGCAACCTCGTTTTACAACACTGCCGCGACAACGAAAACCAGCCGTTTGCGCACTCGCCCGATCTGGCAAGCCTGGCCGCCGACCTGACGCCACGGCTGGGAAGAGTAAAAGTCCGCTGAACCCCAACTTGTGTGTTGCCTTGACCGTGGATCGGGATCCGTGATTTATTTCTGTTCCCGTTGGCGAGGGAATCAAGGGGGTAAAATGTGTGACCAACCAAGAGTTTTGCATAACAAGCTGTTTCTGGTGATCGTGGCCTGGTTGAGTGCCTATATTGCACAGGATGCCAATGCGGGCCCTCAGGGAGAAGAAGAAAGAGCGCCGGGCAAAGAGACGGGCGAGATGTTCATGCCCGGACAGATCATCGAGAGCGTCGACACAGCCACCATCCGGGTTATGTGCCAGGGAGCGGGTCGGGACACTCCCTCTGCCGTATTACGCGCACGGCAGGGATGCATCGATTGGTTCGTCCGCACCCAGATGGTCTTATCACCCGATGAGCTCAAAGCCTACCTGGGTGTCCGTGACAAAATTTTCAAGGATCTTAATAGATACATCGAGATGGCTGGAGCGGCCCGAAAGGGAAGCGGAAAGGGACTGGTGGCGCGGACGCGGCTGGACGCAAGCCGTGTAAAAGTGCATTGCATCGTCGATCTATATAAGAAGAATCTTCTGGAAGGCCTCACCAGGGAGGGAGTGGGAGCCGCGGCTACATCCGACAAGATCAAGAGCCTGTCTATCGCGGTCATTCCGTCCAAGCAATTTCGCAACAGCAAGGTGCGCGCGCAAGTCCAGAACATAGTCTCCTCCTATCTCATTGCCAGCGGATTCAAAGTGCTGCAGGTCGGAAAAAGAAAGCAAAGCGGGGACGACGCGATGGTACAGGCTCAGGCTGCGGGTGCGGATATAGTGGTGGTTTTCGAGGCCAAAAAAGAAGAACACAAGGCCCACATTGATAGCGTTTCTTATTCATTCTGGGTTAAGGCGATCGAAGTGTCTACGGCCACGATAATGGCTGCGGCAATCAGCGTAAGCTCGCCGCGACCGGCATTTGTCAGCAGGAGCGAGACCCTGGCGCTCCAAGAGGCGACCATGGATGCGATGGCCAAGCTGGGGCCCCAGATGCTCAGGAGAGCGAGGTTTTAGTACCGTACGCGGGTGAAGGCATAACACCTTAAGTCTGCTGCACGCGGCGGCATAAAATTCTTGATGTCCAAAGACGAAGAGACAGGAAGTCGACCGGCCAACGTTTTCGTTCGCCTGGGCGAGCGTCTGTTTCGTTTCCGGCGCACGCGATATAGCTTCATCGTCGTCGCCTCTGTCCTGATCGGGGCAGGCGGCGGCTTCGCGGCGATCGTGTTTCGTTACCTGATCGAGGGGGCGACCTGGTCTTTTACAGGCGGAGCTGGGCTTGGCGCCGGCGGCTTTGCCGATCTTTCCTGGTGGTGGCTTCTTGGCATGCCGGCCGTCGGGGGGCTTCTGGTCGGAGTCTTGACGACCTGGCTGGCCCCCGAGGCGCGCGGCACCGGCGTCCCCGAGGTCATGGAGGCTGTCTCGCTTCGCGGCGGGCGCATTCGCAAACGGGCCGGCGTCGTCAAGGCGTTCGTCGTCGCTATCTGCCTCGGTTCGGGCGGATCGGCCGGCCGTGAGGGTCCGATCGTCCACGTCGGCGCCGCGATCGGCTCTTTCATCGGGAGCGTCTTCAAGGTGCCGGTAAGTCTCTTGCGCACATTTGTCGGTTGCGGAGCCGCGGCCGGGATCGCGGCCACCTTCAACGCGCCCATCGCCGGAGCCATGTTCGCCGGAGAAGTCATCCTGGGACAGTTCGGGGTGGTCAGTTTCTCGGCCATCGTCATCTCGTCGGTTGTGGCCACCGTCATATCGCGCCACTTCATCGGCGATTTTCCCGCTTTCGTCGTGCCCGCCTTTCACCTGCATCAGTCCTACGAGTTGTTCTTCTACGCGCTTTTGGGTTTGGCGGCGGGGCTCGTAGGCTGCCTGTTCATCTGGGGTCTGGATCGACTGCGGCGTTTTTTCGAGCGCAGTCCCATCCCGGCCTACCTGAGACCCGCGCTGGGCGGCCTGCTGGTAGGCGCTATGGGAATTGCCCTGCCGCAGGTGCTGGGTGTCGGCTACGGCGCCATCAACGCCGCCATGCATACTTCCGTTCCCTGGCTGCTGATGCTGCTCTTGCTGGGAGGCAAGCTTTTGGCCACTTCGCTGACGTTGGGCTCGGGTGGCTCGGGCGGGATATTCGCACCGTCTCTTTTCCTGGGAGCGATGCTCGGGGGTTTCATTGGTACGGGCCTGACCGCCATCCTGCCGGCCGGGATCGGTGGGGTCGGATCCTACGCCCTGGTTGCCATGGGAGCGCTGGTTGCCGCCACAACCCGCGCGCCGATCACCGCCATCGTGATCATTTTCGAGATGACCAACAACTACAGCATCGTCCTGCCCTTGATGATTGCCTGCATCCTGGCAACGTTGCTGGCCGGGCAGATCGTCAAGCCCTCGATCTACCAGACCAAGCTCATAAGCCGAGGAGTGGATCTCTCCAGCCACCGCGACTTCAATATTCTCAGGCGCTTTAAAGTGGCGGATGTAGAGATAACACAGGCGCACACGCTCAGGCTGATGACCAAGCTCGAAGCCATCCTTGAGATGGCCATCCATCACGGAGACCGGCATTACGTCGTGAACGACAAGGAAGGGCGCTACGTAGGTCTGATTCACTTAGCCGACCTGCGCTTCACCTTCTTCAACGAAGAGCAACTGGGCCAACTGGTGGTGGCTGCCGACCTGGTGCACCAGGACGTGCCCACCCTGACTCCCTCGGACACGCTTGACGTAGCTTTAAAGCTGCTGGAAGATCGTGACCTGGATGCACTGCCGGTGATGGATCCCGACGATCCCAGTCGGGTGATGGGTCTCATTACCCAGGACGCAGTGATCGAGGCCTACAACCGCCAGCTTCTGAACCTGGATCTGGCCGGGGAAACGGCTGGCCTGATGGTAACCGCCGAGCGCGGCCGCTCGGTGGATCTTGGCGACGGCAACAAGCTTCAGGAGTTCGAGGCGCCGGTGGCCTTCGTCGGCAAGACGCTCGATCAACTCGACTTGCGCCGCCGCTACTCGGTGCAGGTGGTTCTGGTAAAGCGCCCCACGGGCAAGAATCACCAAAAGAAGACCATACGCCAGATGCCCGGCCCCGGTTTCGTAATCGAGAGGGGAGACATCCTGCTCCTTCTGGGAAACACCGCCGGCCTGAAGAAGATCACCGGTCAGTGATCAATGTTGATAACATATTCCCCCCGGCGCACAACGCGACTACCCCGTGGCCTGGAACTCGATTTTGCGAGCCTCGGTAACACGAGTGGAAGCGTCAAGTATCTCCAGCGATACCAGGTTGCCGGTATCATCATAATCCAGGATGACGCCCGGCTTGGACTCGTCGCTTTCGGCAATTTGAGCATCATCTTTGAAAATGACGTTGACCGTGTCCGTTCTCTGGTCGTAAGTTACCTTCATGACCGCTTCCTCCAGCTTATCTTGGTGGTTCATTTCCGGCACATATTATTTTTGATCGCTGCATATTTATCAAGAAGTACAACGTGGGCGCCCCTGCTCCGGCTCCGAGGGAGGGTGCCCTGGACTTCGTTAGACTTGGCCATGCGGATTTTCTGGCAAAGAAGACCATCGGATCTGCTCAAGAACCGCATCGCTAGAACAATACACGCACAGCAATGCTGGTTTAAGTGCGTTGATAGTCGAAAAGAGGTGGAAAACGATCAAGGGAAGATAGTTGCTCAAATCCAAGGAGTCACACATGCCGAATGTCCTTGAACAACCTCTCGGTTTACCTTGTAGATCTGATCAGCTTCTGATACCAACAAAGGAATAATTCGAGTGTCGGACACTTGACGAAGAACCAACACCGTTTTCGCTATGCCGTGTCATCATGAGCAAACTACTGACATGCGGCATGTGTGATGGGCGGCTGATTTCAGGAGCGATGCTGTGGAAATGGAACTTGCAAGAGAGATACTTCAATGGCTGAAAGACGGAGTCCTTCTGCCCCGCGTACCGTACAGTCGTGCGGACCTACTTTCAGTCGTACAGAGACTGCGCCCTCACTCAGCCGAGAGGGACTTCCTGGTTATCAGGGCCTGGGGGCAATCTGGAAGTGCACCCGGCAAGTTGCAGATCGAGACTTCGGGGAGGAAGAAAGGATTCAGATACCATTTTGGGGCTTCTGCTGAAGATCTCGCCGGAATGGGATCGATTGCTCAAACACAAAACGAACCTGTCAAAAGTGAGCCATCAAAAGAAACCGGTTCCAGCATTAGGAAACCCATACAAGCGACTATTGCATCCCCGTCGACGGAGACATTACTACCTATGAGCCAGGGGGCGATCGATATATTTGAAGGCGACAACCTGCCCATCATGAAGGAGATGGCAGCGGAGAGCGTTGATTTGATCTATGTTGACCCGCCCTTCAATACGGGCAAGAAACAGGCACGAACACAGATCGCAACTATTAGAGATGAGGATGGCGACCGCACAGGGTTTCAAAACAGGCGGTATCGCACGATTAAGATTGGCACGAAGGCGTTTGATGACTCGTTTGACAGCTTCCTGGATTTCCTGGTGCCGAGGCTAGAAGAAGCCCATCGTTTGCTAAAGCACACGGGTAGCCTTTTTTTGCACCTGGATTACCGGGAGATCCATTACGCAAAGGTTGCCCTCGACAAGATCTTCGGGCGGGAGTGCTTTATTAACGAGATCATCTGGGCATATGACTATGGTGCGCGCTCAAAGAAGAAATGGTCGGCCAAGCATGACAACATACTTTGGTACGTGAAGAATCCGGAAGACTACTGCTTCAACTATGAGGAGATGGATCGGATTCCGTACATGGCACCTGGTTTGGTCGGAAAGGAGAAGGCGGCCAGAGGGAAGACTCCGACGGACACATGGTGGCATACGATCGTCAGTCCCAACAGCCACGAGAAGACGGGATATCCCACACAGAAGCCCATTGGGGTTCTCAATCGAATCGTGAAGGTCCACTCCAGACCAGGAGATCTAGTAATGGACTTTTTTGCAGGAAGCGGCACACTGGGGGAGTCTGCAGCATTGCTGGGCAGAAACGCTGTGCTGATTGACAGCAATCCCGAGGCCATCGCCGTCATGCGGCGGCGGCTAGATTGCTTCCGACCGAAATTCGTCGGTAAATCCAGTGCCGCAGGAGCAATCCAGGACAGTGAAGATGTTGACAGCAACGTCGCCGTGACAGTTGCTCCTAAATCGGAGACACAGTTTACAGGCAAACAGCAGAAGCCTGCTGACTTGGTACTGCAGTCGGATAAAAAAGCAACTGTTGCAAGCACTGCATCAGTGTCACAGAAAGCTTCAATGCCAAATGCACGAAAGAAGCAGAGAACATTGTTTGATTTAGGCAATCCGCCTACCCGTTGAATTGAAACGTAACGAGGTTTGAATGCAGGGATTAGGATAGAGGCATGCCCAACAAACCCAATTGGGAAGAATTCGCAAGCTGGATACTTGACAAAGCAATGGAAGCGCCCGCTGGGCGCGCTTCTCTGCTGCGTCGTTGGCAGCACCTCTGTGAACTGTCTGATAATGTGTTGGAAAAAGTTCCGGACGAGGAACTGCGGGCACTCTTGGGTAAGTCCCGCGATGACCTGGACCCTGAATCTAACGACCTGAAAGCAGCAATGGCTTATGCGGTTGGGCGCGGGTACTTGAAGGATCCCAACGCTCTCCAGAAAGCCCTGTCCGCAGACAAGCTCTCCGATCCCCTTTTTTTCCTTGCCTCAAAGAGCGGAAAGGCATTCGGCGAGACTTGGTCGCCCATCATCGCAAAATACTGGATCGAGAAGAAAAATGATGAGTGGACCAAGAAGGGTGCCCTGGATTTCTACGATGCTGGCTGGATCCCGTCGGAATTGCCAGGAAGAGAATGCAGGATCGAACTCAAGGCATCGTCCGAATCGCCGGCTTTTCGGTTCCAGCAGGTTCGACATTATAAACTAAGCGGGGAAGGAGTGGATTACGATGTTCTTCTTTGCCTGGGAGTGACAGCAGGGTCTCTCGAATGGTGGGCGATACCAGTCGCCGACCTCGACCGGTTCGCGGACAATGGCAGGACATCTGAGGACGAGGTACTCATCACGCGACACCATGGGAAACGCCGTCCGATCTGGAATGACGAAGTTGGATATCAGGATGAAGGTTGGTTCGTAACCAATGAACACGCCCGCACACTGCTTGAAGAGTACTATGTCAGCAGCGATGAGCTTCGGAGTAGGTTGCTTTCACTCATGGGTGGTGCGTAAACAGGAGGAGGTTTGGTCATGCCCCTCCTTTGCGCGCTCGGGTTCCTTTCGTTGTTTCTTGGCTGCCATAACAAAGTTACCTAGAGCCTATCTTTCTTTTGCAATCAAAGGATGGCTGTGGCCACAAAGACACAACACCGCAAATATATTCAGAAACACTACCATAAGATCCCTGCGCACAAGATCGCAGTATCGCTCGGAATCAAGACATCGGCAGTTTACCGAATTGCCTTCCAGCTTGGACTGACTAGCAAGAAAAAGGAGTGGTCGGCTCGTGAGGGCCGAAGCATCCGGGCCCACTATATTGAGAAGGGTGCCCAGTGGC
>CAZXHT010000129.1:0-13929 GCA_964640665.1 uncultured Myxococcales bacterium
TCTCCTCCATTTCTCTGAGCCTGCGCAAGATCCCGAGGGCGGATTCACCTTTTGCCGCGTTCAGCAACTGGCCGATCTTGTCTTCGCTGAGTTCCAGTTTTCGCTGGACACGCCTCTGATAGGCGTCCTTTAGAACCTGCAACAGTTCCTCGGTGTCGCAAGGTTTCTGGAGGTAGCCGAATGATCCGTGCTGGGTGCAAAAAA
Source organism: uncultured Myxococcales bacterium (assembly GCA_964640665.1). GTDB lineage: Bacteria > Myxococcota > B64-G9 > B64-G9 > B64-G9 > DATKYQ01. Next base: position 205 of record CAZXHT010000129.1, read on the forward strand.
TGGCCGAGTCGATCGAGCCATGCCCGGTCAGGACGACCACTTCGAGATAGGGATTGTTCTTCTTGAGAGCATCGAGCAGTTGCTCGCCGCTCATTCCGGGCATTTTCAAGTCGATCAGGGCTAGATTGAAGACGCTTTCTTCCGCCGCCTCGATGGCTGCCTTTCCGTTGTTCACGGGTGTTACGTCGAAATCCCGCAGGCTCAGCCGTTGCGTCAGGGTTTTCAGAAACCTTTCTTCGTTGTCCACTATCAATAATCTGATTTTTTCCGCCACGACGTCTTCCTCCCAATTTATAAACCAATCCAGTGCCAGTAACCCAAGATTGCCCAGCCCCATAACACCGCGAATGCCAGTAGGGTCACCAAGATGCCGTGCTTGAAGAAGTCGGACAAGGTGACCAGTTGCTCGCCGGTGTCCAGGTCCTTTGCCAGCGAGTATGCAATGACGTTGTTCGGCGTTCCGATGATCAGTATGTTTGCGAACGAGGCCGAAAAGGCAGTGGCCAAGCCAACCAACCAGGGATGCGTTCCTGAAATAGAGGCCATGGGAACCGTGATGGGCCCCAGGGCGGAGACGGTAGCGCCGTCACTCATGAAATTGGTGAGTATCCCGCTGAAGAGGCTGGATGCCATGCAAAGACCGTCTCCGTGGGAGAGCGCCTGCGGAAGCAGGTTGACGAAACCGCTTGCGATCCATAGTGCCGCTCCCGTCTGTGCCAGGCCGACCCCCATGGCGCAGGCACTGGCATAGAGAGCGACCACATCCCACGAGATCTTGTTGACATCGCGCCATCCGATGATCCGGAAGACGGCCAGCGCCACCAGGCCAAGCAGCACCGGTCCACCCATTCCCAGCACATCGCTGGCGGTGATCCACAATACGATTACCACGACGAGTATTGCGGCGGTGATGTACTCCTGTATTGTCATCCTGCCTATTTTCTTGGACTCTTTCCTGACGATCTCGGCGATATTCAGGTTCTTGACCTTCAGCTTCTTCCTGAATCTGAAGAAAAAGTACGCCCCAATCACCAGCGCCATCACGGGCACGAAAGGCATGCCGAATTTCATCCATTCGCCGAAGCTCGGGGCAGCCCCGTAATCGGCCAGGATCCCGATCATGACCGCGTTCCGTCCGCCCGCGGCCGGGGAGCCGGGCCCTCCCTGGTTCGCCGCGAAGCAAATCCCCAGGATGAGCACGACCGCCAGCGAACGGTCCTTGGTGATACCGGCGGCCCTGATCCCGGCCATGTAGACTACCATCAAGATGGGAGTGATGAAGGCCACCAGCGCGTGTTCCGACAAAAACGAAGCGCTGATAGCAAGGAGTGGCAGGAACAGGAACAGAAAGGCCTTTATCGACGTGCTGGTATTCAACAACAGCAAGCTGATCCTCCGGTCGAGACCGGTCTTGGTGATACCCACGGCTAAGGCCAGTATGCCCATGATGAAGATTACGGCGTCCTTGGCATAGGCCTTGGCCACAAGGTCGGGCGGGAAAACGCCGAAGATGTACATCAACAACCCTACCAGCAAGGCGGTGATCCCGATCGGCAAGGCGCCGGTGGCCCAGAACAGGGCGGCCACCACAAGGATCCCCACCATGACCTTGGCTTTCCGGGCGGTCTTTTCGGGAGTCAGCACGCGCTTGGTTGTTTTCCCGTCCGGCCCCGTCTCTTTAACAATGCGCTTTGCCGAATGGCTGTAGTATTCGGCAATGGTCTGGCCATTTTCCATGGATCTGAATGATGAAAAGCCGGCTATCGCGTCGGTCATGGCGCCCGTCTTGGGCGTGCTCACCAGCCCGAGCAGGTTGTCGGACGCGGGCATCAGCACGATGCCGGCAAACAACAGGGCCCCGAGAATCATGATGCCGGGCCGAGAATTGTAGGTGCCCCACATCCAGGCCCGGAAAGAGCGGCCTTTCACCACTGGAATCTCGTAGCGCGCCATGGCGTATACCTTCTCCTGGCACGCCGCTTCGATGGTGGCTATGAGTTCCTCGGTTTCACATGGTTTTTGGAGGAAAGCGAAAGCGTTGAGCCGCCCGGATACGGCAGCCGATTCGATGTCCGCGTGGCCGGTCAGCATGATCACTTGCACTTCGGGGGCAATCTTCTTGACCTCCTTGAGGACCTCCTCGCCCTGCAACTTGGGCATCTTGCGGTCGAGAATCACCACGTCCGGCCGGGTCAGCCGAACCTTGCGGATCGCCTCCTCGCCGTCGCCGACATGGTTTACATGGTAGCCCCGCATAGAGAGGCGCTGCGCCAGGATTGTCCTGAATCGCTCCTCGTCATCAACCAGGAGGATTTTCGCCTTTCGATCCGCCGCGGATTCATTTTTGTCTGGCACTTTGTCGATCTTCTCGGACATCTCCACCTCTTGCGAAGTCGGCGGTTCCGGCCGCTTTCATTTTCTCCTTCGCTCCAGCCGGCAAGAAAATTGTAAAAGTCGTGCCGGCCCCAACCTTGCTGCTCAGCTCCATTCGACCCCCGAATGATTCGACGATTCCGTGGCTGATGGAAAGACCCAACCCAGTGCCTTTCCCAACTCCTTTTGTCGTAAAGAAAGGAAAAAACACCTTTTCCATCACTTCCCGAGTCATGCCGCAGCCGGTATCCTTCACGTCTATGCACACCCATGAATCCTCCAATCGAGTACGGACCGTGATCCTCCCCCCTTCGCTCATGGCATCCTTCGCATTGTTGAGCAGGTTGAGAAAAACCTGGTCCATCTGGTTACGGTTGACTTCTACCCACGGTAGGTCTTCGGCGTAGTCCTTGTGCACTTCGATATTGGAAACATTGAAATCCGTGCTTTTTACGTCGATCACCCGGTCTATCAGCAAGTTGATGTCCGAGGGCTGCGGGTCTGGGTCGTGGCGGCGGGCGAAGGCCATGAGCTTGCCGGTGATGGCGCGCCCGCGCAACGTGGCATCCTTGATGGCGCCGAGCCGCTCCCGAAAATCGTCCTGATCGAACTCCTGTTTGAACTGCGGGTCCATGATGTCTTCCATCATGGAAGCCTCTTCGTAGATGATTGCCAGCGGGTTGTTGATCTCGTGAGCGACACCCGACGCCATCTCACCCACCGAGGCCAGCTTGGCCGCGTTGAACAGCTGTAACCTCATCTCTTCCCTGCCCTTGTCGGTCGCTTCCAGCTTGCCGACCATCTTCTTCGTTCCGCCCAACACGACTATAAAGATGGCGCAAATGGCGACCAGCATGATTCCCGCCATTGCCAACCTGGCGCCGGACAACGACGCGTAGGCTTTGGCCTGCGGCACCCGAACCACCAGCGCCCAATCATTTTCCGCCAGCCAGGCCAAGGCTCTCAGGTACTTCCGCCCATCAGCTTCCACTTCGTCGGTCAACGTCTCCGGCCTGCGAACCGGGACCCGGCTATACCCCCGCGCGGGAGTCGCGGTACCGGAAAGTGTCTGGCGTTGGCCCCGGCTGCTGACGATGAAGGCCTCCGCGTCTTTGACGAGGTAGGAGCTTGCGACGAACTCTCCGAACAGTTGCGGATCCACGCTGGCTCTCAGTATCCAGTCTCGGCCCTCGATTGCCCGGCGTACGGCGACAATGAAATGGGGCTTGTTGCGGAAACCCAGGTATACATCGCTGATGAAAAAATCGCGTTTCCGGTCGTCCAGCTTCCGGAACCAGCTCTCGCCGCTGTAGTCTTTTCCCGTCAGTGACGGATACGGCCCGGCGTAGGACACGAGCGTACCGTCCGGACTGAACATTCCAAGATCCACAAACGTCCCGCTCCCGCGTTGCAGTTCCTCCAGCGCCGTGTTCATCAGTCCCGCGGCGGGAGGAAATGTAAGCCCCTTGCGTCGGAAAGCGCCTCTCAGGTCGGCCACCCGCTCTTCGAGAAACAGGTCGACGGTGTTTCTCTGGTTCTCGGCCACAGATTTCAGATGGTTGCAAACTCCCTGGCGCAGCGTCGCGTTGTACTCGAAATGGAAGTAGGCGGACAGAATCAACAGCGGGACGATATATACAAGCAGGAGTTGCCAGCGAAGTTTACGCCGCAATTGCTCGAAGTATGCGTGGCCGTGGTGCCTGCCACCGGCCGGTGGCAGGCCGTCAGCCGGCATTGGAGCGCCCGCCCCGTCTCGCTCAATCTTGCTCGCCACGCGAGACCCCTTCAGTTTCGCTTAGCGATCGAATCTCGGCCAGGATGCCTTCCTCGACATGCCCCCTCTCGATTGTGCCATCCAGTCCAATCCGGCCGGCGGCCTCGACGTATGGCCTCGAGCGCGAGTCCACCAGTGCAATGATCCGCGAAGCGGAAGAAGAGCGCCTGATGAACCTCAGGGTCTCGGGATCGTTGAGCGTGATCAGATCGGCTAGAATGAAATCGGGTTGAATTCTCGCGGCGCCGCGTACCAGCCCGCTTCTTCCATCCACCTGGGTCACGCACCATATTTTCTTGTCGCGCGCAAGCACACCCGCGATCTTCTCCCGCAGCAACGGACTGGGTTCGGCAAGTAAAATTGAATACGAGCGTGACATGTACATTTCCACAGTGACCGGGGAACGTTGCCCCGGATCCAAGTCAAACACTCGAGCTTGTTTGTGGGTATCGTTGGAATTATGAAAAACAGATAGTGGATTTTGCTACAGATCTGAAGCCTGACAATTACTCCAGGTCGACCAGTCCGCGGCGTATCGCAAAACGGGTGAGGTCGGAGTTGTTGCGCAGACTGAGTTTTTCCAGGATTCTACCGCGGTAGGTTTCTACAGTGCTTATACTCAGGTGAAGCTCCTCCGAAATCTCCCGGGTGGTTGTGCCCCTGGCGAGCCGTACCAGAACCTGTATCTCCCGATCCGACAGAACCGACTCCGGTAGATCGGCCCCGGATTGGCCCATGCGGCCTACCATTTTCTCCAGGATGGACGAACTCACGTAAGAGCCGCCGCGAGCAACCTTGCGAACCGCGGTCAGCAACTCCTCGGGCGAAGCGCCCTTGACGACGAAACCGGCGGCGCCGGCCCTGATCAGCCGGATGGCGTATTCTTCGCTGGCATGCATCGTTAGGACAAGTATCCGCGCCCCCGTTTTCAGGGATATTATCCGGGAAGTCGCCTCGAGCCCATCCATGTCCGGCAAGCTGTAATCGAGCAGTACCACCTCCGGCTTCAAGCGCTCGCATATTTCAAGCGCCTCTCTGCCGGTACCGGCCTGGCCAATTACCTCGATGTCGTCCTCGCCATCCAGCAGGCGGCAAAGTCCTTCACGAACCACCGCATGATCGTCTACCACCAGGATCCGTATCATCGGGCCTCCTCTTTTTCCGGTCTTTTCAGGGGAACACGAAAGCAGACGCGGGTCCCCCTGCCTGTAATGGAACTGATCTCAATTGTCCCACCGACAAGATTGGCCCGTTCCCGCATTCCTTCCAAACCACACCCCTGCAAAGCTCCGATCCGAGTCAGGTCGAAGCCGACTCCGTCGTCGCTTACACTGAGAGTCAACTCGTCGGGCTTTGCGTAAAGCTCGATGCTCATTTTCTTTGCCCGGGAATGCCGGCTGACGTTGGTAATGGATTCCTGCATGATTCGATATGTGCACAAGGCCACGTCCTTGGACATAAAAACATCTTGCTCATCCAGCGAGCAATCCAGCTCGACTTCCATATCCGCCCAGCCCCGGATGTCTTCCACCAGGAGATTCACGGCCGGCTCGAGCCCCAGATCGTCCAACAGGGGTGGGCGCAGTCCCCTGCACATGCGGCGCAGCTCTTCGGTGGCCTGCTCCACCAAAACGACCGCGTTTTTGAAAACTCCGCTTTCGTCCTCTTGAGATGAGGATATTTTCTTTTCCAGCCAACCCATTTCCAGGCGCAGGGCCGTCAGCAATTGCCCCAATTCATCGTGCAACTCCCTGGAAACCCTGGAGCGCTCATCCTCCTGGGCCATGAGCACCTTGCGCGAGAGCGTTGCTTGATGGTCGCGGGCCATGCGAAACATATCCATGCGCCGCAAGAGCAGGTATGCGAGCCAGCTCAGACCAAGCGACAGGATGATTCCAAGCATAAGAACCGGCAGGTTCTTGATCCCCCAATAACCCGCTGCCGCTTTTCTCGGTACCATGGTCAGTCGCCAGGTGCGGTTGTTTACCGTGAATTTCTCGCCGGCCCTGACAGACGCGTGGCTAAACTTCTCCATGTCGACTTTCGTCGCGGAACGAAAAAGAACCTGATCCTCGTCTTGAACCATGAAATTGAATTCAGATCGGATTCGGGTGTGAAAACAGTCGTTGATCAGGGTTTCGGCCAGAAAGTCGACTAGTAGAAAACCGAGAAATTCATCTCCGCGCTTCAAAGCGGCCATGGCATACAGGCTTGTGCCGGCAGCGCTTTCGAGGGGAGCGGAAAGCACGGCCCGACTGGATCTAAGCGCTTCCTCTTGCATCCGCCGGTGCTCATGCCCGTTGATGTATTTTTGAATCGGAATGCCCCGCGGAACGGACCAAGCGGATGCAGATTCTGGTGAAAGCAGTTCAATGGCGTGGAATCCCGGAAACTCCCGGATAATGACGGAAGCAAACCCCTCGAATCTCTGCTTCGAGAAGTCCCGCGACTCATGGGTCGACCAGCGCCTGGCAAATAATGAGGCCACCCTGAGGCGTGACTCGATGAACACCTTCAAGCGCCGGGAAGCCTGGGAACATACATCCTTGGTGTGATTCAGAAGCAAGGCGCTTTGGTAACCGACCTGCTGCCGCCAAACCAGCAAGGTCAGTGCGGTCATTAGCGTGAATACCGCAACGGGAACCAACCAATATCTTTTCGATCGCGCTGCCATATTTCATCGTCCCGGGAGCCAAGCACGGCGCCAAGTGCATGCCGTGACTGGTTCAATGGAGCAATATCGGCATTCCCATCGCCGGCCAGATGATCGATACGAACAGGCCCAAGACAACCATCAGAAGAATGCTGGCGGGGGTTCCGGCCATGAAGAATTCCTTCGGCGTGAACTGGTTGCTGGCGTATGCGATCGCGTTGGGTGCGGCGCCGACGAGCAGGAGAAAAGGCATCCCCGCGGTGGCCAGGGATGCAAACAGGACAACCTCCGGAGCCACATTCAGGTAGGGGGCAATGACCAGCGCCACCGGCAGGGAGATGGCGATGGCAGCCACGTTCATGATTAAGTTGGTCATTATCAATATGAAGAAGGAAATCCCCATGACAAACAGGAACCAGGGAGCATGCTCGAACAATGTGAGCCACTGAACCGCCAGCCACTTGGCCGCGCCGGTCTGCCACAGGCAGAAACCTATGCTCATGGCCCCGCCGAAGAGCAGGATAATATTCCAGGGTATTCCCTCGAGATCGTCAAGGGTCAAGACATTCGACAGAAAGAACAGGATGGTAGCCACCAGTATGATCGCGCTCTTGTCGAGGGGCAGCAAGACCGGAATAAAGGAGCGCAGACCCAGCAAGGTGACCGCGGATAGCACTATCACCAGGGCCAGAATCTCCCTGTTGCTGATTCGCCCGAGGCTGGCGTGGAGCCTCTTGGCGCGCTTCCGCAGCCCGGGGATGGTTTTCTTCTCCGGTCGGCAGTAGATCATGAAAAATCCCCAGAGCAGAATCGTCATGGCGATGCCGACCGGCAACATGTAGTAAGTCAACTCGAAGAAAGTGATGCTTCTGCCGACGATGTCCTTGAAGAATCCGATGGCCACCGCCCCGCGGGCGGCGCCCAGCAAGGTGATGATGCTGCCGGCCCCGGCAACGAAAGCCATGCCGATGAAAAGCCCCTTGCCGAACCTGGTCGGTTTGTCGTCATCCGTGTACATCGAGTGGACGGCCAGGAACACCGGGTAGACCGTCGCGGCCACCGCGGTGTGAGCCATGATCAGGGTAAGCAGCACCGTCACGCTAAAGCACCCCAGGTAGATCATGCTGGTCCGCTCGCCGACCATGACCAGCATCTTGTAGGCCATACGTCGCGTCAGGCCGGTCTTGGTGAAGACGATGCCGATAATCAAGGAGCCGAAAATGAACCAGACCGACGGATCCATGAAGTCGGTGAACGCGACCCTGGCCGGGCGGATCAGCAGCAGGGCCTGGATCACACCGACGGCGATACTGGTAATACCAATAGGTATCACCTCGGTAACCCACCAGACGACCGTGAGCAGGAAGAGCGCCAGGGTGGCCTTTCCTTCATATGTCAGCGGGAATACCTTGCCCTGTGGGTCGAGCGCATCGGGCCAGGTTGGTGAAAAGTAAACGACACAGAACAGAAGCAGACCAAGCAGAATGAACATCGCTCTTCTGAAGTCGAAACTTCTTGTCATGGGCATGAACTCCCGGTGCCTCTATTGACTCTGCTTTGATGCCAAGACAACGCGAGTCAACTCGCTGAAAAGCTCAACGGTGCGTATTACACCGACCAACCGGCCTTCCTTCATGACCGGAAGCAAGGTGAGACCGTAGCTGACCATCTCATATACTCCCTTGATAATATGGTCTTCGTAGTCGAGTGCGATCTTGATCGGGCGCATGACATCGCTTACCGGCCGCCCGGCCTGCTTCCGAATTTCTTTGACTACCCTGTCACAGCAAAGATCGGACAGGTTGGGATCGATGCTCACGTCGAATAGTTTCTTGCGATAGTTCAGCGGCTGAGTCACCAGGTATTTTGGCTCAAGCCCGCGCATGATGTCTCGACGGCGAACGGTGCCCTTGAGCCGGCCCTGGTCGTCCAGTACCAGCAGCACGCGGGGCAGTGACTTGCGGATTTCACCCACCAACTGGGACTGTTTCATGACCGCCATCGCTTCGCCCAACGTTGTGGCGGGCGAAACAGTCGGATAGTCCTTCAGGGAGATCATGATTTCCCCGATTCGCAACTTTTCCATTCTTTCGGCCGGATCCGTAAAAAACATCGCCTACCAGCCTTTCTTGCGCATAATGTCCGCAAGCTGATCTTCCGTGTGTTTTTCCAAGAGCAATGCCTTCTTGTGAAAAACCGTGGCTCGCTTGATGTCCACATCTCGAATACTGTTGACCATGTATCTCGTGCCCCAGAAAACCACCCCAAGGGATTTATGAAAACCGTATAGCGGATTTTGCTATAAGACGTCAATCTCCATAATTCGAACCGGGGCTTCACCAAAAAACCAAGGTTTGTGCTAACATCCCACCAATGAAGCGGTTTATACACTTTTCGGTTTGCATCTTGCTGGCGGCCTACCTGGCGCAGGCCTGCTCCACGTCCGCGCTTCCGCCGCCGGGTAGCGGTTACCTTGTCAGAGACGGGCTGTTGGTCAGCGCGCAGGGACAAGTCGTCTACCTGCACGGCATCAACGTCCACGAGGCGGCCAAGTATGAGCCCGCGCACCTGCTCCCGCTTTCCACACACGAGGTGGAGATCCTGTTGCAGAGCGGCTTCGACTCGGTACGCCTGCTCTCAGGCTTTGAAGCTATCATGCCCGAGCAGAACCAGGTGGACGAGGATTACCTGGACAGGTATATGGCGGAGGTCGACAAGCTGACCGCGGCCGGGATGTTCGTAATCGTGGACATGCACCAGGATGTCTGGGGAGATCCGTTCGGCAACGGCGCTCCCGGCTGGGCCTGCCCGGACGAGCTGAAGGAAGGCTACCAGCCGACGACGCCCTGGTGGGCCAACTACTTCTCGGGCCAGGTCAGCGCCTGCTTCGATAACTTCTGGTCGAGCAGCGAGTTGCAAGATTCCTTCGCCGCCGCCTGGGCGGCCGTGGCCGCCAAGGTCTGCGCCAACCAGGCTGTCGTCGGCTTCGATTTATTGAACGAACCGTATCCCGGCGGCGCCCTGGGCGAGATGGACTTCGACCAGCGGTTGCTCTATCCGTTCTACCAGAAAGTAATGGCGGCCATACGCGAGGTGTGCCCCGATCGTGTTTTTTTCATCGAGCCTTCGCGTACCTACGACTTCGGCATGGTGGACGCACTCGATATTCCCGCCGCCGACCGCGGCAGGGTCGTGCTGGCGCCGCATTTCTATCCCCAGGCCGTGCACGAGGAGGGTGTCGGTTACGACGGCGACAAGCAGGCACTGGAGAGATCTCTTTCGGATCTTTACGGAGGCTTCGAGGCCCAGGGGGTGCCGCTGTGGTTCGGCGAGTACGGCGGGCTTACAGAAAACCCGAACTACGACCAGTACCTGGTGGACATCAACGAGATCTTCTATGAGCACCTGTGGGGCAGCTCGCTTTGGGCCTTTTCAAGGGGAGACGAGGGATTCTCGCTGCTCGACTCCCGCGGGGCGCGCAAACCGGTATTCGACAGGCCATTGGTCGCGCCGGTGCCGGTTTTACTACCCTCCCGGCCTAATGGTCTGAAAATCGATTTCGACCCGCCCGGCATCGAATTCGGCGCGAACTGCAAGAAGGATCTCCTGGTGAAAATAATGCTGCCGGCGGCCGGAAGCTGGACGGTATCGTTCGATCCCCCGGGAGCGTTGACCCAGCCCGAGGTGTCAGGCCACTTTCTCACGGCCGCCTGCCGCGGCGGCACCCCTATTTCCTTCCAGGCGCACCTCGAAGAATAGCTTCTCTCGGAAGGGGTTGACAGTCACAGACGGCTATCCTATCTTGACCGCGTATATCCCATTGTAACGCGCAGAAAGGTTTTGGCAGATGAGATGCTTGGCTGCTTTGATTGCGACGGCAATGCTCGTGGTGGCTCTTACAGGCTGCAGCTCGCGAAAGGCGGGCACATGCGAGAAGGATTCCAATTGCGACGGAGCCCAGGTTTGCTTCGAGGGCAAGTGCGTAACCATGAAACAGCTTGCCGAAATCAAGAAACAGCGCGAGGAAGCCAAAAAACCCAAGATTTGCAAGGACAAGGACGGGGACGGAGTGCGGGCCGGCAGCGGCTGCCCCAAGGGCGAACTGATAGACTGCAACGACGACGACCCCAATATGGCGCCCGGCAAGGCCGAGGTCTGCGACCGGGTGGACAACGACTGCGACGGGATGGTCAACGAAGATCAGAAGGGCTGCGTGCAGACACTTTTCGGGGGCGCAACTTGGGGCAACCAGGCCGAGTTCCGGCTGGACTGCCCGCGCTCGATCGTCTACGACTCGGCCGGGTTCGTGATCGTCACCGATAACCACCACGTCTGGAAGATCCACCTGGACGGCAGGGCCGAGTTGCTGGCCGGCAGTCACCTGTCCAACTTCGCTAACGGCACCGGTGATGCGGCCCGTTTCTCGTATCCGGCCGGGTTAGCCGAAAGCCCCGACGGCGGGGTGTTAGTGGCCGATTGCAAGAACAACTGTGTACGCAAGGTGTCGGCCGTCGGCACGGTCACCAGTGTCTCGGGTTTTTGTTCCAACCTGACAAAGTACACCAATCAGTTCGCCGACGGCTCAGGCGAACAGGCACGCTACTACTGTCCCACCGACGTGGCGCTTGCCAACGACGGAAGCCTGTTCGTCGTCGATCTCGAGAACGCTCGCATTCGACGGGTTTCTCCCGCGGGAGACGTCAGCACCGTGGCGGGCATGGGCCCGGTCGAGGTAAAAGAGGGCGAAGGCCAGATAGGCTTTTTAGACGGTCCGGCCGATCAGGCGCGCTTCAACGATCCCCAGGCGATCCTGGTCGACCCCAAGGGTATCATCTACGTGTCCGAGTCGTTCAACTGCCGGATCCGGCGCATCGATCCAGCCAAGGGTGAGCATGGAGAGGTGACCACACTGGCCGGCGAGTCGGACACCAAGCTGGGCGTGGGCGGTTTCGCAGACGGCCGGGGCGCCGGTGCCAAGTTCAGCTATCCGCACGGCATGCAGTTCGATGCAGCCGGCAATATCATCGTGGCCGATACCGGCAACGCAGTCATAAGGAAGGTGACCCCCAGCGGTGTGGTCAGAACTCTTTACGGAAAGCCTGGTGAGGACGAGTACATAGACGGCCCGATCGCCGAAGCGCGCTTCATGACGCCGACCGATCTGGCGCTCGGCCCCAACGGAAGCATTTTTATCGTGGACGCGGTTGCAAACCGCGTCCGCTGGATCGTTCCCTGACGCGGCCCGGCCCGTGGCCTGTCCCGAGGAGGAAGATGATGAAGAAGGCGCTACTGCGACTCGAACTGTTGGGTTTGCTGGTTGTGTTCTTGATTCCGGGATGCAAATCCCTCAAGGAAGGCGAGTGCGAGGGAGACATCGATTGCAGGAATCAGGTCAAGGGAATCGGCGCTTGCTACAGAGAGCCCCCTGACGCCAAGATCGGAAAATGCATGACCGTCAAGGAGGCCCGGGCGGCGCGCGAACGTTACGATCTCAAGAAAACGGGCAAGTGCCAGGACAAGGACGGCGACGGGGTCAAGGCCGGTGACGCCTGCGACCCGCCTGTGGACTGCAACGATTCGGATCCGCTGATCAAACCGGGGGCCTCGGAGCGGTGCGACTCAAAAGACAACAATTGCAACGACGAGATAAACGAGGGTTTGAAAGGTTGCGTGGGGACAGTCCTCGGGGGCAAGCTGGATCCCGTGGTCAAGTTCATGAGCACCATGACCGCCGGTGTCGAGGTCGCGCCCAACGGAGACGTCTACATCTGCGACGAGCACCGCATATACAAGATGGACGCGAACCGCCGTATCAAGCGCCTGGCCGGGTCGAACAAGCCAGGCAACGACGACCGCAAGGGGACGCTGGCCCGCTTCGACAAGCCCCGCGGCATGGTGCTGGACTCGAGCGGCAACCTGTACATCACCGAGTGCAGCAACAATTGCGTGCGCCGGATGGATCCCGACCTGAACGTGACGGTCTGGGCCGGCAAGTGCAGTTCGGAGGCCGACGACACCGGGCTCGACCTGGACGGCGATTGGGCGACGGCCCGCTTCTGGTGCCCGATCGACATCGACATCGAAAAAGACGGCAGCCTGCTGGTGGTGGATATGCTCAACTCGAAGATCAAGCGTATCACCAAGGATCGCAAGGTCGCGACGGCGGCGGGCATCGGCGGCAAGCAGGACGACGAGGGCTACGTGGTGTTCGGTTACGCCGACGGTCCGCTGAAGAATGCGCAGTTCAACGAGCCGGCCGGGATTGCCGTGGCCCCGGACGGCGCGGTCTATATTGCCGATCAGAAGAACAACTGCATCCGCAAGATAGCCGACGATAAGGTCACGACTTTCGCAGGGCGCTGCGAGGCCGGCAAGGACAAGGGCGGTTACCAGGACGGCAGTTCTGCTGCGGCCAGGTTCAAGCAGCCGAACAGCGTCGATGTGGCCCCGGACGGCGCGGTCTGGGTGACCGACACCGGCAACCACTGCATCCGCAAGATTTCAGGCGGCCAGGTCACGACCGTGACCGGCACTCCGAAACAGCAGGGATACTACGACGGACAGCTGAAAGACGCCCTCTTCAACGGGCCGCAGACGATCTCGGTCGCCCGCGACGGTTCGATCTACGTCGTTGACACCGGCAACTACCGTGTACGACACATCATTCCCTAAGGATCACCAGAAGTGAATTTGCCCTGGAAGAAGTCCTGGATATTTCCGCGCAACGCGGGCGATAATGGCTCCGGCTTGAGTGGATCGGCGGATTCATACCGCCGAATTCTGTTGGTTAATCCGCTGATGGAAATGATGGGCGCCGAGTTCATGATGGAAGATGTGCCCATCCGCCTGGAGTACTTGGCAGCCTATATCAGAAAATATGTCGATTGGGTCGAGGTGATCGACCTCAACCGGGAAACCCGTCCCT
>CAZXHT010000130.1:0-4618 GCA_964640665.1 uncultured Myxococcales bacterium
AAAAACCAACTTCCTGCCGACAGATCCAGGCGACAACTATCCTGACACAGGGGGAGATCCCTTTGCCTCAGGACCAGTCATTCATTCAAAAAAAAACTGCGGGTAACCCGATCATGTCAAGCGAATTAAGTTTGCGTTCACGCCGTGACGGTGGAGTGCAGATGGGGGTGTTGGAGGAAATAGCGGCGTAGTTTGCCGTCCTCGCTGTTTGAGGGCGGACGCGTTTTGGCACAGTCAGGACCCATTGTCTTATCGGCACTCGCGGGATGACGTGATCAACGAGGTGGGCGGCGCTCTCGACGTATGCGGGGATGGGGTCGTCGTCAATGCAGGCTTCGCGGGCCCTGGCCAGGAAGGTTTCCAGGTTCTCTTGGATCAGCTTGTAGAGTATAGTGCCCTGTGGCCGCCTGGGTTGGTAGAGCCCGGTGACAGCCGGATCGAGGCGGGCCGCTCGCCCCAGTTTGACCGCCGCTTCCATGGTGCAAGGGAGAGCAATGCGCGTGCCCGCAGCGGAGGGTTTAGAGAACCCCCGGTCTATACAGGGAGTTGCTCAATCGAGGGTCGGTGTCCGTTTGGTTGAATGTGTCTTGGATCTGTACAGCGTGTCCGGATACCGGACACCCAACGTGGGGAACCGCAGGAGCCGGGGACATTCGACCGATTCCGCTTCGTGGCATGGAGGCGCTACGTTGGCGCCGACAAGATCTTCATCGGCAAGCTGCCCAGTATCCGGCCTTACATCGATCCGAACACGCGTACCAACACCGTGGAGATTACGCTCGATAATCCACGCGACAGGATCACCGGCCCGTGGCTTCTGAAACCGGGGATGTTCGGGCGCGCGGAGTTGATCGTCTCGGAGCGCAAGAACGTTCTAGCCGCTCCCGAACCGGCCCTGTTGCTGGACAACAGGCTCCTGAAACAACAGAGGACGGGCGAGATCCTGCGCAAGGCGTTCGTGGTCGACGACCAGGGCCTGGCACATCAGCGCCTGGTGCGGCTGGGTCCGGTACGGTTTCGGTTGGAGAGGTTTTCAGTGTGAGGTGTTTTTCGTTCTATCGATGGAATCGAGCCCCCAGTGTTCTCTAAGTTCGCGCGCAGCGCCGACGATGCGCTTCAAGCCAGTGTTTGGCAGACATCCGATTTTCTCGGATTGAAAACAAAACACACAATTCAATAATTTTATGTCTTCGACAGGGCCGCTAATAATTTCATGCAGACATCCTCAAAATCCAGCAGCCGTTTTATGTCTTGTGATATTCGATAGATACATGCCAGGACCTAGAAAGCTTGCAATCTTGGCTACCCTGATAAAAGATCTAGGCTATGTCCCTCGTTTGTTTTCCTCCAGGCGACCCGATAATGGTGGGCCGGCCCTTTGAAGAAGCCTTGTTTAAAGAAATTACTGAATTGCTCGACCAGGGCAAGTGTCCGGCCGGCTGGCTGGATATTGAACTGCAGGACATTCGTTTGACTTGCCTGATACACAAATCACGGCCTTTTCTGGCGGGCCTGGTCGAACCGCAAAGGTTCTTGTGGGTGCCTTTGTGTGACCTGGTCCTCCGAGCGCGCCAGCTCGAGGGGGCCATCTGCAGTCTTTATAAAGCGGATCTAGTGCGAGTGCTTTTGATGGCGGTGCATTTTCGAAATCTGCCGGTCCTGCAAGCCACGACACGTTTCGTCGATCTAACTCATGTACTCGACGTATTGGCCAAGGATGGCCATGATGCGGGCCTGGCTCTCGAGCGTTCAGGGGTTCGTACTTTATTGTTTCTGCAAAAAGGTGTACCGACCCGCCTCTTTTTCGGAAACACCCATAAAGTTATGGCCAACGATTCAGTGACCAATCGATTTCTTTTATACGGTTTTGCTCCCAATGCTCCCGAAGGCAAGGTCGAAGTTTTCAATCGTCTGAATATTGAGCCAGATCCGGATGCCGGGCGCAGGCTGATCGACCTGGCCGATGAAGCCAAGCCGCCGCCCCCGATGAATATTGTAGTTCATTTGCATGACCGGATCGAAATGAGCCGGCCGTTCATGCCGCCCTTCATGATTATCGGCAGAGATCATACCTGCGAGCTGAATCTGGGCAGTCTGAGCATCAGCCGGCGGCACGCAAAACTCAGTTGGAAGCGCGGGCGTTTTGTAGTCGAAGACTTGAATTCGGCCAACGGTACAACTGTCAACGGCCAGCGAATAAAGCACGGTGAACTGTCGCCGGGTGACCGTGTCGGAGCAGGAATCTATGAGTTCGTCATCGAGGCGCCCAAAGATCTTCAGGATCCAAAGAAGACCGTGATGCTGATCCCGGACGCCGACGATCAGATGCTTTATATCGCCGGCGAAAATCAATCAATCCCGTTGAACTCGGAGATATTAATTGGTAAGGACCTGGGTGCGGACATCAAGGCGGCCGGGATGTCGGTCAAGTCCAAGCATGCCACTATCAAAATCGAGGGCTCGGGAGTCTTCCGGCTGGTTTGTAACGGTCGCGCCAGCGTCGTGCTGAACGGCACAAAAACTAACGATAGCTATATCAAGGCCGGCGACGAGATTAAAGTCGGCAAGTCTCGCTTCCGCTTCATTTCGGTTCCCAACGTTTAACAGAAGCGACCCCATGGTACAGTATTAGTTAAATCCGCGACCAAGCACTCGTGTTGAAAGATTAACGTCTTGACGGCAGCCTGCCGAATTGGTAGTAGAAAGATATTCACGGATGTGGAGATGCTATGATACCGATCGGTGATTTCGTCGGTTTATGTAAAAGCCTTTCGGCCGATGAGTTTTGCAGACAACAACCGAATCCCTTTTTACTGCACTGTACTTTTACCGGACCGATGGTCCCGACCGATCTCACCCGCGGCATTACGATCGACCGTCTGGTGCTTGCCGATGACGGCGAAATAAGAGGTTCGGGAATTCCAACTCAGGAACAAGCCTACTCGGTTTTCTTGCTTCAACCCCGTAATCCGCGTGACAAGCGGACTACGATCGGTTGCTCGAGTACCTGCGATGTTCAGATCAACGACGAATCAGTTTCTACACTGCATGCCTATTGCGTTCGAAAGGGTGAAGATTTCTTCATGGTCGACAATAATTCCGCTGCCGGAACTCAGATAAACGAAGAGACGCTCGAGCCGGAAAAACCCGGTGAATTGTCATCGGGAGACAGCTTGACGCTGGGATATCTCGATCTCACTTTTCTCCAACCGCTTGAATTCTATCACTTCGTTAAGAGATTCTTCGATATCTAAATTGGATCTCGCAAAAAGGATCTTGCCAGTGGCGGTGTTGGTCGACCTGATTCGACAAAGTATCCTGCAGCTGAATTCGACTTTTTTTTCAATCGGGCGAGACCGGTCTTGCGACCTGTGTCTCGAAGATCCATTAGTCTCACGCAGGCACGCCGAACTCCAAAGAGAATCGGCGGGTGGTTATACCGTCAAGGATTTAGACAGCACTCATGGCACCTTTGTGGCCGGAAAAAAGGTCTCGGAACACAGGCTGGCTGACGGCGATGAAATCATTGTCGGCGCGACACGTTTTCGCTTCTTCCATAGCGACGAAGAGATGTTGTTGCACAGGACCCAGGCCGGGGCTGCCGAAAAAAAAAGAGATTGGTCCCAGGATGTATATTCCAAGCTGGTGTCTGCCTGGCAGGCTTGCGAGCAGTTTCTTGCCAATCTCGAGATTCGTGATGGGCCGGCCAGATTGTTTCATCCGATCCGGGATGATTTGGAATTTCCGCCCCAGGCTGGGATGGGAGCGCTGCTGTCGGTTTTCATTCGCTTGCTCGACCGGCAGGCGCCTGACTTTCACTTGCATGCCTATGTTGTCGAGAAAAGAGTCGCAGGCAAAGAAAGAGGCATTTTGCTCGAGTTTCTGGAAGAAGAAAAAGACCGTCTCGAGTTGGTCTTGGTCTGCGCCGAAGGCGAGAGTATTCCGCATTTCAGGCGCCGCTATGAAAGAATAACCTGTCGCTTGCCGGTCAAGATCAAAGAATTTAGGCGCAAGTGGCAAGATTGTACTGCAATCGACATCAGCGAAGGCGGACTTGGCCTGATTCCCACTCACGATCTGAAACCAGAGACACTGGTTGTTCTGTCGATTGCTTTTGGCGATGATAGAACGATCGAACTGAATGGGCGGGTGGCCTCGGTTGTGTCCCGAGGGCCTCAGCAAGGTCTGGGTATAGAGTTTTTGTTTGAGTCAGCTAAACAGCGAGATCAAGTGGCCGATTATGTGGCCATACTCCGTTCTAGACTGACGCGCTAGTTGTTAACGACGGAAATTGCTATAAAGCAAGATCTGCATACCACATTTGACTACTTCAAGGGCCAAGCGGCTGTCAGATCGGCGATTCGAATCAGCGGGACAACTGTTCGGAGGTGCTGATAGTTTCTAGGCCGAAAGCCGATTCACCAGATTGATAAAATCGGATGCCAATAAAAAATTAAATTCGACAGACGGTCCGTTGTGAACCAGAAAGGCCCTGACATGTCGATTACAAAACGAGTCAATATCCAATGTTTTAGAGTCCTGAATAAAAACCTGGAGTTGCCTGGCCGTATTGTCGTTCGATGCAGGTTCGTTCACTTTCAGCCTCGATTGGGCTCAT
>CAZXHT010000130.1:4718-13399 GCA_964640665.1 uncultured Myxococcales bacterium
GCAGCTGCAGCTGCCCTCGCCGCCGCCCGGGCAGCAATACGTGTCGCCGCAGTAGCCGCCGCCGCAGTCGGCCGGGCAGTTGCAGACGGTCTCCGGATCGATGCAATCCCCGTCGCCGCAGTCGGTCAGGCCGCAATCGTCAGGGCAAGTCTGGTCGGTCTCGGTGCCGTTGCAACAGCCGTCACCGCAGAACTCGCCGCAGTCCGGCACGCAGTTGCAGGTGTTTTCGTTGCCGCCGCAGCAGCCGTCGTCGCAGCTGGTCAGGCCGCAGTCCAGCTCGCAGTCGCAGCTGTTTTCGTTTACGCTGCAACAGCTGTCGCCGCAATCGTCCGGGCAGTCTTGGTCGCAGCTGCAGAAATTCTCCGAGCCGTTGCAGCAGCCGTCGCCGCACTGCTCGCCGCAGTCCTCCCAGCATTCGCATGAGTCCTCGTCGCCGTTGCAAGCCCCGTCGCCGCAACTGGTGCCGCAATCGTCAGGGCAGTTGGCGGTCGTCTCGCTGCCGTTGCAACAAGTGTCGCCGCAGTCGACCCCGCAGTCGGCCGGGCAGTCGCAGGTGTCCTCGTCGCCGCCGCAGCAGCCGTCGGGACAGGTAGTCTTCCCGCAGTCGGCCTCGCAATTACAGGCATCCTCTATGCCGCCGCAGCAGCCATCCGGACAGGTAGTCTTCCCGCAGTCGCGCTCGCAGCTACAAGCATTCTCGAACTCGCCGGCACAGCAGATAGAGTCCCCGCAGATTCCGGTTCCGCAGTCGTCCGGGCAGTTACAGGTGTCCTCGTCGGCGGTCGGACAGCAGTTGTCGTCGCCACAGATCGGATCGTTGCAATCAGCCGGGCAACTGCACGGGTTTTCACTGGCCTGGCAGGTGCCGTCGGGGCAGACCGCCCCGCAGTCTTCGGGGCAATTGGTCGGGTCCTCGCTCGGTGGGCAGCAAATTCCGTCGCCGCATTCTCCCGTCCCGCAGTCGCCCGGGCATGTGCACTTGTCCTCGGGGTTGTCCGGGTCATCCGGGCAGCAGTTGCCGTCGCCACAGAACGGATCGTTGCAGTCGCCCGGGCAGTTGCAAGGATTCTCGTTGGCGGTCTCGCAGCAGATGTTGTCGCCGCATGCTCCCGTCCCGCAGTCGATTGGGCAGATGCACTCGTTTTCGGCGGGCCTGCAACAGATGCCGTCATCGCAAGAGCCTTCCCCGCAATCACCGGGACAGTTGCACTTGTCCTCGCCGGGCGCGCAGCAGATGCCGTCGTTGCAGGTGCCCCCGCCGCAGTCGGCGGTACATGTGCAGCTGTCCTCGGGGTTGAGCGGGTCATCCGGGCAGCAAATGCCGTCTCCGCAGGAGCGCTCGCCGCAGTCGCCGGGGCAGTTGCACCTGTTTTCGCCCTGGCCCGGGCAGCAGAACCCGTCGTTGCAGGTGGTCGGGTCGCAGTCGGCTATACAACTGCAGGGATCTTCATTGCCGGCAGGACAGCAATAGCCGTCACCGCAGACTGCGCCCGAGCAGTCGTCCGGGCAGTTGCAGACGTCTTCGCCGGCGCTGCATCGGCCGTCGGGGCAGACTGGTTTACAATCTTCCGGGCAGCCGGTCTCGTTCTCGTTGGTGGCCGCGCAGCACAGCCCGTCGCCGCAAAAACCGTTGCCGCAGTCGAGCGCACAGCTGCACTTGTTCTCGCCGGTTACGTTACAACAAATCCCGTCGTCGCAGGCGCTTGCGCCGCAGTCACCCGGGCAGGTACAAGGGTCTTCATCCGTGTCGGCACAGCAGGCCCCGTCGCCGCAGTAGCCCGCCCCGCAGTCTAACTGACAGGTGCACTTGTTCTCGTCTTGGGCCGCACAGCACAGGCCATCGCCGCAAATCGAGTCGCCGCAATCTTCCGGGCAGTCACAGGCGGTTTCGCTGCCCAGGCAAGCCCCGTCGCCGCAGCCGCTGGCACAGTCGGCCGCGCAGTTCGAGGCGTTCTCATTCAACGCGCCGCAACATATGCCATTCGGACATGTTTCGGCCCCGCAGTCGATCTCGCAGCTGCAGGTCGATTCATTGTCCGCCCGGCAGCACAGTCCGTCGCCGCAAAAGCCCAGCCCGGAATCTTCGGGACAGGTGCACGGGTTTTCACCGCCTTTCAGGCACTGGTGGCAGTCCCCGCAAGTGGCCCCGGAACAGTCTTGGGGACAGTTGCAGACGTCTTCACCGAAATTACAGGCTTGATCGCCGCAATAAGCACACCTGCTCGGCTGGCAGGTACAGACCCAGTCTTCTTCGATCCGGCACAAGGAATTGCATCCGTCTCCGTCGTTACGGTCTTGGTCGTCGCATTCCTCGATGCCCTCACGAACGACCCCGTCGCCGCACGCGGCCGGCTCGGCCAGTGTCAGAGTCAGCGTGACGAGTTGTTTGGCGATCAGTTCTTTGCTCTGCTGGGCCGATGCGACAAGCGACCTGCCCGAGAAACCGTCGGCGCGAACAAAAATGGTTTCACCGCCCATGTCTTCGGGCAGCAAGATGACCAGCGACTCCCGGTCGGCTTCCAGCCGGCGGGGCGTATCCGGGATCAGCCCGGGTTCGAATGCCTGGGCCCGATCGAGAATTCCTGAGACGGCCAGCTGATCGAGATTGAGGCCGGATTCGTACTTGATCGTCAAGTCGATCCCGGTCAGGCCTTCTTCAATGACCGTATCGCCGCAAGCTCCCAGCAGATAGACGAATAAGGCCGGCAAGACGATCAAGCCACGCTTCGGCTGTTTCTTTTTATCTGGCAAATGGCTCATCTCAGGGCCCCCGTCTGTCCAGGGTGCCCAGGCTGCCGGTCGGTAAAATGGTCGTGTCTCCCGAGGTGAGCGCGTAGGCTGTGCCGCCGCCTGCGCCAATCACGACCCCGCCGACAATCGTCCAGAACCACCAGGTTTTATAAAAGGGGGGGCTCGGTTCAAGCTTGGAATTCAGGGCGGATGCCCTCAGGGCTGCGGCCCTGGCCTGGTCGGCCTTGATGGTCAGCTCCAACTGGCGCGCTGTGCGTTCTTCTTCTTGTTTCTTCAAACGAGCCTGGCGGAGTTGTTCTTCCTGTTTGCGATCTTGTTCTTTACGCAGCTTGAATTTTTTTTCGGCGTCATTGATGAGATTTTCGACCAGGGCCCGGTTCTTGGCCTTTGGCTTTTCACGAAGGTAGCCTTTCAAGAAAAAGACGGCTTGCTCATAGTCTTCTAGCCGTCGGTGACACTGGCCGATATTGAACAGAAATCCGGCCAGCGGGGCAAGTTTATAGGCCTGGGAGTATTCGCTCAGGGCTTCTTCGAATTGGCCGAGCTTGTAGTGAGTCTGGCCTTTTTCGAAGTGCTGCCTGGCCCGGATTTTGTTATCGTCGGCCTGGGCTGTCGAAAAAACCAAAGTCAGGCAGGCGCACATACAAACACATGTACTTGAGAACTTCATGAACCCTCCGGCGCAAGGCGGTTTCTTATTTGTCTTCCTTAAACGGATCTATTGTAGCACCCGGGTCGGGTTTTGTCTCGGTTGAATCGGGCGGTTTTACAATCTTTTTTCGTTTTTTCTTGGGAGGCTTGTTGATTTTCTTTCTTTTTCCGACCGGTTTGTCAATAGCGGCCATGATCACCATGATGCGGGTGTCTTGCATCAAGGAAACTTCCTGTTGCGACTCTTTGAAGCCGTCGAGTTTGAACACAAATGCCTCGGGCACCGCTGAGCGCTCGAACGACGAAGAAAGCGGGGTTACGCCCAGGGCCTCGACTGAATCGGCTTTGAATACCTCGGCACCTTCGGGTTCGGAGTCGAAGGCGATCTCGACTTGGCCCTCATGGGAAAGATCAACAGCCGAACCGGCGTCGATTATTGGCGGCGGGACAAGGTCGGGTGGCTTGTCGGTGGCCCCGGCATTTTGCTCGCCCCGGTTTATGAAAAAGAAGCCCAGGACGACGGCGACTGCGATTATCAACCCGGTCCCGGCGGCGATAATGCCGGTTCGACGAGATCTTGAACGCGGACTTCGAATGAAAGATTCCAAAGTTATCGATTCGGCTTTTCCGATTTCCCTCATGAGCGAAGCAATTTCACGCATATTGGCCGGGCGGTTTTCAGGATCCTTTTCGAGGCACTTCATTATGAGGTCTTCTATTTCTTTTGGGATCCGCTGGGGCAGGGTTTTTAGTTTGTTGGGCCTGACCGGGGTGACCGTCAGGTGCTTGATGACGAGTTCACCGTAGCTCTTGCCTTTGAACGGTTTCTTGGCCGACACCATCTCGTAGAGAATGATGCCAAAAGAGTAGATATCTGCCCTGAAATCCACCTTGCGGCCGCCGGCTTGCTCGGGTGACATGTACTCGGGAGTGCCCAGGATGGCCCCGACCGCGGTTTGGTTGACCGGCGTGCCCTCGTCATCGACCTCGAGCAACTTGGCGATTCCGAAATCCAACAGCTTGACAAAATCCTTTTTGCCGCCGCGTTCGGTCAGAAAGATGTTGTCGGGCTTCATGTCGCGATGCACGATTCCGGCGTCGTGAGCCGCGGCCAGGGCATCTGCTACCTGGATGCCGATTCCCAGCACGCGCCGCATCGTGATAATAGTTTCTTGGCCGAGAACATCTGCCAGGCTCTGGCCTTTGATCAGTTCCATAATATAGTAGTTGTCGCCCCCGGCTTGCTCGATGAAGTCGGTTATCTCAACGATGTTCTCATGGTTTATCTGGTTGACCGCCCGGGCCTCGCGAAAAAAGCGTTTCACGGCAACCGGGTTGGAGGCGTAATCCGAACGCAGCATTTTAATCGCGACCCGGCGGCCCAGGCGCATGTGCTCGGCCAGGTAAACTCGACCCATGCCGCCCTCGCCGATCAGCTGCAGCAGTCGATAGGCCCCCAGTTCCGCGCCAGGCGGCCGAACAATACTGCCCTTGGAAGAACCGCTGCCGGCATCATTCAGGGTCAAACGAGTATCTCCTTTGCACAGTTTATTCCGATTGGGCCCCATTGTGCCTTGTATGTTATTAATACTTTTTCTGGCAGCTAAGGGCAATAAAAGATTTAAAGCAGTTCTCCCAGCCTGGAAAAATTTTCAATGAAAAGCACCAATGCCTTGACCGTAAGGGAAACAAAACAGAGCGCCTGCCGTTGCCCGCTGACGCCGGCGAAGCCGTGACCGCCTATCTGCGCCGGGGCCGGCCAAAGAGCGCCGAGGGTCGGGCGGTATTCGTTCGCGTTATGGCTCCGCATCGCGTGCTCAGTTCGGGCGGCGTGACGCAGGTCGTTGCTGCCGCTGCCCGTCGTGCCGGACTTGGCCAGATTCATGCTCACCGCCTACGCCACACTGTTGCGACCCAGATGTTGCACGCCGGTGCGCCTCTGACCGAGGTTGGCCAACTTCTTCGTCACCGCCGTGCCCTGACCACCGCGATCTACGCCAAGGTCAACCGGGAGGCCCTGCGGACGATCGCCTGTCCTTGGCCAAGAGGTGTGGCATGAGCTCGCTACGCCAAGCCCTCGTCGACTACCTGGCTGTGCGCCGTGCCCTCGGCTACGAACTCAAGCGGGACGAAAAGCTTCTCGATCAGTTCCTCAACTACCTTGAGGATCTCGGCGAGGAGCGCGTGACTACAAAAACAGCACTCGCCTGGGCGACACTGCCTCATGGCGCTGATCGGAGCTGGTGGTCTGGCCGACTGTCTATCGTTCGTGGCTTCGCGACTCACCTGCACGCGATCGAGCCAGCGACCGAGGTGCCGGCCGCCGACCTGCTGCCTTGGAAACGATGCCGAGCGACACCCTACCTTTACTCCGACGAGGAGATCGCCGCTTTGATCGCCGCGGCCGGGACATTGCGAACACCACATCGAGTCGCGACCTATCGGAGCCTGATCGGCCTGCTGGTGGAACCGCTAATCTACTTCCTTGCCCGCGAGGCCAAGGGGCATGGCGTGCCGGAAGTGATGGAGGCCTGCACGGGCCGCGGCGGCAGCATCAGGCTGCGGGTGGCCCTGGTAAAGATCATGGCCAGCGCCGTCAGCAGCGAAACGCCGGGTTTTGCAGGGGGTTTTACAGGGCGAGGATGTACGTTACATCACGGCCACTAGGATTCTTTCAGAACCCTGAGCTGGCTGAGATGTTGTCAAGGACACAGATTCGTACGCTGTAACAACCCGATAGCCACCTGCCAGAAGTACCTGCGCCTCGGGATTGAGTGCCTGGATGTGGACCGGCACCCCTTCCAGAGCCGAAATGTCGTTGATGTTGTGAACCGTGTTACCCACCGTCAGGATGACATCTCGGCAGAGCGGAAAACCGTTATGAAGGACATTGCCGAGGCAGGTGTTCTGACTTCCATAGTCGAGTATGGCTGGATTCTGCACATCGTAAAAAATATTGTTGCGCGCGATGTTTTGGGTTGAATCGGCATGAAATATCAGCCCACGGTCGGTGTTGCTTGGGCCATAGCCTCGATTTCCAACAATCTGGTTCCTGGTACAGCCGTTGATGAGGTATATCGAGCTACTATTGATCCCTCTGTGTCCGGCCTCTTCGATGATATTGTCCGCCACGATACAATTTTCGCAATCGGTCAAGTCAATTCCGGCCGACCCGCTGCTCTTGATAGTGTTGGCAGCAACGGAAATGTTCTTTCCGTTAACAATTGAAATACCGTATCCTCGAGGCGCATGGATGCTATTGCCTTGGATTATCACGTGCGAACAGTGGTGCGCGCTCGAAAATACCCGGATCCCGCAGGCCGGAGTGGTGCTGCCCGTATTGTTGGTACCGGCCGCTACACAGATATTCCCGCAGACAGACACATGGGTCTGGTCCAATGCGAAGGGCATCTGGACCAGGATGCTGTCGGAAAAGGTTCCATTCACCGTATTGCCAACAACACTCGTGTTGGGAACGCCGAAAACCAGAATTCCGTGAGGCGTCGAGCCATTGATGCCTTGGGTGTGGCAATTGCGGATCACGTTACCAACTATGGAGACCGATGTCGGGTAGTTGCCTCGGACGTACTGTAGAGCAATCGCATCATCTTTGCAGTTGTAGATGGTGTTGTTGGCGATGACGATACCGTCGATGAAGCCAAAAAAACTAAACCCCCCAGCTTCGCTACTCAAGATGGTGTTGTTGATGATGCGTACGTTTTGCGTGATGTCGTCGGAATCTGACCAAATGGCCATGGTGCAGATGTTTTCGAAAACGCAGCTTTCGATCAAGGCATTGATCGCTTGGTTGATGGAAACGCAGTAGCTGTGCCGATCATTTCCATAGATGTCGCCTCGTTGGTCGAATCTAAGACCCTTGATGACAATGTTGCGTTGCGACGGACTGTTCGGAGCGAGCATTGTTTTGGGGCTACTTCTCGTCGTGGCGTTCTGGAGGGTGGCGCCACTCGAGAAGATCTGCTGGTCGGAGTGGTATCTCAAGGTTTCACCAATGACGTACGGCAAGCCGGTGTTCGGGATAAACACGTTGCCCCGAGTATCCAGCGCAGCCTGGATGGCCGTGGTGTCATCCGTGGTCCCATCACCTCTTGCGCCAAGGGCTCTCACGTCCACCCATGGGGATTGCGCCACAATCAAGTCGGTGGGATGTATCGCGCCATGTTGACCGTCCGCACGGTGCTCCTGAAGCAAGAAATCATTCAGAACACTGCCCCACACGTCGGTGTCTTGTCCGGGATTGGGTAGACGAGCCATGAGACGACCTCCTGAAAACTCGGCGGCGCGTAGGCATTATACGCGGGCCTCAAGGGGTAGTATTTCCGAATAGTTTAGGCGGGGTCAAGGGCGTTCTCGGGGTGTCGCTGACCAATCTTTAGATCAACCCTGGACTCCTCCATAGTCGCCTGCCCCATAGTCGCAGACCCCATA
This sequence comes from uncultured Myxococcales bacterium, assembly GCA_964640665.1. GTDB lineage: Bacteria > Myxococcota > B64-G9 > B64-G9 > B64-G9 > DATKYQ01. Next base: position 12,570 of record CAZXHT010000130.1, read on the forward strand.
CGGTCCAAATGCACAGTCTTCTCCGTTTGTTGAAGGAGCGGAAGCGCACATCGGCCCAAAGATCATTATCATGGGAGTAGCAATCGCGATCTTAAATAGGTCTCTACGAGAGATACGAATATACTTGATTCGTTTTTTTCTCGTTTTCATCCGAACCCTCGATATCGCGTTATTGTCGCCTACAGTCTATAGCGAAAACATAGAGACGTACAAGGGGGTGCCGATCCTAAACGATGATGTGAAGCGCGGTGGCCGTGCCGGCCGGGGAAGGATCGAGAATCGGCCTGTTCGATGAGCTGCACTTGGTCATGCAACTGACGGGCTGACAGATTTCTCAAACCTAAATCTTTCGCTTGCGCTGGGAGATTCCTGACAGGCTCAAGAGAGCCACAAGTATCAGTATGCAATCATCTTTCCCCCGTTCATTCCCGCAGCCACAGGTGACGCTTCCGCTCGGCCCGCCGGGATAAATACCGGCGTCTTCCCCGGTGTCCGGATCGCCGCCCGCGTCCATGCCTGGTTCGGCTCCGGAGTCTGTCCCGCCATCCGGTTCCCCGTCCGGCCGCGGCTCCTCGATCACACCCTCTCGATATTCGTAAGCGCCAATGTCAACACCTTCGCCCTGGGGTCGAGAGACACCCTCGATGTCGATAACCGGCGCCAGATCCAAGCTGCCGCTGTCAACCGCCGCACAACCCTTCAGCAGGTGGAGATCCATCGCGGCCGCGTCGACGAAAAAATCGTCGGTATTCTCAATGATCAGGTTGTGATCCTCGGCGACCTCTGCCCCGTCGTCGATGGAGATCGAAGTTGTAAGGTTGTTGCGAATC
>CAZXHT010000131.1:0-12477 GCA_964640665.1 uncultured Myxococcales bacterium
ATACCAAATAAATTACTTGCCGACCCACCCCACCTTCTAACCTGTGTTTTATTTGGGGCCCCCCCCCCCCCCAAAAAAAAAGAGAAAAAAAAAACCCCGGGGGGGGGGGGGGGGGGGTAGCGGACGGAGCCCGGCTTGTGGGTGGGTGGACGGTTCAGTTCGCCGTTTTTCATCACCGGGGAGGGGGAACCCTACCGGCCTGAGGTGATCGTTTGGATGGAGCTGCCCTCCGGGATGGTGGTGGGTCACAGGCTGATCGATCCCGGGGCCGAGCCGGTGCCGTTCGCCGCTACGCTCGAAGAGGCCATGCGAGAACCGCTGATGGGCCCGCCGCGGCGGCCCGGGAGAGTGCGGATTGCGGACGAGGGACTGGCCCGGGAGATCCGCGAGGCCGATCCGGATCTTGCCGTCGAGCTGGGGGCCACGCCGGAGCTGGAGGAACTGTTGGAGTTCATGGCCGAGGACATGGGGCCGGGTGACGAAAGCCGGGACAGCTACTTCGAGGACGGCCGGGTGCCGGAAGTCGCGCTGCGTTCGCTGTTTGCAAACGCCGAGATTCTCTATCGGATAGCTCCCTGGAAGAAGGCCGCGGATACCGACGTGATCCGGATGGACATTCCGGCGCTGGGGGTCCGGGGGGCCTGCCTTTCGATCATCGGGGCATTGGGCGAGAGCCTGGGGGTGCTCATCTTTCCCTCGGACGAGGCTTTCGAGCGGTTCCTGGGGGTCTCCGAGAAGTCGGGCCGGTCCCCCGGCCGGCTTGACCTCGGGACGTCCGTCCTGTCCGTCGAATTCGAGCGGGCCGTCGACCTGCCGCCTTCCATGCGGCGGGAGGTCATGAAGCACGGCTGGCCGGTGGCCGGGCCGGAGGCCTACCCCCGGGTGCGGCACCGCGATCGCGACGGGATGCCCCGGCCTCTGACCGAAAAGGACCTGAAGATCGCCTCGGCCTGCGCCGCCTCGCTGGCTTCGTTCTTCATCAAGCACGAGGACATGTTCTCAGGAGACAGGTTCGAACCGGTGTGCGAGTCCTGGTGCGACCAGGACGACCTGGAGGTACGCCTCACCGCGCCCTACCGGGCCTGGCCGTTGTTCGAGGCGAACGAACCGCCGGCGCCGGGAGCACGCCCGGCGCCGGCAGGCCGGGCGCCCTCGTCCCTGCACGAGCTGGACCAGCGCTTGTCGGCGCGGTTGCTGCTGTACGCGGAGCGACGCTTCCAAGACCTGTGGGCGAACCTGTTCGAAGAGCTTTCCGGGGGGAACCAGGACGACCAGCTGGCGGGTCATTTGCTGGCCTACCACTTCGACTGGGAGGGGAAGACCCTCTGCAGCCGGTTCATGGAGGAGCGCGGGTCGAGCCTTTCCGCCCGGGAGAGGGAGTGGCTCCTGGCCCAGCAGGAATCCTGGCTTTCGGTGCTGGAGGTGCAGGCGGTGGAGCCGGGACGAAGCCTCACCTTCCGGGATTTGCTGACCGGACACGAGAGCACGGTGCGGGAGGCGGGGGCTTCGCGGACGCTGGTGCGGCGGGACGCGGTGTTGGGACGCATCGTCGAGTTGCGGGGGGAGGCGCTGCTGTGCGGCTGCTACCACCGGCCGCTGCCCCCCGTGGAGGCGGGCGAGCTGGTCGGGCGGGCCCGCAAGCGGCTGCGCCTGAAGAAGAATGTTCCGGCGGAGCGGCTGCGCGGCGAGAAGATCTGCACCTTCCTGCTGGATCTGTGGGAGGACGCGCTGGAGGAGATCGACGAGCGCTTCAGCCGGCCGCCCCGGATGCAGAATACCGACGGGGATGAATTGCTGCTCACCGCCGATCTGTTCGAATTCGACCCGGCCGATAGGGAGGAGATCGAGCGCAGGATTTCCGGGTTGGAATGGGCGTCGTCGCCCGGGCCCGACGACGAGGACCGCTCCATCTCGTTTCAGCGGCCCGGAAACCCCGGGCTCAAGCAACGGGATGACACCGTCGTGGGCCGGGCCGAGCTGACCGACGGTCGGCTGCTGCTGGAGACCAACTCGATCGAGCGGGCCGGGGCGCTGAAAAAGAAAGTCGAACGGGCCTGCGGGGACAAGATCCGCTTTCTCCGCCGCGAGCATACCGATCCTTTAGATATCTGGGAGAGCCGGGGGGAGCGGGATCATCGGGAGGATCCGAACAATGAACCCCCGCCTCCGGAAGCCGTGGAGGCACTCCTCGAATACAAGCGGCGGCACTACGCCGACTGGGCCGACCATCCTCTGCCGGCCCTGAGCGGCCAAACCCCCCGGGAGGCGCTGGGCACCCGGGAGGGGCGGCAGCGGGTGGACGCGCTTCTCAAGCACATGGAGAACCTGGAGGCCCGCTCGCCTGTGGGGCAGGCTTTCGATTTCTCGAGCCTGCGGAGTTCTCTGGGGCTGGAGTGACGAGGCGCAGCGAAGGCCGGGTTTAAATGTATGGCACGTTGTCGGGGAAAATAAGATACAGGATATTGCCATTTGCTTTCAGCTGGCCACCTTCACGATCATATGATTCGGAGTAGTCCAGCCGAAGGCGTTGTATAGCGGCTGTGTGGTTGTACTAGCCGAGAAGTGCCTCGTTAGTGGGTACAACTTATGAATTGTCGTAAGGTATGGGTTGGAACCGCTGCGAAGCAGCGGGGGATCATAGCCTGGGGCGAGGGCGGGTGATTAATACGCCCAAGCCCCAGGAACAGATGTTGATAGTTTTTTAGCCATGAGGGGGCGCGGCTGGTTCTGAACTCGGGTGCCCGTAGGTGCTGCGCCCCTTCAGGGCGCATGGAAAATTTGCTCGACGTAACCTGGGGCTAAAGCCCCAGGCTGTTTTACTACGCTGCTTCGCAGCGTTTCGTGCGTTAGTGGCTTTGCAGGTGCAGCGGTTTTGCACAAACGAAGTAGCGCCTGGGATGTGCCGGCTTCACCTACGCGCCGGGCTGCTCCGAATCACTGTAACTCCCTGCTGCTCCTTGACGCGGCAGCCCGGGCCGTGGTCAACTTGATAGCAGGGATAGAGAAGAACATGGGGGCGGTGATGTTCGAAGTTCGTACTAATGCCATTATCGGCGCGGGATTGGCCGTTTGCCTTTTATTCGCGCCCGCTGTTGCCTTTGCATGTTCCTACCCTGGAAATTCTCCCTACCAGCTCGACCCGGATGAGATCGGCCTGGATCAAGAGCCGCCATCGAAGGTATCGGTGTTAGATGTCTATTTGGGGCGTCCAGATGACAGCGATGACAATTGTTGGGGACACAGCGTAGTCTACTTGATCATCAAGCCTGCAACAGACGACAGGACGGATGCCGAGCACATGGGATACGTTGTGAGCAAGGTCAGCGGTTCTTGTCCCTCAGGGTTCGGTTTCAACGGATATATCGAAGATCTTGGGCCGGTCCTGGGCTACCAGAACGAAGAACTCTTCCTGCATTGGAATGACATCAACGATGACGGCAGCCGGCCTTTAGATTTCACGTTGGCGGTTTCTGCCGTGGATCTTGCCGGTAACCAGGGTCCGCCCTCGGATCCCATTCATATCTTCGACCCCGGTTCGCCGGGCGGTTGCATAACGGGCGGCTTCGGCGACTTTACGCCTGCCGCTATCGCGCTGCTTCTGCTTGTGCTCGGGTTTCGAAAAAACCGACTCCGACGCAATGCGGTTGTGCCTATTCGGGGAACAGCACTGAAAACTCAAGTATTGCAGTCGCGCAGGGCAATGTCTGAAGCGCTATCGGCCTCGTCCATCCAGGACCCGAACTCCACGCTCGGGTTGTTCGGGTCATCGAAGGCCACCAGCAGGTAGGTCCGGTAGCCCGGTGCCAACTGGCCGGAATGCGGGGGGGCGAAGATCGGAGCCCATGTGCCGGTATCGACGAAGGTCACCGTCTTCGACAGCGGCAGCAGCCTGGGGGTGTGGGTATGGCCCATGGTGACGATGCGGACCGGGAGCAGGGCCGAGATGGCCCGGGCGACCTTGGGGATTTCGCGCCCGACCGAGAGGACCGATTCGCCCCGGGTGGCGTACTCATACAGGAAGTAGATCAGCGGGAAGAACGAAAGCGGGACCACCAGCTTGATCCACAACGGGATCGGCACCAGCGCCAGGGCGATGGTGCCGCCGGCCATGAACAGGAATATCAGCACCCGGTCCAGCCAGAACTCCCGTATCATGCGGTAAAACCGGTCGGCGATGGGCAGGCGCTGCAGGCTGCTCAGCGCAAAGAGCAGCGCAGGCTCGAGCCCCAGACGTCCGGCCAACTCGGTCATGAGTTCCGGAGAACTGCGGGGGTTGCCGAGCTGACGCCTCCGGATTTCCAGGATCCGGAGGATGACCGATATGGAGCCGAAAAACCAGGGAAAGACCAGGCTGCGGCGGGTGAAGGCATAGTGTTTAAGCCAGTGCATCAGGTAGTGAAAGGCATTCAGGATGTAGTCGCTGGCGTGCGGGTTGAATGTGCCCATCCGGGGCATCAGGTAGCGGTTGGATAGGTTTCCGGTGGGCAGGTTCAGCATGGGGCCCTGGCGGGTCTGGCTCACCGGCCACAGCAGGTTCCGAAACGAGGTGTAGAAGTCGTACTGCTGGCCATGCTCGGCGTAGATCTCACCCGCCCGGTAGAAAAACCAGGGTTCGAACTGCACCGCCGATTCGACCAGGTCCGGACCCCCGGGACAGACCCGGGAGAGTTGATCGAGGAACACGGCCTTGACCGCGTCGAAGAAGAACTCGCGGTCGTGGTTGCCCATGACGTAGACCACCCGGTGGCCACGGCTGATATAGTCGGCCAGCGAGCGCAGGAACTCCGGGTGGAAAGAGAGGATAAAGGAAAGCTTCCAGGCGGATTTCTCCGCGGTGGGGTGCAGCCCGCGACGTTTTTGGGAGCGGGAGATCGGCCAGGGCGGGTCCACTGGTACTGCGGTCACCAGGTCGAAGTCGAAGATGTCACCGTTCAGCACCAGGGTTAGCTGATCTCCGGGAGCCGAGCGGCCCATGAAGCGCTCCAGCAGTCCAGCGAACTCGGCGTCGAACAGGTGACGCTTGGCCTTGTAGTCCTTCCAGCCGTCGGCGTGGTCCTCGACGTCGGACAGGTGCAGGTCGGATACCACCAGGTAGCGGTTGGACATGGGCAAAGGGTAGCATGCTGGAACGTCCCGGGGAAGAGACTGGAACGAACGAAACAACAGGAACGGAGTAACCGCAACATAGGGAGTGGCGCATATCGAGTATCTGGGGCACCGGCAGTTGACTGAAGGCACTACCTGCAACGTCGAGTTCGAGGTGCGTGCCCGGTTCGAGGTCGCGCCGGGGCGGCGGTTGATCATCGGGCGGGGGAAAACGGCTGATGTGGTTGTTCATTCCAACCGCGTCGCCCGGGCGCACGCGGCGGTGTTCATGTTGAACGAGGAGAGGCTGGTTGTGGTGGACCTTCAGACGACCAACGGGACGTATGTGAACGGAGAGGCCAGGGCGGTGAGTTTCTTGGGCATGGGAGATGAGTTCTGGGTAGGGGGCTTGTTCGGGTTTCGAGTAGGCGGCCTCCTTTGACCAAAAGATAGCCGAGGAGTACAGTCACTACATTATGACCGACGAGGTAGCCTGTCCTCTCTGCAATCCCGATAGCGACAAGGTGCTCACCAGCCGGGAGCACGCGATTGCCTTGTTGGATGGATTCCCATGCAGCGAGGGTCATACGTTGATCGTGCCCAGGCTGCATTTGGCCAGTATCGACGACGTGAAGTCGCTGTAGATACATAGCTTATATCAATTTCCCGGCGCCGGGAAATTGATCGGAAAGTAAGGTCATGGACAAACAGTTGATCGCAAAAATGCAGAGGCAGTTCGACACGTTGGCCCAGACAACCCCAATTGAGAATGTTGAGTATTGGTTCGCACGTGACCTGCAAGAACCTTTGGGATACTCGAAGTGGGAACGGTTCGAGGGCGTAATCAAGCGGGCTATTGCCTCTTGTGAAACCGTGGGGAGCGAAGCCTCGGATCATTTTCGTGGCGTCACGAAATTGATCACGCACGGCAAAGGAGGCCAACGTGAAATCGAAGATTTCATGCTGACCCGCTACGCCTGCTACCTAATCGCGCAAAACGGCGATCCGCGCAAGGCGCCCATTGCGTTTGCCCAGAGCTACTTCGCTATCCAGACCCGGAAACAAGAGGTCATCGAAGAACGTATCCAACTTCAGGAACGGCTTCAGGCTCGCCGGAAGCTCCGGGAGTCGGAAACAGAGCTTTCAAAAAATATCTACGAGCGCGGCGTCGATGACCGGGGTTTTGGCCGCATCCGCTCCAAGGGTGACGCGGCGCTTTTCGGCGGCAAGACCACCGGACAGATGAAGAGCCAACTGGGAGTGCCCAAGAACCGACCATTGGCCGATTTCCTCCCCACAGTCACCATCACCGCGAAGAACCTCGCCACCGAAATCACCAACTTCAATGTTCGAAGAGACGATCTTCAGGGTGAGTTTTCCATTACCGCGGAGCACATCCAGAACAACAAGAGCATCCGTTCGGTACTGATCGAGCGGGGAATTCAGCCAGAAGCCCTTCCTCCCGAAAAGGACCTGAAGAAGCTCGAACGGCGGGTCAGGGCCGGGGAGAAGGTGTTGGTCAAAGTTTCGGCGTTGCCTGAGAATTCAAAAGGGCAACAACCTGTTGCCCTTACTCCGCCTGATTCAGATCCCTCCGAGGATGAGGACAGCCAATGAAGATCAAGTTCAACCCAGACCTGGACTTCCAGGCGGACGCCGTCGCATCTATTGTAGATCTGTTCAAGGGCCAGGAGACCTGTCAGACAAATTTTAGTGTCAGTGCGCTTGAGCCAACGGCGCAGTTGGGAGAAACAACGGGAAACAACGGCGAAACAACGGGGACGGAGTAACTGCAACATATTGATGTGGTTGCACTTGTGGGTAAAACTTACTCCACCTCGGATGTATTGTTACGGCAATCCGTACAGATCTCCCTGCGGGGCGTCTTGTTCCATAAGATCGAGTAGATCCTCGGCAAGCTCGACCTCGGGTTGCAGCGCCGGGTCGTCGAGTGCCGTAGCGTCCAGGCGAATGCGGTCGGTGACGGCCTGCATAATACCAACCGCCTCGCCTCGATCGCCGGCGTAGACCTCGGCGGCCGCCTTCATCCCCGAAACGAGTACGGCCAGCGCCACGACCTTGCCGACGCTCGGTTGCTCGAAGAGCATGCCGCGCTCGTCCGGGGCGCCGGCGGGGTAGAGGACCTGCAGATCCTGGTTCACGCTCTCGCCGGTGAGGGTTGTGTAGGCAAGCCGCCCAGCGGCGCTCAGACCTGAAATCGGCTGCAACTCCTTTGGAACCAGCCGCAGCAGCAGCGCGCCCTTGCGCCGGGAGAGGAACACGGTGGCCACGTCGAACTCGGCCGTATCGTCTTCCTGCTCGCCGGGGAACCCGTAAGCGTCGGCCACCTGGAATGCAAAGGCCGGATTGAAAGCAACGGACAGGTCATAGGCGATGGGACTCACCAGCCAGGGCCAGTCATCCTCCATGAGCTCGTCGACGTCATCGAAGTCGAACAACGAGAAGGCGTTTCCGTCCCGGAGGTGCACCATGTGGTTCATCACCGCCTGCCCGAGCCCTAGACCCACGCCGAACACCGTCAGCCCGATTCCGTCGCCGGCGCCGTCGGCGGCCAGCCGCTCGAACTCCGTGCCCGTGGTCGCCCCCACGTTGGGCTGTACGTCGGTGAACAACAGCACCCGCACCTGGTCGGTAACCGTCTCGGCGGAGCGCGCCAGGTAGTAGGCTCTCTGCAGGCCGGCCTCCATGTTGGTGGACCCGGCGGTGCCCAGGGCTTCGATGGCTGCGTCGACGGTGTCGTGGGCGGCGCCCGATGTGAAATCAAGGGGAGTGTGAACGGAGCTTCCGTAGGTAACGATGGCGATACGGTCGCGGGCGTCGAGCTGTCCGGCAATGTCCAGCAGCAGGCTCCTGGTAATGGCGCCGGGCGTCGGGTACTGCCTGTCTCCCGTGGAGTAGCCCCAGCCCATCGAGCCGGACACGTCCACGGTGGCGACAACGGTGAGCGACGGCCTGGTGTAGGTCGCCGGGTCGATAGTGGACGAGAGACCCACCTGAAGCCACCCGGAGATCTCCCCGTCGAGATCGGGGGCGACTCCCATGGCGGCCCGCAGGCACAGCAGCCGCTCGCAGGCCGGGCCGCTGAGCGGCAGGTCGTGCTCGGAGAACATGCCCTCCACGGTGAAGGCCTCCGGCGGGGGCACCCGCCCGTTCGCAACGAGTTCCCGGGCCAGGCCCATGTCCTGCACGCCACCCTGGGTTGCGCCGAATTCGCCGCCACCGTAGGGGTTGCTGCCGTAGGAGTTCATACCTGCGTCTGCCATCTGGCTGCCCGAACCCCCGTAGCCCGTGCAGTCCAGCACCAGCGCCAGGATTCCCGCAGCCAGGAGAACGGGAAAGGCCCGGCCCGCAATTCCATTGTTCCTTTTTCGCTTCATGGTTCCCTCCTCGCTACTCAACCGATGAGCAATCGAATCTTCTTGTTCCAGGATGTGAATGACGGGATGCAAACCATACTAGCACGCATCGTGCGTGGCGCGCCACCCCGTCACGATTTGTGCTTCAGATGCTTTCGGGCATTTCTCGATCGCCAACGTGCACAAGCTCCGGAGGCGGCATGAAGATAGAAATGAAACTCGAGAACGAAACTCCCGCGAGTATTTCGGGATGAAGATCAGACAGCTTTCCATTGAGCGTTCTCCTCGTCAGGTCAGGCGCATGAAGAGAGCAACAGCGTGAAAGGTGCAGTCTCCAGTGAAACCGTGGAGAGCCAAAATTTGAGACCGAAGAGAGAAAAAGAAGATCAAGGTACCGGTGTGCAGCGCGGGCGTGGGACTTTCAGGGGGGCGCTGATTTGCCAGAGGCGCTTGAGGTCGCGCAGGCGAATTCCGATGTTGCCGTATCCGGAGGTACCGATCAGCGTACCGCCCACCAGCAGGTGGGCGGTGAGGTGGTATTTCTCGGGAACCTTGTAAGGCTTTTTGCGCAGCTCTTTGCCGCTGCGCGAATTGAAGATGCGCAGGTCTTTCGTGTCGGTGTCAGTGCGAATAGGAATGAAGACGTGCTTGCCGTCCGCCGACACGCTGGTTGTTTCGTTCTTGACTTTTTCGATCAAGACTTTCTCTTTCAGCAAAGTCCGGCCGTCGGGCTTGAAATGTTTTAGGATGACCTTGCGTTCCCGGCATTGATAAGCGCCCTCGATGCACTTGGTGTCGACCTCGATGGTCATGTCGCCCAGATCCTGGCGACACAGGGTGCCGGTCTCGTGCGGAGAGCTCGCCTTGGTTTGATCGGATTCGGCCAGCTTAAAGGTGTTCAAGTCGATCTTCAACGCCCGATCGGATTGGCTGCATTCGGCCGTTCGCTGGGCCACCTGTTCATGGGTCAGGCGTATGCCCTGCGGCCGGCGTTTCGGGCAGGATGAGCTGTGGTAGTTGTAATGGAAATTTTTTCCGCTGCCCCACCATTTGGAACTGCGATGTGAACTAGACCAGCAGCCCTCGTCCTTGGGTTTGCTGACCATTATATCAGTTTCAAAACGCTTTATGATCTTGCCGCTGCGCACATCCAGGACGGCGAAGCAAACCTTGTTTTTGCATGGTGCGTAAGAGACCAATTTATGCTTGTACAGGTGCATGGGTGCCAGCCATTTAGGCGACAGTTGTCTGTCGGGCAATAACCCGAATGGGGGACTAGCCCCGGACAGTTGAATTGAGTTAGAATCTTAACGAATTTAGTTGTTTTCAATGGACCTTTTGCTTCAATAAGGGGTTGAACCAGATGATGAGTAGAAAACAGTTTACGGTAATTCTGCTGGCAGTCGTACCGGCACTATACGCGATTGGCTGTGGTTCATCCGATGAGTGCCGGAAGGATACCGATTGTCCAGGCGCCCAGTACTGCATCGATGGCAAGTGCAGGCAGGCTGAATGCCCGACATTTCCTTGCAAGCAGGGTGAGGGATGCGTGAACGGGATATGCTACCCGAAAGATTGCGAAACGCGTCCCTGCCCGGGCCGGGGTGAGATTTGCATTGGTGAGCAGTGCATTCCCGAGGGTTGCCTGGATGTGGAATGCCCCGAGGGAGAATCTTGTGCAAAAGGTCATTGTTATCCCGACGACTGTGAAACCAAGTATTGTCCGGGTTACGGAGAGGTGTGCGTCGACGATGAATGCGTCCAGCCAAGCTGTGTGGGCATCGAATGCCCCGAGGATGAGGTGTGCGCCAACGGCTACTGCTACCCGGCGGCCTGCACCGAAGACATGTGCACCGAGGACCAGGCGTGCAGCGAAGGTGAATGCGTCGAGAAGAGCTGCGTTGGTGTCGAATGCCCGGCCGGGGAACGCTGCGCCAACGGCCGCTGTTGGCCAGAGGACTGCGATACCGTCGATTGCGGCGATGACGAGGTGTGCGAGAACGATGTGTGCTTGGATATGGAGTGTGTGGAGGGCCAGTGCGATTGTGACCCTGACGAGCCCGACGCCGAGACGAGCTGCGCCGATTTCCGCGACAACGACTGCGACGACGATGTCGACTGCGCCGATCCCGATTGCGAGGGAGCCCCCTGTGACGATGGAGATCCTCTGAACGACCCGGATAGCTGCCGCAGCGGCGTGTGCCGCGGCGCTGGCAATTGCGTCCCCGACGCCGGCCAGGAGGACGCCGAGACCTCCTGCTCAGACGGCAATGACAACGACTGCGACGATCTATTCGATTGCGACGATCCGGATTGTGAGGGCCAGACGAAACCCTGTGGCACCTGTGGCCTGGGTACCAGTACTTGCCAGGCCGGTGGCACCTGGAGCAACTGCCTGGGCCAGGGCTGCCAGCCGGACACGCAGGACGTGTGCGGCAGGTGCGGAACCAAAACGTGCCAGGCCGATTGTACCTGGGGCGCTTGCCAGGGCGAGCACGGTTGCCAGCCGGGCGCCGAGCGCGACTGTGCCAAGTGCGGCACAGAAACCTGCGGGAACGACTGTGCATGGGGCAACTGCAATGGTCAGGGCGTGTGCGAGGCCGGAACCTACAGCAACGGACTGTGCGGTTGCGGTCGCGGTGTGTGCAACAACGATTGCAGCGGCTGGTGGTGCGATTGTGGCTGGGGCGGCAGCCGGGGGTGCACCGACGGTACAACAGCTTGCTTGAGCGAATGTCCCTGCGGGGGGAATCCATGCCTGATGATCTGCTCGGGCTCCGAGACCTGCCAGTACAGAAGCGGTGGTGAGTGCACCTTCCAGGACTGTACGGGCGTCTGTAGCGCAAGCTGCACCTTCATACAATGCCTGTAGGCCCTGGGTGTCGCTATATTATGATTTTACGGCAAACCTGAAGTCTCGACCAGCATCAGCACCACCGCGCCCAGACAGAAGGGCAGATCACCACCTCGGATTTGGATCGGATTTCGCGAAGACCAGTTTCGGTTGGGAAGTGGAGAGGCCGATGGAAATTCTCAGGAGCAATTCCCGTCAGAGAGCACGTTGTTCTGGTATTCCACGTTGATGCAACAGGTCGCGCTGCACTCGGTGTCCGACCCGGTGAACTTGTCGCACACCCGCTCCGGGGTCCAACCCTCGAGGTAGTCGTCGATGTTGAACTGGTAGGATTCGGATTCCCAGGCGCCCCAGTCTCCGCCCCCGCAGGCGGTGTGCCGGGATTCGTAGGTGCAGCAGTAGATGCCGCCCCCCTCTTCGCCGCAAGCGGAGAAGATGACCCCGGCGAGCAGGGCACACACTTCGAGAATGATCAGAACGTTTTTCATGTTTGCTCCTGTCTGCTTCAATCCACGATGATGCCTTGTTCAAGCCTGCGCCCCTTGACCACCAGACAATTCCAGCCGCTTCCGGAGGCCGGCGGAAAGGTTGCGCAGGTGCCGTTTGCCTCGGGAGGAGGAAACGGTTCGTCCGGGATGGTGCCCCCGTGGGGTCCGGATGTGGATTCATCCCGCACCGGGCATTCGCACAGATTGCTTACGCACTCGCTTCCGTCACGGCAGGGCTTCCTCCCGTCGGGGTAGGGCTGGATGCAGACGCCGGTGCGCTCTTGTGTGGGCAGTCGCATTGAACCCTCGTACCAGCGGCCTCCTTCCTTCATGCATCGCTCCCATGCGGGAGCACAGGAGGAAAAGGCCAGCGAACTTGCCAGGACCAGGAGAAGGGTGAACCGGTGCATGCCTGATTGTACGGAGAAACGCCGGAGAAATAAAGGGGTCACCGGAAAGGAACTCCAAAGCCGAGGAACATGTGAAGGGACTGAGGTTGGCTAACTCCCTGAAATAACGAGGTCTGGGTAACTTCCGTCCCTGTATTTCTCTGTATTTCTCTGTATTTCTCACCTGTATTTCTCAGCTTCTGGTACTTTTTCGACAGTTGCTTGTTTTAAATGAGGTTCAGGGCGCAGTCAGGCCTTGCGTTCCTGTGAAGGAACGCCGAACA
>CAZXHT010000132.1:0-12359 GCA_964640665.1 uncultured Myxococcales bacterium
TCTGGACAATCTCTTCATCGGTGAGAAGGTCGTCTTCGGCCGCTTCCGCGGCGGCGGCCGCGTCCGCTTTCTTGATCTCCTCGGCCGGGCCGCCGCAGTGCGGGCAAACCACCGCCTTGTCGCTGACTTTCCCCCCGCAATCGGGACAACTTGTCAGGGCCATGCCTTCCTCCGGGTGCAGACATCTCCATTATAGTTTACGGCTGCCCCCATGCAAACTTTGATGCAACGACTTATAAGAAAAGCGGGGACGTAGTGGGGCTTGTCACCTGCCCCTTGTTCAACCGCTTGACATATCGAGCACGCTGCGGTGAACTCGTTCCAATCGGATAAAGGCAAAGTTCATGGAGGTGGTGCATGAATCGGCTGCATTGTTGGATTCTCTGTGCCGGCCTGATCTTAGGCACGATCGGTTGCCGGCCTCCCAATGAAGAATTGAGGGAAAGCGCCGGTGTCAGCAGCGCCGAAGAAAGCGACAAGGCTCCTGCAAGGACCACCGCATCGAGGCCGACCGAAACGCCGGCCGAGCCATCCCGGCCGGCGGAAACGGGAGCTACTCCGGAGGAAGCCAAGCTGCCGGCGCTCGTGGACGAGCACAAGCACAAGAAGGTCTACGGTTTCTCCGACGATACCGTCTCCATCACCGGCGATTTATCGAAGCCGGATGGGGAGCTGGCCGAGCCACCGGCCAAAATGGCGCCTCCACCGCGCTCGGACCGGGCCGGCAAGGGCAAGACCGGGCATGGCCGCCGTCCCGGCTCGGCCGGGGTCAAGGCCGGCTCGGCCGACGACAACCTGCAATTCGGCGCCTTTCTCGACTTCCTGGCCAAAAACGATCGCCTGGGCATCGCCTGTGACGTTAGCCAGCGGGTGGTGGTGCAGGTGCTGGACAAGGCCGGCCGACCGCTGCCGGACGCCTCCGTCGAGGTGCGCGACGGAGACGAACTGCTGCTCAGCAGGCGCAGCTATTCCGATGGCCGCGCCCTGGTGTTTCCGTCCGAGTCCAAGCGCTTGCGTTCGCAGTCGGCGGTGTTGGTGGTGCGGGCCGCAGGCAAGCAAAGAACGCAAGGGCTGAACACGGGCAGACACAAGATCGAAGTGCGCTTCGATTTTCCCAGGCCCGATGTAAAACCGGTTCCCCTGGACGTGGCCTTCGTCCTTGATACCACCGGCTCCATGGGCGACGAGATCGCCCGGCTCAAGCAGACCATAGAGTACATCCACTTTCAGTTGACCCACTTCGAGCCCAGGCCCGACGTGCGCTTCGGCATGGTGCTCTATCGCGACCGGGGAGACGACTACCGTACCCGGCTGGTGCCTTTCACCTCCGACATGCAGGCGTTTGAACACCGGCTGGCCGAGGTCCAGGCCGGCGGCGGCGGCGACACTCCCGAGGATGTCCAGGAAGCCATGCACCAGGCCATGTGGAAACTGGACTGGCGCCCGCGGGGAGTGAAGATAGCCTTCCTGATCGGCGATGCGCCGCCCCATCTCGATTATAGTCAGCAAATCACTTATATCGAAGCCATGCGCCGGGCTGCGCAACTCGGCGTCAAGATAGCCACCATCGGCGCCTCAGGCCTTGACCGGCAGGGTGAGCTGGTGTGGCGCCAGCTGGCCCAGTACACCATGGCACCTTTCGTGTTCCTGACCTACGGGGAGAAGGGAGACAGCGAGGGTTCGACCAGCAGCGTAAGCCACCACGTCGGTTCCAACTGGCTGGCCGAGAACCTCGACGCCATCGTGGTACGCATGGTCAAGCTGGAGCTGACTCACTACGGCAGCAAAGTGTCGCCCGGAACGGAAGACTACTTCCTGGCCGACGCCTCGGCCTCACGGCCGGCTGGTGAAATACTGGAGGATCTCTTCAGCCAGTCGGTGCGCCAGCTCGTCGACTATTGCGTGCAGCGTATCGACCCGGCCACGCCGACGGTGGTGCTGCCGCTGGGAGTGTCGCGCGAAGTGGCGGCGCTGGCAGCCAAGGTCGGCAAGCGGCTGCAAGACAGGCTGGCCGTGGTGCTGTCACAGAGCGGCCGTTTCCAGCTGGTCGAGCGGGAAGACCTGCCCAAAGTGCTCGCCACCATGAGCGAGCAGTTCTCCAACAAGTACGACGGCGGCAAGGTGGCCGAGATGGGCAAGCTGGTGCCGGCCAAGCTGGCGCTGTTCTCCCGGCTGAGCTCCGGGAGCGAGGGCCGGCTGGAGATGCTGATCAAGCTGGTGCGTCTGCAGTCCGGGGAGATCCTGTCGCTTTCCCTGCTCAAGATCGACCGCAAGCTGCTGAAATGACGGGCTTGGTGTCATTCTTGTCCAGACTCCGCTATTTTCCCGCATGAGATGAGCAAATCCAGTCTTTACGGCCGGCGCAAATATTGGGCCAAACGGTTCGTGCCGGCGCCGGTCTTGCCTATGTCCCGAGAAGAGATGGACGATCTCGGTTGGGACAGCTGCGACATAATAGTGGTCACTGGAGACGCTTACGTCGATCACCCCAGTTTCGGGATGGCTTTAATCGGACGCGTTCTCGAAGCACAGGGTTTCCGGGTGGGGATTATCGCCCAGCCCGACTGGAAAGGTCCGGCGGCTTTTTCGGTTCTGGGCAAACCCAACCTGATGTTCGGAGTGACCTCGGGCAACATGGACTCAATGGTCAACCGCTATACCGCCGATGGTCGCCGGCGTTCTGACGACGCCTACAGCCCCGACGAACAGCCCGATTTACGGCCTGATCGGGCGCTGATTGCCTACTGCAACCGCTGTCACCAGGCGTTTGGGGGCGTTCCAATCGTGATCGGCGGGATCGAGGCCTCGCTCAGAAGAGTGGCCCATTATGACTATTGGTCGGACAAGGTCCGTCGCTCGATCCTGCTGGATTCAAAGGCCGATATGTTGATTTACGGCAATGCCGAAAGAGCGGTCGTCGAAGTCGCCCACAGGCTTGCGGCCGGTGAAGAGATTGCAAATATCAAAGATGTGCGCGGAACGGCTTTTGCTCGGCCGACTTATGAAACCGGCCCTGAGATCGTCAGGCTGCCGACCTACGAAATAGTCGCCCGGGATCCACTGGAATTCGCCCGGGCTACCCGCCTGGTGTTCGACGAAGCTGATCCCGTACATGGCCGGGCCCTGGTTCAGAAACACGCACAGCGCGATGTATTCATCATGCCGCCGGCGATGCCGCTGAGCACCAAGGAGCTGGATCAAACCTACGAGTTGCCTTTCACTCGCTGCCCGCATCCGGCCTACAAGAATGCCCGGCTCAAAGCCTGGGAGATGATTCGATATTCTGTCACCATCATGCGCGGTTGTTTTGGCGGTTGCAGCTTCTGTGCCTTGGCCTGCCACGCCGGCCCGATCATCCAGAGCCGTTCGGAAGAATCGATCTTGCGTGAGATAGAGCAGGTTCGCGACACTGTGCCCGGCTTCAGCGGGATCATCTCGGATCTGGGCGGGCCGACCGCCAATATGTACCGGCAGGGCTGCAAACGAGACGACCATCAGAAAAAATGCCGGAGACTATCCTGTCTCTACCCGAGCATATGTGACCAGCTCGAGACCAGCCACCAGCCGTTGATCAAGCTCTATCGCCGGGCGCGGAATCTACGCGGTATCAAGAAAATCTTGATCGGTTCCGGGGTGCGCTATGACCTGGCCCTGTGTTCTCCCGAGTACGTCAAGGAACTGGCCGCTCATCATGTCGGCGGGTATTTGAAAGTTGCTCCGGAGCATATTTGCCCGGGCCCGCTGGCCCACATGCAAAAACCGGACATAAAGCACTTTGAGCGTTTTCAAGCATTGTTTGAAAAACATTCCCGCAAGGCATCAAAGAAACAATACCTGGTTCCGTATTTCATTGCGGCTCACCCCGGGACATCCGACGAGGATATGCTCGAATTGGCTGTGTGGCTCAAGAAACACGACTTCAGAATTGATCAGGTTCAGACTTTTCTACCGACGCCGATGAGCCTGGCGACCGCCATGTATCATTCCGGAATCAACCCCACAAAGCCTATTAAAGACGGCGGCGTCAAAGTCACTGTTCCCCGCGGCTTGAAGGCCCGCCGTTTGCACAAGGCGTTTTTACGTTATCACGATCCGGTCAATTGGCCGCTTTTGCGAAAAGCTTTAAAGAGAATGGACCGTCAGGATCTGATCGGCAACGGTGAGCGTCACCTGGTTCCCGGTTGGCAAGGGACGGGGTCATGACCCACCTTTCCTGGCCTTTCTCAAGAAGACACGAAACATGAAAACAATGAACACAAACGCCCAGATCCCTGAAAGACCCCGAGAACCTGTGCAGGCACACCCCCCTTCTACAACGCCATTCCCTCTTTCCGTATCTCTACGATCCACTGGGCCCCCATCATCAACTGGTCCCTCACCGTCATTCAAAAGACCTCCATCCTCTGGAGGCGTCAAGTAATGGAATGTGGCCGTCACCGCCCGATCAGAGTTCATTGAAATGATGCATTGTCCTGTATTCGTACAACTCCCTCCCGACCAGCCGTGAAACGACGAATCTGCATCCGGTGTGGCCGTCAATGTCACCAATGTATCAGTGACATACTCCTCTTCACAATCCGTCCCGCAGTCTATCCCTGGCAATAGACTCGCCACGGTTCCGTGTCCGGTACCATCCTTCGTTATGGAGAGTCGTGGAAGCACACCATCTCCACTCAAGGGCACGTCTACTGTCGGTGTGTCAGGGTCGTCGGATGGGATCGAGAGAAAGGCAACCCTACCTCCCTTTACTGTCGGGGAAAAAGACACTTGCACAACACAGGACGAAAGGGGGGCGACTACTCGAAGCGAACATTCATCGCTCCAGATTTCAAAATCGAGGTGGTCCTGGCCGTTGATTGAGATATGGCCTACCTCGAGGTCTCCTTCTCCCTGATTGGACACCGTGAATGCCTGTGGCACAGATGTGGTATGGATGTAAACAATGCCAAAATCGAAACCGAGCACATTTGAAACCAGTATGTCTGGTCTGGCTCCGCATGTAGATAGTAACAGGTTAACAGATTGGGCACCTAGGTCACTCAATACATCCTTGGTTGCATTCTCCGTCAAGGCCTGTATCACCTCTGCAGGCGAGTCAAGTGGGTGCTCCTCCAAATACAGCGCCACTGCCCCTGTGACGTGGGGTGCCGCCATGGATGTTCCACTGAGACGGCAAACACTAAAACGATCAGTGGACGAGACATACCAGGTGGACACAATGTGAGCGGCCGGAGCCCAGATGTCTACGCACTCGCCGTAGTTTGACCCGCAGTCGCCCCCGCTAAGGCAATATCCTGAATAACTGGGGTCTCCCGGAATCCTTTCCCATATAGTATCGAATTCGTCAGTACCACCGACGACAATTACATCCGGCACATCCATTACCCAAATACATGCATTCGCCTGGAAATTACCCGCAGACTGAACAACAAGTATCCCACGATCCTTAATCAGGCTGTCAACGGCCATGGCCATTGGGTAATCAGAACGCGTCCATTCCGGAGTGTTGCTGTTATAACTCATATTGACCACTGCCGGGCCGTCGACCGCGGGGTCATGGTTTGCATATATCCAATCATATGCCGTAATTACGTCAGCGACGTCGAAGTCGACACAATCCCAGATTTTTACCAAGTGGATTGTAGCGCCCTTTGCCACACCGTATGTACTGCCGGCAATTATTCCGGCGACATGTGTGCCGTGGCTCCAATCGTGGCAGTCTTGTATGTTAGACGTGCCGTCAGTTGCATTGTAGCCGGTGCCCACCCTCCCTGTAAACTCATTGTGATTGCTGTGAATGCCTGAATCTATCACATACACGTGGACACCTGCACCAGTGGCCTGAAAGGTATACATTCCATCTCGTGGAATATCCCTCTGGTCTATGCGGTCGAGGCCCCAGTTGTCTACACACGTTGCATTCGGGTTCTGCGGATCCGGGTCGCTGCATTCGATATATTGCGGAGACTCGGTCGGCGGGGAGGAACTACCCGCAACCGTTCCATCGTAGCAGTCGGTAATCGGGGCTGAAGCGTAGGTATTCTGGAAGACACCAAGGACCCTGGGGTCTGTAGCCAGTGCCTTTGCTGCTTGCCGATCCATTCGCAGAACAAAGCCATGTATGGCGTGTTCCCAACTCCGGAGAACCTTTGCACCATGGACTGTACCAAGTTCGTTTGCAATCACAGCGACCCGCGGGAGAGAAGAAGATGAATCCACAGTTCTCCTGGCAACTCCCGCTTTCAGAACCACGATGTATTCACCCGAGACGGCATTTTCCCGGGCGGGGAAAAACCGTGCTTGGGCATGTAATAGCAGTGAAATCAACAGACAAAACAGCAGGGTGCAGATTTGACACTGACTTGATTTATGAAAGATTATGTCTGTCAATAAACGCTCCTCATAACACATAGTAATCCAACTGAGCCCCACCCCAGCCAGTAGCCGATAACAGCATGTCCTGGCTCTTTTGCCAGAACATCAACGGGGATCGATCAAAACCGTACCCAATTTCCAGTTTAACAAAGGGATCATTTCTTGGCAAATTCAGGGTATCCACAAAAGCCTCCGTGGTCTGAATGCGGAATGTCAGTACCACTGACACATTGCCGAGGATAATCCCCTAATATCAAGTCACCATTTTTGCCGATGTTAGCCGAAGAATCAGAGAGCTTCGTCATAAACGAGGCTGGGGCCAAATCGACCTTGAGGCACACGTTGACGAGATAAAATCGCGCGCTGCCATTTCTCAATTCGAAACAGGAGCCTGCCTGCCGTCTTTGTCAGCCCCAATATGTGGGTCGGGTCATGACCCACCTTGACTGCCCGTACCGTTGAAAAAAAGAATCTGCCGGGGGATTACGCGGGTTTGCAATCACCGCTGCTTTGCCGTTAGGCTGCGAGCGGGTGGTGGTCTGGGATGTTCGGCATCTGGAAAGCCTGGCGACGAAGACGGCTGGCGCGCGAGCCCGTGCCGGACTCCTGGCGCGCGATCCTGGCGAACCGTGTGCCGTTTTTCCGCAACCTGCCGGAGGCCGAGCAGGAGCGCTTCTGCGAGCTGGTGTGGATCTTCGGCCGGGAGAAGCACTTCATCGGCGCGGGGGGGCTCGAGATCACCGACGAGCACCGGGCGGTGATCTCGGCCTGCGCCGTGCGCCTGGTCATGAACCTTGACCTTTCGCGCTACGACCGGCTGACCGAAATCCTGGTCTACCCTTACGTCTACACGCACAAGGAAGGCAGGGCCATACTCGGCGAGGCCCACGACTGGGGCACTGTAGTGCTGAGCTGGCCAGCGGTAATCCACGGTCTGGCCGATCCGGGCGACGGGCACGAGACCGGCGCCCACGAGTTCTCCCATGTGCTCGACCGGGTCGACGGCGCCTTCGACGGAACGCCCGATTTGCGCGCCCGGGCGGACTACGCGCCCTGGGTCGAGGCCATGAGCAGCCACTTCCTCGCTCTGCAGCGGCGGCAAAAGTCAGAGCGCCGCGTGCTGCGGCGCTACGGGGCAACTAACGAGGCCGAGTTCTTCGCCGTGGCCACCGAGAGCTTCTTCGAGAAGCCGCGCCAGATGAAGACCAGGACCCCGGATCTCTACGCCGTGCTGCAGGCCTTCTACGGCGGCGACCCGGCCGCGACCGCCGATCCCGACCATGCCGTCTCTCGGCCCTGCAAGATCCAGCGCAACGACCCCTGCCCCTGCGGCAGCGGGAAGAAGTACAAGCGCTGCTGCGGCCGCCGCTAGCAACTGTCGATCACGACGGCATGCATCTAGACTAATCCCGTGCCGGGGGGGGCAATCAAGCATAGGCTGATCGGCCTCTAGGCTGCGGGATGGGTCGCCCTGCCGGCAGCCTGCTATTTCTTGAAGAGGTCGCTGTGAGTGCCGGTGCGTTCGAGGCGAAGTGAATACTTGTCTGTGGTGTAGACCAGAACCCAATCCGGTTCGACATGGCAATCACGCGCATTCTTCCACGAACCAGTGAGTGGGTGATCCCTGTGTTTGGGGTCGAGTGCCTCACCTCGGGCAAGTGTGCTCACCACAACCCTGATTCTCTCCAGATCCTTGCCGCGTTTCCGCATGCGCTTGAGGTCTTTGGAGAACTGTGTTGTCTGGGAGAGCTTCTTCATTTCTCCCAGTCTTCGAACATCTCATCGAGAGAGGCAAAGGACGCGACTCCCTTACCTTTCGCACTCTTGTCGAGCGTTTCCTTGGTGAGTTCGTTCGGGATGAGCACAGGGAAAGGAAGGCCGCCCCGGAGGCAGATCTGCCTGTAGAACAGACGAATGGCTTCCGTGGGACTCATCCCCAATTTCCTCAAGACCCCCTCGGCCTTCCGTTTAGTCTGAGGCTCAACCCTGGCATGCACAACGGCTGATTTACTCATGATAATATTGTGTCACATGTGCAACACACTGTCAATTCCCTTTTCATGCGCTCGATCTCAGACAGCATTCTTCACCATTTTCATACGTTTCGGCTGGTGAGATACTCTGAAGTAGCCTTATTATCTCTTTGCTAACATTCACAATGAGGGGCGCGCTGCTCGCGGCGCGCCCCTCTCCATTGTTCGGTTAGAGCGCAACCGCTCGGGATATCGCCCAAACATGGCAGTCGGCATGGTGCTCCTCCGGATGCTTGGTACGCAAACTAGCTTGCACTTGGAATGCCCGATCGTGCGAGGTAAGTAGGCCTTTGGACGAGAGCTCGCTGTACGCAAATACGTCAGGGAAGCCGCCACAGTTAGTTAGCGCGCTAGCGCTTCCCTGAACGTCAACGAGGTCGTAACCGAGGAACTCAAAATTGACCGACCCCTTGAATGGCGGTGGCGGACTTTGTGGATTCCGGTAAACGCACAGAAGATTCTTCTCCCGAATGCCTGAAATCTGCTTGAGAAGGAATTCAAGGTCGACGAAAAAGTTGAGCGAGAAATCTTCATTGACTATGTGGGGCCAATAGTCATTCTTGATCTCCGGCAGAAGCGTTGGGCAAAGCATTGGATCTAGAGAGACGACCTCGTCCAAATGCCTCAGGCCAGACCAAGTCACATACTTCTCCCAAGCGTCCCTGCCGCGCGAGGTGAAACGTTCGGTAGCAATAAACCAAGGCTGCATCAGGTTGCGCTCCAACGACTCACGCCTCAGCGGCGGGCTACCGCCCGCTGCAAGCGCTGGTTAGGCTGCGTGGCCTCCGTGGCCTTCATCATACGTCCAGATCGCCAAGTCGGTCTCTTGGACGGGCCACCCTAGCTGGGACGCCAAGATCAATACTTCTGAACGATACTTAAGGTACCTACTCACATCGAAGGCGTTTCGGTTTTCTTCGAACACCGCCCGCCAGCCGCGAAAGTCGATGACGCAGTAGCGGTCGGGCTCCGTGAGCGCGAGAATCGCGCTCGCGACGGGCACTCCGACTCCCCGAAGCGCACTCAACACCCTCAAACGCACCTCTGCCTCGTACCTGCCGTCCGGCTCGCGGACGGCAAAGGCAGCCTGCGTAACTGCACGGTAGACGGCATCGGTGTTCGTGTCGCGGTATTGCCGATTCCGCTCGTACTGGCCCCGAAGCTTCCAGCGGAAGATTGGGTCGAGATCCTGGGCGGTGAGATAGAAGGGCTCCCGGGTCTCCCGGAGCTCGCGTAAGCGGCTTTTGATGGCCTCGGTCTCCTGGTAATCAGGAGCGGCAGTTCGTAGTCCGCGGATTTCTTCGGCTCGGATCATCGCTTTGACCTATCGCGCAGCCTAACGTTGCCAATCAGCCGCGCGGTTTTTGCGTCGGCTGAATTAGCGTGGTTCGGACTTTTCTCAGAATGGGACATCGTCATTTTGTGCAGGATCTTGTTGTTCCATGGTCAGGGTAAGTTTTTCTTGATTATTAATTAGCCACTGCTCGCCCTTCTTGCTTGTTTTATAAACATTATATGGATCACCATCTCGGTCCTCCCATATTTCGGTTTCAATTAGACCTTTCAATGTCAGTGTCTTAAGGGCAAGCCCTACTGCAATGTCCGTAAAACCAGCATTATTCATGTCGTTCCGGATTTGGTAGCCAACAACATGCCCGCTGGTTAAAAAAGAATTCTGCATGACTGTTATTAGCCCAACGAGTTCATGTTGATTTATGCCCTCGGTATCCTTTATTATGGGGCGGCTCATGACACGACCAAGTTCTTCATGTTTCTTCAAAACAGCCTGAATCCGGGCGGCAATTTTCGGTTTTAGTTCGTCGAAGTCTTGTGGGGCACCTGTTTCGTACTGGATGATGCTGCGGTGCTGAATATCAAAAGGATACCTCGTTTTTCGTTCGTCTGAGCACACCAGCACAACGTCTTGAGGAATCGCAAGGGCAAATCCAAGCTCGAACCACACGTTTGGATTGTCAGTCGTAATGTCAGCGAAGCACAACTCAGAATCGCGGATACCATTTTCAATTTCTTGGATAGGGATGCTTACTGACGGATCACGATCTACCCTGTAAGGCTCGACACCTGCTGATTTAATAGCTGGAGCGAAGACAGATTCGTAACGCTTGTCGAATGCCCCGCTATCAAACGGTTGCATCACGAAGCACTTTCTCATGAGTTATCCTTTCTGGCCGAACGTTTGCCGGTTGAGTTGCGGGCGCAAAAGGGAGGCCCGAAGGGTCGACCGAAGGGGCTTGTCAGTTCCAACCGGTTGTTACACAGCGTCGCGCTCGCGTTGCTTCTCCCTCACCTTCTCATGCAGAAACTGTGCAAAGTGAAATCCAAAGATCGCAGCAGTCAGCACTTCGGCAGTCCGCTCCTTGGTCAGTGGCTTGCGGTTCTCGCGCACGCGCCCGCAGTGCACAAGGTCGTTTCGATATTCTCGCAGCGCATCGAGCTTTTTGCGAATCTCCTTCGGAAGAGGTGCAACTCCCAAAAGCTCACACACAAGCTGGAGTAAGGGGTGCAGTTGGTATGAGTACGTCGCACCATCCGAGAGAAAGCGCTCCGCCCGTCGAAGCGCGGTCTGTGCGCCACCATCGCAGTACTGTGCGACCAGGTCCATCAGCGCCGGACCGAGTGCACTTTCAACGCTGATGTTCGCCGGAATTGGTACGCCGATGTAACGGCCGATGTCGTATGCATGTACCGCCTGCGCGAGGTAGGACGTAGAGATATCGCCTTCGTCTGGATCGATCCACGTGGCAGCTACTGCCGTCTGCCCGCGATGTTTTCGGGAGCCCCCGAGAGGCGCCGTCCACAGATGCACCTTTGTGGGGAGTGGTGTCGGACGAACTGTATTTCCGGTTGCGAGCAATGGCATTAACTCGCCCAGGCCCGTGTAGTTAACGGTGAGGATAGAAGCTGACGGCGGAACGCCCTCCTTACAGAAGTCCACGGCCGTCGCCTTGCCGCGGGTGAGCGGACTTGTGAACGTTGTCGTCCGTGCGCCGATGACTTGGTACGCGCCTATCAGCATGAAGTGGTCACGGACGGCCTTGTGCACAGCGTCCCACCAGTCGATCTTGCAGCCGGAAGCGCACACGACGGCGACCCTGTTAAAGTAGGCGGCAAACGCTTGGTCGGAGATCGCGATTATTCGTCCGCAGACCGGGCATGTCAGCCACGGCGCGAGTTCAATCGGCTCTCGAATCTCTGGAACCGCTGGTTTCTTCCGAGTCACTTCTCCGTCCTTAATGTACACTATTATCCACCAAGGCGAGTTTCCCACTATTGTTGGCAGAGAGGGGTTCCTGGATGGTGCGGATATCGCAGCCCGTGATGGACAATCCACCCGCCGACCTCGAACTCGTCCTGTCTGGCGAGCAAGCAACGGCATTGCTCCGTTCATTCCCCCCAACACCCAGTGGGCTTTTATAAGTCTACTGAGTTGTAGCGCACAGAGTTGGTAAAAGTCAAGACGGGTCCGGCGGCCCCTCACGGAAACCATGTTGCTCAACGGGCGGGCTACACTCAAAATGCGAGGGCAGCTTCGCGAACCCCGCACCCTACGGGGATATACGTCTCTGGGCGCCGGCGTCACTCGCATTACTTCTTCCCCTGCCGGGTGCCAGGCTAAGCGCCGTGCCGTGCCGGAGTGCCGGGATCTAGTGCCCGGCTGGTCATGGAGCCTGGCTAAATTGCCGGGCCTAGTTAATGAGGCTTTTCGGAGTTCTTCAGGGATTCCAATGCTTCTGCGTCAGCCAAATCCTTGGTTCTTCCGGTTTCCCTCTTGTTTCGAATCAGGTCGTCAATTAATGGAATATGTACTTCGATTCCCTCGATGTTCACAGACAGGGATCGCCAATATACCTCCTCAAACTGAAGCCCGGATGCCGCAGTGATGATGTCGATTCGCCTTGGGGCAACTCCGATCTGAAAAATGGTCCCATC
>CAZXHT010000133.1:0-12317 GCA_964640665.1 uncultured Myxococcales bacterium
GCCGCTGCGGCAAGCAGATAAGAGGCCATGTCCGCATCCCACTCGGTGTGATCGATGCGCTCGCTCTGGTCGGCGGTCATGATGTCGCAGCGTTCGACCAGGCCCTTGAGGAGATCCTTGGCGACGCGGTTCTGTCCTGTGACCAGCGCATTGACGATGGCCGTCAGGTGAAAATAACGCACGATACCGTAGTTGAAGTAGTGCATGCCTGTGGCGACAGTCTCGTACTGCTGGCTGATGCCGTTGCCGCAGTCGACGTCGCGGGGCTCGCCGTAGGCCAAAAGAGCAGAGGTCAGTTTGGGATCGCACTCGGCGTTTGGGATCGCCGTGTCATAGTCGACGAACGAGGCCAGGTCCTTGACCATGTCGGGGTGTTCTTCTTCCATCGGGACGTAGGCCACACCGTCTTCCTTGGTGCGGATCAGGTAGCCGTGATCGACGATGTCCTTGGCGAAGCCTTGCATGTAATCGTAAGTCTTTTGCGCCGCCGCCCGGACCGACTCGTCTTGTGCGTCGCGCACCACGCGCAGCAACAGGGGCGTCATCCTGAACAGGTGCGGCAGGTCGTCTTTTGAGCGCATGTTGCGCACCCAGATCTCGCCGAAGTAGGGGTTGTCGTTGTTGGGGACCGTGTGGGCGTTCCAGTCGTACTTTTCCTGCTTGACGGGATCGTAGTCCACGGCCACCTTGCGGCCCTGTTCGTCGGTGTAGGAGTGGTTGTGGGTGAAGACGGCCCGGGCGGTGATGTATGGGTCGGGATCGTTATCGCCCCACTCCATGCCCTGGAAGAGTGCCACGATGCCCTTGCAATATTGCTCGGAAAGCTTGCCTAGCAAGGGATCGCCCGAGGCCAGGTAGCCCGAAATTGCCTGGGCCAACACCTTGGAGGTGCGTATCTCGAGGTTATCGGCGCCTCCGTAGTGGACGAATGTGATAGTATCACCGGCCTTGACCGCCCGGGTGTCCTGCCACCAGAGTTTGTAATCCGGCATGTTCGAATCAAAAGAAGCGTCCAGGCCGTGACTGTGCCAGTAGGCCCAACCGAAGTAATCGATATCTTTCCAGAAGCCGGTAATCTTCTTGGTAAAGTCGGACACCTCGGCCGTAGTCAAAGGCTGGCCGACGTCGGTGCGGGTGAGAGTGAAGGGCAACTCGTCCGGCAACTCCAGCCCGCCGTCGCTCTTGTCCGAACCGGACGAGCATCCCCCAATGACTAGCAGGCCGGCAAACAGCCAGACTGCAACGATAGATCTCGCGCTTGTCATCTTGACCTCGTGACAGGTTGCCCAGACCATATATAGCGCATTTCGTCCAGTTGTCACAAGCACGTTTTGACACTTGTTACCTTTACCCAAGGTGGCCGGCTTATGCCGCGGGCGGGTTTTCAGAGGGCCAGATCGGAGTAGCTCTCGACCGCCCGCTGTTCGAGCGGGTTTTCCGGGTCCAGATCGGAACCAAGGAGATCGATTTGCGCGGGAGGATCGTCCTGATTGGTTTCCTGGAAGTGAACCCCATGAACCTGGCCGATGGGTGGGTCGAAGGTGACGATGTAGCGCTCGTTGAAGTTGTGCAGGTCGGCCCCGTAGGCGAAGCGGAAGTAGTCGTCGATGGTGCGTCGTTCTCCGTCCAGGTCGATCCGCGCTCCCATGATGGCCGCGGGACCGGAGCCCATGAGCGGATGCATGAGGCGCTTGTCGATCACGATGCCGTCGTCAGCGGACAGCTTTGCCGTTACTTCGAAACGCGGCAGGGTCGGGTAGGTGCATGAGCGGTAGAACTGTCGCTCGGTGAGGTAGTCCATGCCGTGGTTCAGAAGCCCGAGGATTTGGACTTGACTCTCGTCCACCAGTCCCCTGGGATCGTCACCGGGGCGGTCGGCGTCGAAGACGAGCTCCTGGGGATCTGTTACGCCTGTCCGGTAGCAGAACGAGAAGACGGCCTTGACGGTGAACGGCACCGAATTGGCGTCAAAGAGCTGGGTGTAGGTGTAGTGATGGCACCACCCCCAGACGGCCGACTCCTGATCGTGAACGATCTCGCCGGGGCCGACGACGACGGCCTCCACCGGAACAGGACCGATGATCCGGGCCGTCTGGATTAGATCGACCCGGATGGTATCGGCGTCCCGGGGCAACTCCACCGTCTGGGGCACGAAGCGGATTCTCCCGCGAAGGGCCAACTCCTGGGCGGCCGTACGCCGGTCGGCGAAACGGGCGCAGGCCTGGGCGCCGTCTTCGAAGACCAGGCGGAAGGGAGGACCGGGATTATAATCGCCCCCGTCGACTCTTTCTTCATCGCCTTCATCGCCGGCGTTTGCGCCGTCCGAGCCGTCCCGCTCCCCGTCGTCAACGAAACCGTCACTCGTGCCGTTCGATCCCGAACAGGCCGTAAGAAGGAAGAACAGCGCCACGACGACCGGAAAACCGAAACGCATGACGAAGTCTCCTTCACGGATTGTGGGGTTGGCCCGCGCGGCCCGTGCAACGCACGCCAATGCGCTCCGAGGCCGAGGACGGATCGGCGCTGTCGCGGTCGGTTGAGCGCAGGAACGCAGCCGGGTCGGAAAAGCCACCGCCCCGGATCGCCTTGAGCCCCGTCGGGTCGGTGGGCCCCCGGGGGTTGCGGCAGTCCTGTACGCAGTTGTCGTAGTAACCGGCATCGTACCAATCATAGAGCCACTCGGCAACGTTGCCGGCCAGGTCGCAGACGCCCTCGCGGTTGTGACCGGCCTGGCGGGTACAGACCTCGTCGGGCGAGGATGACTGGCAGTCGCTGAAGTTGGCATGGTTGCAGGTCGGGAGGTCGTCGCCCCATGGGTACAGGCGAGTGCCCTCCGACGAGCCGGCCATCTCCCATTGCGCCTCGGTAGGCAGGCTCAGCCATTGCCGCCACCTGCAGTATTCGTCCGCAGCGTGCCAACTTATCTGTACGACGGGAACATCCTCGTACCCGGCCTCCACCTTCCAGGCTGCTTGCTCCCTGTAGAAATGAACTCCTGCGCCGTTCGTGTCGACGCAGGGCCGTCCATCGCAGTCGTTTCCGTGGTCGTTGAGAAAGAGAAGGAAGTCGGCGTGGGTGGCCTCGTGCACGTCGATCCGGATGGGTGAAAGGGTGACGGTGTGGACGGGAGCCTCGTCCGGATCGCCGCTGTCCGATCCCATGGAGAAGACGATATCCACCCCCGTGGCGGGGATGCGCGCCTGGGGAACCAGGGGACGGGGGTTACCCGCCTGTGTCACCCGTGAGCAGACGGCCGGCCTGTCGTCCGCCACCAGGGTGTCGTCGGCCGCCAGTCGGACATCGTAAATCTCGAAGTTGGGGTTGCATGGGCGGTAGCCGACACACCAGTCACGGTAGTCGAAGAGGTACTTGTAACCGTCGAAGGCCACCGTCATTTTCTCCCAGCCGTGGTGAAGGAATTCGTAGGAGAAGGTTCCGGCCGGGAGCGCCTCCACTTGGCCGTCACGGCAGACGAAGGCCTCCCGGGCCTCGTATATGAAGTCGAAGAACTGGGTCAGGCCGATAGGCACGGCCTTGACCATTATCTGGGCCTGCACGTCTTCGTAATCGATGGCACAGACAATGTGGGTCTCCGGGATGGATGTCTCGTTACCGAACGGATCCTGGAAGGTGTGCTCCTCAATCGGCTCGAAGGGAAAGGGACAACCCAGACTGGTAACCGGGCCGGAGTCCGCGCCGTCTCCACCGTCGCCGCCATCATTCCATCCATCCACGGCGTCATTGCGATCGCCGCCGTCAACGGTGTCGCCGCCGTCTTCATTCCGGCCGTCGTCCGGGCCGGCATCTTCTTTCCGATTTCCCGAGCTGCTGCACCCGGCGGCCAGGATGGCCATAACGAGCAGCATCGGAATCCATTCGATCCACCTGTACATGATATCGTTCCCTTCGCTAGAAGGACGGGTTGGATGCCATGCAGCGGACGCCAAGATCCGCAGCCGTCTTATCCGGCGAGGCGAAGTTGCGATCGGAGGCCCTGAGGTTATTGGTCGGCAGGGCGAAGCTACCGCCCCGGATCACGCGCTCACCGGTACCACTGGAGGAAGGCCCCCGTTGACAACTGTTTTCCTGTTCGCAGACGGCGTACTGATCCGCCTCGTAGTAGTCCCCGATCCACTCCGAAACGTTACCCGCGAGATTGCACACTCCTTCGAGGCTGTTGCCCGCATCGCGGAGGCACACTACATCCGGGCCCGTCGCCCCGCAGGCGTCGAAAAGGGCCAGGTCGCAGGATGGATCCCGATCGCCCCACGGGAAGCGTCGCTTTCCCATGGCCGAGGCTGCCATCTCCCAGGTGGACTCGTAGGGCAATATCAAGTGGCGCCAGATGCAATATTCCTTGGCGCCGTACCAGGAAACCTGGACCACGGGCAGGTTTTCCGCACCTTCTTCGACTTTCCAAAACCCGTCTTCTTCAGTCAGACGGAATCCCTCGCCGGACGTGTCGGCGCAAATATGCCCCTCGCAAACGTTGCCGTGATCACTCAGGAACCGGGCGAAATCGTCATTGCTGGCCTCGCGGACGTCGAGGCGATTCGGGTAGACGGTGTACGTGTGTAGCGGTTGTTCATCGGGATCCCCGTCGAGACTGCCCTGGGTGAAGGGAACGCCACTCCCTTCCGGCGGGATGCGCACCTGATTGACCAGCGGGGCGGGAATACCCATTTCGCCCACCCCGGAGCATAGTGCCGGCAGCGCCTCGGCGGTGAGCGTCATATCCGGCAGGTTGTGCACGTCGAACTGATCGGGCCAGGGAGAGCAAGGACGGGCGCCTGCGCACATCTCACCCATGGCGAATGAATACAGCCGGCCGTCTATGGCCAAGTCCATGGTTTTCCAGGAATGCCGGCCGATGTTGCCGAAGTCGGCCTGGTCGTTGGGCAACGTCTCGACATCCCCGTTGCGACACACCTGCACCTGGCTCACCTCGTAGACCACCGACTGGTTCTCGATGCGCACGGCCGTTGCCTTGACGAACACCTCCGCCTGCAGGCTCTCGAAGTCGATCTCACAGCGCAGGTGCATGTCGCGCACGGTACGCTTCATGCCCATCTCGTCTTCGAGAATCGTTTCCCCGGGAGGCGTGTATGCGAAGGGGCAGGTGCCCCAATGGATGACCCCGCCGTCCGAACCGTCGTCCGAGCCGGCGTCAATCCCGGCATCAGTCCCGGCGTCAATCCCGGCGTCCATCGTCGTACTCGCAGCGCTGCAAGCCGAGAGCAGTAAACCCGCCAAAACGGCGCCCAGCATCCCTTTCATATCGACTCCCAACCATACTAAAATTGCATGAATTTTCGCCGATTGCAACTTGACTGCTCATGTGCGATAGCTTGAATGGAATAGCACAGGGGAGATAAGCCATGAAGAGAATCGGATCCAAACGTACGTTTTCGGTTTTTTGGGTGCTTGTTTTAACGGGTGTTCTCGTTACCCATTGCGCGGCCCCCCGGATGGCGGCCCGCTCGCCCGGAGTCGCCGGCAAGCTCACTCAACAGGTGCTGCCGGTGCGCCGGGTGGTCCTGTTTCAAAACGGGGTTGCCTATTTCGAGCGCCGGGGAGAGTTCACCGGCGACGAGCTGACATTGAAGGTCCGACCCTCGCAGATCCAGGACATCCTCAAGTCCATCACGGTGGTCGACTTCTCCGGAGGTCGGGCCAACTCGATGTCTTTACCGGTGGACGTGAGCAGCGACAAGGCGCTCGCGGAGCTGCCCCGGCAGGCGCTGGGCCAGGGATCACTGGGAGATATCCTCAGGGCGCTGCGGGGAGCCCCGGTCTTTCTCGATACGGAGGACGGAGCGGTCGAGGGCCGGCTGATTGGAATCGATCCGGGTGGAAAAGACAACCGGCAGCGCATATCGGTGATGGACGAATCGGGCACCATCCATCTGGTAGCGCTTGAAGACGTCGAGGCGCTACGCATACTCGACACGACTCTTGCGAAGGGACTCATCAAGGGGCTGGACATTTCGCTGGGCAAGGAGGCCTGGCGCTCGGTGGACATGAAGATATTCCTCAACAAGGGCGCCCAAAAAAAGCACAACCTCATGATCTCTTACCTGACCGAGATGCCCACCTGGAAATCCACTTACCGGTTGGTTCTCGGGGGGGACAAGAACTTGTTGCTGCAGGGCTGGGCCATTGTCGACAACGTCTCCGGCGCCGACTGGAACGACGTCAAACTGACCCTGACCACCGGAAGCCCGGTTTCCTTCCGCTACAACCTTTACACCCCGCGTTTCGTCCAGAGACCGGATCTGACGCCCTATCGCAGCCTGGGAATACCTCCCCCGCTGGCCGCCTCCACTCAAGCCGTCACGACCAGAACCGGCTGGGCCGTTGCCGAGAAGAAAAAGAGAAGAAGATCGGATGCGCCCGCGTCTATGATGGCCGGTCGCTCCCGCAGGGCCGCTCCGGCCAAGAGCTTGAGTAAAGACATGGACTACCCTGGCGACAGCGATGTCGAGGAGGAGGAACAGTCTGAGCCGGAGGCAACCGTCGGCGCCCTCTACGATTCCATGCGGGTTCAGTCCGTCACCCAGAAGATCGGTTCGCTCTATCGCTTCGACCTGTCTGAACCGATGACTGTGCCGGACCGATCGAGCACCATGATCGCGCTGATCAACACCAAGATCCCGGGCCGGGCCATCTACAGCTACAACCCGGAGTCGGGCGTCGCGGCGGCGCGCAATCATCCTTTCAGGGCCGTGCAGATCCGTAACCAGGCCGGCAGCGTGCTCGAGCCGGGCCCGATCTCGATCGTGCGCAAAGGTCAGTTCGTCGGCGAGGGGCTGATCAACCGTATCGAGAAGGGCCAGGACTCCTACATCGCCTACGCACTGGACACCGCCGTCAACGTCACCCACAACCGGTCGAATTCCCGCGAGACGATTGGGCTTATCAAGATTTCCCGGGGCGTCATTCAGACCAAGTCTTTCTCCATCCAGCGCCACGTCTTCGAGGTCATGGCCTCCAAGGAAGACGGCGAGGCGTTGCCCTTGATGGTGAGCATCCCCAAGCGCGCGGGCTGGAAGACAGAGGTGCAAGGAGGCGAGGCGGAGTCTGAAACGGCTACACTGCGGTACTTCTCTGTGAAGGCCGAGCCGGGCAAGAAGACCAGGTTGGAGATCAAGGAGAAGTATCCCTCAACCAGCAGCTACCAGATCTTCGACAATGCCGCCCAGCAGGCACTGATTGTCTACATCTCGGCCAAGGACGCCAAGCGCGAGATCGTTGTGCAACTCGAGCCGCTGGTAAAAAAAGTTCGGCAGCTTAGCGATACCCGCAGCCGGATACAAACCCTGGAGCTCAAACGATCCGATCTCCAGCAGCGCGCCTCGGAGATCCGTGCCAACCTGAAGCTGCTCAAGAGATCCAGGAACCTGAAGCTGAAGCAAGGGCAGCAACAGCGCCTGATGGCGGCGGACCGCAAGCTGAGCCGCCTGACCGATCAATTGGTCACGCTGCGTGACAAGGCCGCCGAACTCAGGGTCGAGCTGAGTACGCTGATAGAGAAGCTGGAGATCGACTTCTGAACAGTCAAGATGAAACCGGCGTTCATCATTACTTTTCTGGTGGCCGTGCTGGTAGCCGGGTGCCCGGCTGACGGCGATGAAGACCGGCCTTGGCCGGTGAATTTACCCGAGAACCCCGAGGACGGCTACCACTTCGACGGTATGGCTGATCCGTTCTATGAGGGCTGGTACTACAAGGTCAGCTTGCCCGCAGACGACGAGAGCTACTTCTTCATCTACACGGTGGTCAACCCGGCCCCGCAGACAACCTATCCGCCGGAAGCCTTCCTGTACTGCGGGAGGGCTTCCACCCTCGAGACGGTGTTCCACTCGTACCCTGTTGACGCCTTTAGCGCCGCCCGGCGGCACCGCGATGCGCGGGTGGGCGACATTGCGCGGGCGACCGCGCTGCGTTTCGCCGGTGAGGTCGACGACGATCTCCACCGCTGTGCCTGGGACATCGACCTTACGGGCGGGGTGGCCTGGCCGGAGACAATGGGATGGCTGACCGGTTCCGCAGGGCTCGAGACCTACTGGACGGTGGGTAGCATAACGGCCTCGGCCAGCGGCTGGGTGGAGTTCGACGGCAAGCGGGTTCGCTTCGAGGATCAGAAGGGCTACTGCGATCACAACTGGGGGATAGCTTTCCCGCGCAGCTGGATCTGGATGCAAGCCAACTCGTTTTCGGATCCCGGCGTTGCCCTGGCGGCCGCGGGCGGCACGGTCGATATGGGAGGTTCTGAGATCGAGGCCTTTATGATCGGCCTGCTGATCGATTCCAACATAGTGACTTTCCGCAGTCAGGATCTGGACAGTGTGACTTCGGAGGCCGAGAAGGGCTCCTGGCACCTGGTAGGCGAGCGCGAAACCGAGCGCATCACGATTACGGCGCACTGCGATCCGGCCGGCATGTTCCACCTGCTGGCTCCCACCAGGGAAGGCACCCAGGCCCGCGCATGGGAATCGCTTTTCGGCACAGTCGATGTCTTGCTCGATCGCCGCGAATCCGCAGGCGACGATTGGAAGGTCGTCTTCCAGGAAACCTCCGGGTATGCCGGGGTCGAGATAGGAGACTGATGACACCATAATAGAATTCCGACCAACCTCGCCATCTCCCCGTAGTCCGCCTAAAGTGGACCGTTTTTGCTTCACCTCGCAAGGATTTCAGCGCAAATACCTCGATGGCCTAGAAAGCCGTTCCATCCACCCGCGTGCCGGGTGAGAATATGGCAGCTTGAGTTCCGCTTGCTTGAGTGTGGGCAGTGAACTCGCCGGTCAGATCCGGATCGCGGGTGGACGACTCATCGCTGACGGCTGGAGTGCCGCCCTCGTCTCCATAGGCAAACACGGCCACGGTTAGTCCATCGGCATCCCGCAAGCTGATAAGGTCACCCGCGTCATCAAGATCGAGCCCGTACTGCGTGCCCGGATCCTGAGCGTTGGCGGCCAGGTATAGAACACTATCGGTCGATGCCGGCGGCTCGCCGCCACCGAAAACAACGATGGCCACCAGGGGCTCTGCCTGAGTCCCAGAAGCGAATGTATGCCGCGCGAGATGTACGCCCCAGTCGGTCTCGGTCAAGGTCCAAGCGCTTAGGTCAAGTGTTCGATTGCTGACGTTGACCAGCTCGACGAACTCGTCTTCGACCCCGTCCCGAGAACCGTCGCCGTTGGGATCACCGTCGGTGTTGCCGTCGGTCAGGACTTCGTTGAAAACAAAAGCCCCGAAGTCCGGGCTCAAGTTCGAATCGAGACAGATCCCCTCACGACACACCTCGTCTCCGGTACAGTCATCGTCCAGGCTACATTCGGGCACGAATGGCTGGCAGAAACCCAGCTTACAAACCTGACCGCTCGGACAATCGAAATCCAGCTGGCACGGCTGGGGCTGCTGATCGTCGCCCGGATCGCCGGCCTGCTCGTCCTGAGACCCGCCATCGTCGCCGGCGTCCAGGCCGCCGTCGTCAGCGGCGGGCATTCCGTCGGCGTCGGCGTCGTTTATACCGCTATCGTTGCCGCCGCTATTACCACTGCAGCCGGCCAGGAACAGGCTGAAAACAAAAATGGTTATTGTGACTGCAAACCGGGGATTCATCGTAGCTCCTTTTATTCCCAAGATACCCATTGTCATAACGCGTCAATTTCGATATTGTTTATTAATAAAAGGCTTATACCACATTTTTCAAGGAATTGTCATGTCGCGAATCCAAATGGAAATTTTTGCCGTTGTCCTGCCCCTCCTGGTACTCGCTTGCTCGCCGGCAGACGAGCCGAAGCTCGGCCAAAAAAGTGCCGGCATAGAAATCCAGGTTCCCGGCGACTACCCTACTATTCAACAAGCTGTCGATATCGCCAGCTCGGGAGACACCGTCCTGGTGGCACCCGGGGATTACTTCGAGAATGTCACCCGCATGAACAGCGGTATAGTCCTGAAGGGCTCCGGCCCGGATAAGACCGTCCTGCACGGCCAGATCCGTTACTTTGGATCAGATTTAACCACGGTGACCGGGTTCAAGGTGACAGCCGAGGGTGCCTCGGGGCTGGGGCTGAATATCGGCATCTCGGCCAACGGCGAGGAGTTCGAGATTTACGGTAATGTAGTAGAGGGCTTCGGTTCGGGCATTGGGGCCGAAAGTGAAAACATGGGTAAGATTTACAACAACGTAACCCGCCTGAACGAGTTCGGAATCGTACTCAACGAAGTCGGCTCGTGGGTCTACGTCTACAACAACCAGGTCCTGAACAACTCCAAGGCCGGCGTGATTCTCTTCTCGGTTTACAGCCCGACTGTCCTGCACAACACGATCGTCGGCAACGGCTTTGGCGACTCGCTCGCTAACTACGGGTCAGGGGTGGTCTCCGGCCCCTTCAATCACGACAAGATCATAAACAACATCATCGTGTCCAACAACGGCGGTATCAACAAATATGAATCCAGTTCGAGCAACCACCACAACCTGGTCTGGGGTAACGTCGAAAACTATGTTGGTGATGCGGAAGTCGGCGAGGGCGATCTGAATGTTGATCCCCTGTTCGTCGATCCAGCCAACAAAAACTACCGGCTCGGATCTGCCTCTCCAGCTGTCGATGCGGCCGTCGGTCAGGCAGGCATGACAAGTGATTTCGACGGCAACTTGCGCCCGGTCGGCAATGCGCCCGACATGGGGGCCTACGAGCTGCAAGCGATCAGCGAAGGAGACGACCTGGTAATCAACGAAGTACTGGCCAACCCGCTCGACGAATCAAAGGGCGAATTCGTCGAACTGTATAACCCGACCGGCGCGGAAATTGATGCGGCCGGACTGGTGCTCGACGACGGCGATTCGACGGATGCATTGCAGGCTTTCTCCGACGGAACAACCCTGGTGCCGGCCGGAGGTTACGCGGTCGTGCTGGACCCGGACTACGCCGGCCTGGCCGTGCGCTATGATATTCCCGCCGAAGCGATTCTACTCAGCGTCCCGAATGCCGCCCTGGGTTCGGGCCTGTCGACCAGCGATCCAATCAACCTGTCTCGCGATGGATCGATTGTCAGCACCTATCAGCATCCTTTCAACCCGGGCAACGGAATCTCAGCCGAGCGAATCGATTCTTCAGGCGCCGATCAGGCCGACAACTGGGCGGCCTCACCCTGCGGACTTTCGCCGGGCAAGGCCAACTGCATATCGTCAGGCGGCTCCCCGACCGGGACGCCCAGCCTGGTAATCACAGAAGTAATGGCCAATCCCGAATCGCAAACCATCGGCGAGTTTGTCGAAGTATTCAACTATGGCGATGATCCTGTCGAACTCGGCGGCCTGGTTCTTTCCGACGGCGATTCGACCGATGAATTGATCAGCGTCTCCGGCAAGAGCAGTCAACTCGGCGCGGGTCAGTACGGTGTTATCATCGATCCCGACCTCATCCCGCAGATGGAAGCCGCCCCCTACAACCTCGATGCCGGCGTGCCGGTCGTGGTAACCGTGGCCAACGCGAGCCTGGGCAACGGGCTGGCCTCGACCGACCCGGTCAGCTTGCTGGCGGCCGATGCAGCCACAATCATATCGACCTTTTCCCACCCGATGAGCACCAACGCCCAGTCAATCGAGAAAGTCGATCCGCTTGAAGCCGATCTTCCGGGTAACTGGATTCCCAGCCCTTGCGCAGACAAGCACTCGGCCGGGCGTCCCAACTGTGCTTCGTCCGGCGGCAATCCGGTCGAAATTCCCCAACTGATTGTCAACGAAGTCATGAGTAACCCGCTGGACGAAGACCTGGGCGAGTTCATCGAAATCTTCAACCAGGGCAATCAGCCGGTCGACGCGGCCGGGTTGGTGTTTTCCGACGGTGATGCCACCGACGTGATCACCGCCTTCCCGGGCCGGAGCAACACTGTAATTCCGGCCGGAGGCTACGGCCTGATCCTCGATCCTGAATACCAGGGCGGTTATTCGATTCCAGGCACGGCCGTCTGGCTGGCTCCTGAAAACAGCACCCTCGGCAATGGTCTGACAACCAGCGACCCGATTACCTTGCTGGCCACAGACGGCCTGACCGTCATTTCATCCTGTTCATTTCCGGCAAACCCGGGCAACGGAATCTCCTTAGAACGCCTGGGTGATTCCGGCGATATCGCCTCGAACTGGGTCGCCTCCACATGTGCTTCGGGCTCGTCTCCGGGCGGACCGAATTGCGCGGGCAGCAGCCCCGATCCCGATCCTGTCAATGCCGATCTGGTTATTTCCGAGGTAATGGCCAACCCGCTGGACGAATCCAAGGGCGAGTTCGTCGAGATCGTCAACACCG
>CAZXHT010000134.1:0-12305 GCA_964640665.1 uncultured Myxococcales bacterium
ACCGCAAAAACCGCGGCTGTCTCGGTCAGTCGCAATACATTGATTGTTCTATAAATACGATTCTACTGATTATTACCCGCTGGGGGGAAAAAGTGGGAAGCTATTTTTCAAATTTATCGTGTGCTAGACTGGCCGGAGGAGGCGCTGGATGCAGCCCTGGGAAGAGCTAGCCCGGTCGACCACGCCCGACGGGACCGACATGACCCTCTGCCGGCGCGGCCGGGAGTACTTTATTCTGACCGACGGCAGGGATCTGATGACCAGCCGGCAGCACGGCTCAGAGGAGGCCCTGGCGCGCCTTGGCTGCGAGCGGGCGGTGCGGCTGGAAGAGCCCTGTGTCTTGGTGGGCGGATTGGGGATGGGCTTTACCTTGAGGGCCACGCTCGATGTCTTGCCCGCTTCCGCGACGGTGGTGATCAGCGAACTCCTGCCGGTCGTGGTGGAGTGGAACCGCGGTCCGCTGGGACCGCTGGCCGAGAGGCCCTTGGATGATCCCCGGGTGAAGCTCGAGCTAGGCAACCTGGCCGACTGTTTGCGCCGAAGCCCCGGTCGCTTCGACGCCCTGCTGCTCGACGTGGACAAC
Organism: uncultured Myxococcales bacterium; assembly: GCA_964640665.1. Lineage (GTDB taxonomy): Bacteria > Myxococcota > B64-G9 > B64-G9 > B64-G9 > DATKYQ01. Next base: position 584 of record CAZXHT010000134.1, read on the forward strand.
GGCCCGCGCGCCTGCGCCCAGGCCGGAAACGCCAGGCTCTACGACAACCAAGGGGTCGAGACCGCACGCGCGGCCCTTAAACCCTGTGGGATTTTAGCCGTCTGGTCGGCCTGGAGCGATGCCAAGTTCGAGCGGCGCCTGCGCCATTTCGGCTTCGAGGCCGAGTCGCGCCGGGTCCGAGCCCGCCTGAAGAAGGGCGGCGCCCACCATACTCTGTTCCTGGGTCGGCTGCCCTGTACTCCAAACCTACTCCGTCCCCATTAGTTCAAACTATGTCAGGACAATCTTGGAATTAACACTTGTCAAAGCTCAAGGATTCCAGCACGCTCGGGTTTTCGCGGACCACGGGAGACAGAGTGGCAAACTGCATACAAGACGCTCGTGGATCAACTCAAGAGAGGCAAGAGGCTCCGACTGATCGAGAGGCAGCCGAATGAACAAGACCGATGAGTTCTTTGGCCCGCGGTCCCAATGGTCTCAGTGCGCAGTCGTCCTCCCGGGCAGTCGGGGCGGTTTTCGCCCACCCCAGCCGACGCGGATCGTGCAGAGTGCTACTCGAGCCAGGGGTGATACGTCAGCACAAGACACAGCCGTATTCGATGTAGATGACCCGAGCTTCTGCGAGATCGTCGCGGCCTGCGTCTCTGCTGATATCCTCGAGCTCCCCCCTGTGGGTGGTCTACACCGGCCCGATACGTTCCCCCGGAGGATCTCTTTCATCAACGCGAAGGGAGCGCGCGCTGCGACCTTTGCGCACTATGAGAAGAGCGCGCCCTTTGACGAGATCTGGGACTTGATATGGATCCAGATCAAGCGACTCAATCGGAGGAAGGCGGAGTCGACCAGCGATCGACGATCCTCGGGAGAAGCAACGGCTGCGTTTCTCGGCGAGGCCGGCGAGTGGTCTGAGGTGATGATTCAGTACAGCGACGTCCACGGGTTTCATGGAGGGCACAGCGTCCAGATAGCTGGCTCAGGCGAGGTGGTGGTGACCGAAGTCACACCACGGCAAAGGGAAGAGGGTTCCTACCCGCTCTACGAGCGGAGACTCCGCATGCAACTCGCGGTACCCGAAGCCCATGCGATCATCAAGGACTTCATCCGATTGGATTTCATAACGATCTGCCTGGTGCGAAAGGAGGAGCACGTTCTTGACGCGACCTCGAGTAAGATCAACCTGTGCAATGGCCGTGGAGAGCGGCATGAGGTCTATGACTGGCGTGTCTCGACTGATCGTAGAGCGTCGAAACCAGGGGACCTGGAGCGATACGACAAGCTCGAGAAGCTGTGTCGGGAGATGATCAAGTGGACCGAGGGACTGGAGCCGGAGGACGAGGGATGGAAAGAAGATCGCTTCGAGGTGCGGAGAGACGGTCGCTGGGTACGCGATCGATCGAAGTAGGCACCGATTGTCGGTCTTCTTGAGGCGCATACCGATCCGGCGGGCCCACGGAACCACCTCGAAGCCATGGCCGCTGACCTGCATCACCATCACCCGGTTGAGTGCTTTTGCAGATATCGAACCGAGGTGACTATCTACCCTTGATTTCTAAGCGGTATGTAGCATCAGGTCGGCAGATCTTGGTTGCAACACCGACAGGTTTCTGGTAGATATTGGGTCCGTGTAGAGGCAGAAAGGTGGTTTGTACTTCCTATCCTTCATTGGTTCCATTAGTTCCCGATAAGTTTCGAGATGGACACGAGCTAGTTGATCCGTGTGAATGTCACCACCTGCGCCAGGTCGAGCCCCTCGACGGAGAGGATTGTCACCTCCGTCGCCCCGTCCGGCACGGTGCCCCGGACCTTCTCGTTCGTGTCGGTGTAGACGCCCATGAAGTCGATGTCGCCGGCCTCCGAGAGAGCGTACTCCAAACCTACTCCGTCCCCATTATTTCCCCCATTATTTCCCCATTATTTCCCGATGGATATCTTGTCCTGCAATACGAAAGTTCCGGTGCCATGGGCTACCAGGTTGCCTTGCGCGTCACGGCATGACATCTGAACCACGTCCTGGCGCTTGCCGCGTTTGAGGATCTCGCCGCGGGCGGTCAGTTCTGTCTTGGCCGCCGGGCGCAGCAGGTGGAAAGACATTTCCGTGGTGGCCATCCAGCCGTCGCCGTCATGGTCCAGCGCCGAGGTGAACCAGCCGGCGTTGTCGAGCATGGTGGCGATGATCCCGCCATGGATGCCGTCCAGGGCGTGATCGAGCCCGGGGTTGTACGGCAAGGTCAGCACAGCCCGGTCCTGCTCGTCGAAGGCCAGCCGCATGCCGAAGGTCTTGGCGATACGGGCGACGTCATTGAAAAGGTGCAGCAAGCTTTGCTTGCGTGTCTTCGCCATAGCGGCCAAACCTACTCCGTCCCCCTTTAAAGTACAAGGGCGAGGCTTCCCCCTCTCTGCCAGTTTTTGACATTTTGGACTGAAAGCTTATAGACTTGCTATATTCGTGTCATGTTGACTGGTCTTTTTTCATGCTGGGATGGATGGCACCTGACTTGCTAATGAGAAATTGGTTCTCAGTTGATTCATTCACCGTCCAAAGGAGGTATCTCCCATGGTTCGGAGAACTATTTGTGCTCTGTCTATGACCTGCTTTCTTTTGCATTCCTGCTCTGCTCTGGCAGGAGACCGGAAGCAGCGACTATCCGCTGACAAGTGTCGTACCGGCGGGCTGGTTGGTACTTTCTTCGGCTTTGGAGTGGGTCATGCGGTCATCGGAGAATATGGCAATATGGGTTGGGTTTTTACAGTGGGGGAACTGGCCGGCATTGGATTGATGACAGGGGGATACTACCTAGGAATCAGCGGAGACGAAAGTTTTCCCAAAGCCGGACTCGGCATGATTCTCGGTGGATGCCTGGTTACGCTGGGATTCCGCATCTGGGAAATCGTGGACATATGGAGCTATTCGGCCAATAGCAGTGATGGTGGCGATGTTTGGGAAGACGGCGATCCGTGGGATGAGCTGGCGCCGACGAATCGGTTACAAACAACGGGGACATCGTCATCCAAATTCATCCTGGCGCCAATTGTGTTACCACAAGGTATGGGGATCGGCTTTAAGTTGTCCTACTGAGCTTCCTTATTTTTTATCAATGGACCCACCTAGATACCAACCTAAGCGGTCATACCTACTCGACCATACCTACTCCGTCCCCCTTAAAGAACATCACGCCCGCCTCCCCTTTTCGAAAATGCAACCGCCGGGAATACTAGCGCTGTTCAGTCCGTCACCGCAAGCCCCGCCGAATCGGAGATGGCCCTGATGCGGGGGGCGTACATGGCACTCGCCTTGTGGGGCAGGATGCGGAAAGTGCCGGGTATCTCGGCGCGCATGCGGTAGGTGATCACCTGGCTTCCCTGGGGCAGGCTCGAAAGGAAATTGACTACTTTTTGATCGCGCAGCTCGCGGTAGATCCAGGCACCGTGTTCGTAGCTGCAGCCGCTCTTGAGCTCGACGGGCTCGAAGCCCGCCGGCTTGAAGTCCTCGAAGACCAGGTAGCTGTAGTCGTTCTTGCTGCCGACTTCGATGCGCACCTCGATCAATTCGCCGCTTTTCACGCTTGCGCCGTCGGCCAGCGGCTCGCGCTCGTAGCGCCGCACTTTTATTTTCTTGCCGGCCTGTTTGCGCGTTTGCACCACCGGCCGCAGGCGCGAGTAGCCGCGCTTGACCGAGATCTCGTAGCCGGACCCCGTTATGCGCTTTTCCTTGGTGTAGAACTCCAAAAAGGCCGTGGCATACACCACTCCGCGCCCGGCCAGTTGCACCTCGACGTCTACGTCGCCCGAGCTAAGCTTCGTATCGGGAATCACGACTGTGCCGTCTATGCCCAGCACGCTCTTGCGCGTGGCGCGGAAAGATCGCACTTTTTTTCCGTTTACGAGCACGCTGATAGTGGCATTCGGGTTCAACTCGCCGCGGGCACTCATGTAGTCGGTCAAGGCCAGGACGGCCATGGCCGTGTCCTTGGTGCTGTACCAGCGATTGCCCGAGCGGTTCAGTGTCAGCCACTTGGCCAGGCGATCGACGTTGGGATTCTTGGGATCGACCTGCAAGAAAGCCCTCAGCGCCCAGGACGTCGTCTCGACCCGGTTGAACCACCACAGCCACCAGCGCGAGGGAGGCGGCTTGAAAGTCGCGGTCTGGTTTTGCTGGTCGACCCAGGCCAGATCGGCCAGGTTCTCGGTAACGCGGCGGGCGCGGCTCTTCTGATCGTCGTTCCAAAGAGCCAGCGCCAACAGGCTCTTTCCGTAGGGCGAAAGCTTGCCGCGCCGCCTATAGGCGCGGCCCAGCAACTTGGACATAGGCCGCCCCTCGAGGCCCACCGCGTAGGCGATGAAGACGCCCAGGTGGTTTGCTCTCCACTCGTCGGTCCTGGCATGCAGGCAGTCCACGGCCCTTCTCAGTACATCGGGGCCGGCGCTATAACCCGCGAGCCCAGCCTGGTGCAGGCCGAGGATCGCATAGGCGGTCATGTAGGGATCAGAGTCGAAGCCGCCGAACCAGCCGAAGCCGCCGTCCGGGTTCTGCATCGAGGCGATCCGGCGCAGGTTGGCGCGGATGATGCGTTCGAGCTCCGCCGAACTGCGCACCGCCGCGTACCAGGGCAGCTTGCCCAGGTGCTTGGCGACGCTGGCCTTGCCGCGCACCGGCTTGAGTTGCTCGAGCGAGACACCGGCATTCTTGAGCGTGTGGGCAACGACGGCCGCCGGCACGAAGCGCGAGAGGGTCTGTTCGATGCAGCCATAGGGGTAGCGAATCAAGTAGGGCAAGGCGCGCAGCAGCACGCCGGCCATGCTGGGGGCCGCTTCGATCGTCAACCGAGCGCTGCCCGGCCTGCGCTCGGCGGGAAGCTTCAATGACAAACTCAGTTTGCCGGGAGTCTTGCGGCTGCCCGCCGCGGTCAGCATCTTCTCGGAACCCCACTCCATGACGGGCAGGGTCTTCTTGAGAGCGTCGCTCTCTCGTGTGCTACGCGCCGTGAGCTTCACTTCGGCCTGACCGGGCTCGTTTGCACTGGCCGCAAAATCGTGGCGAACATCGGAGTGCGGCGGAATGCGCAGGTACAGCTCCGGCTTGGAGTCGAGCGACATCCCGCTCAGTTCGAGCCGCAACTGGACATCCAGCGGATAGTCGTAGCCGTTGTGGACGACGGCGGCGAGTTTGATCTTGTCGCCCTCGACCGCGAAACGCGGGGTTTCGATACGGGCCACCAGCTTCTTGGTGGTGATCACCTGCGCCGTGGCCATACCCACCTTTCGCCCGGCGTCGACGACGAACAGCCGCCCCTGCCAGGTTGTGACCGAGTCGGGGTAGTCTATCTTGACCGTCGCCCGGCCGTTTTTGTCGGTACGGACGTCGGGAAGCCACAGGGCGGTGTCTGCGAAGAACTCGCGCAGTGCAACCGGCGAAAAAGAAGCGCCCTGTCCTGCCACATCCCGCCCGTCGAACTCCAGGCGCGCAAACCTGTTGCCTATCGACCCTGCGCCTCTCGAAAGCGCCCCCGTGACCACCGGCCCCGAGGCTGATGCCCGCGAACTCAACGATACGGAGTAGTCGCCCACACCGATTTCCCGACCCATGCCGCCGCCCCCGAGTCCGTAGCCGAAGCCGCCTCCGGCCGATCCGCTCGGTAGCGAGACAATGCCGGTTTCATCCAGCGCCCCGCGGTAAACCGGCCAATAGTAATATCCCGAACCGGCGTAAGGCAGCCCTCCTCTTTTGAACTTCGGGCGCCGCGGCTCCCAGGCGACCAGCATCTGCCATACCTTCCGCGAGTCGTCCACCCACAGCCCCAGGTAACGCCGCTTGCCGTAGTAGTAGCCGCGTATGTCCCCGGTCGTGTCGCCCTGGATGTAAAGCACCGAGGCGTCGAAGACCGACAGGCAAAACTGTCCCTTGACCGGCTTGCCCTTATAATCGGTCACCTCGACTTTGAACTTGCCCTTGCTTCCGGGCCGCTTTTCGGCCCGGTCGGGAGTCAGGCTGACGTTCAGGATCTCCTCGCCGGGCGGGATGAATATCTCGCGCTGAGCCATCTGCAGCTTGCCGTCTTCGATCATCGCCACCCGCACGAAGAAGTTCGGCGCCCGGGTCTCGTCGGCGGGTATCTCTAGTAGCGTGCCCGCGCCTTCGAGGCGCATCACACGTTCCTTGAAGATCTCGTCGCCGCCTTCTTCGGAGTACCAGATCACGGCGCCGGGATGCGGCGCGCCGATCAACAGGCGAATCGTTTCGCCGCGCATGTAGGTTCGCTTCTGTGTCTCGATCTTGATCTTCGAAAAATGGAAGCGGCCGGGATCGAAGCTGTCTTTGGCAACGTAGAGAATGTGCTCGTGTTCGACTTGCGTCCCGGCATCCCGGCTGGCGCGCAAGACGAACTTGTACTGCCCCGCCACAAGCGCTTTCCAGCCGATGAAGGCGCGCCCCTCGGCATCGGTTGCGAATTTTCCGCCGTCTATCTTCTCGGCCTTCTCCTTCTCGCCTACCGGGTAACTCAGGCGGAAAATAGTGTAGCTTCCAGCGGCCCTGACCGGCTTGTCCTGCGGCGTCAATGTCTCGATTTCCATCTCGACCCGATCGTCGGGCGAGTAAAACCCCCAAGGTGTGCGGGTAAAGATGTGAAACGGATCCCTGGTAACCTTGACCTGGCCCATGCCCTGAATGGTGCGCCGGCTGAGATCGGTCACCTGGGCTTGGATTGTGTAAAGGTAGTCGATCTTTGAGTCTTTCTCCGCCGGCGGCAGCTCGAGTTTCAAGAGGCCCTGCTCGTCGGTGGTCCCCTCGCTTTCACGCACCAGTTCATGGCCGGTGCCCTGGGCGAATGGTTTCTCGTAGACGATGCCGTAGCCCTTGCCGTAGAGCCAGTCGTAGCGCGAAGGCGGGTAGTGCACGTGCCAGTAGGGCTGGCGGTAGATCTGATAGCGCACCCGGGCGCCTCCCACCGGCGCGCCGTAATAGTATCGCGCCGCGATCTCGGCCTTGACGGCCGTTCCCGGACGCGCATCGGGCACGGCCGGGGTGACTGTCACCTTGAACTCGGGTTTCTTGTACTCCTCGACGCGGAAATTGCTGCCGGACGACTGGGCGCTGGTGTAACCCTTCTCGACCCAGGCGCTCAGACGATAGGCCCCCAGCGGCGTCTCCTTCTCCAACTCGACCTCGCCCTGGACGCCGCCGAACTGGCCGGTCTTCGAAGTGCGATCGTAAAGTTTCTGGCCGCGCGGATCGAACAACCGCACGCGCACGCGTTTTCCCGGCAGGTTCTCGTTCTTGCCCTTGTGATAACCCCGGACAAAGACCTTGAACTTGACCTTGTCGCCGGGCCGGTAGACCGGCCGGTCGGTGATAGTGAAAAGACGGCTCTGATCGTATTCGTTACCCGCACCGCGGCTATTGCAATAACGCTGGCCGGTAAAGGCGTAACGCCGGCCGCTTTGGGCAAAGGCCGCAACATTGCTCGAACTAGCATAGCGATAACGGATCATCTCGTGGGTGGCGCGGCCGTCCGAATCAGAGCGGTATCTCTTGATGCGCACGTGCTCGGCGCCGTTCATCCAGTAGACTTCCTTGACCACAAGCGCAACCCCGTGCAGCGGGTTGCCGTCGGTTCCGGTCATCCAGTAGTGGGTCTTGCCGCGATCCTGCTTGGCGGTGATCATCAGGTCGCTAACGACCACCAGCGCAACTCGCTCTTCGACACCGCCCTTGGCAAGAACCAGGTAGGCGCCGATCTCGTCGAGCGGAAAGGTCGTCTTGCCCTGCGTCTGGCGATGGTCGCTATTGTCTTTGAGCTTCATGTTCCAGGAGGCGACTTTCTTTCCGAACCACTTGCGAGCCGCCTTGGTGCCGCCGAAGTTGCTTTTGAAGTCCGCGAAGCGGGTGATTCTGCTCATTAGCCTGTCTTCGCGCAGCATGACCTTTTCGAGATCGACCCGGTAGGCCTCGAAGGTAATCTTGGAAACATTGCGGGCAATGATCGGAATCTCTTTCTTGTCTTTGAGCAGGTAGGTCGTCTGGTTGGTTTGCGAGAACCAGGCCCTTCGCAGATCGTAAAGGCTGGCTTTTGCGTCGCCTGCGTATTTCGACTTGGGAAACTTCTCGATCAGGCGCAGGTATTCTTTCTCGGCCTCGAGAAAACGCCAGCGGCCTTCGAGGATGCGCGCCCGTGTTCCGACGGCGCGATCTGTCTTTTGATCGCCTGGATAGTCGGCAAGCAGCTTGTCGATCATATCCAGCGGATCGAGGCGCGCGCCCGGATGGTATACCTGCGGCACGCACAGCGGGTCGCCGTTTTCGCGTTCGTTCGCGCATTTTTTCTGCCTGTCCGCCGCCGCCTTTTGCCAGGCGACCGGCGGAGACTCGGGAAAGGCCATCAAAAAGACCGCTTTTTGGAAACGAGCCTCGGCCACCAGCCGGCCCAGGCGCTTTTTCGCGGCCAGGCGCTCGGCTTCTTCGAACAGGAATATGGCCTTGCTGCGCTCGGGCCAGCCGAAGTCGTAAGAGGCGCCCGGCTCGGGCGAGACGATGTCCGTCTCGGGAGTACCACCGTCCCAGAGCCGGCCGATTTTTTTCAATGCGGCGGCGAGCGCCAGATCGCACTCGACCGCCTCGGAGACCAGATTCACACCGGGCCGCGCTCCTGCCTTGTCGGGTGTGCTCTCGGAAAGCAGCAGGAAAGCCAGCCTGGCCGTCTCCAACTCGCGCACGGCCCGTTTGCGGTTGTAGTAGTAAAGCGAGATTTGCCGCCCCTCGCGATGCTCGCGGTTGTAGAAAATCTTGTTGCCGCGCCTGAAGCCCCACTGCTGCATGCGGTTGTAAAGATCGGCCAGTGCGAGACGGCAACGGGCCTCGAATAGCAATCCCGGGCGCGAGGCCAGAAAGTCATCGAGCAGCTTGACCGCCTCGTCGAACGAGGACAGCTTGAAAAGCGCCCGGGCCCGCTGGAATGTGGCCCGGGGCACGTCGATGTGCCGCGGGGATTCCTTGATGAAACGGGCATAGGCCTGCTCGGCCCGGCGGAAGTTCTGTTTCTTGTACTCGGCTTCGGCCTGTTGATACGAGGCACTGGGTTTCTGAATTTCCCAGGGGCCCTTGTAGAGAACCGGATTTGGGGGCGGCGCATCGTCGATCAGATCGTCTGCCCCGTTTGCAGCATAGCCCCAACGAGAATATCCTAAAAAGGCCCGGCTGGAATCGGCTTGAAAAAAAATGGCCAGCGCGGCCAACAAAATTGAAAAACTTACAATAATGCAGTTTTTTTTCATTCGTCTCTCCTGTGGAGTCCTGGTCCATATACGTGTCAGACGGCCCCGGGGTTTCAGGCTTTTGTAATTAAATGATACGGAAAGGTTCCCGGTATCCGACAAATGGGGCCTCCTGTTTGTGCTGCCTGCCGATCTTTGATAATCTGATTGTATGGCCAGTTTCTTGAACCAGATCATGGATCTTGTAACCCGGGCTCAAGTCCGCGTTTCCGAGCACGGATATGACGAGTTGGCGGCCGACGGGATTTACGTCAGGGATGTCATGGAGAACATATCCCGAGCGAAAGTCGTGGAAGAATATCCGGATTACAAAAAGGGTCCGTGCGCTCTGGTACTGGAAACCGACCGGGATGGAAATCCGGTTCACGTGGTCTGGGGCATGCAAAGGGGCGAGAGTTCTCCCGCCGTCCTGGTAACGGCTTATCGTCCCGATCCGGACAGATGGACAGAGAATTTCATGAGGAGGAAAAAATGACTGTCAGACAGCTGAGAAAACTTGTGCGTGAAGGTGAATACGTGGCAGAGGTGGAGGTCGAGCTAACCGAGGCTGACACAGGTTGGGCTCCGTATATTTCCCTCGCCGATGCCTATAAACTGGACGACGTACGCGATGCCCTTCGTCGTGCCGACATCAAAGCAGCCTCCCGCCTGGCACGGGTATTCACCATCACCCCGGTTACAGAGCAGGCCGAGGCCTTACCCTGAGCCTGGTACTTTTCTGGCGACTCGACGGGTACTGGTTGGGAGCGGAGATCGTGCCGGCCCCTATGCCCCTACCACTCAGGGTGCCATGGATTTCGTTAGATTTCGTTAGATTTCGTTAGATTTCGTTAGATTTGGGACATTGAAGGAGTCATGAAGCAAAGCTGTATTGATGATCTCGTATAAAGTCCATTCAACAGCCTACAACTGTCATTCCCGCACAGGCGGGAATCCATAATGGTTTGTAATTGCAGATTTTCTGGATCCCCGCTTTCGCGGGGATGACTTTGTAAGTTTTGTTTTTCCGGCTTTTTACGAGACCATCTGTATTGGATTACGTATTTTCCGGGCATGTGTCCGAAATTCGGACACGAGGTCCGTGCAAACTCCTCTGGCTCTTTTGAGAGACAAACCTGTATCAGCTTGATTTCCTGACAATTACACTGTTGCGTTCAATTGCGGGACGTGTGGCAAGAGTTTTGCATTTCAACACACCGACATGGGAAGACGAATCAGATACATGCCCCAGCCCAACACGACCTTCGAGGTCACTATCCGGGCCATCCAGGGCAGAATGCTTCTTAGACCCTCCAAGCAGCTCAACCTGATCATCATGGGTATCCTCGGTCGAGCCCTGGCTCGCTACGGCGACATTTGTCTTCACCTGGTCGTGATCGCCTCAAACCACATGCACCTGCTCATCACCGCGCCATGCGTGGAAATGCTTGCCAACTTCATGCGCGACGTCAATTCCAGCCTGGCGCGCGAGGCCGGAAGGCTCCACGGTTGGAAGGAAAAGTTCTGGGGGCGCAGGTACACGGCGCTTCCCATTCTGGACGACGCCAAGCTCATCGAACGCGCCGTCTACTTGCTCAGCCACGGCTGCAAAGAGGGACTCGTCCTGCGGCCCCGTGACTGGCCGGGCGTAAATTGTGTCGCGGCCGTTACGAAGGGAAAGAAGCTCGAGGGCATCTGGTACGACCGGACAAAGGAGTACGAGGCCACCCGGGCGGGAATCAAGTGCAGGCCGGGAGAGTTCTCGACGAAGTACGAGGTACCGCTCAGCCCACTTCCATGTTTTACGGACCTGAGCCCCAAAGAGCAGAGGGCACGCTACAGGGCCATGGTGGCGGAGATCGAGCTTGAGACACGCAGGAAGTTCGTTCGAGGAGGCAGGCGGATTCTGGGTGTTCGCGGTGTACTCAAAAAGCACCCGCATCATCGACCCGACAAGATCAAGAAAAAGCCGGCCCCGCTGTGCCATTGTTCCGACCCCGACAGATGGAGAGAGTACCGGGACAACTACCGCTGGTTTACAGAAATTTACCGAGCAGCTTCCAGGCGCTTACGCGCCGGCGAGCTGACCGTACGATTTCCCGAAAACTGTTTCCCGCCTCGACTCGCCTTTAGCGGGCCTGACCCGCCCGGGTGAAGAAGCTGATCAAGTTGTATGACTATGCGATTTTGCCCAGACAAAAAGAGGGGCAGGCACCAGTATGCACTTCACCTGGACATACACAAACTTCGGCCTTCAAACGGCCTTTCGGCCCTGCTAAACAAACCTGAAATGGTTTGATTCACTATTTCTGATTTACACTTGGGGGCGTTTCACTCCGAATTTAACTTTCGGAAAGAGGTCCGTTCGACTTGAATACGAAATGCATGGCACGTTTTTCTTCGGGCCCGGCCGGGCCCGGCTATTACAACGAGTTTCATTTCCGTGCCGAAAGCGGCCATCCCCAGGGCGGCTTCC
>CAZXHT010000135.1:0-11822 GCA_964640665.1 uncultured Myxococcales bacterium
CACGAGCTGGGCGGGGTCGGAGACGTTGCCCGCGCGATCCGTCGCCGTCACTAGAAGCTCGTTGGCTGTGTTCTCGTTCAAAAGAACATACAGAGTGAAGGCGCCGTTCTCGTCGGTCCAGTCAAATGCGGCCTGTGCGCCTCCGGTGACGTCCACGAGGCTTATTGACTCGGCCGTTCCGTTTAGTATAACGGGATTGCTCGACGTTGGTGATGGGACGGGGCTTATAACAGGCGCGGCAGGTGGCTCATGATCTCCGAGCAGACGCATCAGCAGGTTCAGCTCTTCTTCGTTCTCGACAAGCCACAGGCGCCTGGGCACATGGCAATTTCCTTGTACATGCTTCGCTCGCAGGCCGGCACGAAAAGCTACCAGCCACTGGATCACGGGGCTTGCGATTTCAGATTCAGAAGTCGCCCGGCAATGTTTCCTGTGGCATCCGGATACCTTGTCGTAGGCCCTGGCAACCTCGTACACCAGGGCATGTGCGCGTAATGGAAGATCCTCGATCTCATGGCTCGTCAGCGGGCTTCCGTTCGCCTCGTTCAATGCCAGGGCGACTTCGAGCACCGTCTTCGAATCGCCGTAAACCAGCCTCACGATCTCGGTCCAGTCACCTTCGAAAAATGGAGTCAGTTCGAGTGTTGCCAAGACTACCGCCGCCGCCTGATCATTCGCTTCCAGATCCGCAAGCGAGGGGTAGACATCCGTATCGACAGCGCCGGATTCGATCGCGCTCATCAACTCGTAGCTTGATACGTCCAGCCGGCCGAGGGCGTGGCGCAGTCCTACGAGTAATTTAACCAACCAGCGGGGCAAGTGAGAAGTATCGTGGTGGTAGTGCAGCATGAACCAGTTATCGATCAAGGCCTCTACGGGCAATGCCCCGGGGTCATCTTGGAAAGTCAGCGCTTCTTGCGCCGCGGCAATTGGTGGCGCGCTCGCCCCCCTCCCGTTATCAATGAAGCAGCTTGCGACTATGCCCGTGCCTATGAGCAGCACGGTCAGAAACATGATTCCCCTGTGCTCCCTGATCACTCTCGCCATGACGCCCTCCCGCGAAAGAGTTGCACGTCTTCTATTTGATTATCAGATCATACTCCCGTGGCCATGTAGGCTGTCAAGAGGGGTATGTGGGGGAAGGTGAGATAAACCTAAATGATCAGATCAGGATGCCTTTTCGGGCCAGGGCATTCATGGTTAAAGCCAGGCGTTGTTCGCCCAGCTTACCCACCAGCTCCAGGATCTGGGGATGGCTTAGCACCAGCGCGTCGAAATCCTTGCGCGGCAGCCTGAGGACCGAGCTCGGGCCGGCGGCTCTGACCGTGGCAATCGCCGGCTGCTTGCGCAGACAGGATATCTCGCCGAAGACTTCTCCCTCCACCAGTTCTCCGGCTACGAACTCGGTGCCGTCATCGGCCTTGCGGCTTACCGTCATCTTGCCCCTGAGCACTACAAACAGGCCTTCGGTCTCTTTGCCCTCGGCAATCAGTTCCTCGCCCTCCTCTACGTCGCGGCTCACGAAGCGCTCTATTATGCGAACGCGCTCCTCCGGCGCAAAGGGCGCGAAAAGCGCCGAGGTCGTCATTACGTTGCGCAACAGGCGCTGGGTAATGAATTTCTTCAGCACCAGCCCGACCGCGGGATGTAGGGCCACGATCTCGTCCAGCAATTCAGAAGATACTTCGAACAGCTCCGCGGGTTTCGTGGCCTGGACAGAGGCACCCCTCGGCCCACCTCTGATGACGGACATCTCTCCGAAGAAGTCCCCTTCCCCCAGCACGGCCAGGCGCAACATCTTCTTGCCCTCCAGGTGCTTGAGTACCCGAACCGCACCTGAGGCAATGGCGAACATACTGTCTCCCCGGGCACCCTCGCGGACTACCCAGTCACCCGTCTTGACCCTGATCAGCTTCATTTTCTCGAGCAATGACACGAAGGCGTCGGGCGCAAGATCGGAAAAAAGAGGGATAGCGGGTAAAGTTCGCTCCTGTCCGCTGGTCTCTTCGAACTGCATCACGTCCAGATCGATCTCCGGCAGCGCGTCTTCTTCGACTTCTTCTTCGACTTCTTCGGCTTCTTCCTGGGCTTCTTCTTCGGCCTGTTCTTCTTCGGGAAGCGTATCGATCGTCTCCAGCACATCCAGCGGCGTTGTCAGGACCAGGCCGAAGTCATGGGCCTCCTGCACGTTGAGCTCTATCGGCACCGGCGTGTCTTGCTCTTCGACCGCATCCTCCCGGCGGGCATCATCTTCCGGGTCTTCCATGATCTTTACCGACAGGGATGCCTTGTCCGTGTGCCTGGCATACAGGCCGGCTAGCTTCTGCTGGGTCTTCTTGTGATCTGGGTCGATCTCGAGGACCACCTTGCAGGTCGCGACGGCCTTGAGCAGGAAACCCTGCTCGGCGTAAAGGTCGGTAAGCTGCGTGAATATCTCGACCGCCTCGTCGCGATGACCCAACCTGCGGTACAGGTAGCCCATGTTGTTGTATACAGAGTAATCACCGGGGTCGGCCTGCAGCACTTTTTGATAAAGCTTGAGTGCCTTGGCGTGCTTTCCTTTCCGCAACCAGGCGGCCGCCTCGTCTTTCAACTGCCGGATCTTGTCGGACATCTCACCTATCTCCGCTGCTGTTATTCTTGTTTCCACCGGCGGCCCGCATGCTCAGCTCGGCCTCGCGACGGACGCGCCGGTCCGGATCGTATTGCGCCTGCGCGAGGTGCTCGTGCAGGTAGGGTTCGCCCATGGCGGCGATAATCCTGACGGCGGCCAGCCGCACTAACGGATCGCGGTCTTCGATCTTGGCATCCAGGTTGGTCGTTATATCGGTTGCTCCCAACACGGCCATGGCCATCAGAAGATCGAACTCCGCCGACAACCCGACGTTCTTCAATGCTTTGCGCAGCGGCTCGACCGCCGTGCGGTCGCCGATCTGCGCCAGTGCCCGGGCCGCGCTGCCGGCCGAGTATCCATTCAACAGGGGCAGCAGGCTCGGGATGACCGATTTCTTGCGCATGCGTCCCAGCACGGCGATCAGCTTCTCACGCTTCTCGAAGCCCGCTCCGGCCAGGGCGGCGGCGATCGCCTGCGCCGCTTCGGGCTTGCCGCTGTCGCCGAGCAGTCCGGCGATGGCCGCGGCGGAGTCATTATCAGAGCGATCGAGAAGATCGGCCATGTGCCGGATTATCCCGGCCTCGAGATCGAGCTTGTACCCGCGAGCGCTAAGCACTGCGGCAACCCGGCCGACGATCTGCGGCTGGGAAAAGCCGAGGCAGCGCGGCGCCAGCCTGCCCGCCCGGACGGGGTCGACCAGGAACAGACCATCCAGGCTGTCTGCCAACAGCGAGCATTCACGGCCGCCCCCCGGGGAAAACAGCTTGGACTCGGAGACTCCGGCCGAATCGTCGGCGTATTTTGCCAGTATATCTGTAACGCCCCGCGGCGTCCCCGGGCCCGGCGGCTCGAGCCCGTGATCCTTCATCAGCTTCTGCAGGTCTTCTTCGCTGAGCCGGTTTTTATCCACGACCGATGCGGCCTCCTTCTTGCCGGGCCGCAGCTTGCCATGAACCCATGAATGCGAGGCAGCCTCCAGCTTGCCGATCGCACCGACAAGAGCCGCCTCAAGCATTCGTCCGAGCCCCGCGTCCTTGCCCCCGGCACGGGCCAGGGCAACCGCCCGCGCAATTTTCGGCGCCCCGCTGCTCTTCTTCATCGCGCGCCTGAGCACCTCGCGCGCCGCATTGCTACCCAAAGCCGCCAAGATTTTCAGCGCCCGCCGGCACCCGTCGCTTCCGGGCTTCTTCAGTTCGTCCCCAAACTCCGTAAGCGGGCAGTCTGTGGCCTTCGAACGCAGCAGCCGCGCGATCTCCACGGCATCTTTCAAGTCGGCTTCGCGCAGCAGGGGACAAACAGTGCCGGCGTCGATTCGCGCACCCGAGGCGGCCAGCCTGGCCAGCGCCTCGATACGAATCTCTGAATCGACGTCGCGCAACGCGCCCTCGATGATGGCCGCGCCCTGATTGCCGAAGCTCCCCAGTGCCCTGACGGCCGCCAGGCGAACCTCGTCCGAGTCGTCCGCGGCCAGGGCGATCAGTCGCTTCAGTGCTTTTTCCCCGCCACGACCGTCGAGCACGGACACTGCCGCAAGCGTCACTGCGGCGTCGCTTGCGAAAAGTGCGTCGAGCACGATGCCCAGCCCCTCGGGACTCGCGCTGTTGCCGGCCTCACTAACCAGGCGCGCGCGCTGGACCGGCAATGCATCCGCGTACAGCTTGCGGATCCTGACTATTTGCTCAGATGCCAGCTTGTCGGCCAGTTGCGCCCCGCTCAGTCCCCTCTTCTCAAGCGCCGCTTTCAGCCGCCTGCGCACTTTCAGGTTCGGCTCGCCGCGTACAAGAATATCGAGAAGCGCCTTGCCCGCTTCCGGCGCCTGGCGCTGGCTCAGTTCCTCAACGGCTACAAAGCGCACTTCCGGGTCGGCGTCACGGGCGGCCCTGACCAGGGCGATTGTCGTATCCCGCGTCTTGAAGTCGGCCAGGGCGCGCACGGCGGCCACTCGCACGATGGAGGATCGATCCGCGAGAGCCTTGTTCGCCAGGGCATAGGCATGGTCGTCGCCCTTCTTCCACAACACCCTGACGCCGCCGGCCCTCCTGACTGGTGACGGATCGTTCAACTCCGCGAGCCAATCATCCCCGCCGTTCGAACAGCCCGTACTCGTCACGGCCAGCGCCGCGAGCAGTTGCGCAAGACACAAGAGCAAACACGACCTAAAAGTTCTCATCGTTTGCGCTCCCCGGAACGTGCCTGCCATCTCCGCAGTGTCGCTATCTCCTCCGGGGACAGCTCCCTGACGGCCCCCCTGGGAAGGTCGCCCAGCTCGACGCCCCCGTATGCTACCCGCACCAGCCGGACTACCTGGTGTCCCAGCCGGGAAAACAACCTGCGCACCAGCCGGTTGCGGCCCTCGGCGACTTCAATCTCCAGCCAGGTGGAACCCTGGTTGCGTTTTACGATCCGGGCCTTCGTAACCCGGGCCGGGCCGTCTTCAAGATCGACGCCCGTGTGCAAGCGATCGATATCACGCTGCGTCAGGCTGCCCCTCACCCTGACCCTGTAGGTACGCGGCACCTGCCTCGAAGGATGGGTCAGCGCGTGCGCTAAAAGCCCGTCGTTGGTAAACAGCAAGAGACCCTCGGAGTTGAAATCCAGTCGGCCCACATTAAACACGCGCCGGGCTCCCCTGGTTGCCGCCCGGCCTTTCAGGAGTTCGAAAACCGTCGGCCGGCCGGCGGGATCCGAGGCAGCCGAGAGAAAACCGCGCGGCTTGTTGAGCAACAGGTATATCCCTCGCGCCGCCGCGCGAACAGGAGTGCCGTCCAGCGCCAACTTGTCACGCGCAGGATCGACCTTGGTTCCCGGCACCGTCACCACGCGACCGTTAACCGACACCCGACCGGCGGCGATCAGCCTCTCGGCCTCGCGCCTTGATGCCAGGCCACGCGAGGCAAGCAATTTCTGCAAGTAAACCTCAGTCACCCTCCTGCTCCTGGGTGTCGTTTGCCTCCGGTGCGGCCTGCGCTTCCGGGAGCGCAGGTGCCTCCGGGAGCGCAGGGGCATCCGGGGCGGCCTTGGCGGCGCCGAATACTTCTTTCTTCAGGCGCCGGTCGCGCCGGCGCAGTTCGTCGAGGGCATCGGCCAACTCCTGGACGACCTCGTCCTCGCCGGGAGGAGCATAGGCATTCGGATCTTCCATCGTCAGCGACGCGGGCAACATCGGCTCTATCTCGTCTGTGTTCGTCTCGTCTACAGGCGCAAGCCCCAGCGAGTCGCGGTGCTCGTCGGACAGTTCTGCGAAGTCCTTGAGCGTCGGGAGGCTGCCGAGATCCTTCATCGAGAAGAACTCCAGAAACTCCCCGCTTGTGCCGTAAAGCAATGGTCGCCCGGGCTCTTCCTTGCGTCCCAGGATCTTCAGAAGCTTCTTCAGTAGCAGATTACGCAGCACCGCACCGCTGTCCACACCGCGAATATCTTCGACCTCACCCCTGGTGACCGGCTGCCGGTAGGCCACGATGGCCAGGCATTCCAAAGTGGCCTGTGTCAACCTGGCCGGCCTGCGCGTCACCAACTTCTTGATGTACGGAGCCGCTTCCGAAGGAGTTCGCAGTTGGAAGCCGCCGGCGACCTCGGCAATCCGGATGCCGCGACCCTGCTCGCGCAGGTCACTCTTGAGGTTCTCGATCGCCTGCCGCACAGTGCGCGAGGTAAGATCAGGGTGGAATTCAGAAAGCAAGCCAAGCAATCCGGGTAATCCCAAAGGATCCGAAGAAGCAAACAACAAGCTCTCAATGGCAAGTTTAAGTCTGGGCGCCGTAGCAACCTCTGTAACAACCTCCGCGGAAGCCTCCTTCGTAACCTCTGCAGCGGCAGAGGTTGCTACGGAGGCCATTTCAGAGTCGAGCTCTTCGCGTGTCTTGCGTGTCGCCATCACTCACTCCGTGACTTCATCGTCTTTAACCAGCGCCAGCGCCTGCTCGAGGTCGACATGTTCGAGGCGGCTCGTGACGTACAGATTTTCCCCGCCATCCGCCTGATGTAGCCTGATCATGTGCAGGCGGGTCATCTCGAGCAGGGCAATAAATGTTATTACAACAAACGACCTTGTGGGCGCATCGCCGAACAGCTCCTCGAAGATCAGCTCCCGGCGCTCGGCGAGCACCGCCGTAAGTTCCTGGATCCTGTCGGCAATGGAGATGCGTTCGATCAGAATCTCGTGGGGAATACGCTTGGACGCCTTGAGCATCACCTTGTCCAAGGCTTCGATCAGCCTGAAGACGGACACGTCCGCGAAGGGGCTGGCTTCATCTTCGCTCTCGACCACCGCCGGCATGGCCCGGCGCGCGAATACATCCCGGTCGAGGATCGGCCGATCACGCAGTTCGGCAGCCGCTTCCTTGTAGCGCTGGTACTCCAGCAGGCGCCTGACCAACTCCTCACGGGGATCCACTTCATCCTGCTCCTCCTCCTCGCCCTCTCCTTCTCCGGGTGGCAGGAGCATCTTCGACTTGATCTGCGCCAGCGTGGCGGCCATCACCAGGAATTCTCCGGCTACGTCCAGGTTGAGCGCTCGCATCCACTCCATGTAGGCGATGTACTTCTCGAGGATGGTGGAGATCGGGATGTCGAAGATGTCGATCTCGTGCTTGCGGATCAGGTGCAGCAACAAATCGAGCGGCCCTTCGAAAACGGGCAACTCGACGCTGTACCCACCTGTCAGTCCGCTCTCGCCAAGCGGATGCAGCCCGGGCGGCCCGAGGCCGTTTTCGATCTGCCCGCTCAAGGGTGAATCCCCATTTTCATCGCCTCGCGTACCAGCAACATGGTCTGTTCGGCCTCCGCGGCCGCCTTGTGCGCCCCATCTGTAAGCAGCTGATCGATGTAATCCGGCTGCCCGCTAAGCTCCGCACGGCGTTTTCTGATCTTCGCAAAACGCGTAAAGAAACGCTCGATGATTTCTTTCTTGCAATCGACGCAACCGATTCCGGCGCTGCGACACAGGCCGTCGATCTCCACGAGGCGCTCCGCCGGCGTGTACAGCTTGTGATAGGCGAAGATGTTGCACACTTCCGGATTCCCGGGATCGTTGCGGCGCTTGCGCTGCGGATCGGTGACGGCGTTTTTGAATTTCTTGACTACACTGTCATCGTCATCGGCCAGGTAGACGGCGTTGCCGTACGACTTGGACATCTTGCGGCCGTCGAGCCCCGGCAGGAGTGCCGTCTTGGTGACGATCTCCTTGGGCTCCACCAGCACCTTGCCGTAGAAGTTGTTGAAGCGCCGCACTATCTCGCGGGTAAGCTCCAGGTGCGGAAGCTGGTCCTCGCCCACGGGAACGTAATCCGCCCTGTAGATGGCGATATCCGCCGCCTGCAGCACCGGGTAGCCCAGGAAGCCGAAGTTGGACAGGTCGGCGCCTGAGATCTCTTTCTTCTTGTCCTTGAAAGAAGGCACGCGTTCGAGCCAGGGCACGGGGGTGATCATGCCCAGCAGAATGCTCAGCTCGGCGTGCTGCAGGACGTCGGACTGCACGAATATGGTCGCGCGCTCGGGAGAGAGCCCGCATGCCAGGAAGTCAATCGCCGCCTGCCTGGTAAACTCGCGGATCCTGCCCGGCTCGGCGTAAAGCACCGTAAGCGCGTGCCAGTCGGCGATGAAGTAGAAACACTCGTACTCATCCTGCAGCCCGACCCAGTTTTCCAACGCGCCGTGGTAATTGCCGAGATGCAACAAGCCCGAGGCTTGCATGCCGCTCAGGACTCTATTCTTGGATCTATTTCCCATTATTGCCCATCTTGTTCTTACATGTCATTGAGGCTCTTTATGTAAATGGCCTTGACGCCATCCCGTTGGCTGTACCATATAATCCTGTCTCCAGCCAACATTCCGCCGCTGTCATTGGCGGATGACCAGGTAACTCGCTTTTCTTTCCCAGTTGCCATATCATACATGTAAACATCAACACCTTTTGGATATCCATTTGATTGACGCCCTCCATTTCTGAAATCGTTCCACAAAATATAACGGCCGTAAATCCGTGCGCCCTCTTGATCGGACGTATCGCTGGTTATCTGTTGCGTCACTTTTGAAGTGATATTGTATAAGTATATATCGGTGTTATAATACGGGCCCAGCACACTTACTCCGGTGCCATTTCGGAGGTCTGTCCAGACAATGTTGTTCTCCCATATACCGGGGTACCATTGAAGCGAAGAATTGTTGCTGATATTTATTTCCCTGCCTGTCGATATTGTGTACATGAATATCTCTGTCTGACCATGCACTCTTTTGTCTCGCCATATGATATGATCACCAAATATTTGAGGATTGATTTTCTCATAAGATCCATTCGTCACTCGAATCTCTTTTTTGGTCCTAATATCGTACATAAATATCTCCATGTTTTTCCGCAACCCGGGATCACGAGCCGGCTTGCGGTATCGCAAGTCATCCCAGACGATAATGCCGTCATATATCTTTGCCCGCTCCATGTCGTCAGGTCCTGCCAGTATAGTGCCTTGCTCATTGTTCAAGTCGTAAATCGCAATACTGATTTTAGATTTCATGCCCTTTTTATTTTTTTGTATAGCTTTGAATACCACCGTATTCTTCCAGATGGAAGGACTGCATACGACCAGATCCGAAAAGAAGGGATCATTTACCTTTCTCTCTGTCTCCGAATCCAGATCGATGATATATGGGCTAAAAGGTACACCTACGTAAACAATCGTATTGCCATATGCGCTGTATCCACATACAACATCTGAAAGAAAATTCAGCCGCCTCTCCTTGTGCTGGCCAATCTTTCCGAATCCATGCCTTATTAGTCCTCCATTTGATTCTTGACCTACATCACAACTTGTATCTAAATCGTCTTGAAATGTCGTTCGAGAACAGTCCTGGTTAATAAACAGAATTATTACCAAGGTGCAAATATATTGAAATATATGTTTCTGCATGTTCTGTATTATTTCTATTTCCCAGGAAAGCTCACCTTGCTTGTATAGAATGAGGGTGGTACAACCATGCCTCCCATCAGTGGTGATGATTCGTGGAATAGAAGAACTGCTTTAACCAGGCCTTTTTTACTACCTTCCACCTTGAAGTTGATGTCGTGCCATCCGATATCAAGTTCTACTGGATTTGATATGGCTTGTTCGTCACCTACATTTCGTCTATCAAGTATTATTTCGCCATTAATCTTCAGGATTGCATTGGTATAGGTTTTTGCGATGAACTTATAGGTACCCGGCTCTCGTATCATTATCCTTCCCGACCATTCCACATCTATCGGTATGCCACCGAACTTCCCACCTGTGAGAACTTCGGGCACGCCATCATACCATTCATCGTTAATAGGTGAAGGATCTATGTCCTCTGCCACCTGCCGCTGCAAAGAGCCAGTTGAAACATAGCTCCTACGATTTAATCCCGGTGAAACCTTTACCCTGAAGTTGTCAGCAGAAAGATAACCTGCCTCGACGGGTCCATCAGCGATTTCAACATGTACATAGGCAGCCTTCCTGCAACTAGTCATATCGAAAGCAATCTGGTGCCACCCGATATCGAATTGTCTAGGTTCTGTGAAGGCGTCCACAGTGCGACAATTGCCAAGGCAACCATTTATGCATCCGTGGTTACTGGGCTGAAAAGCCAACTTCTCCTCGTCAATGAACATCCTGAATCCGCCGCTTGTGCGTACGTGAAATTGATAAACTCCGGAACGAGGCATAAACACCTCGCCGGCCCATCTATCGGTTTTCTGACTCGCTTCTGACCTGCTCCATTCTCTGTTTAGGGGATGGATATCGAAGTATTCATCAACCTTCATACTCATGCCGGTTTCATCGTATTCTATTGCTCGCAGACCTCCTGAAACAACCGTCATCTGGTTGGCAGGAATATCATTTGCCCATTCCCGAGCATCAACATGGAATGTCCAGGAAGACTTATCACCACCTGTCTCTTCCGTTGTTCCTCCAAATAAAAAGACTTTGCTACCGTCATGCGAAGGTATAGCTACAGCTCGCCTTGTAGTAGGTGGACACCTAGTACCTGCGCAATCTGGTGTAATCTCCTCCCATTGTCCAGTGCCGAGATCAAACAACCATGTATCATTATGAATTGGTGACCCACCCGTTCCACCATAAATAAACAGTTTATCGCGGGCCTCCAGATATGCCATGGAAGAATCGTATCTTTCTGAAGGTACGATCGCTGTTTCCCCGTCAAGTTTTGTAAAATGATTGTTCTTAATGTCGTATTTCCAAAGATCGCTCAAAGTTCCATCCGTTCCTACTCCTCCATAGATATATAATATGTCACGCCGAATATCCGATGCGTAAGCAAAGAAAGCACGTGGTGATGGCCTTGGCACGGGACCTGATGAGGTTGTTTCTGGTGCGACTACGCGCCATCTGAATGAGCTTGTATCCAGTGCCCACACATCATCGGAGTAACCTCCAGCCGTCGCTCCACCAAAGATCATGAATTCATTATTAACAGGATTAAACATGCCGGCAAGACCGGCCCGGGGCGTCGGAACTTCGGGTGTAACTTTCATGTCTTTGACAACACCAATGGAGGCGCCATGCGTTGAATTTACAAAACAATCGTGCAAAGAACCACTACAAATGAGTCTGCTTGGTAATACTTCCGTAGAAATTTCTGACTCGACATTGAAATTCGGTATTCCCACTACGTAAATTGCCGGATTGTTGATGTTCTTACTAGCAACAAGTATGACGTCGTCATCCCAGTCGTAAGTGATATCAGTTGCCTGTGGTATGTCGACTGTGGCCACATGTTCCAGTGTTTGAATATCATAGACATTCAGTTTAGATTCAGTCTCGCTTGTGATAAATAAACTGCCCTCACCACTTTCTGCGGCAATAGCCTCACATCCGCTTGGTTTGAATTCAAGATCAATGTCAGGTAGTATATTAAGGGTTGTAAGATCTGCTTCAAATAAGGTTTGAGGATCGGAGCAAACGATGAACCCTCTCTGTTCTAAGAAAAGAGGAGAGAATATACAATCGCTTGCGTTGATGCAGCTACCTTTCACAACCTCCCCTGTATCGGCCATGACCTTTGCAAGACAATTTTGGAATCCATTTGTAATTCCCGAACCGCAGATCTGATAATTGATATAGTCCCAGGATGATACCGATTCTGCCCCTCCAAACACTGCAATCTGAGGTGGAATGTTTGGCTCATCAAGATACTCGTAATCAATCTCATGGAACTTCTGTCCGTCGACGAAGAA
>CAZXHT010000136.1:0-5672 GCA_964640665.1 uncultured Myxococcales bacterium
TGAGCTGAGCTGAGCTGAGCTGAGCTGAGCTGAGTTAAGCTAAGTTTAACTTAGTTAAACTGCGGTAAACATTGGTGACATGATGAGAGCTGAAGTGAGCCGTGATTCAGACGTGTTGAACGCTATCGAAGCCGCTGCGCTTCTCGGATCGCACGTTGAGACGATTCGCAAGCTGGCCAGGCGTAACGAGATCCCCTGCTTCAAGGTGGGCAGGGATTGGCGGTTCCGCAAAGAAGCGTTGCTGCGCTGGGCCGACGAACAACGGTCAGTCGCCGGCGACTGCTCCATTCTCATCATCGATGACGACGAAAAGGCCTGTAGCTCTTTTAGGCGGATCCTCAGGCGGGTCGACTGCCGTGTTCTGCAGGCGACCAGCGCTGCGGATGGACTGGATCTGGTCGCCCGCGAGGCGCCGGATCTGATCCTTCTCGACCTCCTGATGCCGGAAATGAACGGCCCCCAGTTTCTCGAGGAGTTGCGTAAGAAATATCCGGATCTCCCGGTGGTTATTGTAACTGGTTATCCGGACAGCGAACTCATGAAGCAGGCGATGCACTACGCGCCGCTCATGCTGCTCGAAAAACCGGTAGATCCGGATCTGCTTGAGCGCACGGTGCGAATGGTGCTCGGCAAAAAGACAGCTTCATCAGGCACGACACAGCCTATGGCTGGTTCAATGGCTTGACTGAACATAGGGGTAGTTCACATGAGGTAAGAGCAACATTCCGAAGATAATATCCTCGGAAATATTGAGCTGTTGCCTGGTTGCGGAGGCCCCGTGGCCGTTGCGGTGGCGGTAGACAATATTCATAGGAGTGGTCGTCTTGGCTTTTCTTTCGAGCAATAGGCAATCTCATCTTTCGCATGGCGATGTTTTCCCAAACAGAGGCGAGAGCCATTCTTTCTCGGCCGACAACGGGATGGATCGATGAGCGAAGGCCGGAGAGATCGAGAACAATTCGTCCCCGAGAACGAGGCCCTCCGACATCGGGTCGCGGCCCTCCAGGCCGAGGCCAAGCGTTTCAAGGAGGCCCTCTATAGCATCGGCGACGCGGTCATCTCTGCCGCCGGTGACGGCAACGCCCTCACCCGGATGGTTCTGCGCGCCATCGAAGATATCAACGAACACACGCAGGCCGTGGAGACGTGCAAGCGCGGGGACTACCTCCATTCGGTCGGCTCGGACCGCATGGTGCCGTCTAGCTCGGCGACGATATTCCACCCGGATGACAACGCCTCGGTGGCGACCGTCGCGCAGGGGCGGGACATCACCGAGCAGAGTCGTGTCGAGGAGGTGTTGCATGCCTCCCGTGAACAGTTGAGGGCGCTGTCCGCCCGCTTACTGGTTGTGCGTGAAGAAGAGCGAATCAGCATCGCACGTGATATTCACGACTTGCTGGCACAGGACTTGACTCGGCTGAAGATTGACCTGGTCTGGCTACAAGGTCGGCTAGTCAAGAACGGAACAATCACGGTGCCGGGTACCCTCGCTGCGCGCGTCACCGAAATGGTCCAGACGGCGGATGCCGCCATTCAGTGCGTGCAAAGGATTGCCACGGAATTGCGGCCGGCGATGCTCGACAGCCTCGGGCTGTGCGCCGCCGTGGAATGGCAAGCCCGTGATGTCCAGGACCACAGCGGAATTCAGTGCCGGGTCAGCGTGCCGGAGGGGGAACTGCCAGTGGACCGTGATTCCGCCACCGCCGCCTTTCGCATCTTGCAAGAGAGTCTGAACAACGTGCAGCGGCACGCCAAAGCCACCCGGGTGGATGTTCTCTTGCGGCAAGAGGCCGGTCTACTGCTCCTCCGGGTTCATGACAACGGCTCCGGCATTGAACCCGCGGCGCTGAAGAGTCCCATGTCAATCGGGTTGACCGGCATGCGAGAGCGGGCGCTGCTCTTGGGCGGCCAACTGGACATCCGGGGCCTGCCTGGAGAGGGCACGACTGTAGAAATCCGGCTGCCGCTTACGAAAACTGAAAATGCGCAGGCGGAGCAGTCATGAAGATCCTGGTTGCGGACGATCACGAGCTGTTGCGGAAAGGCTTGATACAGCTCCTGGCCGACAATTTCCTCGGCGCGAAATTCGGCGAAGCGTCCACCACGCCGGAAACGCTGGATGAACTGTCCCGCCGGCGCTGGGACGCGCTGGTATTGGACATCTTCATGCCGGGCCGCGGTGGATTGGCGGTGCTCGACGAGTTGCGGCGTCGGCATCTGAAACTGCCGGTGCTGGTTTTGAGCACTGCGTCTGAAAAGCAGTTGGCGGTTCGGGTGTTTAAAGCCGGCGCCCGCGGCTATCTCAACAAACGAGCCGCGCCCGAGGAACTGGTCAAGGCGGTCAGGAAAGTCCTGGCGGGAGGCCGCTACGTTAGCACCGCGACGGCGGAGCGGCTCGCCGGGGAGATCGGTTGGGCGGACCGGCCTCTGCATGACGAGCTCTCGGGCCGAGAATATACCGTCCTGCAACTGCTGGTTGCAGGTAAGTCGATCAAGGAAATCGCCGGCGAATTGAGCCTCAGCCCGAAAACCGTGAGCACTTACCACACACGTATATGGGCAAAGCTCCACGTGCGAAACAACGCCGATCTGATCCGCTACGCGATCGAGCACGGTATCTCCTGAGCCCCGCGTAGGCGCAAACCTACATTTGTTTCAGCCCTCGCCGACTGTTCAATCATGAGATCGTCCTGGTATCTTCACCGGTATGATACCGCCTGACTCTTCTGTCCAGCCGGCCGTCCTGCTGCGAGTCCTGGTCGCCGATACCGGGGGGGCAGTCAACGAAGGCCTTACCCGTCTGTTGTCCGAGATCGAGGGGCTCTGCGTTTTCGGGTGCGTCCAGGAGCCGTCAAGAGTGTTGGCGCTCATTCAAACAACGAATCCGGACCTGGTCATTCTCGATCTGCAAATCGCAGGACCCATCGGCATGAAGACACTGAGGCAGATCAAGAAGCTTCCCGACGCGCCGCCGGTGATTGTGCTCTCTGACCGCGACGAAGCCCCTTTGCGACAGGCCGCAATCGCCGCAGGCGCCGAGCACTATCTCATCAAGACCGATATCGAGCGCTTGCAGGGATTGCTCGGAAACCTGCTGCGGCAGAGCGCGAGATGAGTTGCCAAGCTCATCCCGGCCGTGGAGATCAGGGATGCAACAGAAACGACAAATAAAAAAACGTTCCTCGCATATCAACTGGCGCTCGAAATGAATACTGATCATGAGGAGAAAAAGATGACGACTGCAGGCAAGCAACGCTCCCCCAAAAAGGCGGAAAAGCCTGACCAGCAGAGCCTTCTCCATGTGCTCAGGGCAGTCAAGCGTGGAGATTTCTCGACTCGATTGCCGGACGGCCTGCCGGGGATCGACGGGCAAATAGCCGAAGCTTGCAACGACATTATCGAGAAGAACGAGTTGCTGGCCGGGGAGCTGAGCGGCTTGCGTCTTGTCGTAGGATCCGAAGGTAAAACGAAGCAGCGGATCTCGATGGAAGGAGCGCGGGGGGGCTGGAGACTTTGTGTCGACTCGGTCAACGCGCTGGTGGAGGACATCTCCCAACACACGGCGGAGATGGCCCGGGTCGTGTCTGCCGTCAGCAAAGGGGATCTCACACAGACGATCGATATCGAGGGCGCCGGCGACAAGCCAATCCGCGGGGATTTCCTGCGCTACGCCAAGATGGTCAACGGGATGGTCGAGCAGCTCGGTGTCTTCGGCTCCGAGGTGACGCGTGTGGCGCGCGAGGTCGGTGTCGAGGGGAAGCTGGGCGCTCAGGCCAAGGTCAAAGGCGTTTTGGGCACATGGAAAGAGCTTACCGACAACGTGAACTTGATGGCCGACAACCTCACCAACCAGGTGCGGGACATTGCCGCGGTGACGACCGCCGTGGCCCATGGCGACCTGACCAAGAAGGTCGCGGTCGAGGTCAAGGGCGAGATCCTGAAGCTCAAGAACACGGTCAACACCATGGTCGACCAGCTCGGCTCGTTCGCCTCGGAGGTGACTCGGGTGTCGCGCGATGTGGGTACGGAGGGTGTTCTGGGCGGGCAGGCGGACGTCAAGGGCGTCTCCGGAACCTGGCGGGAGCTGACCGACAACGTCAACTCAATGGCCGACAACCTGACCGGCCAGGTGCGCAACATCGCCGAGGTCACAACCGCCATCGCCAGCGGCGACCTCAACAAGAAGATCACGGTGGATGCCAAGGGCGAGATCCTCGATCTCAAGAACACCGTCAACTCGATGGTAGGGAAGCTGAGCGCCTTAGGAGACGAGGTCACCCGAATAGCGCGCGACGTCGGCACCGACGGTGTTCTCGGAGGTCAGGCGGACGTGCCCGGGGCTTCGGGCCTGTGGCGGGATCTGACCGACAACGTCAACTCCATGGCCGACAACCTGACCAACCAGGTGCGCAATATCGCCGAGGTCACAACCGCCGTGGCCCAGGGCGATCTCTCGCGCAAGATCACGGTCGATGCCAAGGGCGAGATCCTGGAACTCAAGAACACCATCAACACCATGGTGGACAAGCTGCAGAGCTTCTCATCGGAGGTCACCCGGGTCTCGCGCCTGGTCGGCACCGAGGGGACGCTCGGCGTGCAGGCCGAGGTAAAGGATGTCTCCGGCGTCTGGAAGGATCTGACCGACAACGTCAACCAGATGGCCGACAACCTGACCGGCCAGGTGCGGGCCATCGCCCAGGTGACGACCGCGGTGGCCGGGGGCGAACTTACCAGGAAAATCACGGTGGAGGCCAGCGGCGAGATCCTGGAGCTGAAGAACACCATCAACACCATGGTAGACCAGCTCTCCAGCTTCGCCGCCGAGGTCACCCGGGTGGCTCGAGAGGTGGGAACCGAAGGCATACTGGGCGGTCAGGCCGAGGTGGAAGGGGCCTCGGGCACGTGGAAGGAGCTGACAAAGAACGTCAATCACATGGCCACCAACCTGACCAACCAGGTGCGCAACATCGCCGCGGTGACGACCGCGGTGGCCAAGGGCGACCTCTCACAGAAGATCACCGTCGAGGCCAGCGGAGAGATACTCGAGCTTCGAAACACGATCAACACGATGGTGGACCAGCTTTCGAGTTTTGCCGGCGAGGTCACGCGGGTAGCGCGCGAAGTGGGAACCGAGGGCCGGCTTGGCGGCCAGGCCGAGGTGACGGGTGTCTCGGGCACCTGGAAGGAGCTCACCCAGAACGTCAACCAGATGGCCGACAACCTGACCGGCCAGGTGCGCAACATCGCGGAAGTGACGACCGCCGTTGCCAAGGGCAACCTCTCCCAGAAAATCACGGTGGAGGCCAAGGGCGAGATCCAGGAACTCAAGAACACCATCAACACCATGGTGGACCAGCTCTCCAGCTTCGCCGCCGAGGTCACCCGGGTTGCGCGCGAGGTGGGCACCAAAGGCCAGCTCGGAGGCCAGGCCGAGGTGCTGGGCGTATCGGGCACATGGAAGGAGCTGACCGACAACGTGAACCTCATGGCCAACAACCTGACCGGCCAGGTGCGAAATATCGCCGAGGTCACCACGGCCGTCGCCAACGGCGACCTGACCAAGAAGATCACCGTTGACGCCGAGGGCGAGATCCTGGAGCTGCGCAACACCATCAATACCATGGTGGACCAGCTCTCCAGCTTCGCCGCCGAGGTCACCCGGGTTGCGCGCG
>CAZXHT010000136.1:5772-11744 GCA_964640665.1 uncultured Myxococcales bacterium
AGGAGCTGACCGACAACGTGAACCTCATGGCCAACAACCTGACCGGCCAGGTGCGCAACATCGCCGAGGTCACGACCGCCGTTGCCAATGGCGACCTGACCAAGAGTATCACCGTCGATGCCAAGGGCGAGATCATGGAGCTGCGCAACACCATCAACACCATGGTGGACCAGCTCTCGAGCTTCGCCGCCGAGGTCACCCGCGTGGCTCGGGAGGTGGGCACCGAGGGCCGGCTTGGAGGCCAGGCCGAAGTAAAGGGCGTTTCCGGCACGTGGAAGGAGCTGACCGACAACGTCAACCTGATGGCCGGCAACCTGACCGATCAGGTGCGCAACATCGCGGAGGTCACAACCGCTGTGGCTAGAGGTGATCTCACGCAGAAGATAGCGGTTGAGGCACAGGGCGAGATCCTGGAGCTGCGCAACACCATCAACACGATGGTCGATCAGCTCTCCAGCTTCGCCGCCGAGGTCACCCGCGTGGCTCGGGAGGTGGGCACCGAAGGCCGGCTCGGAGGCCAGGCCGAAGTAAAGGACGTCTCCGGCACGTGGAAGGAGCTGACCGACAACGTCAACCTGATGGCCAGCAACCTCACCGGCCAGGTGAGAGGCATCGCCAAGGTGGTCACCACGATTGCCGAAGGAGACCTTACCCAGACTCTGACTGTCGACGCCAGCGGAGAGATCGCCACGCTGGCCGAGACGATCAACAACATGGTGAAGACCCTGGCCACGTTTGCGGATCAGGTAACTTCCGTGGCCCGTGAGGTGGGCGTGGAAGGCAAGCTCGGCGCCCAGGCAGAGGTACCCGGCGCGGCAGGGATCTGGAAAGATCTCACCAACAACGTAAACGAGTTGGCCAACAATTTAACCAACCAGGTCCGGGCCATCGGAGAAGTGGCCACCGCCGTGACCAAGGGCGACCTGACCCGCTCGATCACCGTCCGGGCCAGCGGGGAAGTGGCCGCCCTCAAGGACAACGTCAATCAGATGATCACGGCCCTGGCGGAAACCACCAAGGTCAACCAGGAACAGGATTGGCTCAAGACGAACCTGGCCAAGTTCACCCGTATGTTCCAGGGACAACGCGATCTGACGGAAGTGGCCAAACAAGTGCTTTCCGAGCTTGCCTCGGTGTTGAGCGCCCAGCATGGCGCATTCTACATGTCGGAAAAGCAAGCGGAGAGCACAACCCTCAAGATGTTCGCTTCCTGGGCATACAAAGAGCGCAAGAACGTCTCGAGCCGATTCAAGATGGGCGAAGGCCTGGTTGGGCAGGCGGCCCTCGAAAAGCAACGAATTCTCCTGACCGATGTCCCGGGCGACTACATCCAAATAAGCTCCGGCCTCGGGCGGGGCACACCGCTCAACATCGTGGTCATACCGATCCTCTTCGAAAAAGAGGTCAAGGGCATAATCGAGCTCGCCTCCTTTCAGCGATTCAGCGGCATCCAGCTCGCATTCCTCGACCAACTTCTCGAGAGCCTCGGGATCGTGGTAGCCACCATCGAAGCACAGATGCGCACCGATGAGCTCCTGGAGCAATCCCAGGGCCTGACAGAAGAACTGCAGACGCAGCAGGAAGAACTGCAGCAAACCAACGAGGAACTCGAGGAGAAGGCACGCCAGCTCAGCGAGCAAAAAACGGAGGTCGAGAGGAAAAATCAGGAGGTCGAGCTGGCCAAACAGTCACTGGAAGAAAAGGCCGAGCAACTGGCGCTCACCTCCAAGTATAAATCTGAGTTCTTGGCCAACATGTCTCACGAGCTGCGTACACCGCTCAACAGCCTGCTCATTCTCTCCAGACAACTCAGCCAGAACGCGGACGGCAACCTGAGCGATAAGCAGTGCGAGTATGCCGGAACCATCAATGCGTCGGGCGAGGATCTCCTTTCGCTGATCAACGAGATTCTGGACCTGGCCAAGATCGAGTCCGGCACCATTTCGCTCGACAGCCGGCCGGTGAAACTCTCGCGGATAACGGACGATGCGCAAAAGGCATTCTCCAAGCTGGCCGAGGACAACCAGCTCGATTATGTCGTCAAGCTCGACAAGGGACTCCCCAAGTCCATCACGACGGATGAGAAGCGGTTGCAGCAGGTTCTTCGCAACCTCCTCTCCAACGCCTTCAAGTTCACCGAAAAGGGGAGCGTGACGCTGGAGGTAAGGACGGTAATGGAGCGGGAGTGGAGCCTCGACCACCCGGTCTTGAAAAACGCCGGGTCCGTCATCGGTTTCTCGGTGACGGACACCGGTATCGGTATCCCACCAGACAGGCAGCGACTGATCTTCGAGGCCTTCCAGCAAGCCGATGGCGGAACCAGCCGCAGATACGGCGGCACCGGTCTCGGGCTCTCCATCAGCCGCGAGCTCGCCACCCTGCTGGGCGGCGAGCTACGGGTCAAGAGCGCGCCGGACAAGGGCAGCAAATTCACGTTGTACCTTCCGGACATGCACACCACGCAGGCAGCCGGCGAACCCGCCAAGCGAACAGAGAGAAAGCCTCCGGCGGCCGAGCCCGGCCTTGGCGCAGAGGCCAGGGCGATGCCGCGAGATCTGCCGGAGGCCATTCCCATGCCGAGTATCCCGGACGACAGGGACGACATCAAGCCCGAGGATCGTACCCTGTTGATCGTCGAGGATGATGAGAAGTTTGCCGGCATTCTCCTCGAGTTGGCGCGGGAGAAGGGCTTCAAGTGCCTGCTCGCGTTGAATGGCGCGCCGGCGGTTGCCTTGGCCAAGAAGTATCAGCCCGACGCGATTACCCTGGATCTGCGCCTGCCGGATGTAGATGGATGGGTGTTGCTCGATCGGCTCAAGCACGACCCGTCGACGCGCCACATTCCGGTTCACATCATCTCGGCCGTCGAAGAAGAGGCCCGGCTCGGTTTGCGTCGCGGAGCGATCGCCTTTTGGAAAAAGCCCGTGCAACGCGAGCAGCTGGAAGCAGCCCTGGGGCAGATCCAAAGCTTCGTCGAGCGCGGCAAGAGACACCTCTTGATCGTTGAGGACGACGAGAAGCAACGTAACAGCATCGTCGAGCTGATCGGCGACCACGACGTCGAAACAACGGCCATCGCCAGTGGCGAGGATGCGATCGCGGCGCTGCGGGCCAAGAAATTCGACTGTATGGTTCTCGACCTGAGCCTTCCCGATATGTCCGGGTTCGATCTCATAAAAAAAGTCAAGGAGGATCCCGACTTCGAGATGATACCAATCATCGTCTACACGGGACGGGAGCTCACCCGCAAAGAAGAAACCGAGCTTCGTGAAATCGCCGAGACGATCATCGTCAAGGATGTCAAGTCTCCCGAACGCCTGCTGGACGAGACCGCGTTGTTCCTGCACCGAGTGGAGGCAAAGCTCCCCGAGGCCAAGCGGCGCATGCTCAAGCAGATCCACCTGAAAGACCCTGGACTTGCCGGCAAGAACGTGCTGGTCGTGGACGATGACGTGCGCAATATATTCGCCGTCACCAGCATCCTCGAACGCCACGAGATGATCGTGCTGCGCGCGGAGAACGGCAAGGATGCCCTCTCGCAGCTTACAGAGCATCCCGAGATCGACATCGTGCTCATGGACATCATGATGCCCGATATGGACGGCTACGAGGCCACGCGCCTGATTCGAAAGAAAAAGGGATTCAAGAAGCTCCCCATCATCGCCTTGACCGCCAAGGCCATGAAGGGGGACCGCGAAAAATGCATCGAGGCCGGGGCGTCGGACTACATCGCCAAGCCCGTGGACTCCGAGCAACTGGTTTCACTTCTTCGAGTATGGCTCTACCGCTAAGAGACGAGGCGTCTGTGAACAAGGGGAGAAAGTCGAGCGTGGCGGATCTCGAAACCATCGAGATGGGGCTCTTTTTTGAGGGCGTGTTCCAGACGTACGGCTATGACTTCAGGCAGTACTCACGCGCCTCCCTGCGGCGCAGGTTGCACGCGGCCATGGCCAACGAGAAAGTGGAGACCGTCTCCGGCCTCCAAGATCGCGTCCTTCGCGATCCAGCTTGCATGGAGAGGTTTCTCCAGACGGTGACCATCAACGTCACATCGATGTTTCGAGATCCGAGTTTCTTCAGGGCGGTTCGCGACAAGGTCGTGCCGATTCTGCGTACCTATCCATTTATCCGCATCTGGATTGCAGGTTGCTCGAGCGGCGAAGAGGTCTACTCGCTGGCGATCCTGCTTCGCGAAGAGGGGCTTTACGATCGGGCGCGGCTGTATGCCACCGATCTGAGCGTCGGCGTGCTGCAGAGCGCCAAAGACGGCATCTTTCCCCTGGAGAAGATGAAGGACTACACGTCGAACTACCAGCAGGCCGGGGGCCGTGGAGAGTTCTCCAGCTATTACACGGCGCGCTACGAGAGCGCCATCTTGAAGAAGGACCTCAAGGAGAACATCGTATTCTCCCAACACAACCTGGTCACCGACGCGGCCTTCAACGAGTTTCAAGTCATCCTGTGCCGTAACGTGATGATCTATTTCGACAAGGGCCTGCAAGAGCGGGTGCTCACGATGTTTCACGAGAGCCTGTGCAGCTTTGGCGTCCTGGCCCTGGGAAAAAGGGAATCGCTGCGTTTTTCGGTGCTGGAGAGCTTCTACCAGGATCTCGACCTCGAAGAGCGCTTGTTCCGGAGGCTCCAGTGACCCGGTTGGACATCATTGTCATCGGAGCCTCGCTGGGCGGACTGAAAGCCGTTGAGTCTCTTCTTGCGGGGCTGCCCGAAGGTTTTCGCGTGCCGCTGGTCCTTGTCCAACATCGCCAGATTGAACCCGAGGAGCTGCTGGTGGGGCTCTTGCAGCAGCACACCAGGCTCAAGGTTCGCGAGGCCGAGGACAAGGAAGAAATCGCCGACGGCAATGTGTACCTCGCGCCCAGCGATTATCACCTGTTGGTCGAGCCGGGTCGTTTCTCGCTTTCAACCGAGGCGCCGGTGTGTTGCGCGCGGCCTTCGATCGATGTGCTTTTCGAATCGGCGGCGGATTGCTACAAGGACAGGGTCCTGGGCGTCGTTCTGACCGGCGCCAGCGTCGACGGCGCCAGGGGGGCCGCCAGCATCCACCGTGCCGGCGGACTGGTCATCGTGCAAGCGCCGGAGACCGCCGAGAGCCGGACCATGCCCGAGGCCGCGCTGCGCGAGGTTCCCGGGGCCCGCGTGCTCCGTCTCGACGCCGTCGCGGCTTTTATCGCCGAGCTGGGTGTCGGCGTGGAGGAGAAGGGAAAGTAATGGAAGACAAGGTCCCCATCCTGGTCGTAGATGACCAGCGATCGAATCTGCTCGCCATGCAATCCGTGCTCGAGCCACTGGGACAGAATGTGCTCACGGCTGCCTCCGGCGCGGAGGCTCTGAAGTTGCTGCTGGACCACAATGTTGCGGTCATTTTGCTGGACGTCAACATGCCCGGCATGGACGGCTACGAGACCGCAAGGATGATTCGAGAGAGGGATCAGTCCCGCTACACGCCGATCATCTTCCTGACCGCCTACGATCGCGATACACAAAAGGTCCTGCGAGGATACGAGATGGGTGCCGTTGACTTCATCTTCAAACCCATAGAAGTCGACGAGATTCTCCGCTTCAAGATTTCCACCTTCGTCGAACTCTTCAGGGCGCGACAACGTGAGCACGTGCTGGAGAGTGAACAACAACGTGTCCGAGAGCTTCAGGCAGAGCTGGAGCACTACCGCGGGATGGGGGCGGTGCCCCAGCTCCCCGTGGGCGGCGCGATGTTTGGCTCGACATCACTGAAGAAGGCGTCGGCTTCTGTTTTTGAAGAGCTGGCGGAAACCTACGGCCGGTTGCTGGAGCAAGCGCTGGAAAACCAAGTGATGAAGGTCGATCATGGCAACGCAGAGCAACTACATCAACTCGCCGAGTCGCTCGGCTTCTGTGGGGTAGGGCCGCGCGACGTCGTCGAGTTACATACCCAGGTGCTGGCCACAAAAACCAGGCAGGCCTCCTCGTCCAAG
>CAZXHT010000137.1:0-11614 GCA_964640665.1 uncultured Myxococcales bacterium
AAGGTATTTATCAGTTGATCGTTTTGATCGAGACGACTGGCCCGGGCGGTCAAGTTGCCGCCCGCGGCGGTAGTGTAGCCGACCAAGGTTTGACAATTGGCTAACGGGACACTGAAGACCGGGGCGATATAGAGCGAGCCCATGCCCCAGATTCTCCAGTTTGAAACGCCCGCCTTGACGCCCTCGGGTATCGTAATATCAGCCGTAATAAGCCGTTCGATCAGAGTGGCGTCCGGGTTGCTGTCGGCTCCCGGATCGGATCCCGGGTCACCCCCCATGTCTGCCCCGTCGTCGCTGCCGGCATCGGTGTCCGTGTCAATCGTTGCGTCGGCGTCAAGAGTCGCGGCATCGTTGTCGACTTCGATGATACCGACGCTGCAAGCGGCGAAGAATGCCGAAATGTAGAGCAAGATTGCTGTGTCGCGGATACGCATATACGACTCTCTATCGTCTATCGAACAATAACAGAATCATCCTCAATCGTTGTAGAGATTTCTTTCAGCCGCTCTCCCTCGCCCGATCGCAAGAGCGCCCAGCGGAAAAGCAGTGGCCCCAAGAGCTGGTTTATCACTATACCCCCAATCACCAGGTCGGAGATCGTCGCCCCGACTCCCGGGATTGCCTTTCTGACGATAGCGGCCAACCCCAGGCTGACTCCCGCCTGGCCGATGAAGCCGGTCCAGGGCAGGTTGCGCTGCGGCCCACGGTCGCCGGCAAGAAGCGCACCCAGCCCGGTGGCGGCCCAGGTGGACACCCCGCGCACCAGAACGTAGACCAGCGCCACCGGCCACAGCGTGCGAAAAACCGAAAGATCCAGTCCCGCGCCGGCCAGGCAAAAGAAGATCAGAAAGACGGGCGCGCCGGCTCCCTCGAGGCCTTCGAGCAGACTCCGGCCGTGCCGTGAGAAATTGCCGACCACGAAACCGGCGCAGACCGCCAGCAGCAGGTGATCGAGATGAAAGGTGTGCGAGAGGCTGACCGTCAGGAATGCCGCGGCCAGCACGAAGAGGATCTTCTCGCGCCGCACGACACGCAAGTAGATGATCATCAGCAGGCCGAACAAGGCGCCGACAACAAGTGACAGCGAAACGTCGAGCAGAGCCCGTAGCGCTGAGTGCGTCACAACGTCCCCGCTGGAGGAAGAGAACAGGGGCCGGCCGAGGGCGAAAACGAGGCTGAAACCCACTAGCACGACGATGTCCTTGAGCACGGTAGCGCCCAGCACGGTGTCGGTAATCTCGCCCCTGGCGCGCGCCTCGACGATCACGGCCACGGCCGTCGAGGGTGAAGTCGCGGTTGCAACCAGGCTCAGGATGGAGATGACGGCCAGAAACTGCATCTCGCCGAGATCCGGAAAAAGACCGAGCCGGGCTCGTAAGAGCCACAAGGCGGCGGCGCTGGCAATGAAGACCAGCACCGTCTGGGTGAGTGTGATCGATAGTATACTGCGCGCCCGCGCCCGCAGGCGGGACGTTCTCAGTTCGGCTCCGGCGGTAAAGGCGATCAAGGCCAGCGCCAGATTGTCGATCAGCCGCATATGCTCGATCACCGCCGCGTCGACGACCGCCAGCCCGGAAGGACCGGCAATCATGCCCACCAGCAGGTATCCACTGATCCTGGGGATCGACCAGCGTGCGAGTATTTCGCCCACTAAAAAGCCAAACAACAGCAAGAAGCCGAAGGCCAACGCGGCCCGTGAGGCGACTCCCGCGGCTAATCCGCTCCCGACGGCCTGGACCGCAACCATCAAACCGAAGAGCAGGCCCAGAAGAACAACCCTCACGACCGGCTCCTCTCGCTCGCCAACAGGCGTTGCATGGTCCAGGGGCTTATCAGGCTGGCCGCAAAAACGCTGCCGATGGCGGCTGTAAGGACCAGGTTTCCGAGCGGGCCGGGAAAGAACTGCGCAACGCTCAGAGCGATCGCCAGCGCCATGCCGCCATGCGGCAATAGCCCCGGCCCGATTCCCAGCGGTCCGCTGCCGGGAGCAGCACGCCTGCCGGCCAGCGCGCCGCCGAGGAGTTTGCCGCCGAATCGCAGTATGATAAATGGAGGCACCAGGGCCAGAAGCGACAGGGGCGGCAGACTCCAGACGGCACCGGCCATGGTGAGCAGGATCAGGTAGACGGGTTTCTCAAGTCGCAACAGTGAACCCAACACCCGGCTGCGCAACGGGGAACGATTGGCCACGACGATTCCGACCAGCATGTTTATAAGCAGCGGAGACAAGGCCAGGAAATGGGCCACGCCGCCTGAGAAGACCACCAGGCCAAGCACGACCACCAAAAGTTGGTTGTCGGAGTAGCGAAACAATGTCATCAGGTGGAACAGGGTGCCCAACGCCAGGCCGAACAGGAATGTCGCGCCAAGCCACATCCAGCCACCGCTCAACAGGCCCGCGCCGGCCGGGTGCAGGGACGAGAAGCACATGGCTGCTCCTGTGACCATGACGGCCGGCAAGGCGTCGATGCTGGTCACCACGCGCACCATGCGCGTCAGCGTGCCGCAGCCACGAGTGTCGAGCGCCACCTGCGCCGCGATGGTCGGAGAGGAAGTGGAGGCGATGGCGGCCAGAAGAAGTGGGGGTAGCCAGTCGGGTTGACCGGAGATAAAGAAGGGCAGCGCGCTGATACCCGCGCCGACCAGCAGCATTGTCGTCAAGGACTCGACGGCGGCCACTTCGAAACATGGCCCGGAAATTTTCTTGAGATCGGTCCAGTAAAATTGCAGTCCGAAGAGCAGGCCCACCCAGCCGATACCCAGGTTGACGAGCACGTCCAATCCGGAAAGCGCCTGCTGATCGAAGAGCCCGGCGGCCTGCGGCCCGAGCAACAGACCGATCGCGAAAAAACCCAGACCCGAGGAGATCAAGGACTTTAGCAGCACCGGCATTCGAGCGATTCTGAACATCGCGGCGCCCAGGTAGGCGAAGACGGCGATTAGAATCAGGCCGAGTATGCTTCTCAACGGATCTCCCCCGCCAGTCCGTGAGCGGTTGTAACAGGAACGCTGAAGAGGATCCCGGATCCGGGCGCGGAGAAGTCTCCGCAGACATCCTCGGTCAGATGAATGGCGGGTTCGAGCTTGTCGTTCTCCAGCAGTGACAGGATCAAGTGGCTGTCCGTGTTGCCGCCCGGGAAGAGCGAGACCAGGCCGGCAAAGATGGGAACATCGCGGGCGAGAACCTGGGCCATCCCGCGCGATTCGATCAGCGTGGCTCCGGTGATGCCCAACTCAAGGAAACCCTCCAGGATCATGTCGCGCTGATGGTGGTTCTTGACCACGATGAAAAGCAACTGCAGTCCGCTCTCCCCCTCAGACATGTTTGTCATCCTCTGCGGCGACGATGGCGTAGAGGGCGGCTGCGTCCGCGGCCTGCTGCATGCGCTTGAAGAAAGAGGGAAGGCTGCAGAAGCGGGCAATGCGCGCTAAAATGCGAATGTGGGTGCCGATCTCGCCCGCGGGGCTCAGCAGGCAGAAGACGATCTGGACCTGCGTGTCGTCATGGGTGCCCATGTCCAACGGTTTCGTCAGGCGCCCGACGAGACAGACCGGTTTTTCAAGCCCTGCGATCATGGCGTGGGGAATTGCGATGCCCCCCTCCAGCCCGGTGCACATTCTCAACTCGCGCTCCCACAGTCCCTGAAAGACATCTTCCCGGTCCAGTTCCGAGTGCCGCGAGCAGATGTGATCCGCCAGCGAGGAGATCAGCTCGCGATCGTTCGCGGGCTGCATGTCGGCCATGACCAGATCTGGATCGAGGTAGTCTCGCAGGCGCATCGGGAGTCCCTCCTTCTCTGTTGCTCGGGACAAGATAGCCCGGATTCTGCTTCAGGCGCAAGAGATCGAAACAGGGTTTACGGGAATGGGTAATAGGAGTTAGGCTGTTGTGACTTGATAGATGATTGGATGGAGGCAGGTGATGAATTTCGTCCGCCGCTATGGAGCTTTGCCGCTGGTGTGTGTTTTCACGGGGCTGGTTGTTTTCAGCGTCTCGGCTTGCAGCCAGTCGCATGGGGACTGCATCTCGTCAGGAAAGTGCGAGTGCCTGCAGAAGGATGATTGCCCGGAGGACCAGGACTGCATTAACGGGCAATGTTCCAGGTTGCTCCCGCCTCCGCCCCCCAAGAAAGAGTTCGGCTCGCCCTGCCTGCGAGACAAGGAGTGCATCTCGGGGCACTGCCTGCCGCGCGGGCCGGGTAACGGCGGGGTTTGCACCCGCAGATGTGACGAGCAGCCCTGCCCCGACGATTGGGAGTGCAAGCGACACGTTCCCGATGACGGCAGCGGTGGCATTGATTTGTGCGTCCAGGTGATCGAGCGGCGCCTTTGTTTCGGCTGCTCGGTGTCCTCGCAATGTAACGCCATAGGCGATCTGTGCCTCGAAGTCGGCGGGCAATTCGTCTGCGCGGCGGATTGCAGCCAGGCCGAGTGTCCCGCGGGGTACGAATGTGCCTCTCATAACGTAACCGGTGGCATCACCCGCCAGTGCCTGCCGCAGGGAGGCAGCTGTGACTGCACCAAGCCGACGATCGGCCTGACTCGCTCGTGCACTTTATCCAACGAGCAGGGAACCTGCTTCGGGACACAGACTTGTCAGGACTCCGAACCGCTGCCTGACTGGGGAGAGTGCGACGCGGATGTCCCGCAGCGCGAGCTTTGCAACGGCCTTGACGATGATTGCGACGGTCTGACCGACGCTGAAGATCCGAGTGTGGCAACCGACGATTTGCCGGACGACCCTCCCTACCCGAACTGTCGCAAGGGATCCCAGCTTGGAAACTGCACCGGCCGCTGGTTGTGCCTGGTCGGGGACGACGGAGCATGGCACTGGGAGTGCGGGGCTACCGATCCGGAGAACGAAATTTGCAACGGGCGGGATGACAACTGTGACGGAATCGCCGACGATCCTTTCATCGATGCCGCGGGTCGCTACGTACATATCGAGCATTGCGGCGGGTGCGGCGGCGACTGCCGCCGGATGGTGCCCGGCCTGCTGCTCGATGCCGACGGCCAGGTGGCGGATGGAGCGGTCGAGTGCCTGGTGCGCGGCGGCCAGCCGGTTTGCGTTCCGCACCTGTGCGCGGCGGGCCTGTATCCTTTTCCCGAACAGGCCCCGGTTACCTGCGCCGTGTTGATCTCGTCGGCCTGTCAGCCATGCGGGCAGAACTCCGACTGCCGTATCTCATCGGATATCTGCGTCAATGTCGGCGAAGATCCGGGCACTTTTTGCGCCCAGAGCTGCGACCCGGCCTCGCCCTATGAAGGTTGCAGCGGCGAGACTGGAGTGCAGGGGTGCTGTCCTGCAGATCAGCTTTGCCGGCAGGTTCACGGAGGTCTGTTCTGCGAGCCTGTGGCCGGCAGCTGCACCTGCAACGCCGAGAGAGTTGGGGCCACCAGGTCGTGTTTCCTGAGCGGAGCCGGCTCGCAGCTGTGCCAGGGAGAGCAAACCTGCAAGGCCGCGGATACGGGTCTTTTCGAGTGGAGCGACTGCGAACCTTCCGACGTGGTAATCGAGGTTTGCGATCGGCTCGACAACAACTGCGACGGTCGCATAGACGAGGACTTCGTGGACCAACAGGGGCGATACTACACCGACGAGAACTGCGGGGAGTGCAATCATAACTGCCTCGCACAATGGGACCGCGAGATCCAGCACGCCATCGGAGGCTGTGTAGAACAAAACGCTTCGCTGGATTGCGAAATAATTACCTGCACCACGGAGCGCATAGCCGGCCTCGGTCTTTGTCGTCGAGACGGCGACTGCCCGGCCGGGAACCACTGCGACCCGCTCTACCATCATTGCCTGGCGGACAACCCGGGCGAATGTCCGGGCGGGTACTGTGGGATACCCTGCGACGATGACCAGGACTGCCTCGCCAACTACGGTCCGGGTTATAGTTGTGACGCCGCTTCGCACTCCTGCGGGATGGACATCCAGTTCGTCGATGCCAATGCCGAGCCCACCGACGGCTGCGAGTGTCCCGATTCGGCCTCGGGTGCCGGCGACGAGCCCGACCTGGCCGACGAGTTCCCGCAGCCGGGCGAGGCATATGTCGATCGCAACTGCGACGGGGTTGACGGCAACGCGAGCCGGGCGCTGTTCGTCAGATCGGGAAGCGCCCAGAGCCTCGGTACACGCGAGCATCCCTTCGCCACTATCAATGAGGCCCTGGCGGGCTTCGACTCCGTGCGCCACGATCACATTCTGGTCGCCGCGGGATACTACCAGGAGAACATCGAGTTGGCCGAGGGCATTGGCCTCTACGGCGGCTACTCGGGCGGTTTCTCGATGCGCGATGTCGTCCTCTATCCGACGATCATCAGGGGCAACGAGCCCGGCCCGGGCCATCCGCCCGGCACCGTTCATGTTGCCGGGATAAGTTCCAGGCGCACGGTGCTGGCCGGCTTCACGCTGCAGGGCTGCGACGTCAACTCCCAGGCCGCACAGGGTCAGGCGGCCGCAAGCACGTACGCCGTCTACATCCGCGACTGCAACTCGAAACTGGTGCTGATGAACAACCTGATAGTGGGCGGCCGCGGCGGACGCGGCGCGGACGGCTCACCGGGCGTTTCCGGCAACAGCGGCGGCGACGGGGCGGACGGCCGGGACACCTGGGAGTGCCCGGGCAGCGCGGACTGTTACGGCCTGACCAGGGCCGGGGGTGCCGGCGGTAATAATCCAAGTTGCGGCGGGGCCGGCGGCAACGCGGGCGCCACGGCGAAGGCTTATTGCGCCAACGCTGACTGCGTCCAGGACTATCGCTT
The DNA here is from genome assembly GCA_964640665.1 of uncultured Myxococcales bacterium. Taxonomy (GTDB): domain Bacteria; phylum Myxococcota; class B64-G9; order B64-G9; family B64-G9; genus DATKYQ01. The sequence goes on from CAZXHT010000137.1 coordinate 6,769, forward strand.
CGGCGGCTTCAACGGTGCCGGTGGCAGTGACAGCATCTACGGCAGCTCGGCGGATCCCGACCTGTGCAAGTATGATTGCCAGGTGGGAGTGGCCAACCGGCCCTGTAACGGCCAGGACGCCGGCGCGGGATCGAACGGCACGCCCGGTGACGGTGGTTCGGGCTGCATGTCCGCGGGCGGCACGGTTACGGGTGGACTATACGCCGCGGGCTCGGGTTCTTCGGGTTCGGCCGGTAGCGAGGGTGACGGCGGCGGGGGCGGGGGCGCCGGAGGGTCGGTGACGAATAACAACACCTCGCCGCCTTGCAATGTCGGAAACGCTTTCGGAGACCTGGGCGCTTCGGGCGGCGGAGGAGGGTCCGGGGGTTGCCGGGCTGCCGGCGGCGGCGCGGGCTCGGGCGGCGGTGGTTCGTTCGGCGTATTCCTGTATTTCTCGTCCACGCCGGGAAGCTTTCCCACGATCGAGGCCAACCGTATCAGGCGCGGCTTTGGCGGGGCCGGGGGAGCCGGCGGCGGAGGCGGCCAGGGCGGCCTCGGTGGCCAGGGCGGTCTCGGCGGCGAAAGCGTTCTGCCGGCCTGGTGCGCCGGTAGTGCCGGTCGCGGAGGGCGCGGTGGAGACGGCGGAGCGGGAGGCGGGGGCGGCGGCGGATGCGGGGGCGCTTCATATGCCGTTACCAGCAACCGGGTGGACGATCCGGCCAATCCCTTCATCCTCAACAATCAGTTCGAGTCACCCGGCACACAGCAGACCGGCGGCGCCGGCGGTGTCGGAGGTCCGTCGCCGGTGGGCGATAGCTATAAAGGCCGCGCGGGTGCCGAGGGTGCCGCGGGCGATAGCTGGATCTATTGAGGGCAAGGCCATGAAATCTGATCTGCTCACATCGGTGTGGACGCTTCTGGCAATTGGCGCGTTGCTCGTTCCCGGCTGCGGGCGCGACTGGCTGCCGGAGGGCGCCGGGGCATGTGTCTTCGACAGCGATTGCATCTCCGGTTACGTCTGCTTCAACGGACGTTGCATCAAGACAGACTACGGCGAGTCGGACGGCGGCATGCGCCTGAAAGAGTTCGGCGAGCGCTGCGATGACAACGACGAATGCCGCTCGACCTATTGCCTGCCCCATCCCCAGGGCGGATTCTGCACTCGTGCCTGCGACGAGGGCTGTCCGCCTTCGTGGTCCTGCAGACAGGTGATCGATCCCCACGGCGGCCCGACCCGCTTGGGGTTGTGCGCCATGGACCAGGGCCAACTCTGCCGCGCTTGCGCGAGCGACAGCGACTGTCACCCGGCCGGATCGGATCTGTGTCTGCAGATCGGTGACGGAAGCTACTGCGCGGCCGACTGCTGGTACGAAAACTGTCCCGCAGGCTACTCGTGCAGCGACGTCGAGTACAGCGACCAGGTATTGCGTCAATGTATACCGGGCGGAGGAACCTGTAGCTGCACAACCGAAACAGATGGCATGGTGCGCGGTTGCCAGCGCAGCTCGGAGTTGGGAACCTGCACGGGATTCGAAACTTGCGATCCTCCCCTGGGATGGACCGAGTGCTCTGCCCATGTGCCCAGCCAGGAGATTTGCAACGGCCTGGACGACGACTGCAACGGCCTGGTGGACGAAGATCTCGAGGGCCAGGCCTGCAGCGAAGAGAACCAGTATGGCAGTTGCCCCGGGGTCTACGAGTGCCATGCTCTCGACGGCTGGGTTTGCTCTGCACAGCTGCCCAGGCCGGAAGACTGCGACAACTACGACAACGACTGCGACGGACAGATCGACGAAGGCTTCATAGACGGCCAGGGCCGATACGTGACCGACGAGCACTGCGGAGGCTGCGAGATCGATTGCGGGGTGATGATCGCGCACGCCACCAGGGCCGAATGTCGCCTGGAAGATGGCGAGCCGGTTTGTCGCGCCACTGCCTGCGAGGATGGCTACTTCGTTTGGAGAGAGGGTATCGCCTGCCTGGGCCTGCCGGACAATCTCTGCCAGCCGTGCAACACCGACCAGGATTGCCTGGCCCCCGGTTCAGCCTGCATCGTCAATGGAACCGAGAAGTACTGCGGACGGGATTGCTCCACGGCTTCACCCTACGGGCCGGGTTGTCCCCAGGGCTATAGCTGTCTTTCATATTCCGCCGGGCTGCAGTGCCAGCCGGAAAACGACACCTGTCTGTGCGCGGAGTCGACGCTGGGCTCTGTTCGATCGTGTCGCCTGGACACCTGCCAGGGCTACCAGGAGTGTGTGCTCATTGCAGGAATCTTCGAGTGGTCAGCCTGCAACGTGGAGGATTTCAACGTCGAGATATGTGACGGGTTGGACAACAACTGCGACGGGCAGATCGACGAAGGGTTTCTCAATCAGGCAACCGGCCGCTACGAGAGCGACGAGCACTGCGGTTTCTGCAACAACGACTGTGGACCTTACTGGTCGGAGCCGGTCGATCACACAATTGGCGTGTGCGACGTCGACGCCCCGGGAATGCCCGAGTGCATCATGGGCCCGTGCTCCACCGAAGTGGAGAACGGTGTGCAATACGAATGGTTGGATGTTAACGGGTACTTCGACGATGGATGCGAGTGCCGGCGGGTGCTGGGGAACACGACCAGCGATCTTCCCGATCTGATTGCCGAGCCGGAGCCGGGTTACGAGTATTTGGACGAGAACTGTGATGGAATCGACGGGGTGGTGCAAGACACCCTGTTCGTCAGCGCCGGCGCCCCGCCCGGGGGAGACGGCAGCCTGGATCATCCGTTGGCGACGTTGTCCGCGGCCATTGCGGCTTTTGCCTCGTCCGGCAAGAGCTACATCCTGGTGGCCGAAGGCACCTACCAGGAGAGCATCAGCCTGCAACCCGGGGTCAAGCTGCACGGCGGGTACTCGGCCGATTTCAAAAGCCGCGATGTCTGGTTGTACCAGTCGGTGATCCAGGGACAGGATGCGGATCACACCGTCCAGGCCGATGGGATAGTCGGTGTAGGAACGCTTCTCTCGGGGTTCGTCATCCGCGGTCGCGAGTTGAGCCAGGCGGCCGACGTCGATCACGACGGCCCGGCCTCGGTGGCTGTGGTGCTCAGAGATTGCGACGACGCCTTGGTTCTGCGCAGCAACATCATGACCGGCGGCAGGGGCGCCGACGGCGGGAGAGGAAGTTCGGGCCAGGCGGGTTTCGGACGTCAGGATTCGACGGCGCTGGACGGGGCCGCGGGGCTGGTTGGGCTGCGCCTGTCCGGCAACTGCAGCGGAACCGAGCGGGCCGGCGGAAGCGCGGGAGTCAACGCCGATTGTTCCGGCTCGAACGGCAACCCCGGGGGCACGACCTTCTGCCCGCAGTTCGACTGGAACTCCTATCCTTATCATGGGGCCCAGGTCCAGTACGGAAGCGACGCGGGAGGAAACGGTCTCGGAGGGCACGACTGGAGCTTCGACTATATGAGCGGCAGTTCCTGTTCACACGCGACCGAGTCGGGCTACCCGACGGAAATCGAACTCAATGTCGGGCAGGACGGGCAAGACGGCGCGGACGGAACCAATGGACAGGGCGGCGCCGGCGGAAGCGGACGTTATGGTTCGATCTCCGGCGCCTCATGGGTGGCCGCACCTGACGGCGCCGGGACAGGCACGCCCGGTGCCGACGGAGGCATTGCCGGCGGAGGCGGCGGAGGCGGCGGTACCGCGCGTTACTACACGGGCTTGGGCGATTGCGCCATGTATGAGATCGGCCCCTCCGGAGGCGGCGGCGGGGCCGGCGGTTGCGGAGGGTGGGGAGGCCTGCCGGGCAGGGCGGGTGGCGCCTCGATTGTAGTGCTGGTCAGCGCCGCTCCCGGCGCGCCGGGAACGAGGCCTCCCGAACTGAGCCACAACCTGATCGAACGCGGTCAGGGTGGGCGGGGCGGCGACGGCGGATTCGGCGGGATCGGCGGCCTGGGCGGAGGCGGCGGCTTCGGCGGAGGCCCGCCGGACTGGATCTCGTCGCAAGCAGGCAAGGGCGGCGACGGGGGCAACGGTGGTCCCGGAGGCGGCGGAGGCGCCGCCGCCGGGGGTCCTTCTTTCGGCGTGCTGGGGTTCAACGTGGCGGTCGACGATTACGCCGCGAACAACACCTTCGTCTACGATGACAGCGTGCCGACCGGCGGCTCAGGCGGAGCGGGGGGAATATCGGTCGGCCCGGGCGCCAGCGGCTCGATAGGGCTCGACGGCGCCTTTGGCAACGTACTCGAACTCACGAGTTGTCCGGCAGGCGGATGTCCGCCGGGTTTCGCCTGCGACTCGAACAACGTCTGCGTCCCGTCAAATTAGGGGAGATACACCTCGACATCGTCCGGCAGAAGCGGAACGAAGCTTTTCAGGTTGGCGCCAAGCTTCGCGGCCGCGGCGGGATCGACTGCGAAGAAAGACAGCGTGTCGTCACCACATACCTCGTTGATCGGAATTCTCAGGCGGCCTGCCAGATTCCATTCAGGGGGCAGGCCGCCTGTCGATCTGGTTGCGAACCACTTCTCGTAGACGATGGCGATGGTGACGGACTTTTTTCGGGCCAGGTTGGCGATGGCCTGGGTGTTGTAACGCCCTTTCATTTTCAACTCGCCCACTTCCCGGCTTGCCAGGCCCCACAAATCGAGGCACTGAATGTCGGTCATGAAGTTCGGCGCGCCTATATCGTTCAGCGCTACCGTTTGTCCCTGGTAGTAGAGGCGCAGGAAACGAGCGGTTTGGATCTGTTGCTCATAGATGTTTTTCACAGACAGCGGTAGCAGGCGCTGGGCGGAGATTCCACGGATCGAACCGAAAGCCGCGAAGGCCGCGGCCAGCGCCACCACGATCCGCTTGAGGTTCATACTTGTCAGGCCTCT
>CAZXHT010000138.1:0-11025 GCA_964640665.1 uncultured Myxococcales bacterium
GCTAGATATGTTCCCTCCCCAGCTTCTCGCCACCCGCAAGCCGTTTCCGGTTCCACCGCTGATGTGAACGCGTTCAATGGTGCGGGCATCTCCCAGGCTGGATATGTCGATCGCGTAGTCCTCCTCGGGCGCTCCGTTGAAATAGAAAAACGTGGAGTCGATAATCCTGACTCCGTCAGAATACTGTCCAGCAGAATGGACGCCCCCCTTGAGCTGGTAGAAGACGCAGTTCCGGACCTCGAATCCGCCCACAATAAACAGGGCCTTGGTGTTGGAGTAGGCCCCGTTGTGCAGGCCCCGAAACCCGATGTTCTCCATGCCTGCGTCGGAATGGGGATATGGGATCACCCAGTCGAAGGCATCTGTCGAGTTGTACAGGACCACATAGCCTTCGATCCACTTGACATCGGGTGCGGGGAGTGCGGGGTAGATCTGAGATGATACCGCATCACTACCCACCAGCCAGTGGTTGGCCGGGAGTAGGAGGGTTTTTTTGACGAGGAATCTGCCAGCGACCAGTTTCGTGAGCGGGTAGGCCGCCAAGGCGGCATTGATGGCTGCCGTTGAATCGGTGCCCTCGCCTGTCATGTAATCGTAGTCTCCCTTTGCACCCCACCACTCCGGGTAGTCCTCCGAAATGGAGCTCGGGCCGAACGTGACAATGCCGGTGCCGGAGAAGACCTGAAAGAGACCTGCTTCAAAAGAACCGGCAATCGTCAGGGTGACACCTTCGGCGAGATCTAAAATGGCTCCGCGCTCCGGTTTGAGATTCACGTTGTCAGGAATGGTCAGGTCAGAGGAGATGCTCCAGATGCCAGGCGCGAGGTAGAGTGTTCGTTCGGCGCCGTCGATCGCGATGACGGCTGCCCGGATGGTGGCGTCATCGAGCGTACTTCCATGCGCGCGCGCATCCACATAGCCGACCGACACGCACAGACTGTCGTCGCACCTCTCGTCGATGCTGCAGGTTGTTCCACACCCGCCGCAGTTGTTCGGGTCGTGGTTCGTAGCCACGCAGGCGCCGCTGCAATCAACTAAACCCGCGGAGCAGGCGAGCGTGCAGGAGCCGCCCGCACAGACTTCACCCGCAGCACAGCTCGTGCCGCACGAGCCGCAATTCTCTGGATCATGGCGCGTGTTTACACATGAATCGTTGCAGAGCGACTGTCCTGGCGGGCAAACGACCTCGTCACCGCCACATCCAGCGAGCAGCCACGCGGCCAGCAGTGTGGGCACAAAGAGGATCATCTTCGTTATTGGGTTCCTCGACAGCGACACGTCACACCTCCCCAATCACTCCATAGGAATTTTTGAAAAGACTCCATTTTATAGAACAATCGTAACTACTCAGGTAGCCCGCCATGGCGCTACCGTTGACCGGAGCATAGTCTACCCCCCCCTGAGCGCGATAGAAAAAAAGTCTATTTTTTGCTGAACTCAATGGGCCAGATGTCGTACCTTGCGGACCATGACGAGCGTGATGGTCATGCAAGGGCGACAGTTGAGCGGGGCCGATATCGGGTTGATCCGCGGTCTGCTGGACGAGCATCCCGACTGGGGCCGGTCGCGACTGAGCGTGGAAATCTGCGAGCGTTGGGCGTGGCGCAACGCGCAGGGCCGGCCTAAGGACATGGCTGCGCGTACGCTGCTGCTGAAGTTGGAGCGCGCCGGCCACATCCGGTTGCCGCCGCGTCGCGGGCGCGAGGCCATGGACGCCGCCGGAATCCTCCCCGAGTACCGGGGCTGCGCGGTCCACGACTTCTGGGACTCCTACATGAAATACGGCTGCGACCACGCCTTCTGCAACGGCCACCTCCTGCGCGAACTCATCTTCCTTTGGGAAGAGCAGGATCAGAAGTGGGCCAAGAAGATGATCGACCATCTGCTGGCCATCAAGGAGACGGTCGACTCCGCTCGCGACGCCGGTCAGACCGCGCTGCCGAACGCCGACCAGGACCGCTTCCTCAAACGCTATGAGCGCATCGTCGAAGCGGGCTATGCCCAGAACCCGGTTGCCCCGCCGGTTGGCTCCAAACGCCGGGGCCGCCGCAAGCAGACCAAAGCCCGCAACCTGCTCGACCGCTTCCGGGACCACTCCGACGGCATCCTCGCCTTCATGCGCAACTTCTCGATCCCGTTCGACAATAACCTGTCAGAGCGGGATCTGCGGATGATGAAGCTGCGGCAGAAGATCTCTGGCACGTTTCGCAACTTCGACGCCCTCGTGGACTTCTGCCGCATTCGCGGCTACGTCTCGACCGCACGGAAGAACGGCCTCAACGCCCTCGACGCTCTGCGCCGCGTCTTCCTGGGCAACCCCTTCGTGCCGGCCCTCAACACCTCGTGATTCCTACCCAGGAGCCTGGCGCAGCAATGCCACCCCTTATCTCAGGTGGACTCCCGCCCAGGGAGGCCACCTGAGCAGTTACTATTTTTTTTTGGTTGCGCCAATCTGATTCAGTAACTTCACCACCGCCTGCCTCACCCTGGCCGGGCTCATCAGGGGCACGCTGGCGTCAGCATCATGATCGCCCGGCAAGTTACCGGGCGATATCTGCAACACGGGCATGCCGCTGCTGCGGGAGAGATCCTGCGCCAGCAGGCTCAGACGATAGAGAACATTGTCATCCTGCGATACGTGCATCACCAGGCCGCCCACCATTCCGGATCCCAGCGGGTGCCACAGGGGACGGAGTGAAGGGCGGGCCGGCAGTAGCATCCAATCGAGCACGAAGTTCTCGCTCAGGTGCAGGCTGCCCAGGCGTCCGAAGCCGCGCCTGAGAGCCTCGATTTGCCCCTGCAGTTCCATTCCCGGCAGCTTGTGGATGCCGCCGACAAACTCCCGCAGCAGATCCTCGACCGGACATATGATGCACAGCTTGGCCCGCGTGACGCGATCTTTGGGTTGTCCTGCTGCGGCGACCTTGACCTTCAGCTCGTAGAGCAGGTCGTGCTGCAAAAGTGGCTCATTATCGGCGACTTCGGTACACTCCGTCCCCGTTGGTGGTGGTGCGGCTTCGGCGACGCGTAGGACGCCTTTCTCGATCAGGGTCTGGATCGCGCGGCAGGCCTCGTAGTCGCTGACCCGGGCGTGATCTACCAGACTGCCTACGCTGTCGTAGAACTCGAGCAGGTTCATTATCTCTTGGGTGACCGGGTGCAGTCCCTCGTAGCGCTGCTTGAACTCGGGAACCGGAACCAGGCGCACGTTGTCGGCCGGCAGCTCGGACCGCAAACGATTCAGCTCGTCGACCTGGCGGGCGCCCTCGAGAAGCAGGATGTCCGTGCTGCGCCGGATGTTGATCTCCGGTGCGATCCTTTCGGGGGTGAAGGCGAAGGTTCCCGTCTGCCACACGAGCAGCCGGAAAAGCGCCTTCTCTCCTCCGTGGCGCCCGCAACCGGCATAGACCACGCTTCCGTCACGCACGTAAATTTGCGCCTCCAGGTCATCCGCTGAGAGCTCGAGCAGGCCGGTCTTGCGATTGAGGTTGAAGATTTGCACAAGATCCACCAGCGAGATCTGCCCCAGGCTGCCTTCGATCTCGCGACCCTCCTCGCGCACCTCTTCGGCAGTGGCCATCTTGCGGAAGGTGGCCGCCACCACCGAAAGGAATTCGTCGTTGTTGAACGGCTTGCGGATGAACGCCTCGCGGTAGCCCCAGCCGACGCTGTCGTCGGCGTGTTTACCGATCATTACGACCACCGGGATGTGCTCGGTGCGCGGGTTGCTGCGCAGGATCTGCACGAACTTCTTGGCCGCTATCAGCGGGCAGTCTTCGTCGAAGAGGATCAACTCGGGGTGTACCAGGATGGCCTTCTCGAGTGCCTTGCTGCCGTCCAGGGCGGCGCGCACGTCGTAACCCTCATCGTGCAAGGCGTTGCCCAGGCTGCGCAGCACCTCGCGATCGGGATCGGCTATCAGAATCACCTTTTGCTGCTTTTTATTCGCCAACGAGTGCGCTCCGTTATCAGTACTGCCGCTGGAAGTTGTAGTAATCCTGCAGCGAGGCGATCAGGTTTTCGACCAGGAACTGATCGTGCGTGTGAAAACCGTACAACTCGCCTGGGCCGGACACGTCGCCGGACACGGTGCCGAGGAAGGCATAGGCCAGCCTCTCGGACAGCACCAGCATGATGCGATAGCGATCGATGTTGTCATCGGTCAGAAAGACCCTCGTCAGCGAGGGGTGATCGGAGGCCATGGTTCCCTCCCCGCGCCTGCCCAGGACGAACAGCCTGGCCCGCTTGGCCTGCGAGAGAACCTTCTCCATCGGCCGCGGTTCGGCGTCGATCACCCCGCCGGCGTCGAAGAGTATTGCCCGCCGATCGGGAACGTCCACGGCCTGAATGGCCACCTCTTCCTGGAGGCCCGCGAACACCTGCTTGTCGAAGACGCCGTGGGCGCTGGTGCCGTCCACGTCCTCGGCCAACCGGAATTCCGAACTGGCGGACTCGAGGGTGCCCGCGTAGTCTTCGGGACGTCCCACCAGCACCTCGGCCATCTCCCAGAAGTTCTTATCCGAAAGGTGCAGGCGAAAGTAGAGGCTCGATCGCACCCGGTCCATTTTCTCGCGGCAGACTCCCAGCAAGTCGTCGAAGTCGGTCCCGTTGAGCGGAAAGGTCGCCGAGCCCAGCGTGACACCGACAGGATAGTCGCGGCTTATCTTGCTGATGAAAGGATCCGTCCAGAAGGCCTCACGGCTGCGGCGGATGAACATCTGCGCCCCGAGGGCGTCCGTCTCGGGAAGCAGGACGTAGTACTCGTAGTCGGAAACCTTGGCCAGGATGTCGGAGTCGCGCACCACCCGCGAGATGCTCTCGGCCAGCTTGCGCGACAGGCGCCCGCATATCTCGGCCTTGAAATGCTCGCGCAGAAAATCGAAGCGATCGATCACCACGGCCACCAGCGAAAACGAGCGCCCGTAGCGCCGGGCCTTGTAGATTTCCTTACCGGCGTAATCGATGAAGTAGGTCAGGTTGTAGGCGGTGGAACCCTGGTCTCTGAGCCCCAGGCGCTCGAGGGCCTGGAAGCGGCGCGAGTTTTTCAAGCCGATGGCCGCGAACTCGGCCATGGTGCTGGTAATGTTGCGGTCGCGGTCGCTGAAGTCTTCTCTGAGCTTGTCGAGCAGAACCAGCAGGCCGACGGGCACCTCGTCCACCACCAGGGGAATGAAGAGCGCCTCCTTGCCGGGCCGCCGGCCGGGCAACCCGAGCACCAGGGCGGGATTGGCGAAAAAGGGTTGCCCCGCGCGAAAAGTGGCCAGCAAGGATTCCTCGCCGATAGACACTGAGGCCGGAAAATCGTCCAGCGTCACCAGGCCCCGGTAACCCGCCAGGTTGAACTTCTCGACCCCGTCCTCGGAGCGCTCTTCGGGGGAGGTCAGCCACAGCAGCCCTCCCTGCGCGCCGGTGGCCTGGATCATGTGGCGCATGATCATCTCGCACAGGTTCTCGAAATCGAGCGTCGAGAGAATCTCCAAACAGCGTTTGTAAACCGTCTGGGCCTGCAGGTACTGCAGGCTCTCGTCCAGCAGCTTGTTCTGGCGGTCGAGCAGGCTTCGGCGCTCGAGCAGCCGATCGAGCGTCAAGAGCAGCTCGTCGCGATCGACGGGCTTGATCAGGTATTCGAACACGCCCATGCGCATCGAGCGCACCGCCAGGCGCACGTCGTCCCGCTGGGTGATGACTATCACGTCCACCCAGGGATAGGCGGCGCGGATCTTCTCGGTCAGCACCAGGCCGTCCATGCCGCCCATCAACAAATCGGTAATGACGATGTCGAATCTCTCGCGGTGCAGAAGCGACAGGGCCTGCTCGCCGCTGCGGGCGGTCTTGACCCGGTAGCGCCTTCCCTCGAGAATGTCGCTGAAAAGCTTGAGGTAGAAATCCTCGTCGTCGACGAGTAAGACGCCTACTTCGTTCATTGTTCCCTATCAGGCAAAGCGGGCAATTCGCCCGCGAACACTTGGGTTGCCGGGCCGCGCATCCAAACGGTGGAGAGATTTTCGGAGATGGTGACAAACAGGCTGCCGCCCGGCAGATTGACTGTTATTTCGCGGTCGAAATCGACTTTGCCTGCCAGGGCCGCGGCGGCCGCCGACGAGCAGGCGCCCGTTCCGCAGGCCTTGGTGATGCCGCAGCCGCGCTCCCAGACAACCAGGTCGATCTCGGCGCGGGTCTTGACCTCTGCCAGGTCGACGTTGACGCGCTGGGGAAACAGGGGATGGGTCTCCAAGAGCGCGCCGCGCTTGCGGGCCAGGGAAAGGTCGGCCTTCTCGAAAAGGACCAGGTGCGGGGTGCCGACCGAGACGGCCGTGACGTTGAAGCTCAGATCGCCAAGCTCGATGTCCTGCTGGATGCAGCGCCCCTCGCCCTGCATGGGGATCTCGGAGCGCTCGAGGATCACCGGGCCCATGTTGACGTTGACCGTCTCGATCTTGCCCCCGGCGCCGAGGCGCACCTCGCAGGACAGCACGCCGCGCCCGGTTTCGATGGTAACCGGAGATTCTTCCCAGCGCCCCGCATCGAAGAGATATTTCACGAAGCAGCGAATGCCGTTGCCGCACATTTCGGGCTCGGAGCCGTCGGCGTTGTAGATGTGCATGCGAAAATCGCCCGATTCGGACGGCAGGACGGTCAGGATGCCGTCCGCCCCGATGCCGGTGTTGCGATTGCACAGCAGCCTGGCCTGTCCGGAGTCGACCAGCAAGCCGCCGCGCATGGCGTCGATGATGACGAAATCGTTGCCCAGCCCGTGGTACTTGCAAAATGGAATCATCGCCTTGCCTTCCGCCTGTGCCACAAAGTAGTCCCCTCGCGCCTATCCTGTCAATAGGTTTCGGTTTTTTTGCGGGTTTTCGTACTCGGTTTTCGTACTCCGTCCCCATTGATCCCCCCGTTTATCCCGTTGATCGGCGTCGCCTGGTGATGTATGTTCGGGTGTCACTGTTCAGGAGAGGCTGTCATGCGATGTGTGAAAATTGTTACTCCGTCCCTGTTTGTTCTTGTTTTAGTTGGGCTGCTTGCGGGGTGTCCTTCGCATACTTTGCTGTCTTTGAAAGACCAGCAGAAGATCACAAAGACTCGGAGCGGGAATAGCTATTTCTTGAGGTATTCTTGCTTCGTGGGGCCGTTTTTCAGCTACGACGACCGTCTTTTTTTCTCGGAGCGGGCCTTCGACGAGCGGGTGCTGATCGAAAGCGTCGGCGGCGATCCGATCCTGTCGGCCGAGCCCACGGCGTTGCTGCCACTGGGTACCCCGGTGACTATCCGCGGGATCGAGTTTCCCACGGGCTCGGCCATGGCCGACCGCAAGCTGAAATCGCCCCGGCACTTCACCTGGGTGACTCTCGACCGGGCCGGGGTGCACGAGAGTAAACCCTTGGTGCTGGTGCTGACCAACGAGATGCGCAAACCATCTGATTTCGATAAGGCGCTCGATGGCTTTTTGGTAAAAACCGACCCGCGCCCGGAGTTCGCACAGCTTGCGCCCGAGATTATCAAGGCCATCGACACCAAGAGGGTGGTCAAGGGCATGCGCGCCGACGCCCTGCTGCGCTCGCGCGGCCACCCGGACAAGATCAGCCGCAAGATGGAAGGCAAGGTCAGGCTGGAGTTATGGCAGTACGCCAAGGACCGCCTGGTCGAGCTGCGCGACGACGTGGTTGAATCCGCGCGCGGATTTCCCGAGCTGAAATTGCGGGCGCCGGGAGCACCGGGAGAACAAAGCAGCACCTCGACAGAAGAGAAGTGATGTAATAGTATTACGGGCATTGACTGTTTGTGGGAGGTCTAAAATGCTCAAGAGGATCTTGGGTCTTTCAATACTGTCTGTGGGCCTGGCTTCATGCGGCCCACAGGATCCCGGCACGGGCGGGAAGATCGCCTTCACATTCGCCCGTCAGGCAATAGACGGACCGTGTCCCGAGCAGGCCGGGGAAAGCCCGGCCCCTCCGTCCCTCGATCGGCTGGAGATCGAGATCCATCGCAGTGACGGCAGGCTGCATTACAAGAAAAGCGTAAGCCTGACGGCCGGCAAAACGCCCCGGGCCGGCGGCATCTCCGAGGGCGACGACCTGGAGCTTACGGTTATCGGCTACAGCGGCGGGACGGCCGGCTACAGCGGATCGGCCTCGGGTATCGATATCCGGGCCGGTAAGAACACCACCGCCAGCGTTTTCATGACCAGCATCGGCGACGTGGCCTGCGCCGGCCGTCCTCTCAGCTCGCCGCGGGCTTTCTTGGCCTCGGCCGCAATGGATACCACCAGGGGAAACAGACGCTTCGTCCTGGCCGGCGGAGTCACGGGCGCGGTGGCCGACGGCTGCGGCCCCGGCTGCGACCTGATGCCGGCCACGGCCTCGGCCGACATCTTCGACCCCGGCACGGGCACCATCTACCCCACCCAACCACTGAACACCCCGCGCGCCTTGGCCAGCGCAACGACGCTGCAAGACGGCCGGGTGCTTGTGGCCGGAGGCGCCCGCAGGCTCAGGCGCGACCCGGCGGCCGGCCTGCCTATCTCGGCCGATCCTGCGGATCTGCCGGCCTCTTTCGAGATCTACCTGCCCGATAAAAAATTATGGATCGAAAAGCCCATGCCCGAGGGGATGATCTTCCACAGCGCCAGCCTGCTGCCCGACGGCCGCGTGCTGTTGGCGGGCGGCGGCACGGACCTGACCGGCGACCTGGCTTCCGACCGCGCCTACCTGTTCGACCCCGCCGGCGAGTCGGTCGGCGATGTCTACAAGGTATCCAGCATCATGAGCGTGCCGCGCCTGGGTCAGTCGGCGCTGCTCACCTCCGGCGGCAAGGTCTTGCTTATCGGCGGCGCCGTCTACCCCACCGCCGCCGAGATCGAGGAGTTTACCCCGGACGAAAGCGGCGGGGTGTTCTCGGTGAAGAGCCTGACCGGCTCGAAGGGCAACCTGTTCTTCGGGGCCGCCTCGATCATTCCGCTCAGGCCCGACGAGGCGCTGGTAGCCGGGGGCAGCTTCTTCGACGGCGTCTCCGGGTTGAACCCGCCGTCTAACGAGAACGTGCGCATTTTAAGCCAGATCTCCTCGGCCGAGATCAAGTCGTCCGACGGACCGCCGATGTCCGACGCGCGCCTGATGTGTCGCATGGTGGCCACGGCCGACGACAAGCTGGTGATGGCCGGCGGCTTCGGCAACCTGGCGCTCAGCCCGCTGCAGTCGATGGACGCCTTCGACCCCCAGGGCGAGTTGAAAGGCATCGTCCCGCTCAGCGTGGCCCGCGGCGGCGCGGCGGTGCTGGGAGTCACCGGCGGCCGCGTGCTTCTGGCGGGCGGGCTGGGCCCCCTGGGACTGCTCGGCTCGGCCGAGCTTTTCACCCCGGCGGCCGGCCCCTGAGGGCCGGACCCTGAGGAGAGGGAGAAAGCCATGCCCAAAATCCAACATGTTTTCGCCGCCCTGATTTGCATGCTGCTTACGTCCCTGCCCGCGCGCCCGGCCCGGGCCCAGGCGGTGGCCGGCTTCGCCTTCGGGCGCGGCAAGGCCGCCGCCGGGCAGGCCATCGACGTCCAGCGCTCGCTGCGCGAACTGGTGCGCAACACGGGCTCGTACAAGGAGGTGGATCTGCAGGCCCTGTTGGGCGCGGGAAGCGCCGCCGCGGCCAGGCTGGAATCGATTGACAAAGGCAAGCGCCTGTTAACCGACGGCAAGGGCGCCTACGAGCAATTAGATCTCGAACTGGCCCAGAAGAGTTTTCAAACAGCGCTTCGCAAGTTCGAGTACGGTTACGGCTTTATGGACAAGTCGGCCCAGTTGCTCGAGTGCCTGATGTACCTGGGCGCCATCTGGGTGCTGGTCGGCGAGCCCGACCGGGCGATTAGTGTGTTCCAGCGGGCCTACGACCTGCCGGGGCGCAAGGTGCTCGACGCCAATCTTTTCCCGCCCAACATCCAGGAGATCTTCAAGTCGGCCGCCAAGCAGGCCGCCTCCGCCGCCATGGGGAAAGTGACCTTGCTGTCCGTGCCCCAGAACGCGGAGATCTACATCGACGGTGAATACCGCGGCGGCTCGCCGCTGAAGGCAGTCGATCTTCGGGCAGGCGCGCACATGGTAAAGGCGGTCAAGGACGGCTACCTCCCCTGGGGAGGGCGCATCAAGTCCGTGGCCGGAAAGAACCGCAACCTGAGGCTGAAGCTGCGCCCGAGCGTGCGTCACAAGACCTTCGCCCAGCGCTTCATGCGCCTGGTGGCCGAGATAATGAAAGGCGACCCGGCCGAGGCCGCATCGAAAATGGCCGGTTTCTTAAAGACCGAGCGCCTGGCGCTGGTGGCGCTTTCAGGCTCGCCTGCTGCGATGACCTTCAAAGGCTACCTGTGCGACACCAGCGGTGCCAAGCTTCAATCGGCGCACCTGGAAAAGATGCTGGACACGACTTCGCCGGGCTACCCCGACGAGCTGAAGTCGTTTCTGCAAAGTCTGCTGGCCGCAAGGCCGGGAGCCGAGCCTGAGCCCGTAGCCGCCGGCGCCGAAGAAGAAGGAGCCGCGGCGGCCGCGGCTTTACTGGCCGGCGGCGGCAAGCAAGACGCCGCGGAAGGCGGCGGCGAAGGTTTCGGCATTGACCTGAGCGACGACGAGGGCAAGCCCGCGGTCGAGGAGAAAGTGGAGCATCCCCCGGAGGAGGAGACCGAAAAGACAATCGCCGCAACCGAGACGCCGGAGAAGACGACCGCCGCGGAGAAGACAATAGAAGAGACCAAGCCCCGGGAGAAGAAAGAGGCTGTGCAGCAAGCCGCGGTCTGGTACAAGCAGTGGTGGTTCTGGACGGCGGTAGGAACGGTAGTAGCCGGCGCGGCCGCCACCGGGACATATTTTCTGGTGTCCGGTGGAGACTCGAGCAGCGGCGGCCTGGTGCTGGATATGCATTGAGAATCGGCCGGGCTGCAATCGCCTGGTTGGAACCTGCCTGTCTAAACAAACGCCGTAAGGTTTTGCGTCCTGAAGGGGCGCTGCAAGCCGCGCCCCTTCAGGGCGCAAAATTTTTATATACGTTTCC
>CAZXHT010000139.1:0-10838 GCA_964640665.1 uncultured Myxococcales bacterium
CCTGGCCGTTCACAGCCCATCAGTGCACTTAGCCGGCAAGTTTCACCAGGATGGGCGAGACTACTACAGCGACACTTGGAATGACGAGGTTAGTTGCCTGCGTTACAAGATCAGCCAGGACTCCTTCGAAGTCAGAACGCCGTTTTGGCTTTCCATTGGCCTGGCATATGAAAAAGAAAAATCTTTCTCGATCGCTGCCGACGTCAGCTACTATTTGCCGGTCTCGCGGTACGCAAACATCAGCGGTATTGAAGAGATCATAAACATCCGCAACGAAACCGGAGGTCCCCCTGCTATCGACACGCGGCCTTTGGAAATCGAAAGTAACCAGCAAGACGTCGTGAATTTCAACATCGGTGCCGAAGTGTACCTGACCGACCGGTGGATAATGCGCGGCGGCTTTTATAGTGATTTCGCCGCGACGCCCGAACTGTCCGCGACACTGGATGAAAATACTGTCGGGAGGGGCGTGATGAACCGCTTTGGCGGAACATTGGGTATCGGCTACCGCGGGGAGAAGGGTCAATTTCAGGCCTCGTTCCTTTACATGCGCGGGGTCGGTGACTCGGTGGTCAGATGGATTCACATGATGGACGATGGACAAATAGAACCAAACCTGACCACGGCTGAGCTCATCTCCAACACTTTTATGTTCGTTTTTTCCGGTGAGATTAACGTGGCATCCGTCTACGCGGCGGCCAAACAAGCCGTCACCGAAGAGTACGAGCGAGCCAATGACTAGGAAAAACAGGTGCTCGCAATACAGAGACGGGAGATAATTCCATGAAAAAATTGATTCTTGCCGTGCTGGTAGTCACATTGACGACGTTTTGGGCATGCAGGCCGAGCGTGAGCGGCAGCGGTGACCATGGATGCGATTCAGACTCTGACTGTCACAGTGGGGAAATCTGCAACCCGACGTCGTTCAAGTGTGTCAGCGACGTCAACGTGGCTAGAGACCATTTTGCCGGGTCTTTCGAGTTCATCTTCAATAACGCACTCGAAGCCCGACAACCCAGTACCTACGTGAAAGCGAACATCATGGGCCAGGAGTACGTGATGCACAATTTTCTGGTCGCAAACCCGTCTTCCAATGGCAACCAATTCTTAGTCGAGTCCGGACAGATTCTTCCCGATGGCGGAACCATCAGTTTGAAAATCGCAATTCCCTCCAATTTTCTCGCCGGAGGGGCGAATATCACTCTTTCCGACGGGCTCGACGTATCGGAGGGAATTGTCGGCAGCGGTCTCATCCTGCGAGGCGAGCCGATGCCCCCGGACAACAAAGTTGAAACGGCAAGCTTGCCTGCACAAATCGAAACGGGAACGCTTGCACTCACAGATTTTACCGCGGAGGTTGGCGGTCTGGTTGCCGGGAAGTTCGAAGGAACCTTGATGCCCACGACTGCTTACAAAAACACCTTGGGTCTGATAGATAAGTGCGGCGACAATGAACTACTGGATCCCAAAACGACAGAGTGCCTAGCGGCTTTCGACGGTTACGACATGCTGGCCGGCATGGATTCTGTGTACGAATCGGAAAACGGCCTCGAAAAAGATGGATGGATCGTAACGTCATACCGGTTGCCGGGCGAGGAAGTTCACTATGAGCTCGGCGGATGCGTATCCTGGAAAGACAATGGGAACATTATCATAGGCGGGCTCTTTCAACCTCCGGAGAAACAGCGCAGGTACATGGAGGTCTACTTTCCGGAAACCAACCTGGAAGTCGGCACTAGCCTGCAGCTCGACCAGTACGCCGCGGGTAACGTGTTCGAAGTTGACGATCAGGGGCACATTGGAAATTCCATAGCCCACATGTCCAGCGGCCAGGTAACTATACGCCATTTCCGCGACGGTCCTCGTGGCAGATTGCTGGTTACCTTATGGGCACAAGTACAGTGAGTTTCCCCATGACACATGGACAAATCCAAGAGAGGTTCGGATCGATGCACAAGCTCATAGTAACAAGTGCCGTCATTATGTTTTTCCTGGGGACCGCCGGTGCTCAATCGAGCTATCAACCATACTTGCTTGGCTTGCGGACCGCCGGCATGGGTGGTGCGGCGGCGGCTTTCGGCAGTGACTCGGCCATGTCCTGGGTGAACCCGGCGGGCATGGCCCGCTCACGCGATGGCACGCTCTCGGTGTCCGCTAATGCATATACGCTCGAGGAGTTGCTGTCGTACGACTATTACTCCATGAGCGATCAGGTGCGCCAGAGCCTGGGAATTCCAATGGATGCTTCCAGATCCGAGATGAGTTCGTATCAGTTCTCGGCGTTCCCGAGCAGCCTGAGTTATACGCTATCGCTTGGCTTGAAAGGCGATCATGTTTTGGCGCTTTCGGTAATCGTACCCTACAAGCGCTCTATGAAGCGTTTCACCGACTGGATTCTCAACATCGGGGGTGTCAACTACCTGATGCAGGAGACCGATCGACGAGTTTTCACGCAGTACGAGATCGGACCGACCTACGCCCTTCGACTGGAAAAAATCACGCTGGGTCTTTCGGTGTTTTTCCGCTACGTCCCGGGTGCGATGGACTGGTCAAGCGACTCGATCTGGTTCGCACCAGGCAATGTTAATTTCAATCCCTCGCAAAACAGGGCCAGAACGAAGAGCTATGACCTGGACTTTGTCGGCGGAGTTCAACTCGGACCGTTTTGGGGCGGCTTCTATGCCGGCTTGTCAATCCACAGCCCGTCGGTTCATGTTGGAGGCAGCTTCCGGGCGGAATCGCAGAGTTACATTAGCGGCAACGATCCCGACACCAATGAGGCAATAGCAGACGTCTATTTCAACGAAATATCTGAAGATGACTACAACTTTGCGACACCTTTCTGGTTAACCGTCGGGCTGGGCTACGAGCGAGAAGATAGTTTCGCGCTGTCTCTGGACGTTAGCTGCTTTTTGCCCTACGAATTCACGAGCCTTTCGGGAACCCAGTACAACAGTCACATCTCCAGCCAGAATCTCAATCCGGGCGGCCCGGAAACCCACGTGCTCACCGATGCGCTGGATTTCTCCACGGACTGGTCTCGAAAGACAATTGTAAACGTCAACCTGGGTGCCGAATATGTAGTGACATCGCGACTGGTGCTGCGAGCGGGGTTCTTCACGGACTTCTCACCCGAACAGTTACCTGGAGAAATGGAACGCGAGATGGGCGACGTAGGCCGCTATGCCATCGACCGTTTCGGCGGGACGTTGGGTGTCGCCTACACGGGCAATTCGACGCAGTTCCAGATCTCGCTGGTATTCCTGGGAGGACTGGGAAAAATAGTCGGTTACCGGATGTCCCAAGTGGACTCCAATGCCAACGTCTCGATCGACTTTCCGCTGCGGGAAATCGCTTCCAACACGTACATGTTGGTGTTCTCCGGCGAGCTGGACACGAGGCGCATCTTCAAAAATGCGAAAGACGTCATCAAGGAAGAACAACAGAACTTCACAAGCTCAGAGTAAGAGTCGGTATGAACCAGGTCGCCGTTTCTTTCCCTGGCCAGTCATGGGATCTCCCGGCTCCCGTACAAGATGCTTGAGTGCATGCACAGGGTCTCCGACCGCGCGGGGTTCGTACGCATCTCGCGATAGCGATGCATCCGATTTTGCCTTACGCTTCCGTCCACGGCCTCGGCACCCCAAAGTCTAGTTATAATTTCGCGGCTCAATACCCGGCCTGCAACTACCCCTGTCAACGCTTCGCACACACAGTTACCCATGCCTACGCATGACTCGGGGCTGCTGTGATGGGATCTGGCTACAAAAAGGCGGGATTTTTATCTCCCTCTTGACCTTCGACGGCGGTCACATACCCATCTTCAACGTAGACCAAATATCCGGTTTTCAGCTTTTCTTTATTTAGCCTCGCGCCAACATTTCCCCAGCGCAGGCAGACCCCATTTCCGAATAGCTTGAGCTCCTCTGTTCGTTTATATTCGGTAATAAAGCCCGTCCCCCTTTCTCTCAAGTGCGGTTGTCACTTGGTGGATTTTGCCATATTATGCCCAACGATGGTCAGAACTCCGCAAACCACTGGCGAGCCGATGCCCGAACAAAATCAAGTCATGACGCGATCCAAGATGTCGCCAAGCACCTCAAGGTCGGAGGGCAGTGGCGGTTCAGGCGCAAGGACATCGAGAAGTGGGTAGAGGCGCAGATGGATCGGCGCGCCCGACGGAAGGCGCGGTGAGTTCATGACGACCTTTGACAGAACAGGAACACGGAATGGGCATCGCGACTGACATCATCCTACTGGTTGTCGCGGCCTTCGCCTGCGGGCTGGTGCTCCAGAGGCTCGGGCAGCCGGTGATCCTCGGCTACATCGCCGCCGGCATCATCCTGGGGCCGCACACGGGTGGCGTAACCGTTTCGAACATTCACGAGATCGAGCGGCTCGCCGAAATCGGCGTGGCGCTGCTGCTGTTCGCTCTCGGGCTCGAGTTCTCGCTCAAGGATCTCAAGCCCGTGAAGAAGGTGGCCCTGATAGGTACACCCATCCAGATCATCCTCACGATCGGGCTCGGTTTGGGCATCGGCTCCCTGATGGGATGGGACTGGAAGCACTCGCTGTGGCTCGGGGCGCTCATCTCCCTTTCGAGCACGATGGTGATCCTCAAGACCCTGATGAACCAGGGTTGGCTCGGTACCCTCTCGAGCAAGGTGATGATCGGGATGCTCATCGTTCAGGACCTGGCGGTGGTTCCGCTGATGATCATCCTCCCGCAGATGAGCGACCCGGCTACAGGGCTGTCCGCCCTCGGAATCGCGGCACTGAAGGCCGCGGGCTTCATCGCCGGCATGATCTTGCTTGGAACCAAGCTCCTGCCACGACTGATGGCGCACATCGCCAAGCTCGGATCGAGAGAGATGTTCCTGTTGGCGATCACCGCCATCGGTCTCGGGGTCGGCTACGTCACGCACCTGGTGGGACTCTCGTTCGCCTTTGGCGCCTTCGTTGCCGGGATGGTGCTGAGCGAGTCGGACTACGGCCATCAGGCCCTCAGCGACATCATTCCGCTGCGCGATCTGTTCGGCCTGCTGTTCTTCGCTTCGGTCGGGATGCTGCTCGATCCGGTCTTCTTGATGGACCACCTCGTTCAGGTCGTCGTTCTGGTCCTTGCGGTAGGTTTCTGCAAGGGCATCATCTTCGCCGTGCTCGCCAAGGTCTTCAGGTACGGCAACGTGATCCCGCTGGCCGTTGGTCTCGGGTTGTTTCAGATTGGCGAGTTCTCTTTCGTTCTCGCAAGGGTCGGCGTTTCGACCGGCTCGATCGGGAACGAGCTCTACTCCCTCGTCCTGACCGCGGCCATCATCACGATGATTCTGACGCCCCTGGTATCAGGGCAGACGGCCCGGCTCTACTCGTTGAGGAAGCGCTGGTTCCGGCACGAGCCGCTCGAGACGATGAACATCCCCGACGAGGGACTCCGCAAGCACGTGGTGATCGCCGGCGGCGGCCGCGTCGGGTCTCAGATCGCGCGGGTCCTGCGGCGCCTCGGGTCACCGGTAGTTGTCGTCGAACTCGACCATCGGCGCGCTGAGAAGGCGCGGGCCGCCGGAATGCCGGTCATCTACGGTGACGCGAGTCACGAGGTAGTGCTGGAGGCGGCCGAGGTAAGATCTGCACGACTCCTCGTCGTCACGACGCCCGACATGGTCGTAGCGCGTGCCATCGTGGTGAACGCGAGGCGCCTCAATGGCGGGCTCGGTGTCGTCGCGAGAACCTCGGACTCGAGCTTCCTGCCCATCTTCAAGGAGATAGGCGTCACCGACGTCGTGCTTCCCGAGTTCGAGGCCGGCCTCGAGATGACGCGGCAGACCCTGTTGCACCTCCAGATACCCGTTCCCGAGATCCAGCGGCAGACGGAGTCGCTACGCAACGAGTTGCTTTCACCGTTCTTCAACGACGGGCGGGGGTATAAGACCCTAACGCAACTCAGGACCGCAGAGCTGCATTTCGACCTTCAGTGGGTGCTTGTCCTCGAAGGGAGCCCTCTGGTAACCCGGTCGATAGGCGGGTTCGAGATCCGCAGGAAGACCGGAGCGTCGGTCGTGGGGGTCATTCGTGATGACAGCCTGGTCGCCAACCCCGATGCTCAGTTTCGATTCCAGGCTAACGACCTCGTGGCAATCATCGGTGTCGATGAGGCGCGGCAAACATTCCAGGCGATGGCCGCGGCTGCGAACGAATCGCCGCCAGTTGAGAACGGGAAGTAAGGCGACCCGATCAGCGGCCGCCGGCGCCCTTGCCCTTCTCTCCCTCTTCTCTCTTGAAGGAAGCGCGGCAGAACTTGCAGACGTACCCGGTCCCCTTCGGCTTCCGGGCGCGGAGCTGGGTCCTTTTGCAGCGGGGGCACTTGAGCTCGATCAAGGCACCCCCTGTTATGGCGGGGATGAACCACATCCTGGAAACCTAGCATCAGAAAGATGCCTGGTCAAATCCCGCCCCCAAAGGCGACCTCGTCGGCGGTCACCGGGCCAATGGCTATCAGGGTGAACACGTCCAGCTCGGCCGCGCTGAGCACGATCCGCGACTCCATGAACTTGCGGCCGACGCCGAGTATGGCTTCCGGTTTCATGGGCATGTGTTGCTTCCTTTCCCGCACCAAAAAAGCGCCGGGCTACCTGCTGTTAATGACAACGATCTCCCGCACGATCTACTTACGTCCAAAACCAAATAACCAGAGACCGTCCCCGGCTCCCCGGCCGATTTTCGTATCACTCGTTACAGTAACGAAAATATTGGCCGGTTTCTGGACAAAGATAGAATAAACGGTAGGTTATGTATGATCAAGACAACCGAAGAGCAGATTGATCCGCGATTCGTTACAGGCTTGCTCGATGTCGGGCTGTCCTGCCCAGGGCGATCATCCCAAAAGGTGCCATCCGCAACATATTGATAATCAGAGAATTTCTTTTTTATCCGAAGTCCATGGCACCTTGTTCTTGCACCTTGTTCTTGACGGCGCCCAGTTCCATGATGAAGGCTTCCAACTCGCGCAGAATGGCCGCTTCCAGATCCTTTTCCTGAAATGCGCCCTTGAGTCCGAGAAAATCGAGAAAATAAGGATCGCGGAACACAAGGTCGGGGGTCAGTCGATCTTCTTCCCGCAATCCCTGGAGTTCAATCTTTGCCAACTCTGCCGGCTTTTTGGAAAGAGCGGTCCGCTCATACAGCATCGAGCCGATCTTGCGCCGCAGGGCGCGCACGCTCCATCGCTCCAGCCGACACATTTCAGCATAGAAATCGCGCTGGAGTGATTTTTCGAGGGGCAATAACTCGCGAAAGTGGGACCAACTCAATTGCCGCGACAGTGTGGCAACAATCCCGGCCTCGGGAAAACATTCGGCGAACTTCACCATGCGGGTCAATACCGTGTAGCTGAACCCATTCCCGTAATCCTCGGTCAATTCTTGCGACAGCGTGGCAAGAATCTGTTTCCCATAATCGGCGCGCTTGCCCTTTAGTATTTCTTGATTGATCCGGCTGCCGATTCGCCAGTAAAGCATGGTAAGCCCGGCATTCACCGTGGCGGCCACGGCACCGCGGGTTTCCTCGATCATTTGCCGGATGTCGCCGAGCAAATGGGTGGAAACTGTATGCAGGGCGGAGGATTTTATCGGCTTGTTACTCATTCCGCGACCTCCGCGAGCATGTCCGCAATTTCTTTTTCGATCTTCTTGAGATCAGCCTCGATCTTCTCAAGCGGCCTGGGCGGTGTGTACTTGTAAAAGCGGGAGAAAGGGGGACGGCGGGTAAGACCAGCCGAGCGTCGGCGAGCGGCTTGGGAACGACCAGCGGCTCCACCTGCGCGCCCTTGGCCTGGTCGCCCCAGCTTGCGATGTCGGCTCGAACGGCCTTGGCCAGGTCGTCGCCGGCCAGCGCGAACATTTCCCAAGCCATCAGCACCAGGCGTTCCTTGCCGGCGTTCAGCACCACCCGGGTTTCCTCGGTCGCCGCTTCCAGCGCCGCCATGATGCTGCGCCCTCGCGCCTCGACCTTGGCATTCTTGGGCATGCGGATCCGGAGCCGGCCCCCGAGCAGATCGGTTGCAACCTTGCCGGGGCTCAGCTTGCCCAACTCCTGTCCCTGTGCGACCCCGGCCAGTAACATGGTCATCAGTCCGCCCGCGAGCGCCATCCGCCGGCCCTTGCCCTCTGCGATGTCGAGCGTGTATTTTCTCAGCATGATTCCTCCGTGAAACCCCCAGGCTCAGAAAACCATGTCACGAGAAATGGTTCAAGAGAAGAGGGGGGAGTGTCCGGAAAAACCGAACACACTATCCAGATCTCGGTCATCATAATTGCATGGCTTGTCACACATACCCTAGTAATTACAACTAACCAGAAGACAACCTCCAGGTTGGCAAGAGTTTTGCTCTTGTTGGGACTGTACCGATGCATTGCCATAAAACACAACAATAGATGGAAAGGAATTGTATTATATGCTAACATTCGACACATGGCAACCAGGTGCTTGAAATGGCCTACCGGGTGCGGATCAAGGCAACTGCGCTCAAGGCGCTCAGGAAGTTGGAGACTCAGACGCGGGCCAGGCTCTGGTTGGCAATATCGGAATTGGCTGATGAACCAAGGCCACACGGTTGCCGGAAGATTGCTGACGGCGCCGGTCTCTGGCGGATTCGTGTTGGAAAATACCGGGTCGTATACCAGATCCGGGAAACGGAATTGGTTGTTCTGGTTGTCAAGGTAGGCCACCGGAGAGATGTTTACCGGTAGGAGATTGTGACATGGCAAATGTGAAGCTTGAGCCCAAGTTCGTCGAGGTCAGACGCGGTAAGCGTCTGGTGATTCTGGATGAAGCGGAATACAACTGTCTCCTTGATGTGGCAGATGCTGCCGAGGCAAGGCGCATCCTGGCCGATGATGCCGACCCCGAGCTGGACTGGCCTGAAGCCGGTCGTGGACTGGTAACCAACCGAATCGCCGCAGTGAGAGCATCAAGAAATCTTTCTCAGAGAAACCTTGCCGCAAAGCTCGAGGTGAAACCGTCCACCCTCAGCCGTTGGGAAAAAAAAGACGCCAATCTTACCCTTGAAACCCTCCGCAAAATCGCCAAGGCGCTGAACTGTCCAATAACCAGCTTAATTGCGTAGGTGGCTGCCGGTCTTCTTTATCTAGATTCTAACAGGCCAGGCAGTTCGGTCTTCAATTTTCGGCAAATGAAGATATCCAGGGTTATAAGCCTGATACTTCCATATTTCGAGATCCACAGCGCTGTCGATCGCCATATTCTAACAATTCCAACGTTGTTGGAAAATGGGCCCCCGAGGTTGCACAGAACGTCAAACCACCGCTCTGTTTTCCGATTTCTGTGGCGCCTTCCTGGCCCATTCCCGGTTGCTATCGGCGGACGGCTTCGATAGGATTACTTCGACGGCTATGCGGGACAGAAGGAGGAGGAGATGCCGGCGCCGGCGATGAGCGAAGAAACATTGGATCCTCCCGTTCTTCAACGAATCTTCCTCCCGCCTGTGAGCGTATCCGATTTTATCACCGGCGACCGAAAAAAGTGAACCCTGCAGCTTGATTCGGGTTTGATAGATATCCGTTGGTCATCTTGGAATTGTGGAGAATTAGTATCAAAGCAGGTATAAGTTACTCATAGTACTTTTTTCGAAATCTACAAACAAAATCGTCATCCCCGCATGATTTTAGCGGGGATCCAGTAGGTTGCTCACAATGGATTCCCGCTAGAATCATGCGGGAATGACAGGGCGGGGAACGCAGCTGAGCAAATCGAATGGTTACCAACGGGTTTGTTTCACACCCGTTTGATTCTAGTGTCCATAGGTCCCCCAAAAGACTCCCCGGCCGATTTTCGTATCACTCGTTACAGTAACGAAAATATTGGCCGATTTCTGGACAAAGATAGAATAAACGGTAGGTTATGTATGATCAAGACAACCGAAGAGCAGATTGATCCGCGATTCGTTACAGGCTTGTTCGAGGTCGGGCTGTCCTGCCCAGGTTGATCATCAATCGAATCGATCTCTTGTTATTGTTCTTCATATAATCCTCGAAATATGACGCTTTCTTCGCAATAGTGCCGCAACCACCATGAACGGCAGGAAATCCATCTTCTCTCCCCCGGCGCCCGAACAGCCACTGCACGAATCAGTGTCATCGCACCATTTGAAATATCCATTTTCAACGTACTCATCTATACAATCGCTCATTTGTCTCAACGACTGCGCCAAGGCGAAATCAACGGGCACGCCCCCTCCGCACATGGCTTCTTGACCTACAGTCCGAATATAATAAAAAAGTATTCTTGTATCCTTGTCCACTAATACCAGTCCACTATCCCCGGCTGAAAGTTCTTCGCAAGGCCAGCCTCCCTCACCTGCAACTCCGTCGTCACATAACAATTCATTCGGAAAGTCTCCCGCTGAGCAAACATAGCCACCTGTACAAAAGACCTGATCATCCAACAATGTTATACTGACGGCACTGCCAGCGATACTGTCTATTCCGGCAAGACCGATACTCGCAGATTCATTCGTCGCTGAATACGACCCCAGGCAGCACTCTGGTCCAGCACAGAAATTGTCTGCCATACTTGGAATCGAATACGATAACACAGCAAATAGAATCGCAAACGAATCATAGCGTCGTGATCCAACCCGCATTGCGTTATCTCCCCCTTCTGTCATACGATAGAAGCACAAGTTTCGATTGACAGTCAAGCCCATCAGTTCCCAAAAAGGCACGCCACCAGGCTACAACATCGAATCTCTAAGTGTCATGTGCCGGTGTCTGATAATCATCTAGCCGGCTCCTCAACCGGATCGTGAGCTACAGTCAAATGGT
>CAZXHT010000140.1:0-10792 GCA_964640665.1 uncultured Myxococcales bacterium
CCGTCGCCCAGGATCTGCTTCTGGGTGGGAGGCATGGCGGGTGGAATCCCGGGACCCATTTCATATCGGAAGTGGAAGACTCCGACATCCGGGTTGGTGCAGTTGTAGTCCCCTTCGAAAACGAAGCCATCTTTGTCGAACCGGCCCGTGGCCAGTTCGCCGATCTGGCCTGCCAGTGCATCGCTTGCCCGGAAACCCAGGCGGTTGATTTCGCTTTCCCGCATCCTGCAGCGGATCCAGGCGAGTTCGGATTCGGAGAAGTACAGACAGGGATGAATACCGGCCGCGCAGGATATCGGTTCGGGATCGGGCAGGCCCTGGTAACAGTTGGCCGCATCTCCGTCGGCCGCCTCGCCGCCCGGATCGCCGGCGTCTCCAGCGGCATCGGCGCCGCTATCTCCCGGTCCGGCGTCTTCCCCGTCCGTGGCGGGACCGGCATCGCCCCCGTCGTTTACTGGATAGACGCAGCTTCCCTCACGGCAAACCTGCTCGCCGGGGCAGTCGATGTCATCGCTACAGCCAGCAGCGGATCCGGCGCAGCCGGCGTTGATCCACGAACCGGTCACCAGCATTAACAACAACCACGCATAACCTCGTTTCAAACCGCGCATTTCCGCTCCTTCCAAGAAACTCGCCGACTCCATGAAGTGATTATAGTGGGTGGGGCGGTAATTTCAAAGCACGGTCTTCCAGCCGCTTCCCGGCCAATCGGAAGATCATGTTTGCCAGTCGGGCCGAAAGAGAATAGAATTTCAACGATTATGGCAATCACACTCGGATACATTCGCCCATTGGCGGTTTTGCTTTACTTGGGCATCTGGCTTGCCGCCCCCGCTTTCGGCCGGGCAGACGAGCAGTCCGATGACGAAGGCCTGGAAGAAGAGTTCGCCCTGCTCGAAGACCAGGCGGACGTGGTCGAGGCGCCCGCCCGCCACGCCCAGGACATCGGCATGAGTCCCTCGGCGGTTACCATCATCACCCGCCGGGACATCGCCACTTCCGGCGCCGACAACCTGGCCGACCTGCTTCGCCTGGTGCCGGGAATGGATGTCATTACCGGCACCCCCTTTTACTCCGCCCTCAGCGGGCGGCTCTACCGGAACGGCGAAAACCAGCAATTCCTGGTGCTGATAGACGGCCGGGAGGCCAACGACGATTTGACCGGCAACGTCTTCATTGCGCTGCAACCCGTCTTCCTCGAAGACATCGAACGCATCGAGGTCATCCGCGGTCCGGGCTCCACGCTGTACGGAGCCAACGCGCTGGCCGGGGTAATCAGCATCACCACCCGCGCCGTGCCCGAGAAGACCTCGGCCTGGGCCAAGTTCTCCGGCGGAGAGCCAGGGGCCTGCCTGCTCGGCGCAAGGGCATCCACCACCGCCGGCGAGTGGGGGATTTCGGCCAGCGGGGGGCTCGACTACTCGGGAAAGTTCATCGATCCCCGCGCCCTCGGGAGGGAGGTGGGAAAGGCCCGTCTGCTCGTCCAAAGAAAATTCGGCGATCGGGCCAGGATACTGCTGGACGGGGGATATTCACACGGTAAGGGTTACTTTTCCTCCCAACTCGGTACCGTCGATTTCACGGTGCATCAGATCCAGTCACGGCTGGCCTTCCAGGCAACGCCGCTCAAGGGACATCTCTATTACGTGGGCGAGATTATCCAACTCGATAACAACAAGGATATTGAGATAGCCGGAAGCCGATTAGCGACCATCGGGCGAGTGGATGCCCGGGGACACACCCTGGACGGGGAGATACAATGGGACGCACCAAAATTCTGGAATCCACTCCTTCTGATCACCGGCGCCAGGGTACGGGGTGCCTGGATTCTATCGGATGACTTGCTCGACGGGGAAGGCTTCGCCTCCCGGACGAGCCCGCATTACCACCGCCGGGGCATCGATTGGTCGGAGATGAGAGCCGGTGGTTTCCTGCACGCCGAGATGAAGCCTGCCTCGTGGCTGGTGCTTACCGCTGGCGCGCGCCTGGATTACAACACCACCAGCGGCCTGTTCGCAAGCCCGCGGATCGCGACGGTCTTCCAGCCCTGGCCCGGTCATTTCTTTCGCCTGGGCGCGGCCCGTTCTTTCCGCAAGCCGTCCTTCCAGGAGAGCGGTTTTCACATGGCGGTGGGTTTTCCCCCCGACGGCCCAATCCAGGGCGCCGACCAGACGGAGTTTCAGGAGTTCATGTCGAAGGCGCTGGGCAACTCCGATCTTCCCAGCGAGAAGCTGTGGGCCTTCGAGGCGGGCTACCGGGTCAGGCTGTTCGACGGGCGCCTGTCCGCCTCTTTCGAGGCCTACGGCAACTATCACACGGACATCATCGATTTCGAGACTCACCTGGCGACGACTCCGCAGGGCATGATCGATCTACAAGAGACCCGGCTGCGCTTTGCCTCCCTGGGCCACGATGCATGGATCTGGGGAGTGGAGATCGGCCTGCGCTACAAACCGGTCGATGAGGTGCTGTTGCAGGCCGCCTGGAGCCACAGGGAAGTTCCGGGCGAGGTCAACGGCACACCAAAGAACCTGCTTCTTCTCGGCGGGCGCTTCGAGACTCGTTCCGGGTTCATGGGAAGCCTCTACCTGTCCACCCGCAGCGAGTTCTGGAGCGGTTCAGTGGAGAACCCGGAGGGCATGTTGTTTCCACCGCTCAACCAGCATCTGCCCAACTCGGCCGTCCTGCTGGGCCGGCTCGGCTACCGCTGGAGCGCCTGGGAAGAGGCCGAGCTGGAGGTGGGAATCCGGCTCTACCTTCCCGTGTCGCTCGATGACTTCAGCTTCAGCTACCGGGGCCGGGGCGGAGGTACCACCCCCGGCGGTTACCACTACGGCGGCGAGGAACTGGGAAGGCGCGTGGGGCTGTACCTGGAAGGTTCCTTGTGAAAAGGAGGCATTTCATGATCCGACCTGGCTTCGAATGGTTTCCTTTCATACTGGTCATGGGTTTGGCTGCCTGTTCTTCGGGTACCAACAGCCAGCAATGTCCCGGCGGCTACCTGGTAGATGACATCTGCTACTAGAAGGACTGTCCCGGGCGGCAGTGCCCGGAGGGGTTCGTTTGCCGGAACGACCAGTGCGTGGATATTGAGTGCTTGAGCAAGGAATGCCAGGCGGACGTGTGCGACGGGTCGGGCAATTGTAGCGACGGCGGTCCGGAGCCCGATGGTACGCCCTGCACGGACGACGGGGTGTTCTGCAACGAGGGGGCGGACAACTGCACGGCCAACGATCCGAACGGCTCCTCCTGTAACGACGGTGACAATTTCTGCACGACCAACGACACCTGTGCTGGCGGTAGCTGTTCCGGCACTCCGGTAAGTTGCGATCCAAATGAAAACTGTCTACCGGGACAGGGTTGCCGCTGCGGATCGAGCGGCCTGAACTGCAACGGCTCGGACACCGACTACTGCTGCACCAACGCGCCGGCTGGGTGCTACAACATCAGTAACAATCCCGATCACTGCGGTTATGGTTGTGGGAATTGCGGATTACACATGTACTGCGATTACAACTGCCTGTGTGATCCCGGTTGGGCAGATTGCACGGCGGCTGACGGCTGTGAAACCCAAACATGCACAGACACGAACTGCGCCCGTGACTGCAGTGGAATAGACTGCACTCAGAGTGGCCCGGGTGGAAACGTCTGCGTGGACTTTGGAGGATGGTGCGACTGCGGCTGTTACCTCGACGGTGACTGTAATCCGGATTTCTACTGCAACAAGAGCTCGAATATTTGTGTGCCCTTGCCATGAAAACGACAACGGAGGGGCGGCGGGGAGATGGCGCTTTCGCTTGCGGGCTTCGGGGCCACGGGCAGGATGCGGCGGGCTACGCCTCAAGTTCCACGTTCGGTCCCGGAGAGCCGGGAGAAACGGTGCTCTCCTGCCGAGACCAGCGGGATTTCTTCCTGGCCAGGTTTGCCCCGGACGGCAGTTGTGACTGGGCCACCAGTTCCAAATCGACCGACGACTGGACCAACTGGACCATGGGCCAGACTGCCGATTAAAGGTGCATATAGTACTCAAGAGAGGGAAGACGTGGAAGAAAAGAATGATTCGTGCGATTATGATCAGATTACGCTAAGAAGCTTTGAACAAACTCCTTCTGAAGGCCGTGAGGGTGTACTTCCGATTCGAAATGATGTCTCGGTCAGTCGCAATACATTGATTGTTCTATAAATTGGAGCCTTGTTAAAGATTCCTATTAAGTGTAGGATCGGACGGAATGAAATCTGCAAGTCTCGCATTGATTCTTTGTCTGGCAGCTTGTTCGTCAGACAACGGTGAGCAACCCTACGACGGCCCCTTCCGCCTGGTGAAGGAGTTCCCGCCGGTGGCGCAACCTCAGACAGCCTACCGGCACACCTTCCAAGGAGAAGGCGGCCAGGAACCCTATGCTAACTGGCGGGTGGTCAAAGGTGAATTACCCGAGGGAATGTCCCTGGATGCCTCGAGTGGTGTACTGTCCGGCACATCGTCCAATGCACATTTTTCTTATTTCGTACTCTGCGCCGATGACGCCCTGGGCGCCGAAGCCTGCGAGCTTTACGGAATCCCGGTGGGAAGCGAAGAGACCTTGGCCGGGCGGGCCGCCGGATACCAGACTGTCTACGAGGCCCGTCATTACACCTTCGGATTGTCATTCAATAACATGACCCCGGACGACCCGCAGGGAAATTTGCGTTTCTCAACCTGCGGCGACTGCGCCTTCCAATCGGGCCAGTGCACCCAGGCTATGGCACTGCGCTATGCGGTCACGCGCACCCCCGAGGCCCTGGCCCACATCAAAGACCACCTGGCCGGCTGGCGTTTCTTCCAGTCAGTCACCCAGGTCAAGGGCTTGATCGGCCGCTGCTACGCCCATAAAGACTGGTCCATGGAGGACGGCCGCTGGGATGATGTTGACACCGATCCAAACGAGTACCGCGGTGAAGGGGATTTCGCCGACTACTTCTGGAAGGGCGACACCTCCCGCGATCAGGTCAGCGGTGCGGTCAACGGGGTTGCCATGGCCTACGATCTGGTGGACGACGACGAGGCCCGCCAGAACGCCCGCGACTTCTTGGTCGATCTGGCCGACCATGTTTGGGACAACGGGTTGAAAATCGTAGACCCGGATGGACAGGTAACCACCCATGGGGACATGGACGGCGAGTTCCTGGAGGGCTTACCGATCCCGAACGGAATGAATGCGGTTTGCAGCCTGGCCTGGTTCAAGGTGGCCCACCACGTCTCCGGCGAGAAGCGTTTTTCCGACTACTATGAAGAGCTGGTCGATGACCGTGATTACCTGGGTATCATGCGCGACAACCAGTGGGTTTACATGGGCTACAACACCAAGTACTACAATGTTTATCTCGTCTATCAGAACTGGTTTCAGCTGATGCGCCTGGAAGAAGATCCAGATTTGGTTGAGCAATACAGGACCATCTTCCGCGACACCCTCTGGCTCAACCTGGGTGACGAAGACACCCCCAACCGCAAGGCCATCGCCGAGGCCAACCCGGTCAAGACACCCTGGTATCTGTATTCAACTCAGCAGCACGATCCCGAACGACTGTATGAGGCACTTTGGCAGGTGGTCGTGTTCCCCGACCCTCCCCTGCGTGACCGCCGGGTGATAAACTCCGACAACCCGGACATCGAGAAGAACCCTGCCCATAGCGAAGAATCGCTCTACCCCTTGCCCGCCAACCTGCGTGCCCCGGACATGGTCATCTGGCACCGCAACCCCTACGTGCTCGACGGCGGTTCCGATTCGGGTGAAGAACGCACCGGCTGCGACTATCTGCTGCCCTACTGGCTGGGTCGTTACTACGGCTACATCGGACCCGAATGGTAGAATGGAGGAAGAACATGCGTTTCACGACCGGCTGCCTTTCGTTTGTGTTCGTGCTGTCCATGTCGTCAGCCTGGCTTCCGTCGCTAAAAGCACAGGCCGGGTCAATGAGCATCGGCCTGGTGGCGAATGATTCGGACGCTAAAACCGGGGCGAGAACCGCCCTGACCGGCAAGGGTCACAAGGTCCAGGACATAACCTGGGAACACGAAGAGTTCCACGGCGTGTCCAACCTGGGCACCGGCAACCTGGACACTCCCCGTCCGAATTTCTGGCCAAAGGCGCTCAATGACAAGTGGGATCGGGGTCTCAAGGCTTGCAAGTCGCAGGCCGGCAAAAAGCCATACGGTTTAAAAAACAAACTGGCGTTCTTGTGCGGGCGCAGGATTGCCCGGACGTTCTGGCAACTCTGGCTCGACTACAAGAAATTCGATCTGGTGATCGTGATTGAAGCGAATGTCGCCCCTGGACATAGAAAGCCCGCACTCGTCTCAGTCGCTTACGCGCCAGATGAAACGGTACGGAGAAGAATTTCAATGGGAGGAGTGACTAGCCCGCATGTGCGCAAAAAAGCCGCTGCGGCGGTCCTTGATTTGCTGGCCGGCAAAGGCCAAAGCGAGACGCGCGACATCAACCGAGAATTGCCCGAAGTAGTCAAGCCAATCACCAGCGAACCCGACAAGGAATATTCAGGGGCGAAAGTCAGAGAGATCGATGCCGTTGCCGTCCCGGAGGGCTGTGACCCCCGCGTTGTGGCGATTAGGATTAACCCGGCTTCTTCGCCACTGGCCAAGACCATATCCAATCTCTGGGTCAAGTCGACCAAGAAACTGAAGAAATCGAAAGTTATGTTCGTCTGCAGTATCAGCGTCTCGCCCGACTCGCCGGCCTCTGCCGACGATCTGACCGATTTCACTGCGACTTTGAAATGTCGCGATTTCGAGTTGAAAGAGACCGTGTTGAGCATCAACGCGGCAGCCTGTCACGAAGGCTTCGCTACCGGCCTGGTCACCAAGCTTCTGGCAAAATTCTGCAAGTAATCCCCGAGAAAAAACCTACCCTGTCCCCATTATTGCAGAAGATAGAATGTATTGGCTGCAGGCGTCGTCGAAAGCTTGACCGCTGGTCTGCCGTTGTAGATTAATGGTCAGAACACAGATGACGGGAGAATGAACCCATGCCGCGTGCTCTAGTCGCAGTGCTCATTTTGGGAGCCAGTCTTCCGGCCGGTCCGGTCATATCGCAGGAGAACAGGCCCCCTATAGAAAAATCACCTGTCGAGCAATCCGCGCTGTAGGGATTTTCCGTGAGAATCGGAGAGATCACAGAAACACCTCCCCTCGGCCGGCAGGCCGTGGGGGAGGTCGGCCCGCGGGTCGACCTTCCCCGCGACGGGGGGGAGGTGTAATAACCTCCTCGCATATAAGGTGAAAAACCAAGTCGGTCACCAGAATCCAATATGGGGTATTTTTTCCCGAAAAACCTTGAAACTTGGCTTCCGACGCGTCTGTACGCCCAATCTTCTGGGGTATCGTTCTCCACGCTCTTCGTGCTAGGTCATATACAATGCTGTCTTGTTGACAGCGCGGAATGCTCCTGTCAAAAATCACCTTGACATTCCCGGCATGACGCTTGAGAATCCGGGCATACGGTCATCTGAATCAAGGTCGCGAATCGATGATCAAGTCACTGAATACAGCCGGGAAGTCGGCTGGGTTCACGTCCGAGCACGTGGTTTGCTTCCCCTTGACCGGCCATGGGATCATCCTGTTGACGGAGCCCTCTGCCGGCGGAAATACGCAGGGGCTACAACACAATCAGTGGGCACCAGGTGCGCTATTACGGCGGTTTTTGCCGTGCCCTCGGGTGCGGGGCGTGTATGCTCGAGGTGCGCAAGCGGCTGGGACTTTCTCGAGTCCCGTCGCGATTGAAGATGCCCGCTCGCACGGCTGCCCGGGGCCGCAGGAGTTGGGCGCGGCTGATCTGGAAGATCTACGGCGTGGACCCACAGGTATGCCCCAAGTGCACCATTGCGAACCAGGTGCCGCAAAACCGCGGCGGAGGGGAGCGGGAAATAGTAGCGGTGATCCTGCAAGACGACGTTCTGGTAAAGATCCTCGACCATGTGGGCCTGCCCACTCGCCTGCCGGTCTTCAAACCTGCACGCGGGCCACCGGTTCATGCCGCAGGGGAGCCGGCCACCAGGAGCCTGGTCCCACTGCATTTCGAGGAGGGATTCTTTGCCGATCCTGACTACAGCGAGTTCGACTGCATTGACGACGAGCCACCCGAAGTCGATCGAAATCCCCCAAGCCGGGTGGAGAGCAAAGATTCAAGACCCCCAAAAGGCCTCCTGGAGCTTGTCGATTACTTCCCCGGCAAGAAACTTTGCTGCACTAAAGTACCGCTCCATGTTTTGGGTGACCCCTTTTGGGGTCGCGGGGCCTCGGAGTTGTTGGAGGATGAGGAAAACAGGACGTCGTGAGTTTTCATGCCGCATACCAGCGGTTTTGCGCTACCCTTGTGCCCACGACCCAGACTTATTAGTAGGCGCTACGAGTCTGTCAGAATGCTGTCTCGGTCAGTCGCAATACATTGATTGTTCTATAAAATGGAGTCTTGTTAAAAATTCCTATGGACCGGGAGAGACTATTATTTCTTTCTGGTGGAGGGTTCTAGCATGAGATATTTGTTAATCGTGACATATGGGGCTTTCCTCGGTCAGTTTCTGGCAGGCTGCTCGGAGAAAACAGATTTTACGTGTACAGGCCACCGTCAGTGCAACACTGCGGAGAGTTACTACTGTTCAGACGGCATGTGCCAAAAGCTCGAGGATTTCTCCGGCGGCGTCGACCACAACACGACAAAGGATTCGACACCAAATGGCGAAATGGGAGCAGGAGATCCACAGGAGATAGGCGCTGTTATCGATGAATTCTGCAGTATTGCAGCTTACCAAAACGGCCCAGATCCCAGTCATCTCGAAAACGAGCACGGCACCTTTGGTTATGAATACCATTGCACTGAGTTCGCCTTCCGTTTTATCTGCCTGCACTACGAAATGTGTACCGAGAAGACTTCCCGCTATGGCAACGCCAGGGAGTGGTGGCCCAACTCGGCGAACAACCCCGTCTTGGCCCAACTCATCAGATACGCTAACGGCGGCCCCGAACCACCGCGGCCAGGCGACGTCATCGTCTTCGATTGGGGCGATTGGGGACACGTAGTGGTGGTCAAGTCGATCGATGTTGATGCCGGTATTATCTACGTCATCGAACAGAACTGCTACAACTGCTCGCATGCGTACATCATCTCTGAGAATTCCGGTGGATGGTCGATTCCAGGAGCCCTTGGTTGGCTCCGTGCTCCTGGAGATCCGGCTTGCGGCGGTGTTAGCGGAAACTTCAAAGAAATCTCCGTGCGCCGTATGCGCCTCAACGTCGATGCAACGGCGTTGGCGCGGGCTGGTGTCGATACCGCCAGCCTTGTGGTTCACGAGCAGGTAATCGCCTCCTATGCCGGCAACGGCTACACCGAGCTAGCCATTACTTTTGATGAGGACCTCAGCGGCGTGATCGAACCTGGCCACTGGACACTGGAATTATGGGTGAGAGATATCAACGGTTTGGGTGATGATCAACCTGTCGACGTCGAAGAAATCGTCCTGTCTACCGACCAGATCGTGCCCGATGGCTTCACAGAATTCGCCGAGGATACCGGTGTCACAGTGTACAGTAAAGACTATACCGGCGGTCAACCAGATTGGGTGGCGGTTATTGATCTGGGCTCAGCAACTGTCTGCAGCTTGGTTGGCGAATATACAGGTGCCCCAAACGCCTCTGTCACCCGTCAATCGCTTACGAGCTTTTGGAGCCAAGGGGAGGCAGGTGAGTTGCCCGGCGAAACCATGATGCTACTTGTCAACGGGGCTTTCTTCTCCACCTCCGACTACCCAACCCCTATCGCCTTCGGTCTGCGCGTCGATGACGCCACGGTGAGCTATGGCTATGGAATCGAAGAGTTCCCTGGCTTGGTGATGACCTTGGAGATCGACTCCGACGCAGAAAGTGTGGCGGTCGCATCATATTCGCCCGCCACATTCGACGGCCCGACTCCAGAGGTGGTCGGCGCACTCGATCCTAGCGCCCCAAAGAGGCCCGACGCGTGGATAGGGCGAACCCTTGCGGGGATCCTCGATGCGAATGGGGACGGTATAGCGGAGACTTTGATCCTTTATGTCAGCGAATATGCGGACCAAGCCTGGGCAGATCTCATTGTCAGAGATTTCGGAGCACAAGAGATCGTCATGCTCGACGGCGGCGACAGCTCTGGCTTTGTGCTCAATGGCATCACACAAGTCACTAATGAACGGACCATACCCCACGTTATTTCTGTCTATGCTGGTAAGGCGACCGGTTGTGCATCAATGATTTGTACACCTAACGACACTCAATGCAATCCCGACGGCAACGTCGAGACTTGCGCTACCGACGGCTGCCGCTGGAATGTGACTGAAACCTGCGAATGCGGCTGCAGTGACGGAAGCTGCGAGCCAGAGCCCTGCAACCCCAACCAATCGCCCAACCCACCTACGATTTCAGGGCCCAGCAGCACCACAGAAGGCACCTTCACCGACTACACCATCACCCGCGGCACGGATCCCGATGGTGACCAGGTGCGAAACGAGTGCTACTCGCCAGACTCGCAGTGGACGATCGCCGCGCCGTACCAGTCCTCGCTCGGTGTTGGTGGCACCGACTCCTCGACGAGCTTCCAGTGGTTTACCCCGGGCGCGAAAACGATAAATTGCCGATCCATCGACAGCGACGGTGCCACCAGCGGTTACGTCACCCATGCAGTCACCGTCACCGTCACCAACACACCGCCCAACCCACCTACGATTTCAGGGCCCAGCAGCACCACAGAAGGCACCTTCACCGACTACACCA
>CAZXHT010000141.1:0-10774 GCA_964640665.1 uncultured Myxococcales bacterium
CTGTCGATCCCATCTCTCGGGAGACAGGTTGTCGGCGTCGCTCCGGTTTGTTCTTCCGAAGTTTTTCAGGCGGCTTGACCCGTACTTGGACGCGTTGTCATTGAGGTATCGCTCGTTGCCCAGCAGGATGTTACGCGCCTCGCCGATCTTGCCCTGGTCGCGCAGGACCAAGGCGCG
This sequence comes from uncultured Myxococcales bacterium, assembly GCA_964640665.1. Taxonomy (GTDB): domain Bacteria; phylum Myxococcota; class B64-G9; order B64-G9; family B64-G9; genus DATKYQ01. The sequence goes on from CAZXHT010000141.1 coordinate 178, forward strand.
CTTGTTGGTAATGTTGGCGACCTGCTCCACGGCGGCGACCATTACCTTTGAGTTGGCACTATCCCTGACCAGCTTGGCCGACCCCGTGAAGGTTACGCTCTTAGAAGCCCCGATGTGCGCCTTGTGCTTGGTTGCCATGTTGGTGTAGTCGACGGAAACAGAGGCCAACGTTCGGGTTTGACCGGCCGGCGAGCCCTCCACCTCGACTTCGAGCAGGATGTACTTTTCCTGCCGACCGTAAATCTGGTTGAGCCTGGTGTTGATCGTCCGGCCGACGATGTCGGCATCCCGGCCAAGCACGCGCACGGGACGGACGCCCGGCGAACAGGTGATGACGACGTTTACGTCGTTGGCCACTACCGAGAGAATGTCGCCGAACTCGTAGTTGAAGATCCGGGCCAACTGCTCGGGCCCCTCCACGAAGGCATGGTTGCCGTCCGAGGCGCGGGCCAGCTTTACCATCAGGTCTTCGTTGTAACCCAGTCCGAGCCCGATGGTGGTCACCGAGATGCCCTCTTTAATCAGGCTGGCGCCCAACGCCGCCAGGGCATCCGGAGACGAGGGGCCGACATTGGCCAGGCCGTCCGAGAGCAGGATCACCCGGTTGACCTGGTTGCGCACCAGGAACTTGCGCGTCTCCTGGGCGCCCTTGCTGACTCCGCCGAACAGCGCAGTCATGCCGCCCGGGGAGAGCCGGTTGATGGCGTTAAAGATAGACTGCTTGTCCGAGACCTTGGTGGCCGGGACGAGTACGGCAACGTTCTGGTTGTAGGCCACCACTGAAACGATGTCGTCGGGGCCGAGGCGATCGATGGCCATGATGGCGGCTTCCTTGGCGCGCCGGATTTTTTTGCCGCTCATCGATCCCGAACGATCCAGAACGATGGCCACGTTGACAGGCGCCCGTTCTTTCTCCGCGGCGAACACCAATCCTGTCAGCCCGATCTTGATATAGGCAGTTTGCTTGTGCCCGGCAAGCAGTATCGGGTGGCTGACGTCGAAGCCGAGACGCACCTGCCCGGCCCGCGCCCCGCAGGCGCCGAGCAGCGTTACCGCCAGGACGGTTCCCATGATTGTTTTGAGTGTCTGCATGATTCTCTCCTTTCTTCTTTTACCAGGTTTTACAAGAACGAGTCTGCACTTTTTCATTCAAGCGCAAGATCGGCCCGGAATGGTTGCAAGGAAGTAAAAGATTTGTAAAAAAATTGTAGGCCCACACATACGAAAACCGTGTCTTGACAAAACCGCTTTTTTTTGGTAAGTTTCTAGTCAGAACCTGCATAGCAGCAAAGCCGTTCGAAAGGGCAACCCGGGCCGAGAGGCTCGGGGCGCAAAGCTCTGATCCCGAGGAGGGAGAGATGGGCTGCCGAAAATGGCGAGTGAAGGTAAGAGGGCCGCTTCATCCGAGAAGATGGGCGACCCTCTTTATGTTTCCTCTGAATTGTACAGATTCGCAATGGGGGTGAAAGATGAATGCACGGCTGGTTGCATCAAACGTTCTTGCCTTTTTCCTGGCATGTAGCCTCATTCATGGTTGCAAGACAGACGAGGATGCCGGAGCGTCGGCGCTCGGAGAAGACGTTGGACCAAACGCCTGCACGCTCATGGATGCCACGCTGCCCGTGCTCGGGCCCATGGAATTCCAGAGATCGAAAGGCAAGCCGATAACGAAGAGCACGAGCTTCGACGTACCCCTTAAAGGGGATATCTGCGTCCTGGTAACCAACGGCTTGCATGATCCGCCCCATGGCCAGCGTGTGTCCGCGGCGTGGATCAATATTGACGGCAACATCGTCATCGGGCCAGATTCGTTTTCTCAGGTCACGGAAGGTGTTCAAGCCCCTTATCCCGTAATGCCCGGCGAGCATGAGCTTTCGGTGCGACTCGCCTCGAAGCCCGGCTCCTACCTGACGGTCGAGCTTCGCTTTCTGCCCGAGGATAAGGAACCGCCCCTGCTTTCCATCGAGCCGGCAAACGGCAGCACGATCGCGACCGATCTGCCCCTCCTCAAGGCAGGTTACGTTGATGAAGGTGTCGGAGTTAATATCGAGACCTTATCAGTGCTTCTTGACGGCGCCGAGGTGACGCACCTTTTTCAACCGACCGAGAGCGAGGCAAAATGGCAGGTGGCGATTGATCGCTACCTGGACGAGGGTCAGCACGAGTTATTTGCGACGATTGCAGACAGGGTTGGAAATTATGCAACTGCCAGCTCGGTCTTTCTCGTCAGAACGCCAACAAGTGTCTTGCTAATCGATCTTTCCAGCGACGACTGGCTCTATCGCCGGAGATCCGCGTACAAGCTGCTGTATCGTACAGGAGAAATACCGCGCTACATCCTGCGAAAGTGCCTGCGTCAACTGAATGACACGCCCGAGCCGAAGGCGGTTGATCGTTTGGTGGAGATGCTTCAGGCCGGAAGCTCGGATCACATGGCGAGAGCTCTTTGCGCGGGAGCTCTCGGCGAGGCCGCGCGGGCAGATCCCGCACAGGGAGCCAGGGCCGATGTCGTGGACGTGCTCGGTGAGACGTTGCTTTCGGACACGAGCATTACCGCCAAGGCAATTGCGGCGAGAGCCCTGGGCCTCACATTGAATGAAGAGGCGCTGATCTATCTGGACGAGTTCATCGAGAGCGGTCCGAGGAATCCGGCCATGCCGGCGGATTGCGGTCTGATAGAGAATCAGAACAAGTGCTGGTACGTGGGTGCACACAAGGTCGTATCGGGTTTCCAGGTAGTCAAGTCGGCAATCAGGATAGCCGGCCACGGGCATTCGGTCGATAACCCCGGCAACATCATGGAGGTCTGGAAGGAGTACATGGTGAAACTGAAAGACTTTCTTGAAGGTAGCTCGGGAGATGGAGGTGCGCCATGAAGACCAGGAAACGCGCACTCATTGTTCGGTTTTCCAGGAAGGCCGTCATGGTCACATTGTGGTTCTGTCTTCTGGGTCAACTACAGTGCAATCTTCCCGCCGGCTGCGGGCCGGGAGCGGTCACCACCAGCCCCTACATCAGCGAGCTGGTTGACTACAGCGATCCCCCCAGCGGAATGATCATGGCCAAGACAGCATTCACAAGTCTTACAATTTACTTCTCCGATTGCGTGGACGCCACGACGGTCGACTTTGACAGACTGGAGGATTTTCTGCGAGTATACCGGATAGAGAACTTCTGGGAAGCGGACGAAGAACATGCTTGGGTAGAGACCCCCCTAGATGGTGTTTTCTCCGGGCACGAGTGGTCGTGCGAGCAAAACAGCAGGTGTTGTGATCCGGTGAACTTGCCGAACTCGAAGAATGTCTTGGTGCTTTCGGTCGACGGGTCAAATCCCGGGTTGCTGACCGATCGCCATTTACGTGTCGAGCTTCTCGGAGGATGCCAACAACAGCATGAATCCCCGCCAAGGTGTTCCGAGAACCCGCTGACGTCGTGGGACGGGCATCCTCTGGCCGAGAACCTGAACATTTTCATCGGACTGATGGAAGAAGGAGCGCAGCCGCCGGATCCATATTTTACCGGCCCCTTTATTGTCGATACTTGGCCGTACCTGACGGATAACACTAGTGGCTTCGTTGAACCGCACGGACTTTTTCGCTTTCGATTCTCGAGGAAGATGGGATTCGTCAATCTCTCGGTTGATAGACTCGAGGGATTCAACTTCGTGTATTCCACGGAGGGAGATTCGGATGGGCTCACGGTACTGAAAAGCGATTCGATCCAGGGCCTGGCGCCCGGCGAGCCCTATCAGTTGGATTTTCTGTCGTCCGAGCTGGCCCCGGCCGGCGAGCCGCCGGGAATACCGTTTACAATGGACCACTACGGCAATGCACTTCTGAGCTTACAGAATTTCGAATGGGTCGAAGCGACGAGCACCTACGGATTCAAGACATCTCATGTGCGGATACTGTTTCCGATGCACGAGCCATTTTCGAACGAACCAGACGACTGGGCCGGACAGCTCGACGTCTATGGTTTCGAAAATCACGTCATCTTGGCCGAGGTGAACTCGGACGTAGACGAGCTGAGCTTGAACATTGGGGGCGTTCGCTTTGCGGATGTCGACGTTCCAGATATTGACGAGGGCACACAGGTGATTCGGATAGATATCGACGACTTGGACTCTTTTAACGAGTGCTCTCCCGACAGGCCGATGGAGATATTCACGTACCAGCCTCTTGTTCTGACTGCATGGGAACGGGTCGGCCAGACCGAGCGCCGGTCTCTCGGAAGCGACAGACTGTACGTGAACCCGTTTCCGCCAGATTATGACTTTGGCTTCCCGGAACAGTACGTTTACCTCGGGAACTACCCGGAGAACGACGAGGACGACAACGACGGATTCAAGAACGAGCTGAACGGCGTGGCCCATGACAACTTCAACTGGTACTTCTCGAAGAACGATCCAGCGCGGCTGCTAAAGGTTCCGGTTAATCTCGATCTGCGTCATGACTACTATTATGATGATCCGGTTCTTGGAGTTTATGCATCTAGGGGATTTCCTGGCTTCAATCACTTTGGAGATATCGATGTATATAATGGCCTTATCTGCGTGCCTCTCGAAGGCGAGCGACCCGGTATGGGCTTCACTTACAGCTCTCCGGAGGGCGGTGACTTCGAATATGTCAGCCATAGCTATTTCTATCTGACCGATCAAATCAGTGCGGGCTGGTGCGCGTTTCATCAGGAAGGCGATTCGTTGATGCTGTACACTTCCAACAGCACGGTTGACGACGCGCATCCAATATTCAGGTACGAAGTTGACGTAATCTGGTCAGACCCTCCGGTCATTGTCGGTCTTTATCGTCGTGCACCCTATCTCCAGTTGCAATCCGCGCACCAGGGTTGGAACCAGTTGCCGATGTATGAAAACGAGGGCTGGGCGCTCAAGCACATGCAAGGAGGTGTCTTCTCCGATCGAGGTCATCTGTATCTTGTGAACGGATACAGCCGGGATTTTGATAGATACAAAGGAGGCATTTGGGTATTTGCTGTAGATGGTAGCATCGCCACCTTGGTTGACCATTCAAGTCAAGATAGCGGTACGTTTCGATTTAAATTCCATCCGCGAGATTGGTGTGGCGGCGAGGAGCCAGAAGGAATAGACATATGGGATCTTGATAATAATGATTTCGGAAACGCGCCGGGAATCAGTGGGCAAATCCATGTGATAATGATAGACAATTGTTGTGAAGAAGGAAAGGATGATCTCTACTTCAAACACTATACAGCTTCTCCTGTGCTCTGCAAAATATAGTACTGCAGGTGAATGTATGAAAAAGGCAATTTTTTTTACTTTTCCAGTACTTCTTGTTCTTCTCTTTAGTGGTTCTTATGTATATTCTGATGATAATCTCAATATCGGGTTTGGATCAGGCGTTGGTGCCATGTTTGGCTCTGGCGAAATTTGCAGGCAATTTTATGGCGAATTGCCTCTTGACGTTAGTTTCGGTTATGATTTTGGCAACTGGAAATTGTCCGTTGAGGTTTTGTTTGCCTGGCTTTTTATTGGCACGAGTGCAGATTCTGTACCAAATTTGGTGTTTGGATCAGTCACGGGAAGCATTGATTTTTTTTCCAGGGAAACAATACGTGTCTATGGGATACTTGGGATTGGAGCAAGTCCGTATGTCATTTTTCCTAGTTGTGCGACGTCAGACGGTGATAATAAATTGAGTGGACCCATACAACTTCAAATTGGCGGAGGATTGGGTTTTTCAATATATAAATGGCTTGAAATAGATGCTGAGATTCGCCTTCGTGTTGGCATTCCGGAACATCCGGAAGTAGTCACTCTGATACAGCATCTGTGGCTTGTGGCTCGATTCTAACTCTGAAACCTGGAATTTCGGGGGTCGGCAATGTGAAAAAGCAGCGTCTGATGGAATCAGTTGCCTATATACGAAAACTATGGCTGGGCGCTCAAGTATATGCAAGGGGGAGTTTTCTCCGATCGAGGGCATCTGTATCTTGTGAACGGATACCAGGAAAATTTTAACAGGTACAAGGGTGGAATCTGGGTGTTTCATGTAGACGGGAATGTTGCGACCTTGGTTGACCACTCGAATCAAGAGGATCAACCGGGCACGTTCGAATTCCAATATCATCCGTGGCATACTCCGTGTCATTGTTGTACTTGTGTAGAGGAGCCGGAAGGAATCGACATAGGGCGGAGCCTCGTGAGCAAGATATTAAAGTACCTAATACTTTCCGTCATCATACTTCTACCGGTAAGAGGCGTGAAGGCGGACGGTCCAGATATTAGTGTCGGAACTGGTTTCGGCTTTATTATACAGCCGCAAGACCAGGCTTCAGTCGGCCCGCAAAGAGAAGCGTCTAGAGGCGTGGTGTTTATGCATATGCCGATCATGGTGAGTGTCGGTTATTCATTCAGCCCTTTCAGGATTTCTGTCGAGGGTCTGGCCTCATTCCCGTTTTTCTGCTACTACGCATCGGCCATTAAAACAGTAGGATCCGGCGGAGTCGAGCGCGGCAGAAATGGTGGGCCGCAGTTCGGCAAGTCCGTTGCGCTCGCATTCCGCCGATCCTCGTTTGAACGAAGCCGCGGGTGATGGGCTCTATGTCAATATCGGGCAGGAGATGCGGTGAATAGCAGCAGGGGGACGCAGGTAGCGGATGATATCAAGTGCGTTCAGAGTCGCGTGGGTCGCAGACGTAGCCTGATCGCGATCACCGGATGTGGTGCTGGGTGAACTTGGGGCGCACGAGAACATTCCCGTCGAGAACAGGAGCAGAAGAGCGCGGTATGTCATCAGGTGTGAGTTCATGGTGACCTCATGGGGGAGCCCTGGAAGAAGGGAGTGGACACCGGGGGGCGCGGTGGACAGGCAGTGAGATACGGTGCATCCGGTTGCTGCCGCAAACAGGGCAGCGGGTAACGTCGATGCCGGTCAGGTCTTCGAGCAGGTGTTGCCAGTCCGGCGGCGTGTCGTGCTTGTCGCCGGCGCTGTCATCAGGGGTATCGGGGGGCTGCAGCAACCGTCGGGCGATGAGAAGTTTGGTCTTGACGTTGCCGGAGGCGAGCAGGCCGTAATGTCTGATCTTGCCGAAGTTCTTGGGGAGGACATGGAGCAGGAAGCGCCGGGTGAACTCATGGGGGTGCAGGGTGGCCGTTTTTCCGTCGCGGGTGGCGAAGGTAACGGCCTCGTCGGAGATCGACAACAGGCGGTGATTGGAGATGGCTACGCGGTGTGTATAGCGGCCCAGGTAGGCGAAGACCTGCTCTGGTCCCGCGAATGGGCGCTTGGAGTAGACGACCCAAGACTTTTTGAACAGGGTATTACAAAGTCCGGGGAAGTCTTTGCAAAGGCGGTCGTCGGGGCCGAGGTCGATGTCTCCCCGTCTATGCGCGTGTTTGAGCAAGGCAATGAACTTGCCGCGGAACAGCGCCGAGATGACCTTGACGGGGAAGAGGAACTTGTCGTCCGAGTGGACCCAGCGCTCGGCGTCGAGCGCGAGGCCGCCGCCGGAAACAACGCAGTGCAGATGGGGGTGGAAGCGCAGGTCGCGGGTCCAGGTGTGCAGCACTGCGGTGATGCCGAGCAGCGCGCCGAGGCGATCATGGTCTCGGCCGAGTTCGAGCATGGTTCGCGAGGCCGCAGTGAACAGCAGGTCGTAGATGAGCCTGCGATTGCGCAGGGCCAGGGGCTTGAGCTCTCCGGGCAGGGTGAAGACCACGTGGAAGTAGGGAACAGGCAGTATGCGATCCTTTCGCGCCTCGATCCAGCGTGCCTGGTCGAGTGCCTGGCACTTTGGACAATGCCGATTTCTGCAGGAGTTGTACGAGGGCTTCGTCTCGTGGCCGCAGTCGGGACAAAGATCGACATGCCCGCCGAGCACCTCGGTTCGGCAGATTTCGATGCACGCCATGACCTTCCGCTGCTCGGGCGTCAGCGGGTGGGTGGCGCGGTATACCTGCCCGTGCGCACGGAAGATGTCGGCCACCTCATGGCGAGGGTGCCGTGCTCTGGTCTCCGGCACGCAGGGACCGTGGGGCCCCATGACCCCTTACCCGAGCACCTTGGCCTCCCGGGTCCCCAACAGGTCCAGCGGGCTCTTGACCCTGCCGATATGCTGGGGGCTGACCTGCGTGTAGACTTGCGTCGTCTGGATCGAGTTGTGTCCCAGCAGCACCTGGATAGTGCGGATATCGGTCCCCGTATCGAGCAGGTGAGTGGCAAACGAGTGCCTCAACACGTGTGGGGTCACGCGTTTTTCAATGCCGCAGTCCTTGATCGCCTGGTGCAGCACCTTGCGCACCGAGCTGTTGCTCAGATGGGTGTCGGGCTTCTGGCCGGGGAACAGGTACTCGCCGTGGGGGCGTACCTGCCTCCAGTAGGCCCTAAGCGTTTCGAGCAGCCGGCCGCAGAGCATGGCGTAGCGCTGCTTGCCGCCCTTGCCGTCGCGGATGTGGATCAGCATCCGCTTGCTGTCGATGTCCGCAACCTGCAACTGGCAGGCCTCGCTGATGCGCAGCCCTGCACCGTAGGTCGTCATCAGCACGGCTCGGTAGGTGATGGACTCGATGGCGCCCAGCACGGCCTCGACCTCGGTGCCGCTGAGCACCACCGGCAACTTCCTCACTACGCGAGGCGACAACCAGGGCCTGACCACCTCGGGCCTGTTCAGCGTGGCGGTGTAGAGAAACTTCAACGCCGCTACATAGCCCTTGATTGTCATCGGCTGCAGCTTGCGCTCATCGCGAAGATGGATAAGGAAGTCATGCACTTCCTCGGTGCCCATTTCGGTGGGCGAGCGCATGTGGTAGAATGCAAAGTTGCGGACGTACCCCAGGTAGGTTTCCTGAGTCCTTGGCCGGAGGTTACGAAGCCGCAGATCGGCTTCCATACGATCCCGTAGTCTACTCATGATACTCCTCCTTTCGGTTGAGGCGCGGTATGGCGCCTTGAAAGAAGGATCTCGGGATTACCGGTACTTTGGAAGGGGTGCGTCCGTGCTTATTTCATCCCAGGACATGGAAGGTTTGCCTGCGAGCGGAGCGAGCTTCGTTCAAACGAGTTTGTACGCGGTTACGCCCTTTTGGGCCTGGGCTACGGCGAAAACTGGTTTTTCATCGACAAGGGGGGGGATGGGGACTTCGACGGGAGCGGGTTGATTCAGGCGCAGGCGGGAGTCGGCGTTGGATTCAGACTGAACGAGTGGCTGGAGTTGGGCATCGACAGCCGGGCGCGTTTGGGCTTTCCGAGAAACCCCGGTGCCGTCACACTGACGCAGCACGTGTGGGTGATGTTCGAGTTGTAATGGCTCTAATTGCGGATCTTGGCCGATTTATCCCTGGAGACGACGGGTTCGTTGAGTGGCCTCCTGCCACGCGCAATCGCTTAGCAGCACAACTCGCTTGAAGAAAGGGGCTCACAGTTCACGGGCCGCTTCTTGACTTGCGCCGGGTTGGCTGGTAGGCATGGCCGGTAGGTTGGTGAGGCGTCGTCTAAGGGCAGGACAGCGGACTTTGGCTCCGCCAATGAAGGTTCGAATCCTTCCGCCTCAGTTTCATATGAAAACAGCAGGATTTTTTCGAGGAGGGTGGCAATGAAGACTTTCGTTTCTGCGATTATGGCGGTTGCCTTGGTTGGCTGGGTTGGCTTGGCTCAGGCGCAAGAGGACGAGACCGGTTCCGACACGGCGACAGAAGATTCCGGCACCGGTGGAACAGACGCCAAGAAAGCAGAAGAAGAAAAGAAAGCGGGTACCGAAGAAGGTTCAAGTGGTAACTCGGCCGACGATCCCTGGGAGACTCCCAAGGCCGCCGAAGAGCCCGAGACGCCGCCCTCGGAAACGACTCCCGAGGTGGTCTTGCCGAGAGGCTACCCCGTATCCGAGATCGATCGGCCCCTGGCGCTGCCCAGGATGACACTCGAGCCGCGGCTGAACTTCAACGTCGACTTCTTTAATGGTGGCGACAACTGGTTTTCGACTATTCTGGGAGCAGGTTTCGGCGTGATCGACAAGCTGGAAGCCGGACTCGACCTGGCGCTGTCCTTCTCTCCTCATGTCTATGCGGGAATGAGGCTCTACGGGCTGTACGAGCTTGGCAAATTCATGGACGGAAAGCTCCGGGCGGCAGGGCAACTGCAATTGTTCATCCCGTTTTCCAAGAAATATTTTGCCTACTGGGGCGGCTCGGCGGTGACGATGCTTGCCAGCGCTCCCGTGAAGCTAAAACTCAGCGACATATTCGCGGTGATCGCCGATGTGGGGATGGGGTTCTTGATCGGCCACGACCCTTCGCCCAACTACTTCTTGTTGCAAGTCGATGCCGGGATTCTTGTTCAGCCGATCGAACCGCTGGCTATCTCGCTCGCGTTCGGCGTGCTGGCCTACCTGGGCGAAGACAGCGACGCGGCGGTACCAATGACTCTCAAGGGCCAGTACACCCTGGTGGGCGACCTGGATGTCTTTGTCGAGTTCGCCTTCAAGGACCTGGGTCACGGCGCCGACTGGGTGCAACTCATGTTCGGCGCGGCCTACCGCCTGGGGCTGTAAAATCAAGTGGTACGAGCGGGCCCCCACCTCCCACCAGTTTTCGAAATACTCTGTTTGGCCGGTGGGCTATGGA
>CAZXHT010000142.1:0-10341 GCA_964640665.1 uncultured Myxococcales bacterium
CATCTGGATCGAGGAAGAATACAGAGAGCATCCCGCATTGTCGGCCTTCGGATCGAGCGTTATCGATATCCCGCTGGACGGTCACTTCACGGTCTACCCGGAAGGCTCGCAGACCCTGCTGCGCAAGGTGTCGAACAACCGCGTGGCGCTGTTCAGTTACGCGGTGGGCGAGGGAAGCGTCACGGTCACCTCGTCTTATATGGACTACTGGCGGGCGCTGAGTTGGGGCCGGAGTGCGGCCGGCGCGGTGGAGTTGGGGTATGGCAGGAGCAAGACAAGCGGGGTGATGTTCTTCAGGGATCTCATAAGCTGGTTGAAGATGCCCGCGGAGATTCCGCGGGTTATACGGGACGGGGGTCCCGTGTCTCTTGGGCTCGCGGTGACCAACGATGCGCCTGGGGGCGAGCATGCCGCCCTGGCGAAGCTATTGGTCCAGGAACCGAACCGGAATGTTATCACCGAGACAGTCGATCTGCCCGTGGATCTGGCCGAGGGCGAGTCCACTCAGTTGTCGCTCGATCAGGAATATGACAGCAACGTTCATGCGCTGCGTTACGGCATCTGGCACGTGGCGGTGGAGCTGTACGACGGGGATGGCAATCTGATCAGGGAAGCCAGGGATAATCCCGGGGGACGGTTCGCGGTGCCCTATCCAATCGAGGGTGAGTCTTACGTTCCGGAGGATATCGTAACAACGATTACCACGGACAAGAGTGTATACCTGTCCTACGAGACGGCTCACTTCAGCTACACGGTAGAAAACCAGGGAGATCGAGAGCGGCATCTCGAGATATCCGTAGGTCTCGTTCATGTCGGGTCGGAAATCACCCAAGACGTCATTCTCGGTCCGGGTGAGAAGTGGATCGAGCAAAGGGACTACGGGATGTCCGACTATCGTGAAGATGGTGTTTTCTGCATGGCATTGGACCTCGATGACGACATGAGGCTGGCGGCCAACGCCGGCCTGAGGATTTTTTTCCTGGCCTATCCGGTGGTCCTGTCAGCCGCCACAGAAATACAAAGTATCGTGCCCGGGCAGTCCGTCCCCGTCAGAGTATCGTATCATAGCCTTTACGAATCGACCATCCAGGGAACGCTTTTTTTACGAGCCGAGAGCCTGCCTACGTCACTGCTGGAGCAAGAGCTTGCAGTCGGGCCCGCGGGAGAGGGCAACTTGGATGTCATGTTGACGATTCCGGCGGATAGCGAGCCGGGGCAACTTACATTGATGGGCTGGTACGAGGACGAAGAAGGTCACGTGCTTGGAAGCTTTTCGACCAATGTAGTAGCTTACTCTCCATTCCTTGAGATGCACGCCACGATTGAGCCGGATCGAGAAAGCTACCATCGCGGAGATACAATACTATCGACTATTTCGTTTGCGAACGATTCCCGTGAGGCTTTGGATATTCATTACCAACTTCGCCTGGGAGATATAGAAAGTCCTCCCGAAAGCGTGTCCATCGCGGCCGAAGGAGAGGTAACGAGGCAGGCGCAGCTCGAGGTACCCTGGAATTATCCTTTCACGAAAACAAAGAGCCTGGTTCTTGCATACTGGGAGACAGCGGGGAACGAGCTATATAAGATAAAGAATGTAAGAATATTTGTGCCGATCTTGTCGAGTGTCATCGAGACGCTCACGGCGACTCCCTCGGGCGTGGATGTTTCGAGTAATCTCTCCACGGACGACCTGATGCCCCTGGAGGTCGACGCCGGCTGCAGGCTCTACTCGCCGGGCGGCGGCCTGGTTGCCGAAGACGCGCAAACAGGATTCATTATCGATCCATCGCAATCAAATCTACTCACCTGTCACTTGCCGCTGAACGTATTGGAGCGTGGCGAGTATACGCTCGATGTGTTCGCCGAGTCGGCGTATGGTGAAAACAGCGAGAACTTCGAAAAGATCAGGGCCGACCTTGCAATCGAGCCGGCGATATCGGGCTTTATGATCAGCGGGCTGGCCTGGGAGAAGTCGTACGGCGAGCCGGCCGGGCCGGTGGCGCTGGTCAACCGGGGCGATTTTACGTACCCGGCGGTGCTCGTCAGCGAAAGCCTGCCCGAGGTGGGTCTGGCCTGGAGTCGAGAGGTAGCCGTCGGGCCGAGGCAGGTGCTTATCGTTACGGCGCCCGAGGGGGTAACCATACCCTTCTTCAGAAACGCCGCCAGCCACTACCGCTGCATCGGAACCGAAATCATGACCGAGATCGAGGACGACATGGCCGCGGAGATTGCCGGCGGGTTCGGCGACTCCAGGGTCGAGACGGTCAGGATCGAGACGCCGCGGCTAGGCGTCGATATCGAGAACGTCGATCTGGACCTGTGCCGTGCGGATGCCTTGTATTTCGACGTCATTGGGCACGGCACTGTCTACGGGCTGGGCGGGCCGGAAGAGATGATCGTGAAGGTCTCGGTGCCCGGGGCAGGTTTCGAACAGGACGTGTCGCGAACGATCTCTCCCGGGTCTCCTTCCTGGAGCGAGCACTTCGCTATTACGCTTCCTTCCGGTATCGAGAACGCCAGCGACGAGATCCGGGTCGAGATCGTAAAGCCCGACGTGAATTCGTACCCGACTTTCATCGGCGAACTTTCTACCTACGCGACACATTTCGTAATCGAACCGGCGCTGCTTTCCGCAAGGCTTTCTTCGGCACCGTCCGAGCCCGGTGGATCGGGAGAAGTGACAATCGACAGCGGAGGAATGCTCGGCACCGACCACGGCTGGGAGCTGAGCCTGACCGGGTTTGGCGGCGTCGAGTACCTGGCTGATGCAGGCGGCGGTTACGTTGACGGCTGCGGGGCGCAGGTGAGAGTGCCGTTCACTCTGCCTTCGGATCTTGCGAGCGGCAGGTACAGACTCCACTTCGAACTTCGTAAGGGCACCGAGGACGCGGTGCCTTACACCTTCCCGATTGACATCAGCGGTCTTGCGGCCGGTCTGGATCTGTGGACCGATCGCGACGTCTATCGCCTGAGCGATCCCGTGAGCGGCCTGGGAACGCTCACAAACGGGCCGGTGCCGGTCACGGGGGGCGACTTGCACCTGGAGGTCGTCAGGCTCAGGGCCGGGGCGGCCGTGCCTCCATGGCCGGCTCTCGGCGCCAGCGTATCGCGCAGGTTTGCATCCTCGGGCGCAGGCGAGATCGAGGCGCCGCGGCTTTTGTGGGAGCAGGCGCCTTCGAGCATGACCGACCACTGGGCCGCTGACAGGGGACCGGCACTCGCCGATCTCGACGGCGACGGCGCAGCGGACGTTGTTCTTGTGAGCGGAGATGGAGTCATCCGCGCCTACCGAGGCCGTGACGGCGTGCTGCTTTGGAGCCGTTCATTTACACCAAGCGATTACAGTACCGTGCCGCAAGTCGCAGACATTGACGACGACTCGTCAGGCGAGGTATTCGTGCAGCTTCCGGATTCGGTGCTGTGCCTTTCGGGAGAGACGGGGCAGGTTCTGTGGGAAGCGCCGCTTGGCGAGCAGCACCAGGTCGGCGCCGCGAGTCCGCTTGGAGTCGCGGATCTCGATGGGGACGGTGTTCCCGAAGTATTCCACCTCGATTTCGAATCCGGAACGGCCTTTTTGCACGCCCGTGACGCGCGCGATGGAACTTCTCTCTGGGATACCCGCAGCTCCGGGTTGCCTTTCGCGGTTTTCGGCGACCAGTCTCTATCGGCTGGCGATCTCGACGGCGACGGCGCTGCCGAGGTGCTCGTTACGGGCGGCTTCGTGGGCGGCCTGGCGGCCGTCGGCGACGGCGGTTCCGTCGTCTGGGCGGGGCTTCCGGAATGCAGCTCGACTCTGCCCGTGGTGGCCGACCTGGACGGGGACGGCCCTGCGGAGGTTATCACTACCTGTTCCAGCAACTTCGGCGCCTACCCACCGGAAGTTGTCGCGCTCTCGGGGTCGGACGGCGGCATACTCTGGCGGACTTCGATAACCGCCGGCGGTGGTGCGTCGACCATGCCGATGTCTCCTCTGACGGTCGCCGACCTGAACGGGGACGGGTTACTTGAGATAGCGGGATATTTCGGAAGTCCCTTCGGCGGCGACATCGTCGTCCTGGACGCCGGCGGCAACGAGACCTGGCGTCTCGACTACGGGTCGGTCTCGGGCGGCATGCCTGCCTGCGATCTCGACGGGGACGGGCGGATGGAGTTACTGGTACTGGACGAGGCCAGCGTGCCCTGGAGCTTGCGGCTTCTGGACGGGGCCACCGGAGCGCAGGTGTGGGATGCCGGCGAAAGCGGCCTGGAGCTTTGGGGCCGCGCAAACCCGGCCGTGGCCGACCTGGACGGAGACGGCTGGTTGGAGATCGCTTTAGTCGACTCGGCCGATTGGTCGGGCGCGAGCGGGCGCTTTTTGGCCATCGACTCCGATGTCACCGGCGGGCCGCGCCCCGGGGGCGAGATCACAGAGGAGATACTATGGCAGACCGACCGGGCTCAGGATCTCGGCGCCTCCGAGAGCGTCGGTCTTTCAGAGGACATCGGTCTTTTGGGAGTCACCGGGCAGCTCTGGTTCCGGGGCTGGCTGACCTCGGCTCTCGGACAGGAGTTGGCCCGCGATCGCTATCCCTTCCTGATCGTGGACGGCGACCAGGCGCTTTCGCTTGCGACCGACGCTGAAGTCTACAAGACCGGCGATACGGTTTCTGTCTCGGGCCTGGTGAGCGAGCTGTCCGGCCTGCCCGCTTCAGACTTGGTGGTGACCGTGCGCGGCGCCGGTGGCGTGATCTTCCAGGAGGCGTTCGATCTTTCGGCCTACGAGCAGCACGCTTATACATTCACACAGACGGCGGGTGTACCGGGAACCTACGATCTGTCCGCCGAGCTTACACTGGCCGGCGGCTCGGTCGCCTCGGCGCTTGCTCGTTACCGGGTGGCACCGGTTCAAGTCGCGGTATCGTTCGACGCTCCCGACGTCGTAGACGTCGAGCCGTTCGATATGGTGGCACGAATAGAGAACAACGGAGAGCTTGCGGCCGATCTCGACCTGACATTGAGCGAGCCCGGTTCGCAGGAAGTGCGTTCCGTCAGCCTGCAAGCCGGAGAGATCTCCGAGCAAGTTTTCACGCGCTCGATTCTGGAAGACACTGCCTATCACCTGGAGACTAGCGGCGATCTTACCTGGTCCGATGACCGCCTGGTGCGCTTCGGCCCGGCCTCGCAGATCGCGGTCACTCCCTTCGCGGGCTACAGCGCCGACGAGCCGATCGATATTCCCTGGACTCTTTCCAACATCGGCCTGTTTGCCCGCGACTACGGCATGTCTCTGGAGATCCTGGACGCTTCCGACCAGGTCATAGATACAACCGGCGGCTCTTACATGCTCGCGCTGCCCGGCGATGTAAACAACCAAGACAAGGCATACGGCCTGTGGAGCCCGGTGCTGCCGCCCGGCGATTACTCGTTGCGCTACAGCGCCGAGTTCGGAAACAGCGGTATAACGCCCGTCACTGTGGGCCTGCCGGTCGCGGCAGCCGGGGTCAGCCCGGAGCCGTCTTACAGGACGGGTCTTGTGGAAGTGCCTTGGAGCGTAACCAATGTCTCTCCGTTCGACGCCGAGTTCGCGCTTGATCTTTCTATCCGGCGTGACGGGCAGGTCGTTGCCGGCTGGTCGCTGCAGGTGTATCTCGATTCGGCGGGCGGCATCGCAGACAGCCTGGATGATGCCATGGCGGCTTTTCTGGAGCCCGGCGCGTACCAGGCTCGGGTCGACGGCGAGCGGATAAGCGAGCCGGCCGTGGCCGGGTTTGCAGTATTGCCTGATCGCGACGTTCTCTTCGCGGCAGCGCCCGGCGTTGCCGCCTGCGGGCTTCAGCCTTTCGATCTGACCGTTACCAACGCGGGATTCGAGGATTTCTCCGGATTCGTGACCGCCGAGTCCGACTTCTGGCATGGACAGGTCAATGTAACAGCCGCCGGTCGCGGCGGGACATGGTCAGCGACCTTGCAAGCCAACCTGGCGGCCGCGGAGCCCGGCATGCGGCCTTTTACGCTGAAATTGCATGATTCGGCGGGTGAAGTGCTTTCCGAGGTCGATCGGACGGTAGCCGTGCAGGGCGGCGTCTGCGCGCTGGCCTCGGCTCCGCCGCAGACGAGCTTCGCCGCGGGCGGCGAGGCGAGCTTCCCGTTCGTCGTAAGCAACGGAGGCGATCAGACGGCCCATTGCCGGCTCACGCTCGACGCCTTCGAGGAGCAGGGGCCCGAGCAAGCGAATCTCACCATCGAGCCTTGCGCCGAGGCGCCGGTATCATTCGGCTACCTGCTGCCGTGGGACCTGGAAGGCGGCCCGCAGACGCTCGGCTATTCGCTCGAGCCGCGTTCGCCCACGACGCAGGGCACGGAAAGAGGCTTTACTACCTTCCACGTCGACGGCGTGGAGCTTCTGGTCACTGCGACCCTGGACAAGTGCTTCTACCGGCCGCAGGAGACTGCGCAACTCGACCTGCTGATCGAGAGCACGGGTACGATCGTGGACGTTCCTCTTATCGCCTCGTTGAGCTATCCCGGCAGCGAGTATGAAGTTCCGTTCGAGCTGAGCGCTCAACCGCAGACTTTGCATTTCGAGATCCCGCTGGGAGACATTCCGGCGGATCGCATCCTGTATACGATCGGCTTCACCTCGGGCAGATCCATCTACATCGACGCGAAGCGTGTTTACGGCGGCGGCGTGACCGGCCCGGAATGGCTGTGCAGCGATAAGGACGTCTACGACGCGGGCGACACGGTCGAGCTGACTTTCGGCTCGGACGAGGACTGCGACTTCAAGATCCGCCTGCTCGAGTTCGGCTTCGAGCATCAGGAGAACGTCGTCGCCGGCACGACCAGCCAGACGAGCCTTGTTCTTCCCACGGACATTCGCCAGGGCACGCACGTGATCGAGTACGGCTGCGGGACGCTCTCCTGGACGCATCCGATCGAGGTGCGCGGCTACAGCGTGCGCATTGTGTGGCTGGTGGCCAACGACACATTCTACCTGCCGGACGATCCCCTGTCGGTCGAGGCCCTGGTGGAGTCCGGTCCGGCCTTCAGCGGGCCGTTCCACTGCGTGGTGACCCGCCCGGACGGTACGAGGTTCGATCTGCCGGTGAGCCAGCACGACTTCAGCCCAGGCTACAACTTCGTAGACAGCACCGGCACCATGGATACCGGCCAGGCCGGGCGGCATCGCATCACCTGCACGATCTACAAAGACGCCGCCGAGACGATCTTCCTGGCCGGGGACTCAACCCATGTACAAGTTGGGGATTTCCAACTTCTCGGCGTTACGACCGATCGGGATGTTTACGAGTCCGGTTACGATGCGGCCACGGGGATCATAAGGATGTGGGGTTACGTGCCGGAGGCAGATCTGCAACTATCGCTCGACGGCGCCGGCGTGCATTCCGAGACCTTGGCGCTGGACGGCTTCGCGACCGTTTCCGTGCCTATTTCCGTCGAGCAGATCAAGGCTCTCGGCGATCACCAGCTTTCGGGCAGCCTGTCGGCCGAGCAGCTTACAAGTATGGCCGGCAAGTCGTTCACCACCCGGGATACCATCCCGCCCGTGATCGACATCACCGGCGTCGAGGAAGGCGGCATGTATGCCTTGGCGGTAACGCCCATTGTCACCGTCTCCGACATGAACCCGGGCACACACGACATCACTCTGGACGGCGCCACCTGGGCGAGCGGCGTTACGATCTCTCTCGATGGCTTGCACGTCCTGGAGGTTGAAGCCGTCGATCTGGCCGGCAATCGGTCCGAGGCAAGTGTCTCGTTCCGCATCGATCGCTCGGCGCCCGTCATCACATTGACAGGTGTCGCCAACGGGGAATGCTACCCAACGGAGGTGTCGCCCGCCTGGACGGTTTCGGACGACAACATTGAAAGCGTAACGGCCACTCTTGACGGCTTACCCGTAACCAGCGGGACGCCTGTCGGTGAGGGAGAACACTCGCTAATTATTTCGGCGGTTGACCTGGCCGGCAACGTCGCAGAGATCAATGCCAACTTCACGGTCGATCTCACCGATCCTATTGTCACCATTGGCGGTGTCATAGACGGCCTGGTCACCGAACAAGACGTGTTTCCCGTAGTCGACATTCAGGACGACAACCTCGTCTCCGGCCGGGCTTACCTTGACGGCGAGGATTTCCAGGCCGGCTCGGTCGTTGGCGCCGAGGGCAATCACGTCATCGAGGGCTGGGCCTTCGACTGCGCGGGCAGGCAGGCTTTCGCGAGCGCAAGGTTTTCAATCGATCGCAGCCCGCCCGAGATCGATTTGTACTTCGTCGAGGACGGCGGCTGCTACAAGCCACCCGTCTGGCCGACCTACGGCGCCTACGACGACAACTTGACGGACGTTACTGCCCTTCTGGACGGGCAGCCGTTTGAAAACGGCTCACAACTGGACGCCGCGGGCGCCCACAAGCTCGTCGTCCAGGCGATTGACGCCGCGGGCCACCAGGCGCAGATCTCCGCGACCTTCATCCTCGATGATACTCCGCCCGTACTCTCCGTCTCCGGCGTCGCTGACGAGGCGTTCTACAATCACGATGTCGCGGCGACAATCGGAGCCAACGACGACAACTTTTTCGAGATCTACGCGCTTCTCGACGGGGCCGACTACGTCTCCGGCACGGCCATCGGGGAGCAGGGTGAGCACGATCTACTGGTCGTGGCAACCGATTGCGCGGGCAACCAGGCCGCTTTCACCGCCGCCTTCGTCATCGACAAGACCCCGCCGCTGATTGCCGTCACCGGCGTCGCGGACGGCGAGACGTACAGCGGCGCGGTCACGCCCGTAATAGAGGTGAGCGACGACTATCTAGATGAAGTCAGCATCACGCTCGACGGCACAAACTTCACAAGCGGCACCGAGGTGTCGGCCGACGGAGGCCACCTGCTCCTGGTACAGGCTACCGACCTGGCCGGCAACGAATCGATGCAAAGCGTGGCCTTCGATATCAGCATGGGCACCAGGCCGCCGTTTCATTTCGGGGTATGCACCTTCGGAAACGTGACCATGCTGAACCATGCCGCGATCATGGGTTTCGACACCGCTACCGGACAGATAACCGACGGGGGAGACGTCGCGGCCCACGGCGGTGTCAGCCTGGTAAACAACTCGCGGCTTTCGGGCGAGGTCGTTGCCGGCGGGGACGTATCGCTTTCGCACAACGCCGACATCTACGGCGACGTCTATCTGGCTGGCTCGGTGAGCCTGGCACACAATTCCGCGATTCACGGGACGGTATTCGAGCTCGAAACCGCACCGGCCCCGTGCGAGTGCGGCTACGACCTCGATCAGGTGCTCGAATACCGCTCCACTCACAACGACAACTCGGTGATCGAGGCCGATCCGGATATCGCGCCCTATCTTGAAGACGGCTCTCTGCATGTTGCCCACAACAAGCACGTGATTCTGCCTGACGGCATATTCTACTTCGACTCGATCACGCTCGAAAATCACGCCGGCCTGTCGCTGGCATCCGGCGCCGTTGTCGAGCTGTACATCGCGCACGAGTTGATCGTCGCCAACAACGCCGACCTGTCCAACGATCCGTACCGGGCCGGGGACCTGCTCATTGTCCTGGGCACGGACTCCGCCGCGGGCGAGCAACTCAAAATCCGCAACAACACCGATTTCGGCATCATGCTCTACGCCCCGCGCGCCGACCTGGTCTACTCGAACAACGCTGACCTGTACGGCGGCCTGGTAGTGCGCGATCTGACGGCCGAGAACCACGGACAGATAATGGTCTACGACGGCCTTTCGACCAGCCCGCCGCCGTTGGTGTGCGAGTAGCAGACGCGATATCCGTCGCCCGACATGAAATTCCAACTCTTACTGCGCTCATTCCGGCCGGGAGTTGGCAATGAGATCAAACATCCTGCTCGTCGAACTTCGTACCAAGGATGAGATCAACCGCACCCATCAGGGCACGGCTACATTTATTGAGTTTCCTAAAATGAGGTCAGCCGCACCCTACGGGTACTGCTCCGGCTTTGGGATACCATTAATGTAGTCGACTGCCTTCTGCGCCTGGGATGCGGCAATGACTACCATGCGGGGATCGTCCTTCAGTGCCCGAATCCAGCTCTTGATGTAGGCGGCCGTGTTCTCGGTGAGACCTTCCGTGTCTATTCCAGCTTCCGAGGATAGAAAGGCCCCGCCCATCTCGGCCACGAGCTCCTCGCGGCTGTAAGACTCGCTGCCGAACTTCGCCCACCGATCGGCGCTGGACCTGCCCAGCCGGCGGGGATGGCCTGTCGAGTGGATCTTATGCCGATATCGGCATAAGACGCATCATGCCGACTCTCGGATTATGCCGCGTCGAGATTTAATGCGCAGTCAGACTC
>CAZXHT010000143.1:0-10115 GCA_964640665.1 uncultured Myxococcales bacterium
CCACCAGTCCATGCCCATCTCTTGCGCCTTGTCAACGGATGCTATCATGAGGCGCACCTGGATGGTCAGTAGCTCTATATCGACGAGTTTGATCTTGATGTCGCCGGCGATGACGATCCCCTTGTCGAGAACGCGTTCGAGAATGTCGGCCAGACTGTCTGTTTTTGTGGAATGTACCAGTCTCTGCCTTGCTTGTTCCATCCTGTCGCTCCTTTCCCCGTTTCATTCGTCCATGAGATTGCCCAGCGGCCCGAGGTCGATGTTCAGGCTTTCGATCTTGAAGTGGCGTTTCAGATCCTCCATCTGCTGTTCGAGGCGCATGAGCGTTGTGCCCAGCCGTTCCACCTCCTCCGGGGCGAGGCCTCCGCCGTCGATTCGCCGCAGGGCCTGCTTCTCCACGAGCCGGCGGAGGAGATCCACGAGCGACAGGACCAGTTGGACGAGCCCCTGCTCGACCTTTTCTGGCTCCAGGTTGATTCGGCGGGGCGTTCGGCTGCGCGGTTGATGCGCGACACCCTCGAAGGCCTCGACGTCTTCCGGTCTTCCTCGGATCTCTCCGTATTGCATGATCACGCCTCCTGGGCACAAGAATCGGCCTTTAGGGCCGGCCTGGACGATCTCATGCCGGCACTCGTTCTGGACCTGCGCATTGTTTCAACCGAGCTGACCATGAGGTTCAGGCCGAGATAGATGAGTGGGACATCCGCGACGGAGATGACGATGTCACCCGTGATCACCGCACCCTTGTTGAGAACCCGGTCGAGAGTCTCGCACAGGCTCACGCGGCGCTGGCGGGAGAGGCAGCTACGCCGGTATGTATGTGTACTACCGTGTCTGACGCTCGACCTACGCAAGGGAACCTCCGGATCGGGACGGCTTCCCGGGTGACATCGCATCAATCCGCCATGGACAAAAGACCAGCATGGTCCGCCTATCTCTTCATCTTTCGTTCTTCTATATTTTCGAGCCGTTGCACCAACTCCGCCTCGCGTAGGTCGAACTCCTCCTCGGTCAGATCCCCGGCTTCCAGTTGCTTGTATATTTCGGCGAGTTCCGACTTGACGGCGTCCTCGTCGTAAAGCTCTTTCTCCGCCTGATCTGCGACCTCCTCGAAGATTCGAAGGAGACCTCGAAATGGTGCGCTAATAAGACCCATGGTCGGATCCTCACGCCACTGCCGTTTCCAGATCGAGCTCTACGAAGTTGAACGGGGCCCAGGGACCGTTGAAGTCGAATGTGTACTGGGCCGGGAACATGACCGCGGCGTTGTACACCTTTTCCTCGAACGTCTTTACCTTTTCCCGGTGAATCAGGAAAGCAAGATCCATGACAACCTTTTCATTCTTGTGAGGATTCACTCGTATATCCGCAACGCATGAGCGGAACATCTCGACCACTTGCTCTGTGTGCTTCTCGCGCTCCCAGTCCATCAGTTCGCCGAACATGCGACCGAGTTCTATCTTCTCCGCATGGGCGGGAGCGCTCGACCGTCCGAAGATCCGGTCGCGGAACGCCGCCAGGTCGGGGTTCTCACGTACAAAATATTCGAAGATGTTATCGACGTCCCATCTCACCCGCACGCTCATCTCGATCATGCCGTCGAGCCGCTCGAGCTCTAATAGTATGTCATCGCAGTTCCTGCAAAGTGTCTCGGCGACTTCCTCCTCGCTCTCGGCAACATGACCGAAGGTCATCGGGATGATCGTGGAGGTCTTCATCACCTCGCGGATCACCCTGTGGTGGGGGTCGAGATTCTTGCGGAGCGGGAGGAGCTTTTCTGCCCTGGAAAACTCGCTTACCACCGCCGCTACTTGATCCGCGCGTATCGTGAATACGCGGCCCGGCTTGCCCTGGTGCTCGAGACCGATGTAGCCGAACTCCACGTTCTCAGTGGCACGAATTAGTCCGTAAAGATACCGTCCTGTGCTCAACATGGTTCGACAAAACCCTTCTCTCGTCTCCCGGCTTTCCACTCCGGAGGCAAGTGATCATTGTATGTTCTGTTCAAGGGCCTCACTCAGAGAGGAAGATCTCGTAGACCCGAGAAACTTCATTGACTTCAGTCTACCATCTTGAATCTTCACCGCGAGAACGGCAGAACATACCCAACACTTGATCTCGCCCTCGTACTCCTCGTAAGCATCGCCGAACTCAAGGCGGTGACCACAAGCTATACAGTTCAGATTGAGTTTCATGGCACTAACACCTTCCTTTTTTCTCCACTATCTCAGTATCGAAGGGTTTTCCGCCGGGAGCGGTCATGAGGCGCTCGCGTTGGAATCGACACCTGTTCCTTCTGAACCTTCCCGACGTCTGTGCGACAGAGTTGTGCCTGGCGACCGCGAATCTCTTCGTCGATCTCCTGGAGTCGCGCATCGATCTCAATGATGCGCTTCGAGGCCGTCTGTCTCTCCTTTTTCCGCCGAGCACGCTCCAGCTCCAGGCTTCCGATCTTGAAATAGTGGATGTGGCGCTCCTTGGAATGAGAGCCGGCACCGACGGCGCCCGACAGAGTGAGCAGATGCTGTAGTCCCTTGCACGGCACTCCCATAGTCAAGCTCCTTTCATGACCGCGGAGGTCCTGTTTCTTGTTTTTTCAGCTCGGCGGGCATGCTTCGAGATCAGCTCGTCTAACTTGCTTACGAGATCGGGCTCGCCGCCGTGGACCACCCTTACCGCATGCCCTTCAATAACGTCGCGGCATACCTGCTGAAAGACGGGATCTTCCCTGCTCGCCCGAGCTCCCTGCTGAACAGTTAACCGGGCAATCATGATGCAAGTGCGGAGGCTGGGTCCGTTCTTGGTCAGGCCTAGTCGCCGCACATCCCGGACGATGTTGACAATGGCCTCCGCATCCTCTGCTCGGATGCCGGACCTCGCCCGAGCGATACGCAACTCGGTGTCGCGGTCGAAGTAATCCAGCTTGATCGTGATGAGGCGATCCATCAGGGCGTCCTGTGTGCGGTGGACTCCTGCATATTCTTCCGGGTTCGAGGTAAATATGGCGCGGAATTCAGGATGCACTTCCAGGTAGCCGTCCCCGCATTGTCTCCGCTTGGGCAGGGTAAGCAGCCCCTCTTCCAGCACGGAAAGGAGGGCATTGTTTGCCTCCGGCCGCGAGCGGGTGAACTCGTCATAGATGAGGGTGTCTCCGCTCTTGCAGGCCTGCGTGAGTCGGTTGTCGACCCAGAGGGTATTGACGCTCTCCTCCATCTTGAGGACGGAGTGGATGTAGTTGTCGACTAACCTGCTCTTCCGGTAGCCGTAATCGTTTCCGACCAGGTCGCTGCTGCCGAACTCGTCATCTCCGTGCACGAGCACCAGGGGGCGTCCGCGCAGTGATGAAAGGTGTAGGGCCAGCGTTGTTTTACCAGTGCCCGCGGGTCCGGAGAAATGGATGGGGTATCCCGCGTTCAGGTACACGAGCGCCCGATCCACGATCTGCTGCACTTGAGGAGTCAGCACGAAATCCTCGCTGGCCTCTACCAGCAGGGTGTCTTCCGAGTCGATGCGGTGTGCCGCGGCGGCCATGCCGTGGGCGTTCCCGTTCATGATCATCTCCTCTCCATGGTTACGCGTCCCCGCCCGTGGCACATGAGGCAGGCCAGGGCCGTATTCGACGTGTCGTCACCGGTTCCTCCGCACTCGGGGCAGGTCTGGCTGTCGCCTTCCAAACGAGGGAGCACGCCCTTTCCCCGGCAAGCCGTGCAGGACAAGGTCTTTACACTTCCGGTACCCTGGCAGTGTGCACAGGCGTCGAAGGGTTTGGTGATCGTCACTTTTCCAGTGCCGCCGCATACACAGCACTGAGACAGCTCAGACATAATCTGATAGGGGTCGAATCCCCGACCTCGACAGAAGGCGCATGTGATCTCGACAGGCGTCTCTTGGGGTGACCTTGCTGCCTCTCGCGTGGACGTGAACATGCTATCCACGGGACTTCTTCGACTTCGACTTGGACTTCACGGATTTGCTTGTCATCTTCGGCCTGGGCGTTTCCTCGGTCGCGGGCTCTTCTTGACTTTCGGCCTGGTGTCGTGGACTCTGCGCCCGATTTTTCTGTTGCGAACTCTCCCGCAGATATGCGTCTCGGCTTCTCCGCGTTCTCCACGCATCACTCGCCGCCTTGATCCCCGAGGCCGCCTCTCGCAGCTCCAGCCGAAACTTGTTCAGGAACGTGCTGGTACCGGACTTCAGCTCGCTCACTAACACCTTTCGCTCGTGTGCTTCTTCTTCTGCGTTCCGAAGTCTCTGAAGTTCATGATCGGCCAGGCGGCTGCGGTGCTCCCGCAGGTTTTTACCAAGATCTGCCGCCGTGTTTCGGTGGTCCTTGTTGAACCGTGAAAGCATGGCGTGAGTTCTGTCCCGAGTCGCCCGCACGAAATCGGTGCGACGACGGAACTCAGCCGACAACTCACCCGTGAAGGCCCGGATGGCTTCGGGTGTGTAGCTACTGAAGTGTAACATGTCGTCTCTCCCTTTTTTCTTGGGCAACCCACCTGGCTTTCGATACTACACGCCAAGGCTGGCGACCCGTTGGTTTTGATAGAACCGCTCCCCGGGAGCAACTCGCGCCGCCACCGGGGAGCAGAGCCGATAACCCTACCGTTTAAGCGGCAGGGGCGGCGGCGGTAGCCGTGAGGCCGATCGCCTCGGCGTACTTCAGGTACGTCTCGACGGAGGCCACGACCACGCGGGCTTCGATGGACAGAAGCTCGATCCCCACCAGCGAGACCTTGACCCACGCGTCGATGACGATTCCCTTGTCGAGAATTCGATCCACCACCTCCGCCAGACTCGAAGAATCTGTCGACTTCATCACCTTTGCCATTTCATACCTCCTTTTGGTTACATGGCCATTCGGTTAGTGACGAAATCAACTAGTAGCAATGTCCGTGCCATTCAGGAGGTGGTGCGGTTTGTGGGTCAGCGACTTAATATACTACTGAAAAGACTCGGCTTTGAGGCGACCCGCGAAAAGGGGGTCAGAAGATCGTCCACGCGATCGGAGAATGGATTCCGGGTGTCGGTTCCCGATCGGCGGGAATCGGTTTCCTGCTCGCCAGTCCGTGAAAGGCCGATACGGGCTCTCTCATTGACAGCAAGTATCTACGGTAGGTCCGGCGCACCTTGCAATAGTACCCGGTGAATTCGGGCCTGAGAAAACCGTGCCGGCGCATTATGAATCGAACGTTCTTCAGGCCTCGGTTATACGCAGTCAGAGCAAGCCTGTAGTTTCCGGAGTACAGATCCAGCAGTCGTTTGAGAAAATAAGCCCCCAGGCGCACGTTGATTTCCGGGTCGTGGAGCTGATCCGGTCCGGTCCACTCAAGGCCCAGATCTCGGGCCATTTCCTCGCCGGTTGCGGGCATGACCTGCATGAGCCCGCGCGCTCCCCTGCATGAAATAGCGCTGTTGCAGAAGGCACTCTCCACCCAGATCAGAGCCACCAGAAGGAGCGGATCGATCCCCGCCCTTTGTCCTTCTGCAACCAGAAGATTCGCCAGGCTTTCTCTCCCGGAAGGACCTATCCAGCGGGGGTACCGTGAAAGCACCGCCTTTACCTGGTTTGCAAGAATCACACTTCGAATCTCGCCCAGGACCTCCGTCGGATGCCAGTGTTCGACCAGTTCGTCCACAGACCTCGGTGCATTCAGGACAAGTATGTCAGCAGCCCTTTTCGGGTGGGCGGCCGATGACTCTCTATAATGCGCTCCATGAACGTCCATCATTCCCAGGAGCACCAGAGCTGATGCTGGAAGCATGAGCAACAGCCAGTACGTATTGACCTTTTCCAGGAGATCATTCATGATTCCAACAATGTCGTATAGCCTCTTCGACCGTGCGAATCATGCGGTTGTTGTCGAACGGTTTGTCGAAGTAGGCAAACAGATTCGCCTTTGCCACGGACCTCGCGAGACTCTCGTCTCCGTATGAAGTCATAAGGATCGGGCAAATCCAGGGAAGGCGCCGCCGAATCTCTGCGATGAAGCCGAGGCCGTCCCCCTCGGGAAGCCGGTAGTCAACGACGGCTACCTGGCATTCGAAACCCTCCCGTTCGGCCAGGGCGGCCGAGACGCTCTGTGCCGTGCGGACCTCATGGCCGCGCACGGTCAGCAGCCTCGACAGGACCCAGCACATGTCCACCTGGTCGTCCACGACCAGGATTCGTCCTTTTCTGGAATTGTCACTTGTCATAGATCCGCTCGATGCCGAACTTTCTCATTTTCGCACGCAGTGTCTTGGGATCCACGTTGAGCATCTTGGCCATTTGAGATCGGCTCACGTGGCACCGTTGTACGAGCGCCGACAACAGAGAACGCTCGGCCCGCTCAGCCGCCTCTGCGCCCACCGCCTTGAGGTCGATCTCGGAAGCGTTCAGACCAATCTCAACCTCGATCTGGAACCTATCTTCATCTTCGTGAGGCTTTACATGGACATGAACGATCGATGCGCTGCTTTGAATCTCCGGAGGCAGATGCGCGGGCGACACCGTGTCACCTGCCATGACAACGGCCGCTTTTATCGCGTTCTCCAACTCGCGAACGTTTCCCGGCCATCTGTAGCCTTCCATCAACTTCATCGCGGCGTCCGAGATGCCGGGGGCCTTCTTGCCGAACTGCGCTGAATGTTTTCTCACGAAATGTCTGGAAAGGCGACAAATGTCGCCGTCGCGCGCGCGCAATGGAGGCAGGGATATGGAGATCTCGTTCAAGCGGTAGTAGAGGTCCTGCCGGAACTCTCCGCTGAGGAGTGATTTCTCGATGTTCACGTTCGTTGCGGAGATCACCCGCACATCGAGCTTGATGGTCTTCCGGCCGCCGACTCGTTCCATTCGACGCTCCTGGAGGACCCGCAGAAGCTTGGCCTGGAGCGGCACCGGCAGGTTTCCTATCTCGTCCAGAAACAACGTCCCTCCTTGCGCCAGCTCGAAGCGTCCGATACGAGATTCCGTGGCGCCGGTGAAGGTGCCTTTTTCGTGGCCGAATAGCTCGCTCTCGAAAAGGTTTTCGGAAAGCGTCGAGCAGTCCACCGGCACGAATGGTCCGGCGCTTCGCTTGCTCGATTCGTGGATGCTCCTGGCAAATACCTCTTTGCCGGTGCCCGTCTCCCCGAGTATGAGAGCATTGAGATCGGGCACGGCGAACTTTCGCGCCAGCTCCACGGCCTCAATGAACAGGGGGCTTTCGCCTACGATCGTCGATCCAGGTTCGAATTGCCTACAGCATCCCATGGACAGCACGGCTTCCACTGTGCAGATCATGTCCTGGTTCTTGAAAGGCTTGGTGATGAAGTCCACGGCACCCAGCTTCATGGCTGTCACGGATGCCTGGACGTTGCCGTAGGCGGTCATCATGATGACGGGAATTCCAGGGGCGCTGGATTGCAGCCGGCGCAAAACCTCCATGCCGTCCGTATCCCCAAGCATCAGATCAAGCAGCACTATGTCGGGTCTCTGCTCAAAAACAGACGCCAGGGCCGGCTCAGCGGAGGAGAAGCACAGCGGGTTGTGACCCCGCTCCCGCAGAAGTGTGGCGAGGATCTTGCCCAATTCACGCTCATCGTCGACGATCATGACATGCGCCATCGCAATTCTCCTTTCGTCGAGAGAGCGAGAGTGTAAGGGAGAAACGAACTCCCCCCGGCAGGTTCTCCACCGACAGATCTCCACCGTTGTCTCTTGCGATCTGCCGCGATAGGTAGAGGCCCAGGCCGGTGCCACTTTCCTTGGTGGTGAAGAACGGCCGGAAAATGAGCGGCAGCACCTCGTCCTGTATAGGAGATCCGCTGTTCTCTACCTCTATAATTACTCCTTTACGCTCCGTGGTTGCCCGTGTGCGTACAAGCAACCTGCGCCCGTCCTCCCCGGTGGCCTCAAACGCGTTCCTGATCAGGTTGAGGAGGATCTGTTTCACACCGCTCTTGTCGACCCAGGCACGTGGCATCTGCGGATCGAGTGCCACCTCCAGGTTGACCGCTCTTCGCTTGCACTCGGTGGACGTGGATCGCAGCACTTCCGAAAGGACCTCATTCAGATCGGCTCGACAGATCGGTGATTGCCTCGAGGTGCAAAAATCTTTCATTCTTCGAAGCAGCTCATGAATGCGGTCGACGTTCTGAAGTGCGGTCATGGTGAACTCGGAAGTCGGGTCATTGCGCGCGGTGAGTTTGTCGTGGAGGTACTGAATGCTCGAGCTGATGATGGAAAGAGGATTGCCGAGCTCGTGCGCAATCCCGGCCGTGATCAGCTCGAGCGACCTCCGGTCCCTGGACTGAAGCGCATTCGTGTTGCCGGGATCCGATTCTTTCGTGTGCATCGAGGCATCGTTGACGGGAGCTGTCGGCGGATCCCCGCATGGCCCGATGAACCGGGAGGGGCAATGCGGGAGCAGGGCATTTGCCCTGGCCAGGACGTCTTGCACCTCGAGCAGATGTTGCAATGAACCGTCTTGGACTACTTTCATCGGGTAGGCGCTGAAAAGTGCCAGCAATGTGCGATCCGACATCGTCCTGGAGGATTGCAGGAGACGAAGCTCCTTCCCGATCGCCTTTGTCTGTTGCAGTGGCGGCGCCTCGATCCAGGCGACCACGTGACCGTCGATCTCGTTGGTTTCGAGCAACGCCGAACGAAATGTTTCCTTTACGGAATGCAAGAGAGTAACGAAGTGTATGTGCTGTTGCGCACAGGCTCCGTCACGCAGCAGGTTTTTGCGGGCGCACTCGCATGACGCCTCCGATCCGATGAACACCAGGCGAGCGTCGAGTTCACGACAACGGCGTGATATGGAGCACAGCACCATGGTCCTTTCGAGTTCATCCTTGTAAAGAAGGCAAATCATCGAGACCGCGACCTCGATCAGCCTGTGCTCCGTCCGTGAGTGGGGTTCACAAAGCGCCCGGCCTGATGAAATTCCTCCATTGCGGCCAGCAGCTTCTCCCGCGAGAGCTTCAGACATGACGGATCCCCTCCCTTTCCATGGGACTCGATGAACTCGCGCACCGTGAGGATGCCGGCCCTGCGGCAGATCATCTCGATGTCCGCGCCCGTGAGGCCGTCCGACCTCCTGGCCAGGTCCACTGGATCGACGTCGTCCTCCAACGTTACTTCTCTGAGGTGGATCTTGAAAATCCCGATCCGGCCTTCCGCGTCCGGCGGCGGCACTTCGAGCAGGAGGTCGAACCGCCCCGGTCGGAGCAGAGCCGGATCGAGCATGTCCTTCCGGTTGGTCGCAGCGACGACGAGCACGCCCTTGAGATCCTCGATTCCGTCCATCTCGGTGAGCAGTTGGCTGATGACGCGCTGGGACACACCCGAGTCGCCGGCGTCCGCGCTGCGGACCGACGCGAGCGCGTCGATCTCGTCGAAGAACAGGATGCAGGGAGCCGCCTGCCGGGCCTTCTTGAAAACCTCTCGGATTCCCTTCTCGCTCTCGCCCACGTACTTGGAGAGCAGCGCCGGTCCCTTTACCGAGATGAAGTTGACCCCGCTCTGGGACGCCACCGCCTTTGCCAGAAGCGTCTTGCCGGTTCCGGGCGCTCCGTGGAGCAGGATCCCCTTCGGCATTCGAATCCCGACGAGACTGAGCAGCTCCGGATGGTTGAGCGGCCATTCGACCGACTCGCACAGCTCGCGTTTGACTCCGTCCAGCCCGCCCACGTCCTCCCAGCCGACCCTGGGAACCTCGACGAAGACCTCTCTGATGGCCGAAGGCTCCACTTCCGTCAGTGCAGACAGGAAGTGATCCATCGTCACCTTCATGTCCAGGAGCACCTCGTACGGCAATTCGTCGCTCGCAAAATCGATCTCCGGTATGACGGTCCGGAGCGTCGTCATCGCGGCCTCGCGGCAGAGCGCCTCCAGGTCGGCTCCCACGAAGCCATGGGTCACGGAGGCGAGCTTATCCAGGTTTACATCTTCCGTGAGCGGCATCCCGCGCGAATGAATATCGAGTATCTCGCGGCGGGCGACGACGTCCGGGATGGCGATCTCTATCTCCCGGTCGAAACGACCCGGGCGCCGGAGCGCGGAGTCCAGCAGGTTGGGCAGGTTCGTGGCGCCGATGACGATGATCTGCCCCCTTCCTTCCAGCCCGTCCATGAGCGCAAGCAGCTGA
>CAZXHT010000144.1:0-9978 GCA_964640665.1 uncultured Myxococcales bacterium
AATGATTTCAACCACTATTATCGCACTTGCCGTTGCCGTATTCCTTGCCATAAACATGGGAGCCAGCGGCACCGCCCCGGCGTTTTCCGCCGCTTACGGATCCGAGATCATTCCCAGGCGCTGGATCCCGGGTCTCTTCGGAGTGTTCGTTTTCCTGGGGGCGGTGATCGCCGGGGGTAAGGTCGTCAAAACCATAAGCGGCGACCTGGTACCGGCTGAGCTTTTCGCCGCTTCTCCCTGGTTGGTCATCTCGGTCTTGCTGGCCTGCGCCTGCTCGCTTCTGCTGGCCAACCTGCTGGGCGTACCGCAGTCCACCAGCCAGTCTACCGTCGCCGCGATCGCCGGCGCGGGGATCTACTGCGGACACCTGAAGACACACAGGCTGCTGCTGGAGATCATCCCGGTCTGGTTCATAACACCCCTACTGGCGTTCTTTATTTCCTACTTTATCGGCAGGCTGCTCTGGCGCAGGGTACGGGACAGCGAGTCTTACAGGAAGTTCAACCGCAGCAAGGGACTCAAGTTCTTCGTGGTGGCGGTGTCCTGCTACGTGGCGTTTGCCATAGGCGCCAACAACGTCGCCAACGCGGCCGGGCCGATCGTCGCCATGGGGGTGGTCGATGCATTACTGGGCATGATCATCATCGCGCCCTGGTTCGGGATAGGATCGTCTTTCCTGTCCGGGAAGGTGATAAAAACGACCGGCAAGGAAATAGTCGAGTACGGCCCCGCGGCGGCCGGGCTGATATGCGTGGTGACCGCTACAATCCTGCTGCTGGTCTCGGTCACACGGGGCATCCCGACGTCGCTGGTGCAGATGAACACGGCGGCGATAATAGGCGTCGGGGCGGTGAAGCTGGGGTGGAGGGGGATTCTACGGAGAAAGAGCCTGTGGCGCGTTTTCGGGGTATGGTTCGCGGCGCCTTGCATTTCAATGGTTCTGGCTTACTTTTTTTGCGCTATTAGCGGAGTTTGAGTCTGTGCAGCGACCTTGGCCTATTGCTCGAAAACGGCCGGAAACAGCTCTGCTATTGCTTCCATCGCTTCTTGCAGCGCGGCCTCTTCGCACTCGAGCATTTCCGCCGCGCTGTCCCACGATATGTGCCCTTCCTGGGCAGCCCGCACGACCACGGCGCTGAACCTGCCGGCCCTGGAGGACTTGAGACGTTCCAGAGGGTGATAGTCCGTGGATCGTCCTGATAGGTATTCCACGCGCCAGGCGGGAGCAGCGCCCCGTGTTCATCGACGGGGACGTTGTGTTTTACGGAAATTACCCGCGCACCCCAAAGGCCGAAGTGCTCGGAAGCAACACGGCAGAAGGTGAATTCGATATTCTTGACTTGAGGTTGAAAATATTGGCATCATGGCAGCCTAATGATGGATTCAAATCGACAATAGGAGCTTGAAGCTTCGGTAAATTCTGGGAATATTCCCGCGACAGGCCGGGTTTAACCCTTGTGGTGACCAAGATGAAGATCAAGATCGTTCCTGTCGAGTTCGCGTTGGTCGTTCTGGGTCAGGACTGCAATCCAACCATTTTGAATCCGGACTTCCTCGATCGTAACAAGATCATTCCCGGCAACTGGGGTTGGAAAGTCAAGGGCCCTCCGATAACCACGCCGCCATTCGCGACTGTCGCGTATAACAGCGGCGTGTCGTTGATCGTAGACACCTCCCGTTTCCAGATCATCGATCGCGCGCATCCAGAGGATCTAGCGAAAAATAAGGTATCCCAAATTGCGAAGGTTTACATCAAGACGCTGCCCCACGTCCGGTACAACGCGGTCGGAAACAATTTCAAGAGCATCCTAGAGCACGCCGAGCCGGACGATTTTCTTATGAATCTTTTCATCAGGCCGGGACCGTGGAACAAAGAAGAGAACAAGCTGCGAGCAGTGGGCGTCAAGCTCGTCTATCCAGTGGAAGAAGGAAAGCTCACCATTTCACTAGGCACTGGTACTAATACGATGACGGAAGGAGACGTTTCGATGAGAAAAAGCGGCGTGTTCATCGAGGCCAACTTCCACCGCGAATGTCAAACCTATCCTGCAAAAGAAGAGGTTATTGGCTATATTGATCGGGCCGAGTCGGACTTCAAGCGACTTGGGGAAATCGTGGAAAAAGTGTTTTCATGAGTAATACGATCGCATACCAAGGGGAAGCCAGGCAGCTTCGCCGTTACCAGGCCTTCTTTGTCGCCAGCCGGCAACTGAGGAAGATGACGGCGGAGAATTGGGAGACGTATTACCCCGTGAGCAGTGCGAGTAACGAATCTTTGTCTTCGAAAGAAACAGGTGCGTGGGATCCATATCAATGGATAAGGCCGGAAAATGAACTGAACTCAAATGAGCCGCTCGGTGAAAGCACTCCGATCGAGACAATTGAAAGGTCTACGATGGAGATTATCGAAAACGTCCCCAAAGTGTTGAACGGTGTCGATGGGCAACGTTTGGCCGATAGGCTTATGACGCTGTTGGAGATCTGCGAAGAGGATGCTCCCGACCAGGCTCCTCTTTCCCGAGTTTCCCTCGCTGATCTCTTGGATTTTCTCGACAACCAGGCCGGCGTGAACTACCCCGGCACAGTCGTGACCTTTGAAGGCAACATCCGCTGTGAGTGGCGCAGTGGTCCGGATCGGCGTTTCACACTCGAATTCCTGGGCAAAGACGATGTCCGATTTGTGGTCAAGGGCAAGGACCCGAAAGCCACTTACAAAATCGCCCGGGCATCGGGCAAGGCCACGGTCTTGAGCGTGATGGACCTGCTCGAACCCTATGGCGTCTCCGAACTTGTGCGCGTTGCGGAATCTGGAAGATGACTTCCCAAAGCAACCCGGGCGGAGAACGGATTCCGGATTCGGGTCACCTCGCTCGCTACTGCGGAGGAGCGCAGATGAACGAGGACGGCACCCCGAACGGGGCTGCCTTCCGACTGAGAAAAGATGAAGAGTACTTGTCCATCAATTGGCTTGAGTTGCTTGATCCAAAGCAACGTAAGGTCCAGGTGGCCAAATTAAGGAAAGTTCTTGGTAAAAAGCTCAAGCTAGGGTCGACATCAAAAATCACTGTGGCCTGCTGCGGTGTGATGATAGAACACGTGCTAACCAACAGCGAAGATCGACGGCAGTTGGATGTGTTTCACATGTCAGAGACGAGCGATCCCTCCCATGGAGGAATATTCAACATCGATCATGATGACGATTCTATCGCAGATGACATTGCAGAAGTGTTCCGTGAAGTTCATTCGGCAAGATAACCTTTACTTTCCAGCCTCAGCATTACGTCCAACTTGTGCCACGACCTGATCGCCCTCTCGGGGTCCGGAGGAAGCAACACCAAGTTCACGGCGGTCAGGTTCGGCAACGTGCTGGGCAGCACCGGGTCGGTTATTCCCATCTTCCAACAGCAGATAGAAGAAGGCGGCCCGCTGACGGTCACCGACCCGGAAATGCGGCGTTACTTCATGACCATCCCCGAGGCCTGCCAACCAGACCGCTTGAGATGGCTACATCTATACACTTGAGTCAACAACACTCGAAGTCTCAAACTCCACTGCCGGCAAGTCTGGTCATGCAGGCGGCGGCCATGGGCTCGGGCGGGGAGATCTTCGTGCTCGATATGGGCGAGCCGGTCAAGATTATCGACCTGGCGCGCGATCTGATCACCTTGTCGGGGTTCGAGCCGGATAAGGATATCAAGATCGAGTTCAGCGGCCTCAGGCCGGGCGAGAAGCTGTTCGAGGAGATCGGCTTCGACTCGGAGAAGATGTCGAAGACGGGGCACCCCAAGGTGTTCGAGGGCAAGCTTTCGCCCCAGACGCACGAGGCGATGATCGTGAAGGTCGAGTTCCTGCTGGGCGTGGCCGACGAGACCCGGCCTGGGTAGAACTCAAGGCGGCCTGCCGGGAGGAGGGGCCGGCCGGGGTGGGCTGGGCCACCATGGGCATCAGGCCGCCCGACGAGCGCCGCGAGCTTTTCGACGGCGCGGCCGGCGGGCCGGCCTTGATCAGGCGCTCGGTGCCGATCGGCTCGCTGACCTTCCTGGAGGTGCGCTTCTACTACGAGGGCGAACCGGGCAAGCGCACGCCTGCGCACCTGAAAACCACCGTTCGAGGCACCATTGCAAACCAGGTGCCGCAAAAATCGCGGGATCACCAAGAATCTTTCGAAGACATTGTTCCGGCTGGGGCGGGAGGTCAGAAGCACGGTGTAGACAGTTGAGCTCGAACCTAACCCCATTTGGGTGTTTGGGAGTGCGATCATTTTTCTTGCGCGCCATGTCGGCTGAACCTATACTGACAGTGAACGGAACCTTTTGAAAATGGCGATTTCCGACGACTTTGTCTACGTGCCCAACCCTGCACACAAGTGGGGCACGACCGAAGCCGGGCCGCCTGTTTGGAGCCCGGATAAAGAAAAATGCCCGGATGACATCACAATAGCGGAGCGCGGACAACTCCTTGACAGAAGCATTGCAAAGGATGGAGCGGAGGATAATCCCAGTAGGTACGCCATCAGGCGATCGGAGAACCAGATCGAGTTTTATGAGACAAAGCTCACGGGTACTCACCCGAACGGGTTGATGGAAATCCATGGCCATCCCACGCGACGAGTACCCCCTGCCGTACTGCGGAGTATGCGTCAAGAGGGGCTCTTGACGGATGCCGATTACAACAAGTTCAGAAAGCGGATGACTTGACATGGACTGTGGCGATCGTAGATATATATGCCTCGAAATCGAGCCGATTCAGCCTTCCTGGCAGGTGTCTTATCCCGCAGATCGCGGCCCTTGGGCCCGCTTTTCCATCTGGGTGCGCGACAAGAACCTGTCTTTAAACCGGCAGATTGGCACGGATCGCATGCGTTCCGGCGTATTTGTTCCCCTGGCTCCCGTCGCCGACTGGCTCGTCCGAAACGCGGCCGGCATCGCGTTCGAGGAGACGGCACGTCCATTCCAGACTGATACCAACATGTTCCATTCGCTGCAAAAATGGAAGGACGCGGCCCCTTCGGAAGATTACGATCAAAATTCCTGGGACGACGAGTGGTTCGCATGGAGCGAACGGCACTTCCTTGAAGCCGGGGGAGACGGAGCCTGGCTTCCGAACATTGCACTCACGCGGTCCGATGACCGACTCTGGATCAACTGGGCGCCGGCTCGCTTTGCCACGCCGAGAGCCCCGACATTTCTTGAAGAGCATGGTCTGGAATCGGTTCCATGGAATGAGGCGGAGAAGGCGATGGGCGAATTCGTCGATGTCGTTGCCGACCAGCTTCGAAGCCGCGGGCTGGCCGATCATTACCAGTGGGCGAAAAACGATGGTGCCTTCGGCAGCGCCCTCGACCTGCCATGGAAGGAATTCGCATCGGTCGCTCTCGGGGTCGGTTGGCCGAGGGTCTTGGAAATCTTCGGCGCAAGCACGTTGGAGCAGGCGCTTGTCAATTTGGGTCTTCCCGGCAGTGCCAATCCAGTGGATAGCGTCGCCATGCAGGCGCTTCGCGACCTTGTCGCCAAAGACGGTATCGGTCCGGCACTGGTTGCATGCGAGGCCGCAACGAGAAGAGTTGCCTCGGAGAACTACCGCAACGCCCGAAGCCTTGCACGCGACGCATCCCGCTCGGGTGAAACCCCGGAAAGCGAGGGCCAGGAGGCGGCAAGGGCGCTTCGTGATTGGCTTGGACTGGGAGACAGGCCGCTGCAAGAACCTGTCAACGAGCTCTCGGCAAGCCTGGGAATCGGCGTCGACGAAAGCCACCCGGGCACGGAGCATGACTTTTCGATAAGCGGAGCGAGGTTCGACGCATCCGCAATCGTTTTCCTTCTCAAATCCGAACGTACCGTGTTGCCCTGGTCGCGTTACATGGAAATCTTGCGCGGCATGGGGCATCTGTTGCTGGATGCGGGCGTCGGCGGCGGTGTTGTCGGGGCCGGATCGTCTATTCGATCCATAGGCCCTCGTCGCAGACGTTCAGGGGCTTTTGCAGCCGAGATGACGCTTCCTCTTGGGGCCATGCGTCAGGTTTCCGGAGGCAAACTGGACTCTGCCGCGGCGCCCGACAAGTTCAGACAAATCATGGAGAAATACACGGTCGGTGCGCGCACCGCCGCCTGGCAGCTCTACAATGCGGGCCTGTTATCCTCGCGCGAGATTGCAGAGGGCCTGATCGAAAGATTTGGATCCGAAGTCTGCCAGCCGGCGCCTTGACTCCCGACAGCCCCCCTTCCCCGAACCCTGGATCCGGTATTGCCCAACCAGATGGTTCCTGAACCAGGAGATGGTGGGCCACTATTATCGCACTTGCCGTTGCCGTATTCCTTGCCATAAACATGGGAGCCAGCGGCACCGCCCCGGCGTTTTCCGCCGCTTACGGATCCGAGATCATTCCCAGGCGCTGGATCCCGGGTCTCTTCGGAGTGTTCGTTTTCCTGGGGGCGGTGATCGCCGGGGGTAAGGTCGTCAAAACCATAAGCGGCGACCTGGTACCGGCGGAGCTTTTCGCCGCCAACGTCGCCAACGCGGCCGGGCTGATATGCGTGGTGACCGCTACAATCCTGCTGCTGGTTTCGGTCACACGGGGCATCCCGACGTCGCTGGTGCAGATGAACACGGCGGCGATAATAGGCGTCGGGGCGGTGAAGCTGGGGTGGAGGGGGATTCTACGGAGAAAGAGCCTGTGGCGCGTTTTCGGGGTATGGTTCGCGGCGCCTTGCATTTCAATGGTTCTGGCTTACTTTTTTTGCTATATTGTCGGAGTTTGAGGCTGTAAGCGGCTGTTTTTTTTAGATAATATTTTCGCTACTGTAGCGAGTGTAGCGAAAAAGGAGGCGCCGGCTGACATGTGGCTCTTTTCATTCTATAGTGCCTGATGGATGAAACGGAGGCGAAACATTTTGTGCATAAGATTACCTTGTGCCCTTAATCCTATTGTGCTACTTTCGCACAATGGCAAGAAAGACTGAGAATATGGCGGACGCTGTCTGGGAAGAGCTTGGATGCCGCGTTGCGGAAGCCCGCAAGATTGTCGGCCTTAGCCAGGCAAGACTCGCGGAAAAAATCGGGCTTGACAGGACTGCCGTCACCAAGATCGAAACCGGCAAACGGACGCTGGATTCACTGGAATTATCTCGTATCGCGAGTATTACGGGCAGGCCGATAGACTGGTTCGTACGTCCCAGGCCGCCCGCGGTCATCAGCCGTAGAGGGTCCAGTGCCCGGGCGGCCTCGGCTGCCGCTGATCTCCTGCTTGAAGACCTCGTTGCAGACGTGGAGCTTCTTTCCGAGCTTGGGCTTCTGAAGTCACGCCTTTCCAGGCGGCGAAGACGCCGGCGTCTTACCGACCCGGAGGACGCGGAGAGACTTGCCCGGGAAGCACGCCGAACTGCAAACATTCCCGGAGGGCCTATAACGGACATCGTAGACGTCGCCGATGCGCTCGATTTACTGGTGTTCGTCCTCGATCTGCCGGAGGCGGTCTTTGCGGGATCATACGTGGCACTTCCCGGCTGCGGCGTGGCACTGGTCGATGGATCTCTTTCCAAGGGAAAGCTCAGGTTCACCATCGCCCACGAACTAGGCCATCATTTCCTGCAGGATGAGCACGATACACTTCTTGATGCTCCACCCGGAAGAAGTACCCGTGAGCGCCTGGTCAATGCCTTCACCGTTTACTTCCTCCTGCCGAGCAGCGATGTAATTGCCCGCTGGAAGAATTTGCAGCGCGAGTACGACGATGATCGGATAGCGGCGCTACACATCGGGCAAGAGTATGGCGCGAGTTGGACCTCGCTTTGCGCCCACCTCAAGCATATCGGTCTCATCGGCGAAGGCCGGCGAAGAGCCCTGGTGGCCGAGCCCCCTCGTACAGCGGAGTTTCTGGAGCAAGGGCTGCGGCTGAGACCGGAGCCGCCGCCGCCTGTCTTGCCTGCGAGGTTTTCCCAGGCAGTCGTGCGCGGCTATCGATCGCGGAGGCTCGGTGAATCGCGAGTGCTGCAAATGCTCAGGGGCAGCATGGAGCCCGATGACTTGCCTACTCTCGGTCAAGTTCCCCTGGAGGCCATGCACGATGAACTCGATCCTTTTTGATGGACACGATCGTGCTCGATACCTCGGTGCTGAGCCCGTTTGCTCGTGCCGTGCGACTCGATATGTTGGATTCTCTTACTGCCGACTCAAGGCGGTTGATCACTCGCTCGGTACGGGACGAGATCGAGGCCGGCTGCAACGAGTTTCCCGCACTGTCGCGCAGCCTGAATCTTCCATGGATTGAAACGGTCCGGCTGGATGGACCGAAAGAGCTTCAGCTTTTCGGTGTGTACGTCCATCTGCTCGGGGATGAAGAAACGCGAAACATCGGTGAGTCTTCCGTACTTGCATTTGCCGAGGTGCATCACTGTATTGCCCTCTGCGATGACGACACCGCCGTGCATATCGCCCGCTCTCGCTATGTTGACGTCAGGCGGTCGCTCGCTCTGATCATCGGCGGTGTCAAGAAGGATTTGCTTTCAGAGCGGCAAGCCGCGGATCTGTTGAATGACCTGATTGATGGAGGGGGGCGTTATCCATGTACAGGGGTGGAACTCCTTACCTGGGCGCGTTTGAAAGGCCTGCTTTGACTTGTCGCCGCTCTGGAACAACTCCCGTGCCGGAGAAGATAAGAAGTCGCCCACGAAAAACCTCCTGCCTGATGGAGAATCTCGAAAACGGCCGGAAACAGCTCTGCTATTGCTTCCATCGCTTCTTGAAGCGTGGCCTCTTCGCACTCGAGCATTTCCGCCGCGCTGTCCCACGATATGTGCCCTTCCTGGGCAGCCCGCACGACCACGGCGCTGAACCTGCCGGCCCTGGAGGACTTGAGGCGTTCCAGAGGGTGATAGTCCACTGTGTAACTTTCAACGGCCTCCCATTTTTTCAATTCAGGCCTGCTGCCGCCAGGCAGCGGGAGCGGTTCAAGCGGGATGCCGAGACCGTTGAATAACTGGTAGCGCGCTACCGTATGGCTGATGCCGAAGTGGTTCATCACGTCAAGCAATGCGTGCGAAGAGTCAACGCGGCCGCCTACCGCTTTTTCGTAATGAGCGGCGACCGCGGACCTCGGGGCGATGAATTCCGCGCCAAAAGCATTGGCTCGCTGCTCGACCGGGTCGTGGACCTGGGTGGGCTGGTAATCGAGCTGATCATACTCGTCGACCCGCAAGGACTCCAGGTTGCCTGGCGGGTCGTAGAGGAGATGGCCGAGTTCATGCGCCATACCTGATCGAGGGTTGACGTGTCGAATTCTGCTACCATAGCTGGATGATCATGACTCCATCAGGCTTGCCGAGCTTGTGAACCTCGTCCTTGTTCGCGCTCTTGCGTCTTGTTGGTCGCAATGGGTAGCGCCTCTTGAACTTGGTGAGCTTCATTTTGCCGATGCTAGATCAAACTGCGTTAGGGCGCAAGCTTCGTGATCATCACCCGGACCGAGCCCGTTTAGTAGCAGGCGCACTCTGGAGGGCGGGCATGAAGCCCTCCCCTACGGAAAAACCAGATCCCAATTTCTCATGGATGCCTCCCGGGGCATCTGACGAGGTGCTTGAAAGATTCGCGGCTGAGCTTGCCGGCGTGCTGGAACCCGGCCATCATCTTCAGGGGCGACACCGGCTCCATGTTTTTAGGCTACATCCTGGCCACCACCTCGATCATGACCAGCCAGAAGATGTCCACCGCGGTCGCCATGGTCGTCGTGGCCGTGCTGGTGATCGGCGAGGCGCGAGGAGTTGCTCGACGAGAATTCGGCCCGCTACGCAAAAGAGCAGCGGCGCGGGTTTCTCAAGATCCATACCTCGGCGGCGATCGACACGAGCGCCTATATCGAGATCAAGATCACCTACCCCGCGCGGCTGGGAAAGCTGACGCAGGAGGGTGATACCGTGCTGCAGTTGACGGCCGAGGTGGTCGGGCGGGCGCTGGGGCGGACTATTCGAGAAGGCAAGTGGGGCG
>CAZXHT010000145.1:0-9855 GCA_964640665.1 uncultured Myxococcales bacterium
ACAGCGCAAGCGCATGAGGAAGACGCAGTACGAGTTTGACTCCCAGCAGGCCTGGTGAGGTGCAGGCACCCTTTGAAACCAAAGCTGATAATCATCTTGCTGTTGTTGGTAAGCGTTCCTTTGGGCCTGCTGGCCTGGCTCGGCTCACGCCTGGTAGAGGGAGAGCGGGCCGCCATCGAGCAATCCTTCCTGCGGCTGCAACAAGACAAACTCGCCGACGTCAATGCCACAATCCACAAGGTCCTCGCGCGGCGCGAGCAACAACTGGTCAAGCTTGGCGGCAACTTGGCCCTGACGGCGGGCGCCCTGAGAGAAACCACCAGGAACGAACCCTGGATCAGGCAACTATTCGTGATCGACCGGGACGGCAGACTGCTGCACCCGTCCCCGGCGGGGTCGATCAGCCGAGCGGAGCTGGATTTCATCACCCGGGCCGGGCAAATCCTCGACGATCGGGACGTTTTCTTCAAACCCGCGGGTGAGCGCCCAGGCCAGAGCCCGGCTGCCGCCGATCATGGTTGGTACACCTGGTACTGGGGCAGCGGCCTCAACATCGTACTCTGGCAACGAATCTCGGGCGATCGTATCCTGGGATTCGAACTCGATCGCTTCAGGCTGATCGCCGACATCATCTCCGAGTTGCCCGATACACCGCTTTCCCCGGCGCCGACCGCCGGGCTGGCCCTGATCGACTCTCGCGACCGGGTTCTCTACCAGTGGGGCAACTACCAGCCGGCTGAGAACGAACCTCCCGCGGCCGGTTTGGCAATCGGCGCTCCACTGAAACCGTGGCGCCTGGCAATTTTCACGAGAAGCGCTCCTATGTCCGGACCGTTCGAATCCGGCGCCCATTTTCTATTGATCCTGGGTCTGGCGGCCCTTGGTCTTGCGCTCGTTGGCCTGGCAATCTACTTCTACCGCGAGAGCGCACGCGAACTGCGCGATGCCGGCCAGCGGGTTTCGTTCGTCAACCACGTTTCCCACGAGTTGAAGACACCGCTGACCAATATACGCATGTATGCAGAGCTGTTGCAGGAGCAACTGGCAGGGGAAGACGAGCGCACGGGGCGCCATCTGGACGTCGTCGTCACCGAGTCGCAGCGCCTGAGCCGGCTGATCGACAACGTCCTGACATTCTCGCGCCACAAGCGGGGCACGCTGAAACTGCGCCGGGTGTCTGGAGTGGTGGACGAAGTCATAAGCCGCCTGATCGATCATCTATCTTGTGCCCTGGAAGAAAAAAAGATCTCCGTCGAATTCAAGGCCGGCGCCCCGCGGCGAGTACTTTTGGACTGCGACGCTCTAGAGCAAATCATGAGCAATCTGTTTACCAACGTCGAAAAATACGCTTCCGGCGGCCCGCTCGAGATCCGCACCACGCAGACCGGGAGCCGCACCAGGATCACGGTTAGCGACTCGGGCGCCGGCGTGCCCGCGAATTGCCGGGAACGCATCTTCGAGCCTTTTTACAGGCTGGGCTCCGCCGTGTCAGAGGGCGCGGCCGGAACCGGTATCGGTCTTTCTATTGCCCGTGACCTCGCCAGGCTGCACGGAGGCGATCTGCGACTGCTGCCTTGCGACTCCGGCGCCGTTTTCGAGGTGACACTTGATACCGAAGCGGAGTCCTGAGATGAAAGTGCTCGTCGCCGAAGATGACCGCCTGACGCGGGAAGGTTTGCAAGAGATACTCGAAGCCGAGGGCTACCTTGTGATAACCGCCGCCAACGGCCGCGAGGCCATCGAGTTGTTCGAGCGCGAGCGGCCCGATTTCGTCTGCCTGGACATCATGATGCCCGCAGCCTCGGGCTACGACGTCTGCCGCGAGATTCGCGCCCGCGACAAGAGCGTCGGATTGATTTTCATCAGCGCCAAGTCCGAAGAGCTGGATAAGGTGTTGGGGCTCGAACTGGGGGCCGACGATTTCATCGTCAAGCCATTCGGGGTCAAGGAGGTAGTCGCCCGCGTCAGGGCAATCACTCGCCGCTGCCTTGCGAAAAAGCAGCAACCCGAGGCCAAGGAGTTTCGCCTGGGCGAGCTTGTGGTCTTTCCGGCCAAGCTGCGCGGCCGGCGCGGCGATGAACAGATTGAGTTCAGTCTCCGCGAGGTCCGGATACTCCGGCTGTTTCATGACCATCCGGGTATCGTGCTGGACCGCGATGCGATCTTCAACGCTTGCTGGGGCCAGCGTTACCTGCCCTCTTCCCGCACCCTCGATCAGCACGTCTCCAGGCTGAGAAAACGAATCGAGCCCGATCCCAAGAATCCGACCATCATCCGCACGATTCACGGAGCCGGCTACCGCTGGGAAGGCCAAGCCAAAGACGGCCAATGATCCCGTCAATTTTCTGCCCTGCTTTATCATTTGCCAACAAGTCCCGGGCATTGTATCAATATTACGTGACTGGGCAAGGCCGCAGTCACGGGAGGTCGGGATGGCCCGATTCGAGTACCAGGTTTGCCAGGTGCAGGGTGCGGCCGTTACTTTCGTCAACGGCGCCTGGCAAGGCGACGTGCCCATGGTGCAACTCAAGGAGCCGCAGGAAATCGCCGACCACTGCCCCAGGATATGGGAATACCTGAACCTGGCCGGAGACAAGGGCTGGGAACTCGTGGCGGTCACCACCGAGGTATTCGAGCATGGCCGGCTCGAGATACTGTACCTGAAACGGCCGGCAGAATAACGGCCTGCGAGCTGGGCCAAGGAGAACAAATGCAACCGGTTCATACTAGGCGCAGATGCGCGGGCGGAGCGGCTGTTTTTTCTTTTTTCATGGCCGCGGCTTGTGCCTGGGCCGCGGATTCCTCGCGGCCACTGCTCTGGAAAATTGAAGGCGCCAAGACATCCTACCTGTTCGGCACTATTCACGTTCCGGACGAGCGCGTGCTGAAGCTCAAACCCTCCGTGCGCGCGGCGCTCGACGGCGCCGACGCCGTCTTCACCGAGCTACCCATGGACATGGGCACCCAGATGAAGATCGCCATGAAGTCCATGCTGCCGGAAGGCAAGACCCTGAAAGACGTCCTGCCCAAGGATCTGTATGCAAAGATCGATAAGCTGTTTGCCTCCAAGGGGCTGCCGATGATGATGCTCGGACGTTTCAAGATCTGGGCGATCGCCGTACAGGTAACCCTGCTGGATCACTTGATGGAGCTGGCATCCAAACAGCCGCTCGACCAGTACCTCTACAAGCAGGCAAGCGGCGCCGGCAAGCAGGTCGGCGGACTCGAGACGACTGCCGAACAACTGGCGGTCTTCGATTCACTGTCGCAAAAAGAACAGGTGAAGATGCTGCGTGACGCGCTGGACGAGCGTGACAAGTACAAGGCCAAGGGCGTGGACTTCATCAAGGTGTTGATCGACATCTATCTCAGGGGAGACGAGAAGGAATTGCTCGAAAAAATGACTGAAGAGTACGATCCCACGGATCCGCTGGACCGCAAGATGATGAAGCTCTTGTTCACCGATCGCAACACGCGCATGACCGAACGTATCGCGGCCAAGCTGAAAGCCTCGCCGGCCAAGAGCCTGTTTTTCGCCATCGGCGCGGGTCATCTTCCAGGGCCGGAGGGCATCGTCAGCCGCCTGCAAAAAGCGGGTTTCAAAGTCACCAGAGTTGGGAGCTGAGCCATGTTCAAGACGAAAATATGCGACCTTTTCGGAATCGAGTATCCGATCATCGGCGGTACAATGATGCACCTGGCCAGGGAAGACTACACCACCGCCGTCTCCGAGGCGGGCGGCCTCGGGGTGCTGGCCTCGGCCAACTACAAGCAGATGGACGAGTTCAAAGACGCCGTCAGGCGGATCA
Organism: uncultured Myxococcales bacterium; assembly: GCA_964640665.1. Taxonomy (GTDB): domain Bacteria; phylum Myxococcota; class B64-G9; order B64-G9; family B64-G9; genus DATKYQ01. The sequence goes on from CAZXHT010000145.1 coordinate 3,810, forward strand.
AGGACATGACGTCCAAGCCGTTCGCCGTCAACTTGAACTTCTTCCCGGCTTTAAACCAGATCGACAACAACCTCTACCTCGACGTGATGATAGCCGAGGGCGTCGCGATCGTCGAGACCTCGGGACACAAGGCGCCCGAGGACGTCGTCGGACGCATCAAGCAGGCGGGCATGAAGCTGATGCACAAGTGCGTCGGGGTGCGCTACGCCAAAAAGGCCGAGAGCATCGGCGCCGACGCGGTCACGGTTGTAGGCTACGAGAACGGCGGGGCGACGGGCACCCTGGACATCACAACGCTGTGCCTGGTTCCCCGGGTGGTCGACGCCGTTTCCATCCCGGTCATCGGGGGCGGCGGCGTGGCCGACGGGCGGGGCATGGCGGCCGTTCTGGCCATGGGCGCCGAGGGAGTCATCATGGGCACCCGTTTGCTGACGGCCGAGGAGACGCCGCTGCATCCCGACATCAAGAAACGTCTGCTCGAGCTTGGCGAGTTAGACACGCGCATCGTTCTGCGCTCGATCGGCAACACCCACCGGGTGATGGACAACGATACCTCACGCAAGGTTGCTGAACTCGAGGAGAAGGGTGTCGGCTTGGACGAACTGCTGCCGCTGATCTCCGGAATGATCACCAAGGAGAAGTTCGCCGCCGCTTCCGACGGCGGTCTTCTGGCCTGCGGGCAGGGAATCGGCCTGGCGCAAAAGATAAAACCGATGCGCGACATCATCGAGGAGATCGTCGAGGAAGCACAGGAAGCAGCGGCTCGTCTGAACAAGCTGATGCCCCTGGCCCGCAGCCGCCACCTGCCGCGTTCCTGCTAAGAAAGCACCTCGAAGAGTGCGTCGAGCAGTTCGGACGGTCTGAAGGGCTTGGCCAGAAAGACGCTGCGTGTCCCGCCGCCGGCAATATCGGCATCGGCGATATCGGAGTATCCGCTGGTGAGCACGACCGGGAGATCCGGGCGCATCTGCCGCAACTTGTCGAGTGCCTCGCTGCCCGACAGGCGCGGCATGGTCATGTCAAGGACTGCGGCTGCGAACTCGCCGGGTCGTTGTTCGAACAAGTCGACCGCCTCCTGACCGTCGCAGGCCTCCAATACATCCGCTTTCGGGCCGGCCAGCGTTTCGCGCACCACTTCGCGCACGTGCTCTTCGTCGTCGGCCAGCAGCAGCAAGCCTTTGGGACGCCAGTTCGCGGGCCGCGGCTTAGCCGGCCGTGCCGTGACTGCCTCGGCCACAGACGCATCGGCCAACGGAAAAAACAGCTCGAATTTGGTTCCCGCACCTGTTTCGCTATCCACCCGCAGCGCGCCTCCGTGCCCGTGTACAATGCCCAGCACGGCGGCCAGGCCCAGGCCGCGGCCCGACCCCTTGGTGGAAAAAAACGGATCGAACATACTCTCCCGTGTGTCCGGGTCCATCCCGCAGCCGCTGTCTGCGATTACCAGGCTGGCGCACGGCCCTTCCCCGAGATCGCTTTGCATGAAGGTCGCGGACAGTAAATCGCTGCCGGCGTCCAGTGCGCGTGTGCGAACATCGATCGTCCCGGCCCTGTCGCCGATGGCCTCTGCGGCGTTGAGGAACAGGTTCATGATCACCTGGCGTATCTGGGCGGTGTCGGCCGAGACGGGAGGAAGCTGCGGATCGATCTCGAAGCGGAACTCTATCTTGCTGGATATCGACGACCGCAAGAATCCGACCATCTCGCGGCACAAGTCAGCCAAGTCTACCGCCTGTAGCACGAACTTTCCCCCGCCCGAGTACGCCAGGAGCTTACGGGTAAGATCGGCGGCGCGCACGGAGGCCCTCTCGATCGCGCAAAGCCTGTCGTACCAGGGCGAGTCGGCATCCATCTCGCTCAGCACAATGCTGGCGTTTCCCAGAACGCCCATCAGCAAATTGTTGAAATCATGTGCCACCCCGCCGGCCAATATCGCCAGGCTCTCCTGTTTCTGTGCCTTTCTGATCCTCTCCTGCAACGCACGCAATTCTTCTTCTGCTTCCCGCCGCTCGCTGATGTCGTGCACGGTCGTCAGAATGACAGGCTGCCCATCGAACGTCACACGCTGGCCAATCGCCTCGCCGTAAAAAACCTTGTCGTCCCGGCCGACGAACTTCTCCTCGATCGGCGGCAGGATCTCCGGCGTATCGCCGGCCAGCGCCATGCGCCGGCGCACAAGTTCGCGCGAGTCTGGATGCACCAGGTCGAGAACCGGGCGGCCGACCATCTCGTCTGGATCTTCCACACCCGCGGCCCGGGCAGCCGCCCGATTGGCGAACAAGATCTTGCCGGCTCTATGCATGACTATGAAATCCGCGCTCTGGTCGATGACACTGCGGTAACGATCCTCGCTCTCCTTGAGACTGTGCTCGACCCGCTTGCTACGGGTGATGTCCTGGATGATCCCCACACAGGCCACCACTTTTCCATCCTCGTCTCTCAGGGGAGATACGGTCGCATCGTGCCAAAAGCGGCCACCCGGAAAATTCACCGGGTATTCTTCCCTGAAGCGCCGGCCGCTATCGAAGACCTCCCGGATCTGCTCGACGCGTCGGGCGGCATCCTCTTGTGGAAACACGTCGTAGAGTGTCTTGCCGGACAAAGTGGAGAGTTCGACCTGGTAGCGATCAAGAAGCACGGGATCCGTCCAGATAAAAAGATAACGACCCGAGCGGTCGATGCCGACGATGATCGTTTCATTCAGGGCCGATACCACGCCCCTGAGCAAGTCGTACTCGTCTCGCAGTTTGCCGGCCTCGGAGAAAACTCTGAGCGCCGTTCGTTTATCGGATCTCGATCCCAGTGTCTGGGAGGCTTGCCCGGAATCCTTCTTCCCGCTGCCGTCCATGCCGCTGCCTCGCTGCGCTCCTGTGTGAAACGCCAACCTACGCGATCGCCCGTGATCTGTCAATCGCGCGGAATGCCCGGATTATGGCTTTCACTTGTAGTAGGGAGGCAACGGGCAGGAGTTGGTTTCCATGCAGCGATCGTCGTTGATCTCGCGTCCGGCGCTGGCGAAGAAATGGGCCACCTGGCTGACCGTGAAGGTGAACATATCGAAGCCGCTTTCCTGCCCGGTCGGGAAGATGCCGTGCTGGCCGGTGGGGGTCATGTGGGCGAAGCGGATACCCGACTCTCCCGTGTCGGTTACGATCTTCATCCGCAGGCGATGCGCAGCGTCCGGTGCCGGCCCTCCGAAGCCGTCGGTCCCCTCGTCCAGGTCGTCCGGGTCGAACAACAGGTCGCTGCCCGGAAAGCGGCCGCGACGGGCCAGCCCTTCGTATACATATTTCGAGATAAGCCAGTCGTTGGGAGTCATGCCGTAAAGTTGAAAACGTTCCTGGTCCTGTTCGGGTAAATAGGGAATCAGGCCGGCCGAACGCCCCAGTGAGGCCTGCGTGTTGATCGGCACGGCCTGGTCGCCGAGGCTGGTGACCTCGAGAATGTTCGTCGTGGTTGGTCCCTCGGGGCGGATATCCAGCGGGCGCAGGAAGTAGTTCGGCGCCAAGGCTCCCGGGTCCGCCGGGTCGAGAATCATCTGTAACAGCCCCAGCATGCGCCGCAATCCGGGCGTGCAACGGGCAAGGCCGTATCCCTCGGTGGGCGTGCGCAGTTTCTCTCCGGCCAAGTAGGTGGGCTGCTCGGTCGTTATCTCGGTATCGTAGTACCAGGCGTCCTCGGGCCAGCGTTCCAGGCGGGCAATTTCCCCTCTTTCGGAATTGGACAAGATGACCCGAAAACGATCTTCGCGATCGGCCTCCATCGATATCCTGAAGCGCAGACCGGCGTGAAGAGTGGCCCTGTATTCCTTGCCCCGATCGAGGTTCTCGACCAGCACCCGGTCTCCCACCTCGACACCCTCCACCCGGCCGACATACAACCTGCGCTCTTCGGTGGACAGTGGAACGATAAGCGTAACCCGCAAGGCTAAATCCCCGTCGGATTCGCCGATTACCAGCGGGCCCATCGAGCGCAGCATCGACGCCCGCCGCACTCCGCCCAGCATGGTGCGCACCCCGACATCTGCCAGGCCCCCGCCGCCTACCGTCGGCGCGGCCGCGATGATGGCCGGTTCCAGCGGTGACAGCAGGCCGGAGTGTATGCCCCCTCCGGACTGACCCCAGGCGAAGTATTGCACCTCGGGCCCGCCGAAATCGACCACGCCGTCTGCGTTGAAATCGCCCGCCAGATCGTCGTGATCGTCGTCGTCCTGGTCGAGATCCCAGGTGCGCCGGCCGTCGAGAGAACGAAGCACGCGTACCAGTTGGAAGTGATCGGCCACCGTTTGGCGAACCACGTCACGAATGTGGAATCCGTAAGCCGTCCAGTAGTCGCCGCCCGAGTCGAGCGCCCCGTTGCCGGTCAAGTCGCGGGCGCGGCCCTCGAGCAAAACCTCCGCGAACGGCTCGAAGCCCCAACCCTCGGCCGCCGACATGATGATGTCCACCAGCGTCTGGTCTACGGGGATGCCGTGCCCCCAGGCATCGATGCCCACCGTGGCGATCCCGTGGCGGGCCATGAAGCCGGCAAAGCCCAACGCCTCGCCGCGCATCGAGCTGTAGCTGTGACAGTAGATCACCACCGGGAAAGGAGGCTTGTGGTGGGCCGTCGTCTTAGGCACCGCCGCCGTGAAATAGGAGCGCCGCGGAAGGTATTCGGCCCGGCCGGTTCGAATGTCGATGTCGAAATTCTCGTTTTCCATGTTGGTCGGATCGAGACCATCGGACCCGGTGCGTGCGAAGTCGGGACTTATGAAAGAACCGCTGACGAAGTAATCGACCGAATCGAACGAGTCGATAATCGGCTCGGCCATTTGCATGTTCTCACCCAGCAACGAGGGGCCGATCGCCTCGAGAACATCGAGCAGCGTCTCGGCCGGCAGGACATAGTAGGGCGGCAAGTTGCCCTCATGATCGGGATTTATCGCCTGGTCGGGCTTGATATCCACCGGAATCTCTTCGGCCAGCCAGCCCAGGCTGCCGATACCATAAAGCCCCTCGCGGATGGCCACCAGGTCGGCCGACACCGACTGGGTGGTGAAAGTCCAGGCGAAGGTGACGTTCTTTTCGTCGAGCTCCCAGTCCTGGTGGTTCGCCAAAATCTGCCCCAGCCGATCGAGAGCCTCGCGCTGGCTGAGGTGGTGCACATACTCGAAGGGCGAACGCACGGGCTCCCCCGCCAGGCGGCCCGTCAATCTATCCGTCAACACCACCGCGTAGGTCGTGCGCTCCCTGAGCGGCACCACCGGGCGCAGGATCAGAGTGTTCGTCTCGGACTCGTAGAAGGTCATCAGGCCGTCTAGGGGATCGCTGCCTGGAGGCCAGACGTTGGGGTGATCGAGCACCCCGTCGTCGTCGCTGTCCTCGCCGGGATCGAGCAGGCCGTTGCCGTTGAGATCCTCCTCGATGGTCTCAAAGATGGCGTTGCCGGCCGCCGCACGCGGATCGGCGCGGAAGTAAGAGTCGCTGTCCTCCATCTCCAGCGGGAAATTGCCCCGGCCGATATCGATAAGCACTGCCTGGCCGAAAGCCGGGCTATCGGGATCGATGTCCACCAGGTATACCGCGTCGTCGGCGAAGTCGATGTTGTCGCGCTGGCGGGCAAGCAGATCGTCGATGTCCAGCGGAGCGTCGAAAGACACCGAGATCGGCTGCTGGACCCCAAAGCCGTCTAGACGATCCATCTTTGCCCGCACGCGGCCTTCGAGTTGTGTAGGCGCGATAATACTGGCGTTGATCCTCAGACCGGTGGCCGCCGTGGAATCGGCGCGCGTGGCCACGTCGTTGGGAAAAGGTATCTCCGGCAGCGGCTTGTGGTTGAGATCGAAGTTGACACACGGCCCGCCGCCCGGGGGAGTCGCGAAAATACCCTCAGGCCCCGCCTGACATGCCGGAAGAATAAGCGGCAGTACAAGCGCCAAACCTGACATCAATCTTCTGAGTTTTTTCATGAGAAAGATTATAGTTGGATGCGGGCCATAATACCAGCCCATGCCCTGAACTCCCACCCAATTAAGTAGAAGTACCTCATTGTTTCCCGTAAACCG
>CAZXHT010000146.1:0-9796 GCA_964640665.1 uncultured Myxococcales bacterium
CAAGCGCAGGTGCCACAGAAACCGTGGAGAGAGAATACCGAGACAACTACCGCTGGTTTGTGGAGCCTTACCGAGCGGTTTCCAGCCGCATGAACACTACACAGTCTATTTTTTGTGAGGCACAGGTTTATTAGACCGCCTGAATGCCAATCGTTACCAACTAACCAATTGAAAACCCACCGGTTCGCGCTGGTCTGGGAACATGTTTGATTTGATTCCGCCTACAAAATAATGCCTTACGCAATCATGGCATTCAGGAGGCCGACGGTTCGACACCACTACGGCTTCGCCTCCGGGTGCTGCTGGAAACCGCTGTCCCGTTCAGCTCCATACGGAAAAGGGGCCTACCAACAGGTAGGCCCCTTTTTGTTTATTAATTCGGGAACTTGAATGGTACTCCGTCCCTGTTGTTCGCCCTGATTTGTTAGAGGCCTGGATCGGTACTGACGTATCCTGCTACAAAAAATTCTGCGGGACTCGGTGAGAAAACGAAGGCATCAGGGACGGTTTCAACTTTTTAACTACGCGACAGGACTTGAGCTGCCGGGCTGGACACATCTGGACAGCCATAGCCTGGCAGCTGGCACCTCGGATTTGGCGCGACCTTGCAACCGGTCGGCGGCCCGGGTAAAATAAAGGCAATCCAGGGAGGTCCAAGATGAGGAATTCCCGCGGCCTGAGGTGCAACGGTCGGATGTGCTGTCTTCTTGCCATGGCGTCCTGGCTGGTGTTGGCGGCCTGCGGTTGCGGAGGCGGCCAGGACGGCGCCTGCCAGGACGAATGCAGTCGCCGGGGGGCCCGGGCCTGCGACGAGCTGGGCCAAAACGGCTACCAGGTCTGCGCCGACGAATGGGACCTGGACGACTGCCTGGAGTGGGGGCCGGTCAACGCATGCGAGGCCGACCAGGCCTGTCTCGAGGGAATCTGCCAGGGCGGCCAGCCAGCCTGCCAGGACGAATGCGAAGCCGGCGATCTGCGCTGCGCCGCCGCTCCCGAGAACGGCGTGGAGATGTGCGGCGATTTCGACGACGACGCTTGCCTGGAGTGGGGCGGCTACCAGTCCTGTGCCCAGGGCGCCTGCGACGCCGGCGCCTGCCCGGGCGATTGCACCGACGAGTGCCAGCCGGAAGGCGAGCGAGCCTGCCAGGGCGACGGCTACGTGGTCTGCGGCGACCAGGACGCCGACCAGTGCCTGGAGTGGTCGGACATCCAGGACTGCGGCAAGCACGAGGAATGCGAGAAACACGGACGGTGCTGCATCGAGGAGGATGAAGACTGCGAGGACTACGGCGATTGCTGCGATTGCTATCACTGCTGCCCCGTCCTGAAAATTTGTGTTCCGAACTTCTGGGACTCAGATTGCATGTGAGCGCGTATTCCCCGATCTTGCCATTCCGCCCCGGGCGGGCTAGCCTGAATCGATTATTGCCATCCAATTGCCAGGAGAAATGTCATGAAGGTCAGCGCACGCAATTTGCTCAAATGCAAGGTGACCAAGATCGAACCCGGCGCTGTGAACTCGGTGGTGACTTTGCAACTGCCGGACGGACAGGAGATCGTATCGGTGATCACCTGCTCCTCGGTGGATCGCCTGGGTCTCAAGGTGGGAATCGAGGTCTCTGCCATGATCAAGGCCTCAAACGTAATGATTGCTGTTTCCTGAACCATGAAGATTGGAATCGTCGGCATGGGTTCGGTGGGTGCGACCATCGCCTATTCCATCGGGGTGAACGGGGTGGCCAGCCGCCTGGTGCTCACCGACGTGATGGAGGACAAGGCGGTGGGCGAGGGCATGGACCTGAAGCACTGCGCATCGTTCATTCCCCCGGTGGAGGTGGAGGCCGGGGGACCCGACCTGTGCAAGGGCATGGACGCGGTGGTGATCACCGCGGGGTCCAAGCGACGCCCCGGCGAGGACCGCACCGGCCTGATCCGTCGTAACCTTGCCGTGTTCAAGGACATGTCCGTTCCGCTGGCCCGTGCCAACCCGAAAGCCATCTTCATCGTGGTATCCAACCCGGTGGATCTCTTGACCCTCTACATGCTCAGGCATTTCGGCCTGGAGCCCAACCAGGTGATCGGCACCGGCACGCTGCTGGACACCAGCCGGTTCCGCCAGCAGATCTCGTATCGTCTGAGCGTGGATCCCCGCAACGTGCACGCTTCGATAATAGGCGAGCACGGCACGGGCTCGGTCCCGGTGTGGTCGCGCGTACAGGTCGGGGTGCTGCCGCTGGATGCATACGCCGAGCAATCGGGCATCGACTTCGGCGACAAGGTCAAACAAGAGATTTTCGAGATGGTGCTGGGCGCCGGTCAGGAAGTCATCCGGCGCAAGGGGGCCACCTTCTACGGCATCGCCCAGAGCGTGTTGCGCATCCTGACCGCCATCGGCAGGGACGAACGGAGCATACTCACCGTCAGCACTGACGTTACTTTCTTCGAGGGGGTTGATGACGTGGCCATGAGTCTTCCGGTGCTGATCAACAGGCGCGGGGCGCAAAAGACTCTCAATCCACGGTTGTCCGAGGACGAGATGGATGCGTTCTGCAAGGCGGGCGCCGGCCTGAATGAACTGGCGAGGGAAGTCGGTATATTGTGATCCCAGAAAAAGGTGCCAGAAAAAGGGCTTTTGAAATTCCTAAAAGTGGCAATATGGGCAACGAGTATCTGGTTCTATCCGACATACACTTAGCCGACGTGGAAGACCACGATGACGGCTGGAAGATATACAAGAGTTCCCGCTTTTTGTTCGACGACGAGTTCTCTGACATCCTCGATCACTTCGAAAAACGAAAAAAAGCGGGCAGCAACCTTACCCTTGTGCTGAACGGCGACGTCTTCGATTTCGATCTGGTGACCGCCATTCCCGACGATCCTCCCTGGCCGGTCAACCTGTCCGAGCGTCGGCGCGGCTTGCATTCCACCGAGGAAAAGTCGGTCTGGAAGCTCGAGCGCATGCTGGCCGATCACCCCGGGTTCGTCAAGGCCCTGGCCAGGTTCCTGGTGGCGGGGCACAAGCTGGTCTACCTGATGGGCAACCACGACCGCGAGTTCCACTACCCGGGCGTACAGGAAACCCTGCGCCAGAGCATCAGAAAGCGGGCAGAAGAGCTGGGCGGCTCCATCGAGGATGCCGCGATCTCTTTCGAGCCCTGGTTCTACCTGGTGCCCGGTGAGATCTACGTAGAGCACGGCCAGCAGTACGATCACTACACCTCATTCAGGAACCTGCTCTCGCCGGTGGTCAAGCACAAGGACGAGGAACGCCTGGCGCTGCCCATGGGTAACCTTTCCAACCGCTACTTGATGAGCAAGATGGGCTTTTTCAACCCCCACGCTTCCGATTACATCCTCAACCTCTTCAGCTACCTGGGCCACTGGATGAAGTACTATGCCCTGTCCCCGCGCAGCCTGATGCTCAACTGGTTCTGGGGCAGCCTGGTTGTCATCGGCAAGCTGCTCAGGATTCGCAAGAAGCTCATCGGTCGATCAAGGAGCAGGCCGGAGAGGCTCGAGGAGGTGGCCGGGCGCAACCCGCTTTCGCTGCAGACGGTGCGCAAGCTCGCCGGTTTGCAGCGCCAGCCGATAACGACTCGTTTCTTCCGTATCATTCACGAGTTCTGGATAGACCGATTGCTGATGGTCGTTTTAATGACCGGCGGGACGATTACTCTGGCCCTGGTAGCCGTTCCACTGTGGGTCAAGCTGATGGTGCCGCTTACGGGTTTTCCGCTGATATACTTCATCTACGAGCGCTTCGCGCAGGGCGAGAACATCTTCACCATAGAGAAGCGTTTGCCCGAGGTGGCGCGTTCGATCTCGGAACTGGTACCGGTCAAGGTGGTCACCTTCGGCCACACTCACGTGCCGCGAATGATCCCGCTCTCCAAGGGGGTCAGCTTCGTGGATACCGGAACATGGGCGCCGATCACCTCACCCAAGGCCCCCGACCGCCTGGTGCCCGGCTACCGCAACTACCTGCTGGCTTCCTTCCCCGACGACCAGCCACATTCTTTGACCTTCGGCTCCTGGATGAAGAAATAGCCTGATGTTGTCGCCGCCGTCGGTCGAGCTGATCAGGCAGCTTCCTCCCAGGCCGACAGACTACTCGCCTTTTTTCTCTTCCGAACCGGATGACCTGAGTACGAACGGGTAAGTCACGGTCACCCGGCCGCCGCCGGTGGGGGCCTTAATCTTCAATGTATACATGGTTTCGCGGAAGCACTCGTTGATTGTCTGATTGGCGGCCAACTCGGTATCATCCAGCACCTGGCTGTCTTCAATCAGGCCGCCGTATTCTTCGTCCGCGATGATTGTGAAGCGCACCTTTATTTTTCCGCTCAGACCCGGGGTCTCCATCAGGGCAACTTCGAAGCATTCCTTGAGCAAGGGCAAGATTTCCCGGATGGACTCCTGGATGTATTCCCTGGAGAGCGAGCCTTGAACCGGCTGTTGCCCGGCCGCGGCGGCATTCGCGCTTTTTGCCGAACCCGCCGGTGAGAGCTTGGCTACGAGCTCGGCAAGAAGCTTCAAGCGGGCCGCGCGATCGATCGCATTGGCCGGGCGAGGGTAGTTTTTTGGCATGCCGGTCGGCTTTTGGTCGGGTGCCCGGTCGGAGTCGGAGTTGGTCGGGTGAACATTGTCAGCGCTTCTTGCGGTTGCCCGGGGTGGTTGGTTCGGGCTCGATTCGGATTTCAGTTGATCGCCGGCCGGCGGATTCTCATCTTTTTCTTGCAGGAAAAAGTAGCCCGCCGAAGCGGCAATCAAGGCCAGGAGGGACAACAATACCCAGGGCGAATTTTGATCTTTGTCTTGTTTCATCTAGTACCGAGTTTAAAAACTAGCATGGCGGCTGGTCTTGGTAAAGAGCGGCACATTCGGAAAACAAGTTACCTTGTCGACGCCTCTGTTTTGCTCGCTCGTCTATTAGCCTTGGTAGCTGCAACGAAGAGACCCATCGACAGGCGCCCAGCCGTCCGGACAAGCGTCTTCACCGCCGCAACCCGCTGAAAATACCGAAAGAGCCAGCACGGCAATGGGTTGTGGAGGACGGAGGGGAGGACGGAGGGACGGAGGTTGGCCAACTCCCCGAAATAACGAGGGCTGTGTGACCTCCGTCACCGTATCTTTCCCGTATCTTTAAGGCCCCGTATCTCCAGATATGGCCACTTTTTTTGCCATGGCTTCGACATGTCTGATTGCACGAGACAGGTCGAATGCCTGGTAGTCATCAGGGCGTAGCACCGGCTTGAGTCTCCCAGCCAATTGGGAACGCAATTCCTCTAGTCTCTCCGGGTTGAGCATGACCGTATCATTTCCTGGTACTGCAAGCTTGGCCTTCACCAGTTCTTTGAGATTAGAAGTCTCCAAGTCCAGCCCGAGATGGCGGACAGCATAGTCAATGTCGTAAAAGTCGCGAATGGCAACTTGCCGGCGAGTCAGCGCCGCTCGGAACTTTTCGGCAAATCCTTCTGTAAAGGAAATGCATGGAAAGGACACCTCGGGAATGATGGATTTGCCGGTATTCGGATCCAGCATGACGGTCTGTGCCGGTCTTTCCAGCGGAGATTCCAGAAGTGGTTCACGCATACTCACCTCGACCGAGATCCTGTCCAACTGACCGGTGGCTGGTGAGCGGAAGTGGGCGCAACCAATATACTGAGTTGAGTTGTTTGCGCCGACCATTGGGTCGACCTGCTCAAAGGAGGGGTGGGCGGTGGTCAACCGCGAAAACAAAGCACTCAGTGGCTCCATGCTTCGGCTCCGCTTCTTGCGGCCGGCGCCTGCTGGCAGGGGAAGCACGAAGTCCAAGTCTTCACTGAGACGGTAGAAGCCGGCTATGACCTTGGCCAGGTAGGTGCCGCCCTTGAACACAAGGCCGCATGGTCTTTGTGCGAGGTAGGACAGTAAGACCGTGCAGAAATAGTCTTTCTCAATCAGCAATGGCGCAAACCTGGTACGGACTTCGGTAAAGTTCAAGGCTTGCCTGTAGAGTGGGACATCTTCGTGCAGCCATCGTGGCATGCGATCAGACTCACTCATTCAGCACCACTCCCCAGCGACGGTTCAGCTTGCCGCGCTTGAGCTTGCCAGGTACGAAAGGGATCTGACTTTTGCTGGACTTTAACATTTTCTCAAGTCTGCCGAGCACAGTGTTTGACGTACCGAGACTTTCGAGCAGCGCCCCGATCCTGCGAGCCGTCCCCTTGTTTCCGTATCGAACCACCATGTTCGCAAGTTCACCGGCTGTAACCCGTTTGGCGGTGATCTCGCGCCGAATCCATTCGTATCCGCGCGGCAGGCTGTCGAACCGGGACCAGTCATAGACAGCGTCCATGAGGCTGCGCGCGCGCGAGGAGTAGAAGAGAGTTTCTCCCTCGACGTTTGTAACCTTCTCGGTGCCACCCAGCCTGTCTTCTAAAACCTTTATCAAGGTAAGTGACAACGACCCGATCGTTTTCTCCCCATAAAGGCGATTGTTGTATACGTACAATCTCATCGGCACCTGTCCGTCAAAACCATATCGATAAAAAGTGTTCGGGCCGCAAACTTGGTAGCGTCCTTTCTTGTCGTCCAGCAGTGTATTGAGTGCAAGCGCCTGGTCAGGGCTCCACACGCCGCCAAGGGGCAGCATGGGCGGTACCAGGTATAGTCCACGGCGGACTTGCGCGATCATCCTGCTTCTCGACATCCGATCCAAAAGGCTGCTTTCCTGTTTTGGACTGATCTGAAGAGGTCCGGTCAGCTCACCGGTGCGAATTGTGCAGAGCTTTCGCATCTGCACGTAAGCAAGTAGAGCCGCCTCCAGTTTACCAATCATTCTGGCCATAAGCGTATTCTATTATACTCAAGTCTCTTGTCAAGAGAATAGACGATAACCGATGGAAAGGGAATCAGGGACGGTTTCCAGGCGCCCAGCCGTCCGGACAAGCGTCCTCACCGCCGCAACCCGCTGATGATACCGACAGCGCCAACACGGCAATGCTCCCGAAAAAAATCCTCACATACCATTTCATTCGACACCCCCTGCAGCTTGTTTCATGTTTAACCGGTCAGTGTGAGTATACATCACATCCGGCCATAATGGGCCTCGGCGCGCGCCTTTTCCATCAATGTGCGCAGATCACGACACAGATTCTGGTACTTTTTCGACAGTTGCTTGTTTTCGGTCATATGTAGATTTTACAACAAGTTAGACTATTTTCAAGAATTTTTTCGACTGTTTCGACAGTCGAAAAAATCGGTGAATCGGTTTTGGGGCAGGCTTGGGTCTGCTGTGTCTTTTCCTGTAGTTGCTTACTATGATTCAGAGGTACGGAGTGAAGAGCCGGGCGACGCCGTCGCGAAGCCTGACAGGCATGCTTCTGGAGTCGACCTCGGCAAGCGTTACTTGCCGCGCCTTTTGGAGCTTGCGGTCGAAAATTTTCATCAACGTTGCGGTCAGTTCTCGATCATAGCACTCAATATTGAACTCGAAGTTGAGACGGAAGCTTCTAGGATCCCAGTTTGCAGAACCGAGAAGCACCCAATCGTCGTCCACCATCATGAGCTTGGTGTGATCGAACGCTCCCGGTTGCATAAAAATTCGGCAACCTGGCTTTAAAACCTGCCAGAGCATCGCCGTCGAGGCCCATTTCACCAGCCTCAGATTGCAGGTTTCGGGAAGCAAGATCTCGACCTGGACGCCGCGCATGGCTGCTATGGAGAGAGCCATTACCAATGGTTGGTCGGGCAGGAAGTACGGGGTCATGATGCGCACTCTCTCCCGGGCGCAGGTGAGCGCACCTAGCATTACCAAACGGAGCTTGTCGAGATCACCGTCGGGACCGTCGGTGATGGCTCTGGACATGACCGGCCCGGCGGAATCCAGTTGCGGAAACCACGCCTTACCGCCTAGCAACTCGCCCGTGCAGAACGCCCAGTCCTCGGCAAAGGCATCTTGCATTTGCGCGACGACCGGGCCTTCAATCCGAAAGTGGAGATCATGGATAGAGGACCTTGAAGGATTACCTCCGATCAGGTGGCCGTCGCGTATATTCATTCCGCCGGTAAAGCCTGTCTTGCCGTCGACCACCAGGATTTTCCGATGGTTCCGGAGGTTGCTGTAGCGGAGACTAGTTGGGACGAACGTCTTGACAAATCGTGCGACTCTCACGCCTCTGCGCTCGAGTGATCTGACGATGGATGGGAAGGAGTAGCGCGCGCCTACGGCGTCTATGATGATCCTGGTGTCCACTCCACGACCGACGGCCTCGGAGAGTGCCTCCCTGAACATATGGCCTGCGGAGTCGTTGTCGAAGATATAGGTACAAAGGGTGATCGAGCGCTCGGCTTTACCGATGGCCTCCAGCATGGACGGATAGGCGACATTTCCGTCGAGAAGCGGAACGATGGAGTTGCCTTCAAGAAGGTCTCGATCCGTCACTGCATCCACTACGCGCCTGAGTGGGAGTTGGTCTCCGGTCACCCGGAATTCCTTGGTGATATCCTTTACTGCCGTATGGATCTCATTAGGATTTTTTAAACGACGACGGCGTAGTGTGGCTGCGCGTCTTTGAACGCGGTTTATGCCGAAAATGACATACAGCGCCGCCCCTATTATCGGCGCCAGCCAGATCACACCCGCCCAGGCGAAAGCGGATCGGGGATCGCGTTTGTGGATAACCGCATGTCCCGATACCACAAGTGTGGTTGCAAGGGAGAGCACCCAGACGATATGAAGCCAAATCTCGTCCAATACATCGATCATTTGAAAACCAATAATCAAAAAGTCAAAAAGGAGACCAGTGCAGAAATGTATCATTGTCATGCAGGTTGGGCAACGCACAATCTAATCGAGTATTCCGCCGTGATTAATGCAAGGATCGTCCAGTAGAGGATTGCGAGGGTGCATGCGTGTCTGAACCCGGATATGAAGACATGAACGCCATCGGGTTTGCCGAGCGCATGCTTACCCTGCTGGATCGCGGATCCTTTGTCGCCACTTACAAGTACGCCGTCTTGCTGGGGCTAATCGACCTTTGCCTGGAGTGCACCAGCAAGACCGGTGCGCCGCCCAGCGTGGTTACAACCCGCCAGCTCGCCGACAAGGTGTTCGAGCTGTACTGGCCGCAGACGACAGCTTACGCGGCTGGAGGCGAGGACCTGGTCCTGAAGCAAAACAACGGCTCCCAGGCCAAGATACTGCAAACGATCGTGCGTTTTCGTGACGGCTTGTCTTCGGGCACTGCCTCTGCCCATCAGGCTCGGCTCGAGAACCCGGACGGATTCAAGCGCATGCTGCGTGAGATCGAATGGATTCTGATCTTGATGCCGTTGCCCCGGGTACAGGTCATTGGGCGTCAAGAGGTCCGGATGCTGTACGACATTAACTGGGATCTGGACGTCAAGAAGGGAAGCGTGACCCGCTACCAGGATAGCGATACGAATAAAAGTACCGGAGAATTCGACAACAGGATCATTTTCAAACCCATGGTCCCCGAGTTCCTGGTGAGGTTGAGCGGCTTGCTGCGGCCGCTGATTCATCGCGAGTGGGCCGCCATGGTGGCCCAGATCAACAAACTGGAGGAGTCCCAGCTCGAGACATTTTTATTCGGCGCCACCCGGATTCAACTGGCCCGGGTCAAGCCTGAGCTGATGGAACTGCAGGACAATCGCTGTTTCTACTGCCGTGAAAAGCTGGGCCGGAACGTCGAGGTGGATCACTTTATCCCCTGGTCACGCTATCCTGACAACGGAATCGAGAACCTGGTGGCGGCCCATCGCAAGTGCAACAATGCCAAGCGGGATTTCC
>CAZXHT010000147.1:0-9741 GCA_964640665.1 uncultured Myxococcales bacterium
GCGTGAGGCCACCGAGTCTCTGAGCCAGATGAAAGGCGAGATCGATGTCGAGCGGGCTCTTTCCGAACTCGCAGCGGAGAATCGTTCGTTGCGTGATCGGGCCATCAAGTTGCTCGGTATTCAGGGCGGGCGCAAGGCGGTGGATGCTTTAATGGCCCTGCTCAAGGATCCCGATGTGTTCCTGCGCCGTCGAGCCATCATCGCCCTGGGCGACGCAGGCGACCCGCGCGCGATATCCTCGCTGGAGTACCTTCTGAAAACCGAAGAGACACCGAGACTGCGCGAGCAGATCAAGCGCACCCTCAGGAAGTTGAAACCGTAAATAGAGGTTGCAGGGACTAAGAAGCAATCTTCCCGCGCCTGGCGATGTCCAGCAACTGACCGTTGCTCAGCTTGTCCAGTCGCTGGATGTAGCCCTTGTCTTCCGATTTCTTCGAGCCTGTCCGCGAATCGGCCAGCGTTTTTATCAGCTTGTCCCGTCCGCCGAAGCGCTCCTTGAGCGACTGCTCCCTGCCCAAGACAATCGCAAGTTTCTTGTTGCTCTGGGCGCGCAGCTTCTTCTTGAGTTGATCCTTGGTCAAGTTCGCGGGGCGCCTTATGAGGCCCATGATCTGCTCGACCAGTTTGTCCTTGCTGCCAAAACGCTCTCTTGTCTGCTGCAACGGAGTCTTTTTCATCTTGTCACCTTTCCACTTCGGCCAAGCGGATACCACAACATAGCATTCAGGGCAAGCATTTTGTTGAAAAAGCTCCCGGAAGTCAATAGCATGATTCCAGGAAGGAACGGAAAATGTCGGCGTCTGCTTGCCGGATGGGATTATTGCTGACTTGTCTGGTAGCCGCTGTCACGCAGGCTGCCGGCCGGCCAGGGGTTCCAGGGCCCCGCCGCGAGATCGACCTGGACGTGGGCGTCCAGGGAACACTGATCGAACTTCACGGCCGGCATCCGGCGGCCATGGCGGGCCCGGGTCTTCCGGGAGAAGTCAGTTTCATGGGCGATTTCGTCCGGGGTCTTCTGGATCCTTGCCGGGTCACAGACATTCGCCGCCGTCATCCGGATGTCTTTGGCCTGTCGGAAGACAAGGCCCGCGCGAGACGTCTCGTCGTTGTGCTGGATCCCGGGCACGGTGGCAAGCAGATGGGCGCAATCGGAACAAGAGGACTGGTAGAAAAGGATCTCGCGCTGGACGTCGCTCGCCTTGCGCGCGAGACCCTGTTGCGCGTTCCTGGCATCGACGTGGTCATGACACGTCTGGACGACGAGGACATCCCGCTCTGGGATAGGGTGGACATGGCCAACGAGATAGGGGCGAATGTTTTTATTAGTGTTCATGCCAACGCTTTTCCGAAGGCCGGCCTGGGCGGGGTGGAAACTTTCTTTCATTCGCTCGAGGCGTCCGGCGAAGAGGCCAAGCGGGTGGCCGACTACGAGAACGAACCCGCGGCGGGCCAGGCGAGCGGCGCTCGGGATACCCTGGGCTTCATTCTCCAGGACATCCAGAGCGCTGAAAGACTGCGGGATTCCAGCCGCCTGGCCTACCTGGTGCAGGCCGAGTTGGCCCGGGCGTTGCCCTTCGAGAACCGCGGCGTGATGCAGGCCGATTTCGTTGTTCTGCGCGGAACCCAAATGGCCTCGGTGCTCATCGAGCTGGGTTTTCTTACCCATCCCGGAGACGAGAAGGTCTTGAAGACCGCCGAGGCCAGGAAGGATGCAGCCGAGGCGATCAAGCGCGGCGTGTTGGCATACCGCCAGTTGCTTATGAAAAAGCTCGAGCGCAGGCCGCTGGAGGTCGACGCACGGTGAAGATCGTATTAGCCACACGCAACGCCGGGAAGCTTCACGAGTACCGGCGCATGTTCGGTCTGCCGGGGGCGGATATAGAGTCGCTCGACCAGGCCGGGATCGACCCGCGGCTCGAACTGCCGGAGGAAGGCGATACCTTCGAGGCGAATGCCGTCTCGAAGACACGCGCCTTGCAGCGCCTGGTGGGAGGCTGGGTGATGGGTGACGATTCGGGTCTCGAAGTCGATGCGCTCGGCGGGGCTCCCGGCGTGTACTCGGCCCGTTATGCCGGCCACTGCGGAAAGGGGACGGCGCGCGACCGGGCCAACTGCGACAAGCTGCTTTCCGAACTTGGTGACACGGCCGACGATAAGCGCACGGCCCGCTTCGTGTGCGTCATCGTCCTGCTGGGCCCGGACGGGCAGCGGCTTATCGCACGCGGCGAGTGCGAGGGGCGTATCATTCGCGAACCGCGCGGCAAATCCGGCTTCGGCTACGACCCGGTTTTTTTACCGCGCGGGCACGAGCGCACCATGGCCGAACTGGGCATGGACAAGAAGAACGCGATATCACACCGCGGTAGCGCGGCACGGAAACTGGCCGAGATGTTACGGGCGGAAAAAAACCGGCGGCCACCGGCCGCCGGAAATGAGAATGGGTCGTAAAGGATTCGAACCTTTGGCCCGCGGATTAAGAGTCCGCTGCTCTACCAACTGAGCTAACGACCCGCTCCGACGGCCAACCTGTGTGCCATCGAAACGGACGCGTGTCAAGAACGAATTGGATCCACTGTTTACTCGATTTTCAGTTCCATCCCCTCGCGCGCCCCGAAGACGATAATATCCGATCCCAACGATTCGGCGCGTTTCCTGCAGGCTGCGATCTTGCGGCTGACAGCTTCGTCGTCTTGCAGAGGATCGTGGTGCATCACCGCAAGTTGCCGGGCCCCTGCACTAATGGCGAGATCTACGAGCGTCGTGGCGCGCGAGTGACCCCAACCCGCCTTGGAAGGATATTCCACGTCGGTGTACTGGCCGTCGGCAATCAGCAGGTCGGCGCCACGGGCGAAGTCAATAAGCGACAGCGGAACCTTTCGCGGCACGGATGTGTCCGCGAGCGATTCGTCCAGATTATCGAGCAAGGGGTCGATCTCGTTATCGAGGGCATAGACGACCTTGCGCCCGGCTGACTCGAAAGAGTAGCCCACGGCCCCTCCGGGATGATTCATCTTGCAGGTGGCGACGGTCACTCCGGCGATGGTTGTTTCTTTGCCCTGCAGGCGGCTGGGAACGATGCGCGCTCCAAGATCGGAAAAGCTGACGGGAAAATAGTCGGAATTCATTTGGCCCGAAAGGAGTTCAAAGGTGTGCTTGCCTCCTCCCGCAGCAGTGTAGACGTGGAAGGTGTTCTGGGGGAGGTAGGCCGGGGTGAAAAAAGGAAATCCCTGGATGTGATCCCAGTGAGTGTGGCTGAAGAACATGTGACCGACGATCTCCTCGGAACCTCGGGCCATCAGGTCTAGTCCCAACTCGCGGATGCCCGATCCGCCGTCGCAGATGAACAGTTCGCCGGCGATGCGCATCTCGACGCAGGAAGTGTTTCCGCCGAACTTTTGCGTGCGATGGCCGGGGGTTGGAATCGAGCCCCGCGTGCCCCAGAACTTTACAAAGAAATCCATTAGTCACCCTTACCGTATAGAAAGATGATCTTGCCGATTTGCAGGCTGTCGCCGTCGGCCAGGACGGCCGAGTGGATCTTGACCCCGTTCAGGTACACCCCGTTGCGACTGTTGAGATCGGTGCACGAATACTCGGAGCCCGTCCGCTTGAAGAGCAGGTGACGTCTGGAAATCTCGCCGGACTCGATGTGCATGTCGGCCTCCGCGGAGCGCCCCAGGATCTGGCTCGTGTCGCCGAGAACGAAAACCTGAGGAGCTCCTGGTCCGTGAGTCTGCTTGAGGATACAGGGCCGCCGCCCGCGCCCGCCGGTGTGAGGCGAAATCTTGACATTGGCCGGAATGGTGTCATCGTCCCAGTCGCGTTCGCCTGACATCATCTCCCCTGTCGAATACTGGAATTCGCCATTGTACACCATCAGAGAGGTGCCATGCGAGAATTTCGGCGGATATTTTGCTTGACAAACGATCATCATCAATATATATGGATATACTGATGAAAGAAACCGGCGACATATCCTTGGTCAGGCTGTACAAGGCACTGGCGGACGTCAGCAGGCTCAGGCTTGTCGGAGTGCTGCTACATGGGCCTTATAGCGTAGCCGAGTTGCAACAGATCCTCGACATGGGACAATCGCGCGTGTCTCGTCACCTGAAGTTGCTCAGCCAAGCCGGCCTTGCGCGTGTCAGGCGCGAAGGCACCTGGGCCTACTACGAGGCTGCAGGCGGAGATGAGCAAAAGGCAGTGGCACAGCAACTCGATCTGGTGCGTGAGGTCGCGGGCGATCTGCCTCATGCCGCCGAAGACGTGGCGCGGCGTCTCGGGTGTCTCGAGGCGCGCCGGCAAAGATCGCGGGCCTTTCATGAACGGGTGGCATCGGAATGGCCGCGCCTGCGGGAAGATCTCTTCGGCGATGGTTCGATCATCGAAAGCGCAATGGAGCAGGTCGAGAAAGCCGCGGTGGTGGCCGATCTCGGCTGCGGCGCGGGCGAGCTGCTGGGCTTGCTGGCCGCACGGGCCGGCAAGGTGATCGGCGTCGACTCGTCACCCGGCATGCTCGAACAAGCCCGGCTGGCTATCGAGCGCGCCGCCGCCGATCATCGGATCGAGCTGCGCTTGGGCGCGCTCGAGCATCTGCCTCTGGCGGACGGAGAGGTAGATGCGGCATTGATGAACATGGTGCTGCATCACCTGGCAGATCCGCCCGCCGTGCTGCGCGAGGTGCGCCGAATCCTCAGAAGTTCGGGACGACTGGTGATCTGCGATTTCGCCAGGCACGATCAGGAGTGGATGCGGGAGAAGTACGGAGACCAGTGGCTTGGCTTCACCGACGAGGAACTGGGGCGCTTTCTTGAGCAAGCAGGCCTGGCGTCCCTTTCAGTAGAACATTACCAGGCGCCGCGTGCGGGCATAGTGGTGGCCGTCGCGCGGGCCTGAACTGACAGGAGGAAGAATAATGAGCGTCACGGCAATCAAGACACGGGCGGGCGAGAGCCCGGCCTACAAAGTGTTAGACATCGATCTTGCAGACTGGGGCCGCAAGGAAATCGAGATCGCCGAGAAGGAGATGCCCGGCCTGATGGCCGTGCGTGAGAAGTACGGTCCGCAAAAGCCACTGGCCGGTCAGCGAGTGACGGGCTCGCTGCACATGACGATCCAGACGGCGGTATTGATCGAGACGCTGCGCGAGTTGGGAGCCGAGGTGCGCTGGTCTTCGTGCAACATCTACTCGACCCAGGATCACGCCGCGGCGGCGATCGCCCGGGCGGGTGTGCCGGTGTTCGCCTGGAAGGGTGAGACGCTCGACGAATACTGGTGGTGCGCTTTCCAGGCCCTGTCTTACGAGGGTGGTCGGGGGCCGACGCTGATCGTCGATGACGGCGGGGACGCGACTCTGCTGATGCATTTGGGATACGAGTTGGAAGAACAATTCAAGAAGCAGGGCAGGCTGCCCGAGATAACAGCCTCCAGCGAAGACGAGCGCAGCCTGCGCAAGCTGCTGCACGAGCTGGTTGCAGAAGATCCTGTAAGGTTTCACCGCCAGATACCCGAGATTATGGGGGCCAGCGAGGAGACCACCACCGGCGTGCACCGCCTCTACCAGCGGATGGAGGTCGGCAGCTTGTTGTTTCCCGCCTTCAACGTCAATGACAGCGTCACCAAGTCGAAATTTGACAACCTCTACGGCTGCCGTGAGTCGCTGGCAGACGGCATCAAGCGGGCCACCGACGTAATGGTGGCGGGCAAGAAAGTGCTGGTGTGCGGTTACGGTGACGTCGGCAAGGGTTGCGCCCAGGCGTTGAGCAACTTTGGTGCCACCGTCCGCGTGACCGAAATCGATCCCATCTGTGCCTTGCAGGCCGCCATGGAGGGTTACCAGGTGGTTACCGTGGAAGACGCCCTGCCCGACACCGACATCTACGTTACCGCCACCGGCAACTTCCGGGTAATCACCGCCGAGCACATGGCCGCTATGAAAGACCAGGCCATCGTCTGCAACATCGGACACTTCGACGCCGAGATCGACGTTGCCGGCCTGAACAAGCTGCCCGGGGTGGTCGAGACCAACATCAAGCCCCAGTACGACAGGTTCGCCTTCCCGGACGGGCACTCCATCTATTTGCTGGCCCAGGGCCGGCTGGTCAATCTCGGTTGCGCCACGGGCCATCCCAGCTTCGTCATGTCCAACTCGTTCACCAACCAGTGCCTGGCGCAGATCGCCTTGGCAGGCAAGAAACACGATATCGGCGTTTACATGCTGCCCAAGGAGCTCGACGAGGAAGTCGCCCGGCTGCATCTCGGGCACCTTGGTGTCCGGCTGACCAGGATGACCCAGGAACAGGCCGATTACATCGGGTTCAAGGTCGAGGGCCCCTACAAGCCGGAGTTCTACCGATACTGAAAATCATGACGGGGAGTCGCTGAGAAGATGCTGCATCGATTCTGCCTCTACGGCTTTCTGAAGAACCAGCAGTACTTCGAGCCGTTTCTGGTGCTCATATTCCTGGAGAAGGGACTGACCTTTTTCCAGATAGGGCTGCTGGTGGCCTGCCGGGAGTTGACCGTCAACCTGTTCGAGATTCTCTCCGGGGCGCTGGCCGACGTCTGGGGCCGGCGGCGGGCGATGATTCTCTCGTTTTGCGCATACATCGCAAGTTTCGTTATCTTCGCGCTGGCCGAAAGCCTGACCCTGTTGTTCGTGGCCATGTTCATGTTCGGTATCGGCGACGCCTTCCGCACCGGCACCCATAAGGCGATAATCTTTTCCTGGTTGCGCGCCCACAACCGTCTCGACGAGCGTACCCGCGTCTATGGCCTGACGCGTTCCTGGTCGAAGATCGGCTCGGCTGTCTCGGTCGTGCTGGCGGCGGTCTTCGTCATTGCGAGCGACAGCTACGTGATCGTCTTCTGGTTGGCGATCGTTCCTTACCTTGGAAACATAATTAATTTCCTGGGCTATCCTGAGGAACTTGACGGCGCGTGCGGGGGCGATCGCCCGGCGCGACGGGTGCGCAAGCACCTGCGTGAATCGATCGCCAACACGCTGGGCCGCGCAGGCCTGCGGCGGCTGGTTTTCGAGTCGATGGGCTTCGAGGGAGTCTTCAAGGCGGCCAAGGACTACCTGCAGCCGGTGATCGAGGCGGCGGCGCTTTTGGCCGGCGCCTGGCTGGTCCTGGGTGTGGGGTTGGCTCACAGGCAGCGCGTGGCACTGCTGGTGGGATCGGTCTACTTCGTACTCTACTTGGCGAGCGCCGCGGCCAGCCGCAAGGCGCACCGTCTTGCCGGGCTGGCCGGCTCCGAGGACAGTGCCGCACGAGCGTTGTGGGGGCTGTTCTTCTTGTGTTTTGCGGGTCTTCTGCCCTGCATGCTGCTTGGCTTCGAGACGGGCATGATTGTCTTCTTCGCGCTTCTGTTCGTGCTGCAGAACCTGTGGCGGCCGATTTTGATAAGCCGCTTCTACGGCCGCTGCGAGGAGAGCCAGGCGGCGACCGTGCTGTCGATAGAGAGCCAGGCCAAGACACTGGCGACCATGATTTTAGCGCCCGTCATGGGCGCCCTGGTGGACCTGGTGCGCACGCACGGAGCGGGCGGCGCCTACTGGCCGGTGGGGGCAATCGGTGTTGCGGTGGCGCTGGTCTTCCTTCTGGCTCCCCGGGTTAAGGATAACAGTTGAGAGATCCCGGTTGTAGACGCTGATGTGCTCCCACATCCACATCAACTCGGTGCGCCGGATCTTGAAAGTCTCGCACAGCTCTCCGGTGCGCCTGCGGTCGTAGCAAAACCCGTGTCTTCTCAAGCGTTCGATCCAGTAGCGCTTGGGCTGCTCGTTGACGTGATGATGGCCGCCCTGGCCGGGCGGCGCGCAGGACATCAGTAATCTGTCGCTGAAATTGGTCACGTTCGAGAGGAAGGCATCGCAGTCTTCCTCGGGGATGTGCTCGCCCACGTCGAGACACAACGCCAGGTCGAAGGCGCCCCAGACATTTTCGAATGGAACGCTCAGATCGCGGATCTCGACAGGAACTGCGAACGCATGTTCCCCGGGCGGCCGCACCCCGTCAACGGCGACCATGGCGACATTTTTTTGGCAAAAGAAGTGGCTGTAGACGCCGCAGCCGCAGCCCAGGTCGATCACCCGGCCGGGCGCGAACTTTTCGAACAACACGTCAACGATAACGCCGGCCGACGCGACGTAGGCCCGGTTCCCTCGCCCCCACTCGGCGAAAAATGGCGTGTCATAGATTCGGGCGAGTTCAGAAGCGCAGAAAGAGTGCCTCTTCTTTTTCATGTCATCCAGGCTATTCGAAGAGTTGACGCCAAGCAACAAACAAGCATGCGAGTCTGAAATCCGGTCAGGGTGTCCGAATTTCGGACACTGGCCGGCACTTGTGTTTGTGTAACCACTTGATCGTTTACGCTTTTATTTTTGGCACGCCCCTTGCTTTTCAGCGGGTGAACCCAAACGACAAGGAGGCGGGCATGTCGAACAAGTTGAAAAAGATAAAAGCCAGGAAGAAGAACAAGAAGCAGCCCGAGAAAACCATGTCGAAATTAGAGCGCGTTATCGTAACAACCGAGGCAGGGACCTTCATAGGAGAGCCGCGCTCGGAATCGGGCTGGATGACACTGGAGAGCTTCAGCCTGAATGGCAGGTTGCCGCTCGAAGCCGCGGTGCAGAAGTCCTGCTGCGGGAAGACCGGAGAAGTGTTCGTCAAGCCATTCGACGGCAGGTACCAGACCCTGTCCGATGACGATTTGCGCAAGATGATTGGAAAGATCGAAAGCATCTTCGCCAGGGCGGGCGTGCAGGTGGGAACATCGTCCGATGTACCCCTGTGGATGCAGGCCGAGTACCTGGAAAACACGCTCGACTTCGAGATCGACCCGCCCTGCGGTTGCAAGTCGAGTTTGCTCGAAAGAGCCATACCGGCCTGAGCGCAAGAAATGATCCCCGGCCCTTGTCGGGAGGATAAAAGGGTGGTATAGATACTCATACTAAATAGTCCACGATGTGGAGGTATAAATGGCCACCCGGACGAAGATAACCGTCAGCCTGGATGAGAGCATTGTCGAGGAGTTGAGTGTGACAAGCATGTTGCAGAAGATTCCCAAGAGCCGGATCGTAGAGGAAGCCTTGAAGCTGTGGCAGCGGGCGAGGCTCGATCGTGAACTCGAGGAGGGCTACCGGGCCATGGCGATTAGGGATCGTGCCACGGCCGAGGAAAACCTCCCGGCGGCCAGGAAGGACTGGAAGTGAGCCTGGATTCTCCCTGTAGAGGTGATGTCTGGACGATCGACTTGGGCACTGCCTGTGGAAGTGAACAAGCGGGGCTCCGACCGGCGCTGATCATCCAGAACGACGTGGGAAACAGGCATGCGGCCACGACGATCATTGCGGCCATCTCCTCCACGATCAAGCTCTATCCGGTGACAGTTCCGGTGAAGAGAAGAGAAGGGGGTCTCCGAAAAAACTCCATGGTTAACCTGGCCCAGGTTCTGACTATCGATAAATCAAGGCTAAAGAAGAAACTCGGCAAGCTTTCACCGGTAACGATGGCCGTGGTGGGTAGGGCCATTCGCATCAGTCTTGGCGTAAGCTGAAAGCCAGGGTACTCCTTGCATGGCGATCATAGCTGAGAACCAATAGAAAAAACGCGCCCGGAGGGGCTCACCCGAGCAACAGCGACGGGTCCACCTGCGACGTCCCACGTCGCTGTAAGCTCGAGTACTGCTCCTCCCTGCGGTCGTCGCTGCGAACCCATAGGGAAACGCGCCCGGAGG
>CAZXHT010000148.1:0-8452 GCA_964640665.1 uncultured Myxococcales bacterium
TTTCACATGGAGAACGTCATTGAGCCGGGAGCCATGCGCGGAAAAATAAAACTCGTCGCCCTGGCCACGATCTTGATCGCCGTGCCGGCTTTGGCCTACATTCCGCCGGCATCTTTCCTGATGCAGAAAATGGCGCAGAAGCGAGCCAAGATCGGCCTGCGACGGCTGAAGGTGTCGATGCAATGCTCTACGGGAAAGGGCGAAAAGCACGCGGAGACTCTCTATTTGAAAGTCCCAGGCCTGGTGCGCCGCGAGCGCGACGGCGGAATCGTCGACCTGTGCCGTTCGGGACGATGTTATCGTTTGCAAGGCGATGCCAAACCCACGCCGTTGCCTGACTGGTCGTACCTGCCCTACCTGTTCTTCGTAGAGAGCGCCGACTCGTCACACTACGAGCGCCTGCTGAAATCGCTGAGAGTGAACACCAAGGTCGATACCATTACCCGCTGCTTCAGCCGCCTGGCGATCGTGTTGGGCGCCAAGAACTGGGAGCGTGACCGCCCGCAGTTCTGGCTCGACAAGGATCTTTTCCTGCCCTTGCGGCTGATGGTCAAGGACGGATCTTCGCTGGTGGACATCGTATGGATCGACTGGGGTTCGAAGACCGCGGGCGACTGGTTTCCGGCCCGGCTTTCGATCCGCAGCGACGGACGTACCATCGAAGAATGCTCGGTGACCGAGGTCAAAAGCGGCATATCCCTGCCGAAAGACCTGTTCAAGATGCCCAGGTAAATTAGTAGACGATCGCGGCGTAACCCACCCACATGCTCGGCGTGCCTCGGCCTTCAACCTCTTGGCTGGTGGTGTGCTCGATGAGCTTGCCGGCCTCGATTCCCATCTCGCCAGCGAAGCTCACTGCCGCCGCCGCCGCGCCGGGACAACAGGCACTGTGGTTGGCTAGCGCGTGCTCTACGGCCCCGCGCCAGTCCGCGGCCAGCAACCTGTCGATGAAGGGCCGGTCGTTTTTTTCCTTCGACCAGGCGTGGGCCGCCTCGCCTATGCCCCGCGGCTGAAAGCCGTAGTTGGCCCCGTAGTGGGTCAGGTCGGTCGAGCCGATGGCGACGGCGTCGATCGAGCGTGCCCGGCTCTCGCGGGCCGCCCAGGCGCCCACCTCCGCGGCCGTCTCACCGGGCGGCACCTGTACCGCGACAACCCGGGCCGCCGGCCAGACCACCTTGATGAAGGGTAATTGCAGTTCGATGGTGTTATCGGGTTGAAACTCATCGCTGCTTTCGGTTCGGCAATCGAAGCGCGCGACCAGATCCGCTGCGAGTTGTTCATCCACCGGCAACTCTCCCACGGGCGTTGCGAAGGCGCCGGCCGGCATGCAGCCGCAACGCTGGCCCGGGTGCAAGTGTCCGCCGAATACAAAGACTACCTGCGGCTTGCAATCAGAAAGAGCGGCGAATGTCTTGGCCGCCGTGCGGCCCGAGTAGATCCAGCCGGCGTGGGGAACAATGCCTGCCCGGGTTCCGCGCGGCGAACCCGGGAAGGCCGCCAGGTATTCATCCATGGCCTTCCTGCAGGTCGACTCGTCGGCGGGGTACCAGCCCTTGTCGGCAAAGTACGCTTGCCTGACTTTCATTTCTCCTCCCCTTTGCCCGCCTCTTGCGGCCGGCCAATGCTTTCCAGAAACGGCACGGGATCTCTGGGGCTGATTAACAGGTCGCAGCCCTTGCGTCTTTTCAGGATCAGCGCCCGCCGCGGGTCGGTGCAGAAGATCGACCCGGGCTTGATCAACGCGTCTACGAACGAGGTGGGCCCGAGTGAGAGAATCGCTTCTTTTGGAACCCGCACCCGGTAGAAGAAGCCCACTATGCAAAACTCCCGCGCGGAAAGGCGGTAGCAGCGGGGAAACGTGAGCAGCATCACGAAGATCGGCAGGCCGAGCATGATTTCCCACAGCAAGGGATGTGGAATTTTGAAACCCTGGCCGACCAGGTAGGCAATGGCGGCCGGTGGGATCAGGAATGCCGCCAGCATGATCCAGGTCACGAAACCGACGGGAGGGTTGTCCTCGATAATGGCGGCGACATCCGCATCGGGCTTCGAATCTGGAGGTTGTGGTGTTCCCATTTGGAACACTCCGTGAATTTGGGGCACGAAACCCGCCCCGTGTCCTGTTGGGATTTTACGCGCAACCTTTCGTGAAGACAACCAAAAACACGCGGCCGCAAAAGCTGGCACGCCTCGTGCAATACTCGGCTGATGAACCAAGCAAAAACTTGCGGAATAAACGGACAAGGAGGAAAGAGATGAAAACTTTCGCGCGCATCATTCCGCTGGCCGGGCTTGTAATGCTGGTTGCCAGCCTGACGGGATGTCCCTTGTGCTTGGATGATGACTGTTACGAGGACTGCTACAACGACGACTGTTACTATGATGAATGCTATGACGAGTTTTGCGACGACTCCGGTTGTTTCTGGTGCGATTGCGACGGTTGCTACCCATCCTATCCGAGTTGCTACGAGGATTGGGATTGCTACTATGGCGAAATCTGCGACCAGGGCTCTTGCATAAGCGGCTGCAACAGCGACGATGACTGCTATCCGGGCGAGAGCTGCCGGGACGGCTTCTGCAGCTCGGAGTCGCCGGTGGAATGTTACCTGGACATCGACTGCGGCGCCGGTGAGGTCTGCCGGGATAATCGCTGCGAGGACGAACAACAACCGGAATGTACACAAGATCAAGACTGCGAGGGCCTGGCCATCTGTGTCGATGAAAACTGCGTCTCAGTAGAGTGCCTGGAAGACATCGACTGCCCTCCCGACCAGGCCTGCCACGGTGGCTCGTGTGTTCCTGACGAATGCGCCAGCCAGGCCGATTGCGCAGAAGGCGAAGTATGCGATAACGGCAGCTGCCGCCCGGGCGGTGTGCATCCTGTCGATTGCTCGAGTTCGGCCGACTGCCCGGGATCCCAGGTGTGCCTCGATGGACGCTGCCGGCAACTGTGCTCGATAAACTCCGACTGTCCCGACGACATGCTCTGCCGGGATCACATCTGCGTCGCCGGCCCGGACGATTCGTGCCAGACAGCGGAAGACTGCAACCAGCCGGAGGTGTGCGTCGACGGTCAATGCACCATATTGTGCGGCGGCGATGCCGACTGTCCCCCGGACCAGATCTGCTCTGACTTCGTCTGCGTGGACCGGCCGCAACCCGATCCCGAGTGCCTGCACGACAGCGACTGTCCCCAGGGCGAGATCTGTGTCGACGCCCTGTGCCGCGCGTTGTGCACAAGCGACGCCGACTGTGCCGCGGACCAGTTCTGCGATTGCGGCATCTGTCGCGACATCTCGGAGATCCCGCCCGAGTGCCGTTTCAACAGCGATTGCCCCGCGGGCCAGGAGTGCACAGACGGCTTCTGCCGGACGCCTTGCTGCGAGGGTGCCGAATGCGAGGCGGGCGAGATCTGCCAGGACGGCTTCTGCCTCGATCCGCTGGCCTGCGAGTGCGACGTCGACTGTCCCGACGGGATGACCTGCAGCGACGGCCACTGCCGGTGAAGCTCGTTCACCTGTTTTAGAAACCCGTGATCAGAACGGTACGTCTTCGTCGTCGATCGGGGGCGCGCCCGGGGGCGCCCCCGAGGGCGCGCCGGAGTTGAAGTCGTCATCTCCACCGTAGGGGGGAGAACTTCCTTCCGCCGCGCGTCCCTGGTCGCCGCTGCCGCGCTGTCCCAAGAAACGCACCGTCTGGGCCACGATCTCGGTAGTGTAGCGTTTTTGGCCTTCCTTGTCTTCCCACTGGCGGGTCTGGATGCGGCCCTCTACGTACACCTGGCGGCCCTTGGAAAGGTAATTTTGGCAGGTTTCCGCCAGTTTGCCGAAGGTGACGATGCGGTGCCACTCGGTTCGCTCCTGCTGCTGTCCGTCGCGTCCGGTCCAGCGCTCGCTGGTCGCCATGCGGAAGTTGGAAACCGCCTGTCCGCTCTGGGTGTAGCGGGTTTCGGGATCGGCCCCCAGGTTGCCTATCAGAATCGCCTTGTTCACACCCGCCATCTTATCCTCCTTCGTTTTGCACGAACTAGACAACGACAGGGGCCGCAAGTCAAGCCTTGAAAACCGCGGCCGACTTGCGCCGCGGCTGAACCAGATGCTACCATGTCGGACTGACAAAAACAGTTTACCAGGGAGGTTGGCGATGAACAGGTGCGCCTTTATATTCGTGATTGCCGTATCGGCAACGGCCTGGGGACTGCCCGGAGATGTCACCCATGAGTTTCCCGCGCCGGGTCGCACCTGCACCGGCCTGGCCTTCGACGGCAAGCTCCTGTGGGCGGCCGACCACTCCCTTACCGAACTGCTGGCGGTCGATCCCTCAAGCGGCCGGGTGCTCAGGAAGGTCAAGAGTCCCGGCTACCGCCCGGCGGGCCTGGCGTTCGACGGTAAGCAGCTGTGGTGCGTCGATGCCCGCCAGGCGAAGATCTATCGAATGCGCACCAGCGACGGGCTGGTCACCCGCGTCATCCCGTCGCCGGTCGCCGTTCCCGGTGCACTGGCCTTCTCGGGCGGGTCCTTGTGGCTTTCCGCAGACGGAGACAAGAGCATCCACCGCGTCGACCCGCAGGACGGCACCACAATTCGCGAGATGCCCTTCCCGGGGACGAGTGTTGACGGGCTGGCCTTCGACGGGCGCTACCTGTGGGTGGCCGATCGACTGGCCGATCGCCTTTACGCCATGCACCCGGCCACGGGCGAGGTGATCGTAACGCTCGAGTCGCCGGGGTCGCACCCGACCGGATTGGCCTTCGACGGCAAGAACCTGGTCAACGTGGACTACCAGACCGATAAAATATCTTTTGTCAAGACCGACGATGGGCAGTTTGTGATCAAGAAAGACCCCCGCGATCTGTGGGTCGTCTTCACGCAGCGGATACGCAACTTCGGCCCGGATCCGCTGGTCAAACTGGACATCTTCATAGCCATGCCCCCGAATCTTGAAAGCCAGAAGCTGCTCGAGCCCGCCCGATTCGATCCCCGCCCGGCAGGAGTGGTAACGGACCAATGGGGCCAAAAGGCCGAGCACTTCGTTTTCGAAAACCTGCCCGCGGGAGCTACCGCCAGCGTCAAGATGAAGGTTCACGAGAGGGCGTTTTCGGTTCACTACGTGGTCTATCCTGAAAAAGTAGCGGGGCTTAAAAAAATACCGGCCGCAATCCGTCATCAATATCTGGCGGACTCGCCCAAGTACGATCTGAAGAACCCGATCATCGAAAAGGCGGTAGCCGAGGCGCTGGACGCCGAGCGCAATCCCTACTGGATCGCCCGCAAGATCTACAGTTATGTCCACCGGCGGATGCACTACGAGATGGTCGGCGGATGGGACGTGGCACCCAAGGTACTCGAGCGCGGTTCCGGCTCCTGCTCGGAGTACAGCTTCGTCTACATCGCCATGTGCCGGGCCGCCGGCCTGCCGGCGCGCTACGCGGGCTCGCTGGTGGTGCGCCGGGACGACGCCTCATACGACGATGTCTTTCACCGCTGGGTCGAGGTCTACCTGCCGCCTTATGGGTGGATCCCCGTCGATCCTTCCCGGGGTGACAAACCCACCCAGGCGCAGCGAGCCGACTCTTTCGGCCACCTCTATCATGACTTCCTGATCACGACCCTGGGCGGCGGCGGATCTAGGACCCTGGGCTGGAACTACAACTACAACCAGGAGTACAGCTGCCGGGGACGTTGCAAGGTCGAGGAAGATCCGATTGCCGAGTGGTCGCCCGAGGATCCCGACACTCCGCTGAATCCTCCCGCGTCGAGGTGATGGCTGGAATGTCTTGACGCCGGTCGCTTTCTTTTGATATATCGGGGCAGTCAGAGACAGGCGCATTCCGTAAGACAAGGAGAAAAGCATGCCTTTCTGTTCTTCGTGCGGAACCGAGAATCCCGAGAACGCAAAATTCTGTGCCAAGTGCGGCGCCTCGATGGCGGCTGCCCCGGCAGTTGCTCCACCGGCACCCCGGCCGGCCGCTCCACAACCCGTACAACCCGTACAGGCGGCCGCGCCACCCACGGCTCCTCCGGCGGTGCAACCCGCGCGGGCGGCTCCTCCGGTCCCGACCCCCGCCAAGCAAGCTCTCTCGTCGCCGCCCGTCAAGGCACAGGTGGGCAGCAAGAAAGAGCCTATTCCGGGCGCTCCCAACCAGACTCAGCTCTTCATGGCCGCGGCCGGTGTCTCGACCGGCGCCAAGTTCAAGAAACTCATTATCTTCATCGTCGTCGCGCTGATCGTCGGCACGGGCCTGTTCTTCTTGGTGCGGTTCGCCATGCACCAGCAAGAGCAAAAGGCCCAGGCCACGAAATCGGAGAAGAAAGTAAAAACCGCCCCGGCGACCGTCCCGGTTCCGGCGGCGGCACCAGCCGCTCCCGCGCCCGCTCCGAGTGAAGCGGCCGGAGTTACAGCGCCGGAAAAAAATGCCGAGGCGGGTAAGGTCGACGAAAAAAAATCCGCCGTCGACTCGGCGGCGAAAAAGAAGCCCAGACTGCGAAAAAGAAAGTAGGGACGGGGGATGGTGAACGGACGTAACTACGATGGTGCTGGCTGCCCTGGATAACGTCCAACTTTCCTACAGCCAAGAGATCATTCTCAAGGGTGTCTCGCTGCAGGTGCGCCGCGGTGAGCGCACGGCATTGATCGGCCGCAACGGAGCGGGCAAGACATCGTTGCTCGAGATCATTGCCGGTAACATCAAGCCGGATTCGGGCTCGCTGGTCATCGAAAAAGGGACGCGCATCGGCTACCTCCGGCAGGTGCCCGATCCGGGAGACGCTCCGACCCTGCTCGACGTGGTAATCTCGGGCCGCGGCGAAATCATCAAGGTTCGGCGCGACATCGCCCGTCTCGAGGAAAAGGCTGAAGCGGGCGACGCACGGGTCGTAGAGGCGCTTGGCCAGCTTCACGAGCGCTACGAACGTGAGGGAGGGAACGACCTGGAGCGAAGAGCGACCCTGGCGTTGCAGAACGTGGGGTTCGATCGGGCCCAGTTTGACCAGCCGACCAACCTTCTTTCCGGGGGAGAACGCAGCCGCCTGATGCTGGCCCGCATCTTGTTCACGGACGCGGACCTCTTGCTGCTCGACGAGCCGACCAATCACCTCGACTTGCGCGGCATCGAGTTCCTGGAACAATACCTGTCCACCTTCAAGGGCGGCGCGCTGGTTGTCACCCACGATCGAGTCTTCATCGACAAGTTCGCTTCGAGCATCGCCGCCATCGAGCCCGACTGCTCTCTCGTCACCTGCAAGGGCAGCTACGAGAAATATACCCGGATGCGCGAGGCCCGGCGGGAACGGACCCGCAAGGAGTTCGACAAGCAACAGACAGAAATCGAACGGCAAGAAGAACTTATTCGCCGTACCCACGCCACCGCGGGACAGAGGAGCCGTCAGGCCAAGAGTCGGCGCAAGGCGCTCGATCGCATGGAGTTGGTCGAGGCGCCGACTCGCGCTGAAAAGGCCATGAGGCTGTCCTTTCCCGAGGTTGAGCACAGCGGCAAGGTGGTTCTGAAAACCAAGGATCTCACGCTGCGGCCCGGCGGGCAGATTCTCATAGAGAAAGTGTCTTTCAACGTCCAGCGCGGTGAACGGGTCGGCATCATCGGTCCCAACGGCTGCGGCAAGACAACCCTGCTTGAAGCGCTGGCCCTGAAGGAGGAACCGGCACAGGGAAGCATTCAGCACGGCTACCACGCCATGATCGGATACTACGATCAAACCCTGTCCGGACTGACGACCGGCCGGACCGTTCTCGAAGAGCTGGCCGCCTGCCGGCCGGATCTCTCCGAACAGGCGCTCAGGGACATGGCCGGGCGTTTCCTGTTTCACGGAGACGACGTCACGCGCCGGGTCGAAACTTTCTCCGGCGGCGAACAGAGTCACCTGGCGCTGGTCTTGCTGGTGCTAGGCCGCAATAACGTGCTGTTGCTGGACGAGCCGACCAACCACTTGGACATTCCCTCGCGCGAGGTGCTCGAAGAAGCCCTGCTCGTCTTTCCGGGCACCATCGTTGCGGTCAGCCACGATCGTTTCTTCCTCGACCGGGTGGCAAAGCGGATTCTGTCCATCGAGAACCGCGGCCTGGTAGACGAGAGCGGGGTCTACAGCAAGCTGCGGCGGCAGCGCAAGATCATGCATGACGTGCCGCAAGAAGCGCTCAAGAGCGATCCGGGCAAGCAGCGCCAGCGGGAGGATTACCAGAAACGCAAGCAAGGCCAACGCTCCAAGGAAGTCGACAAGAAGCGTCTGGACGAGCTGGAAACCCTGGTGCACCAGCAGGAGAAACAGATCGAGAAGCTGCAGGAGAAAATGGCCGATCCGTCCATGGCCCTGAATTGGGAGGGCCTCGAGAAATTGCAGACCGACAAGAAAGAGATCGAGCAAGAGCACGAGGCCAACCTGGCCGAGTGGGAAAACCTGGCGACAAGCTTGGGCAAAGACAGCGACAACGGCGAATC
>CAZXHT010000149.1:0-8354 GCA_964640665.1 uncultured Myxococcales bacterium
CGGCGATGTCTCCGGTGCTGAGGCATTTCAACAAGACGTTGGTAGCCTGGGCGATGCGGAAGTATCGACGGTTCAGGGGTCATCGGAGGCGAGCTGGACGCTTCATTGAAACTATCGCGAAACGTCAGCCGGACCTCTTCGTACATTGGCAACGAGGAATGGTGGGTGCGTTTGCTTGATGGGAGCGGTATGAGTCGAGAGGCTCACGTACCGTTCTGCGAGGGGCCGGAGGTGCGATTCCTACGGTCTACTCACCCCCCTTTTTCGTCGAGTCGAATCCTGTTTGAGCGGCGGCTCGTCCCGACAAGGGCCCGCAGAGAAAGAGAACGAGCAAGAGAGTCGGCGGGAGAATCTGTTTCATGATTTCCCTTCCTTTGGGTTGGTAGAAATATTATTCTAACAATAATCGTTGCAGCGTTTCAACAGGCCAACAGGGTATCGGAATGGATCGTAAAACCATCATACAGACCGGGATATCCACTTCGAATACCAGTGGGAAGATGCCACCGCGTTCCTGGACCTGCCGGGTCGTCTCTGGCGATGACAGCGGCCGGACGGTTTCTCTGGGGTCCCGGCCGTTGGTGGTGGGGGCCGACGCCAACTGCGATCTGGTCCTGCGCGATCCGACCGTATCCCGGCGGCACACGGAAATCCGGGTGTCCGCGGAGGGTATCCTGGTTCGGGATCTGGGCAGCACCAACGGCACCTTTTACCAGTCTTCGCGAATCACCGAGATAGTGGTGCCGTCTGAGTCCACCATCCGGGTGGGGAAGACGAACCTTAGTATCTCGGCGATCTCGGCGCCGAGTGTTGCGCCCAGCAAGCGGGAGCGCTTCGGTGGTCTGGTCGGTCAAAGTGTTGCCATGCGCGAGGTTTTCGCGGTTCTCGAACTGGCCGGTCCCACCGACGCCACGGTTCTCATCGAAGGTGAATCGGGTACAGGCAAAGAACTGGTTTCCAGGGCTCTCCACGATCATTCCCCGCGCGCGGAAAAGGCCTTTGTGGTCGTGGACTGCAGTGCGACCCATGAGCAACTGATTGATTCCCACCTGTACGGACATGTACGCGGAGCGTTCACCGGGGCGGTCGGCGCGCGCAAGGGCGCCTTTGTCGAGGCGGACGGGGGCACCCTGTTCCTGGACGAGATTGGGGAGTTGTCCCTGACCTCCCAGGCAAAATTGCTTCGCGCCATCGAGGCGCACACAGTTCAACCACTAGGCAGCGATCGCTTGGTCCACGTCGACACCCGGGTGGTGGCCGCGACGCACCGAGATCTGCCGCGGTTGGTAGAGGAAGACCTGTTCCGCTTCGACTTGTTGCAGAGAATCGCAGTGGTGCACATCCGGATTACACCGTTGCGCGAGAGGCTGGAGGACCTGCCTGTCCTGATTCGTCACTTTTACGAAGGCCGGGGGGTGGATGCGGGGGAGATCTCCGGCCGCCATCTGAGGCCATGGCAGAACCATGACTGGCCGGGAAACGTCCGCGAGCTGCGCAACGCGCTGGAACGCGCCTGGGTGCTGAGCGGATCGGGTTGCACGGCATTCAAAGATTTGAGCCTGATGATCTATAAACCGGTAAGCACCAGGCATGGTGAAGTAGTCGACACGACGCTGCCGTTCAAGGAGGCCAAAGAGCGCTGGCTGGAGCAGTTCGAGCGCCGGTACATCGCGGTGATCTATGCGGCCAATGACCAGAACATTAGTCGGGCTGCAAAGCATGCGGGTATCAACAGAAACCACTTCAGCAAGTTATTGAAGAAATACGGCTTAATGGATTGATGAGCGAACGTCAAATGAAAAGGCCGCGCATCGGCGAGTATGAGGTACTGGCCAAGATCAATTCAGGCGGAATGGGTGACGTATTACTGGTCCGTCGTAGCGGCGTCCACGGTTTCGAGAAGCTGTCCGCGATCAAGGTTGTTCGCAGTAACATTCCCAACTATTCCCAGATGCGGACCATGTTCCTGGACGAGGCCCGCCTGATGGCGCGCCTGAACCACCCCGTGATTGCCCATGTTTACGACTTCGGCGAAGAGGGTGGCTGCCTATACCTGGTGATGGAGTATATCACCGGAATTTCCTTCGATGCCCTGATCTCACACCGGCCACCGCCGGAGATCGCCGCGCGGGCCATGGCCGACGTCCTGCTCGGATTGCACGCCGCCCACCGCCTGACTGACTTGTCGGGAACCTCCCTGGGAGTAGTTCACCGGGATGTCAGCCCGCAAAACCTCATGCTCACCTTCGACGGCTGTGTGAAGATCCTCGATTTCGGTATCGCGTTGATGCGGGATCGCGAAACCCAGGCCACGCAGTGCGGACAGATCAAGGGCAAACCGGCCTACATGGCCCCCGAGCAGTTTAAAAGCCAGCCCATCGATCCCCGCACGGACATCTTCACCGCCTCCATCGTGCTGTACGAACTGCTCACCGGTCACCGGCTCTTCGTCGGGGATAACATCTATGCCGTGGCCAAGGCGATCGAGGAATCCATCATCGTGCCGCCCTCCAACTTGGTGGGCCTGTTGCCATCCGGCATCGATGATGTCGTCATGCGGGGCCTCGATGGGGATCCCGATCGACGCTTCCAGAGCGCCCAGGCCAAGGCCCGGGCGCTTGCTACAGTGGTGGCCAGGACAGGGGGCGAGTCCCTCGAGCACTACGTGACCGATGCCCTGGCCCAGGACCGCATCGCCCACCTCGAGTGGCTGCAGAAGGTCATTTCCGGGGTGGCTCAGGGCATGGACAATGAGGCTCCGGGACGCCCGGACGGCGTGGAAACCGCACCCCTGAAATTCACCAGCCTGACCGCGAACGCCTTTGCCGACGAGGTGGCCACGATGAACCTGCGCCCGCCGGAGTACATCACCGCCGAGGATCTCATGCCCCGCAGGAGAATTCCACGAGCCGTCCTGGGGCTTGGACTGGTGCTCCTGCTGGCGGTATTGAGCGGAGCCATCGTTTGGTACCTGTGGGATCAACTCGGTGGTTCGGAAAACACGCCGACCGGGACGACCGGGACGACCGTGACAGATTCGGCGGGCGAGATCGGGAGGGCCATGCCGGCGACTGACGATATCGAGCGGACGGCCGAGCAGCCCGCCACGTCAACCACCGATTCCACGGCGGAAATAGACGATCCCGAAGATGTTGTTCTGGGCCTCGACCTGGAGTCCGATCCTCTCCCTGAAAAAAGGTTTGACAGGCGATCGAAGAAGCCGAAGAGGAAGATCCAATCACGCAGGCGGCGAAGCTTGCGTCCCCGGCGGCCCAAGGAAAAGGACCCCAAAGTATCCGATGGTGGGACTACCGCCTCATGGCCGGCAAAGACGGCATCGGTGCGGTCGTTGGCCTTCGGCTTCGTCACCATCGCAGCCGATCCTTACGCCAACGTGAAGATCGACGGGAAGCAGGTGGGCACGACGCCCATCTTCAGGCACAAGCTGCCCGTGGGAAAACACGAGATCGTCCTGATCAGCCCGGATAGCGGAAAAGTGCGCCTGCAGCGGACTGTGGATCTTGCCGAGGACGAGCACGAGAAGGTAATCCTGCACTGAAGAGTGACGGGTCAGCCACCCATGGGGTAGATGTCCAGGAATTGGATGCAGCGGCCGAACTCCTGGCATTGCCCCAGGCATTCCTCATAGATCTGCATACAGCGGTCGGGTTCCTGCCCCTGGAGGCATTCTTCGTATTCCCGTTCGCAGTTGACCTGGCACTCATCATTGCCTTGCTCGCAGCTCGTCACCCGCAGGACGGCCAGGTCGTCCAAGCCGTTGTTATCGATGTCGGCCAGCCACAACTTGGGGGGCTCCTGTGCCGGGCCGATGGGCAGCATTCCCGAGATCGGTTTGTTGCGGTACTCGAAACCGAGAACGGTTTGTGCGAAGTATCCCTCGTACCCGCCGGTGTTCCTAAGAGGGAACAGGCCGACGACATCCGCCTTGCCATCACCATCCATGTCTCCGGCGGCGATGGCCTCGGGAACCGCCAGGATTGAGACGGAGGATACCTCCTCCAGATTGATGCCAACCGTACCAGGCAGGTTCCGGATTCTGAGGCGCGATATTTCCGGGCTATTGGCACCGAGCCGCGAGACCAGGAGCATGGCCGGCTCTGATCCGACTGCCGGGCAGAAATCCACCCCGCTCCAGGTCGCCTGCCAGGTGAAGGAAAGAGCCTGGAGATTGAACTCCATATGGATTTTCCAGCGGGTCTGGTCGTTGTCTGGTCCGATAAGCAGCCGATGTGCCTGATCCGTCTGATCGGCGACGCAGCCCGAGCGGAATCCGGGGCCCGGAGAATCGAGCTCCGAGAAGGGGTTGTTTTCATCATTGAGTACATGTCCATCCGGAGAATACACCCATAAGGAACCGTCGCCGAAACCGACCAGCACGTACTCTTGTCTTTCGACAGGAGGGCAAAAACCGCCGGGATAGACGGCGACCGGTTCAAAGCCGACTGGTTCGTAGTCATGGGAAATCATGTGTTGTCCGGACGGATCGAGCTCCAGCCAGAGCTCCTTGGATACCACGATGACCCGATCGCGGGTGACTCCGGGAACAACGGCAAGCAGAATCCCTCGATCTCCGCCTTGCTGGTCGATGGCGACCTGGAAAACCTGGTGCAGGGCTTGCGGATCCGTATAGTAGGCATAGGAGAGACACTGAGTCGTGGGCTGCTGGTCGCAGGCGCTCAACGCAGCAAAGCCCCATTGGCCGTCTGGGCCGATGCGACCGGCCTGGATGTCGCGGATCTGGGCTTCGGGCAACGATACCGAAATGACTTGCGGTTTCTTGAACCCCTTAATGAGGGGCAGTGGGGTGCGCTGCCAGCGGGCCAGGATCTCGAGAGTGGCCGGACCGGGAGCGTCGGGCGCCCTTGGCGAGAAATGTGCCATGCCGTCCGAACCGGTTGTCAGGCTGCCGTCAAACCCGCGGCCGGCCGGACCGACGGTTCGCCAACGCATTGCCACATCCGCCACCGGCCTGGACTGTGCGTCGGTCACATCCAGTCCGATATCTTTTGGAAGACCCATGCCGCCCAGGGTCCAATCTTGGAATTCGTCCCGCTGGAATTTCACATCGGTGGCGGGCTCTCCCGCCAGGACGACCAGGCGCTTGCCCGAGATCTCGACGAGCTCGGCGCAGGCCACGACAACTAGGTTCCCACTCCGGTCGAAGGCCTGTGCGAGCAGCACCTTGGGTGCCAGGCGGTCGATGTCCCTCAATAACTCCTCGCTTCCCTCGACACACGAGGTCACTTCCATGACCAGGCTTGCCTGCAACACACCGGCGTTCACCTCGGAGAAGGCCAGATCCTCGCAGTCGAAAAGGTCAACCGCCGCCGGCTGGAACACCTGTAGGCTGGAGGACGCCACGATGCCGTCTTTTTCTTCGCAGATCTGCAGGCACCATTCCCAGAGCAGCTTGCACTGGTTCTCCTCTCCAGGATCGACGCATTCCTGGAACATTTCCTCACAGCGCTGCCGGCACTCGGGATCCTGCTGCCCACCGTTCCCATTGCAATGCGTGAGGCAATCCTCGTATTTCGCATTACACTGCTCCCAGTCGGGGTCCGGGTTCTCGCAGGCCTCCCACTGATCGTGGCAGTTCGGACCACAATCCGGGTTGCTGTGGTACTTTTCTGGAATCTCAAAGACCACCTGGAGCGAAAGCTCGCCGCAGGCACACACCAGCGCAAGGCAGTAGATGCCTGACAGGATGCCGATTTTTTTGCCGAGGATCGACATGACAAGTAGTAAAATAGCACGGCGAGGCGCCCGATGGCAATCCACCGGGCGCCTCGCCGCTCAGTTTGTTCCGCGCTCGGGTTGCTATGGTTGCTGCAGGCAGGCCCAGTACCCCTCTTCGCAATTGGCACGGCACTCGTCGTTCCCGCCCTGCTCGTCGCAGCGCATTATGCAGGCTTCGAACTCTTCATCGCACTGCGGTTCCGGATCCTGCCCGCTCAGGCATTCCTCATACTGCACGTGGCACCACTCGAAGCAATGGTCGTCGCCGGCCTGGCCCCCATCCTGGCAGCCGCGGAGGCACTGCTCGAGGAGTTCCTCGCACTCGTTGGGTTCCTGCCCGTTCTGGCACTCCTCCAACTGCCTGTGGCACCACTCGTAGCACTCACCGCCGTTCGGGTCCTGGTCTTCACAACCGCGCAGACATTCCTCGAACTGACGCTCACAGTCGTTCGGCTCGTTGCCGTTCAGGCACTCCTCCAGTTCCATCTCGCACCGGCGGAAGCATTCCGGATCGGCCTGGCCGTTTTCGCTGTCCTGGCAACGCCGGATACAGTCCTCGAACTGTTCCTCGCACTCGTTGGGTTCCTGCCCGTTCTGGCACTCCTCCAGTTCCATCTCGCACCGGCGGAAGCATTCCGGATCGGCCTGGCCGTTTTCGCTGTCCTGGCAACGCCGGATACAGTCCTCGAACTGTTCCTCGCACTCCTGCGGTTCCGGTTCCTGCTGGTCGACGCACATGTTGAACAGGTCTTCACAGACCAGCGCGCAGAATCCGTCATTGGCGCAGATGGTCAGGCAAGTTTGCAGGAACTGCTCGCAATCGATGGGCTCTTCGCCGGGGTCG
Organism: uncultured Myxococcales bacterium; assembly: GCA_964640665.1. Taxonomy (GTDB): domain Bacteria; phylum Myxococcota; class B64-G9; order B64-G9; family B64-G9; genus DATKYQ01. The sequence continues at coordinate 6,602 of CAZXHT010000149.1, forward strand.
CCGTGGTTGAGGCAATCTTCTAATTCTTCTTCGCACCTCTGCGTGCATTCGTCGTCGAAGATGCCTTGACCCTCGCAACGTTGCAGACATTCCTCGAACACCTCTTCACACCGTTTGGGTTCCTGGCCCGGGTCGACATCGTTCAGGCAGACCTCGTATTCCTCCTCGCAAATCTGGAAGCAATCCTGGTCTCCCTGTTGCTCGCAGTTTGCTACGCACTCCTGGAACATGGCCACGCATTCCTGGTTGCTCAGGTTGTCCTGCTTGTTAGTAGAGCCCGGTTCGCCCACACCACAGGCAGCACCCAACAACGTCACCACTGCCAGAACACCGAGACAACCAACCTTCCCAACAATCTCTTTGCCTATCATCGCCTGCCTCCTTTCAAGGGTTTTGTCACCAAGTATCGCAAGTTCAGTGCCACTCCTCGACAGGGACGGAGTAAATACAACCAATTGATTTTATGTATATTTTTACCTGCAGCCGAATGGTCGCTCAAATTGGATGCAATCTGGAGATTGCAAACAGTGTCTGCCAGGGGAGTGTACTGCCACCTGCAGATGGCAACGGATCAGGGCACCTGGAAGACTCCGCCCACATTGTCGGGGGGTTCACGCAAGGTCATGTATACGGCGGTGCCGGTTCCGGCGGCCACCAAGCCTCCGACCAGGGCCCAGACCCACCACTTGCCATACCACGGCTCGGGTTTGGCATAGGCCAGTGAGATCTCGCGCGGACGCAGGGCATCGCCGACGAGAAATACCTGGTTGCCCTTTTCATCGGTCACGACTAGGTAGAGTTGCAGGACTTCCGCCCGGTCCGCGCCGGGACGCGTAGGGGGCAACTCGATCTGCTGGTAGCGGCCCACTCCGGAAAGCTCCAAGGATCTGGAATCCCACTGCGCAGCGCCCTTTCTCCGGGTGCGCAGCTCCGCCTTTTTCAGGAATCCCTTTGGATCGGCGATCACCTCGATATCGATAGGAACCCGATCCGACACCTTCAGGTTTCGAGGCCAACCCAGATCGATCATGGCGGACTCACGCGAGACGGCTGTCTTGCGGGCCTGCTCGAACAGGAAGGTGACCTTGGGTGAGAGAGTGTAACTCAACGCATGGCCCGGATCGAGGGCCAGCATCATGTCGAAGGCCAAAAAAGCCTTTTCTTTCTGATCAAGATAGGCGTGGGCGATTCCGAGTTGCTCATAAAGACGAACGTGATCGGAATAGGAATGAGGGTATTCTTTCTTGGCCCGCTCGAGGATTTCGATGGCCTCCTCGGCCCTGAAATCGGCCAGCGCCGCGGCCCCCCGATCGAGGCTGCTCGACACCTGGGCTACCAAAAACAATAGAAAAAGAGTACCCATTTTGTCCTCTCCTGCCGGCGGACCACCGGAGGATTCGGATCATACCGCATTGGCAAAGAAGCAACATAGGAATTTTTGACAAGACTCCATTTTATAGAACAATCAATGTATTGCGACTGACCGAGACAGCATTCTGACAGACTCGGAGCGCCTTCTGGCAACTCTGGGTCAAGGACACAAGGGTAGCGCAAAACCGCTGGTACGCGGCATGAAACCTCACGACGTCTTGTTTTCCTCGTCCTCCAGCAACTCCGAGGCCCCGCGACCCCAAAAGGGGTCACCCAAAACATGGAGCGGTACTTTAGTGCAGCAAAGCTTCTGCCGCGGTTTTTGCGGCACCTGGTTCGCAATGGTGCCGCGGTTTTTGCGGCACCTGGTTCGCAATGGTGC
>CAZXHT010000150.1:0-8271 GCA_964640665.1 uncultured Myxococcales bacterium
CCGAGTCGGCCGAAAAGATGGTCGCCGGTGGACGCGTGGTACAACTGACTGTCGCAGGCAGTTCCATAGACACCAGGCTGGAGGGACCCAGGGGGCCGGGCGGAAAACCGCTTTCGGTTCCGCTCGAACTGCGGCTCGATCTCAGGACCAAGACCCTGTCTGTCGGCATGTCGGGCAAGAGGGAGAAGCTGCGTGTCGGCGGTCGAAGCGGCTGGTTCCCGGTTTCCTTCGAAGCCGCCGGGCTGGTGTTGAGGGGCCGCGTGCGTTTCCACCTGTTGTCCCTCGCCAAGCAACTCAAGCTTTATGCTTCTCCCATCCAGATCGATCCCCACGCTCCGGCCCTGCCGCTGGGAGCGCCACCGGGCTGGCTGGAAAAGGCGGTCGGTGTGCACGGCGGCCTGCCGACCGTCGGCTGGGCTCACGACACCTCGGCGGTCAATGCCGGGGCCTTGCCGAAAGAGGTTTTCCTGGCAGACCTGCTTGATACCATGCAGGGGCGTGCCGAATTGCTCTACCGGGAGATAGCTGCTCGTGCCGCCGGGCTGATCGTCTCGGTTTTCACGGGAACCGACCGGGCGGCTCACATGTTCTACCGCGACCTCAAGCGTAAAGACGGAGGACCGTTGCGCAAGGTCTACAGCCTGATGGATCGCATCGTCGGGCGGGTTGCGCGCCTGTTGCCCCCGAAGACCCGGTTGCTGGTGCTTTCGGATCACGGTTTTCATTCGTTCGATCGCATGCTGCATGTCAACCGCTGGCTCGAATCCCAGGGCTGGTTTACCCGCAGCCGGCAGCAGGCCGAAGTTCGTTTCCTGCGGGGCGTATCATGGAAGGAAAGCGTTGCCTACTCCCTGGGCAACGGCCAGGTTTACGCCAACCTCAAGGGCCGAGAGTCGCGCGGTGTCGTCGCACCGGGTGCTGATAGGCGCAAGCTTCTCGACGATATCCGCAAACGGCTTTTGGACTTGCGCGATCCGGTGGGTGGCGGACGCCCGGTGCGAGCGGTCTACGACGTCTACGACCGGGCCGCGTCAGACGTTCGCGACCGCGCGCCCGACCTGCAGCTGGCCTTCGCGCCCGGGTATCGCAGCTCATGGGAGACGTCGCTGGGCGGTGCTCCTGTTGGTGATGCGCTGGTTGCCAATCCCAAGGCTTGGTGCGGCGATCACGCCGCCTCGGACTTCAGCCAGACTCCAGGTTTCATTGCCTCGGCACAGGCTCTTTCCCATGACGATCCGAACCTGATCGATCTGGCCAACAGCGTGTTGCACGTATTCGGCACGCCGCTGTCCGGCAACGGGAGGCCGTTGCTGTGAACTCGTCGAAAGCGGTGCGCATTGTGCTTCCGGCCCACAACGAGGAAGGCATACTGGAAGCCTCGTTCCGCAGACTGAATACCTTTTGCGGGGACGCTATCGATCACTATGCCTGGGAGATCTTGATAGCCAGCAACGGATCCGGCGATCGGACGGCGGCGATCGCCGCCGAACTGGCCGCACGGCATGAACGGGTCCGTGCGCTTTCGCTGCCGCTTGCCGGGCGCGGCGGAACCTTGAGACGGGCTGCCGAGATGAACGGCGCCGACTATCTGCTGTACATGGACGTCGATCTTTCAACCGATCTGGCGGCGCTGCCGGAACTGCTTGCGGCCCTGGACAACGGCGCCGATGTGGCAGTCGGTTCACGGCATCATCCCGGGTCGCGGGTCGTCCGCAGCCTGCACCGGGAACTGCTCTCGCGGGGATACAATTTGTTGCTGAGTAACCTTTTAGGCGTCAGGTCGTTCAGCGACGCCCAGTGCGGTTTCAAGGCTTTCCGCCTCTCGCGCCTGCGCCCGCTGTTGTCCATGGTTCGCGATCGCAAGTGGTTTTTCGACACCGAGGTACTGGTTCTGGCCGAGTACAGCGGATTGCGAATAATCGAGATACCGGTGTGCTGGACAGAAGATCCCGACTCGCGGGTGCATATTCCCTCGACGGTGGCCCGCAAGCTGCTTGGCCTGGCGCGTATGCGCCTGGGGAAAACTCTTCACCCTTCACGTTGGCGGAGCAGTGCCACTGCCAGGTAGGCGGCTATTGCCAAAAGCACCAGCGCCCTCAGCCCCAGCGCCATTGAAAAAAACTCCAGCAACCCGCCCGCCACCGCACCCAGCAAGTTCCATCCAAAGGCCAGATCCGCGCGGGCGCGATTTCTGAAGCGCAAGGCGAAGCAGGCCGAGGCGAAGAAAACCGGCCCGCCTACGAACAGGAAAGAAAAAACGAGTTTGACGACTGTCTGGTGATCGAGCAGCGCCGCCACGGGCACGCAATAGGTGGCCGACAGCGATGCCAGCAACCCCGCCAGCGCTACCCACCAAGGCAGGGGCCATAACTTCATGACCACGGTAGCCAGCAAAATCATGCTCAGGATGGAGCCGAACACCACTGCGCTGGTGAGCCAGGTTGCACCCCACACCAGGTTCATGCCGGTCACGTATTTGGTCTCCAGCAACAAGAAAGCCAGTCCGAAAAAAAACATCTCGAGATCTATCCGCCCGCTCCGCATCATGCTTGCGCGCATGCTGCGCGATACGAGGAATACACCGGAAACCGCCAGTAGCGCGAAGATAGCCATCAGTGAGAAGTAGAACCAGCTCACACCCCGTGTGCGTAAGTAAAGGTAGGGCCAGTCGTCCGTGGGGGTCTGGATATCCGGCAGCACTTTGCTGAAAAATAGCTTCGCATCATTTTCTTTTCCTTGCTTGAGGTGAGTGAAGGCCGGACCCACCATGAAGACGCGGGTGAACAGGATGAAGCGCCCCTTGTACATCACCGGCAGTTCATCGAAGGCGCTGGCCAGCATGCCGATGATATGCTCCTCGATGTAGCGTTTGGCCACGCTGAAATACAAGACCATGCCTCCTTCATTACTCAAACACCGGCGCGCCGCGCGCATACCCTCCAGCGTGTAAACGAAGTTGTCCAGGCGAACGCTGGAGAGTGCCGAGAGACGCGTCATGGAATCAAGTGTTCCGAAGACGATCAAATCGTATTTGTTCTTGCAGTTGTTTATAAACGAGCGGGCGTCAGCGTTGATCACGCGCACGCGCGGCGAATTATAGGGGTGGTCGGGGTGGTATCGTCGGCCGATCTCCAGAATGAGTGGGTCAATCTCTACCGCGTCAACAAAAGCGGCTCCTTCGTCCAGCGCCACCGCCACGTCATTGCCCGTCCCCGCGCCGAGTACCAAGACACGTTCAGCTTTCTTGAGCAATTTCCGATAGGGCAGGCGATAGCTCGACTTCAGTGTCTGGTGCCAGGCTTGGGCGATCCGGTCGGTTCGCCGCAGACCCACGGCCCGCTGGTGGTAGGAGCCGTTGGTCGTCACGAAGAATCCGGCGGTGCCGGCGGAGGCCGGGTCGCGATCGGTGCCCAGAGCGTAGTAGGGGCTGTAGTAGCCGGCCCGTTCGGCCAGCCCAACCAGGCCCAGTCCGGCCAGAATGATGGGAAGGTAGATAAACAAGAGTCTACGGCGCGGGAGGAAGAAGACCAGTCCCACACCGGCGATGATCGAGAACCACCACAGCGGGAATATGCCTAGAAAGCTCACGAGCGCGAATGCGATGACCCCGAGCAGAGAACCGCTGATGTCCCAGGCGTAGCCCCACAGGGCGCCGGAACGCTTGGCGAAAGAATTGATGCGCTCGGCCACAAGTTGTCCCAGGGAAACGAAGCTTGATGTGCTCAGCACGAAAGCCAGTATTATTGGCAATCGTACGCCATGGACGACGGGGGAACTCTTGGGCATGTCCAGATACAGGAGCCAAAGGTACTCTGAGATCGGGTTCTGGGTGAAAATAACATGGCTCAGCGCGTAGAAGCTGCCGAACAAGATCGTCAGGCTGACGGGCCAGAGCCACAATATTGAGCGCCGGCCCGCCAACAGGCAGCCCATGCCCAGCCCCAAAAACGCGCTGATTAAAATCAGATTGGGGAAGTACGCCAGCACCCGCACCTGGCCGGGAAGCCAGCGGATCAACGCCAGTTCCTGGAAGAGTACGATGAAAGAAGCCGAAACCAACTCCAGGGTTGTGCGCCTCATGTCAAGTGCCTAGTCGCGCAGAAGGACATCGCAGTAATACCTGACCCGGCGTAGCGCTCCCCTTAGGCGATTATCGTTCAGCCGGCGCCGCAGGGCCAGGAAGACCTTGCGTTTGAGGCGGTAGGAATCCATGGTCCAGGCGGGGCTTGGGCGCGGCGGGCGCGCGCCGGCGAGACCGACCGGGTCGAACAGCATCGCTTTTTCGTATCCCCAGGCGGCGATGTCTTCGGCGGCCAGCGGCTCAACTACAGATTGGGCGATCTCCAGCTTTCGCGCATCCGCGGCCAGCTCGGCGGCCCAGTTGTGCAGTGACTGGCCGTCGGGGCGATTGCGGTGCTTGACTTTGGGGTCGCCGTAGCTTCCCTGGGTGTGATGCTGCGCACCGTAGTTGACGGCATCCGGTTCGTCGGGCAGGTCGAGATAGGTGAAAATCTCGGCCAGGCGATGTTCTGGCTCGGACACCAGGTCTTCGTAACGCACGCGGAGGAAAGATGTCTTTTTGCGGCGCATGAAAGCGGCCATGGCCGGGACATAGCGGCCAAGAATATCATTAAAATCCAGGGCCGCCTGGTAGTCCCCCTCGAAGAACGAGTCGGCGTACGAGTTGAGAACGGCCAGGGGATGCCGGGTGATTACGATGTAGCCGGCCCGCGGGTAGAGTTTTGTGAGGAAGGGCAGCACCAGCGCGTAGGCAGGAGTCTTGTCAATAAAAAGACGCCGGCCGCTCTTTGTAAGCATTCTGCCGTAAAGCTCGTTGGTATAGGCCCGGCAGGCTTCCAGATAATCTTCCTCGCCACCGGGCAATTCCGCGACGTACTCCCGGATGGCCTCGGCGGCATTGATGTGATCGTACGGCGCCCGGTCGATGTTGGCGAAGTAGCCCAGGTGAGCAAGAGGAGTGACGATGTGCGGCTCGGGGCGCGTGTAGATATCAGGATGCGAGCCGAGCATGCGCTGGAGCATGGTAGAGCCGCTGCGCGGCGGGCCGATCACGAAAGCCAGTTTCTTCTCCACTGAACACCTCCCGAGTCGAGGATACACCCGCTCGGGCCCGTTCTGAAAGAAGTTACGTTGACAATTTCCCAAAACGGAGAATATAAAGGGGAAATTGTGAATAAGCCCGAAGGAGGGCCGCCATGCGACGAATATCGGTTTCTGTTTTTTGCTGCTGTTTGGCGGGAGTGGTGGGCGCCGGGTGTTATTTCACTCCCAAGACAATGCGTTCAAAAGCCGATCCTTCCTACCTGAGCGAGATAGAGGCGGAGCGGCTGATCCAGAAGAAGCTGGCCCTGTACGGCATCAACTTCGTCTCCAACATGAAGCTAAAACGGGATCAGGTCTTATTCGTGGCCGATGGTTATGATCGTGACCTGCGGGTGGGGTATGAATATCGTTCCCACGAGGGCATGGATTTTGAAGAGGACGGGAACGCCGACGGTGAAGGCCTGTCCGTAGCAGAGATCGGGGCGCTCGAAAAGCGCCAGAAAGAATTCCGCGAGTACTTTTTAATCGTGCCCGAAGGCACGCGCAGCGATGTCGACAGCGCCGTCGACAAGTTCATCAAGGATCTGTACTCCTGGAACGTTCTCAAGAAGGCCAAAGAGAAGAAAACAAAAGATACCCTTTTTCCCGAGGAGAGTAAGAAAAAGACCGACAAAGACCTGTTGCCTTGGGAATCGACGAAGGATCTTCGCAAGAAGCGCAAGGAGATGGAAGCCAAGGAAGAACTCGATGGCAAGCCCGGCGAGAAAGAATCCACCGACGACTGGGACTCGGCCGACGACAGTGGCGGCAGTGACGAGTGGGGCGGCGGCGAGAAAGACGGTCAGGAAGAGAGCGGGAAGAAGAGTGGCGGAGACGACGAGGAGGATTTCTGACAGTTTCGGCAAAGTGAACACGGGAGCAAGGAATGGAAGGTCGCTGTCCCGAGTGCAATCGGGCCTATGATATAAGTGAAGAATTCCTGGCCATGGGCGGGAAGGCCAAGTGCCCGCACTGCCTGCTCGAGCTGGAATTCGCGCCGATATCCAAAGAACCTGCGCGCGACGAGGCCCGTTTTCGCGAATCGACCAAGCCCGACCCGAGGCGCAAGCCTGAGGACGAGCGAGCCGAGGGGGTCGAACTGGACTCGCATTGCGCGTCGTGCGGACGGCATTTCAAGGTCGACAGCAAATACCTGGAGACGGCCGGCAGCGCCCAGTGCCCGCATTGCGGTCTGGACCTCGTCTTCGACGGGGATCTGCCCGAACCACAGACAGTTCTCGATCAGTCCGGGGCCGATTTTCCGACGCAGGAGGAGGCCGGGGATTTTGACGTCGAGATTGATGACAACGACGGCGAAGAATTCGGCATTGGTCTCGACGACGAGGGGGAACAAGAGTCGCCCGAGCCGGGCGCGGTGCTGCCCGTGGGTGATGCTGGAGATCCCTGGGCGGCTACCACCGAACTGAACCTTCCGGAGCTTGATTCACTGCGGGCCGAAGCATCAGGGGAAGCGAAGGCTCTGGGCCATGAAGAAACGCGGCCCGAAGATGACAGAGCGCCGCCCGAGGGCGGCGATGAGGAAGGGGTTTCTGAAGACGAGTGGGAAGCTCCTGACGAGAACGGAATTGTCGGCAAGCTGGAAAGCGGGGGCATAGAAGAGTCTATCGAGCCCGATAGCGGTCCGGACGAGCCGCGGCCTGCAGAAGATGAGTTCCCGGGAGATGAAGCTGGGGGAGAAGATGTCGGAGATGTAGAGGAGGAACAGGCGTCGACGGAAGATGAACAACAGGCTGTGGCGGCCGGGGGCGAGGACGAGGACGAGGACGAGGGAGAACCCCCTGCAGAGCCCGAGGCGGGGAGGGAAGGGACTGAAGAAGAAGCCCAAGAGCAAGAAACCTCCAGGGAAGAGTCGGAAGATTCCTGGCCCGCGGATGCCGAAGACGAGTCTTTACCGGATTTAGAGTTGCAGAGGGATGAGTCGCCGGCACAGGCGGAGAGTGAAGAGCCTGGAGCCGACTCGCCCGACGAACAGGAACTCGGGGACGAGGAGCGGGGCGAGGACAAAGGCGTTTTTTCCGGTCTAGCCAGTACAGAGGACTGGGCGACTGCCGCGGCCCGCTGGGCGGAAAGCGGGTTCAAGGCCGATGCCATCCCGTCCTTCATCCAGGACACCGATCAGGTCGCTGAAAAGGAAGACAGCGGGGCCGCTTTACAGGAAGAAGAGGAGAGCAGTGGTCAATTGTTGCTCGCTCAACAGGCCGAGCAGGCTGTCGAGGTGTCCGACGCCGATATCATGATACTCGATGAGGGGGAGGTTGAGGCCGTCGATCAGGATCAGACCGCTAAACCCTCCCTGGAGGATCAGGAATCCTGGGCCCAGCGCGACAGCCGCCAACTGGCGGTCAAGGCTACCCCGGCCGGGGCGCCGGCGCCCCAGTCATGGTTCGGGCGCGTCAAGTCGCCACCCGTTATCGCCGGCGCAATCGGACTGCTTGTACTGCTTGCCGGGGGGTTGGTATGGATCTTGATATCGGGTGAGAAGAATATCGATAAGGTTGCCTTTCCCACCAAGGGATTGAAGGCCGCTGTAGTCAATGCGCCCGGGCCGTCGGCATACAAGGCAAAGCCTGCCGCAGTCGAACACTATGGCCTGGGCAATCGGCTCGCCTACCACGGCAAGATGGAGGACGCCATCATCGAGTATAAGCAGGCCGCACGCCTCGACCATGGTTATCCGCATCCCTACCGAGCCCTGGGCGCGATCTATGCTGCCCTGGGCAAGCGCAGGCTGTCTTCGGATGCCTACCAAACCTATCTCAGGTTGTCTCCCCACGCTCCCGACAGGAGACAGGTGAGAAAGATCATTAAAACCGATCACGCCGATTGAGATTCCGGCGTCGCAATACTGCTAGTACAAGCAGGAAAATACAAGGCAGGCAGCCGTAAGGCGAGGACGCCGATCCGCAGCCGCATCCGGCGCTGGACTCTGGAGATTTCTCGGTTACCTCGAACAGCCCCTGGCCCGTACCGCGCAGCGTGTGATAGACAGCAGCGCTCACGTCGCGCAGGCCCAACTCGGCGTCCGCGGCGATTACCAGGCTCTTGATGGTTGCGGTCTGCCCGTCCAGCACTTCCACCTGGCCGACTTCGATTCCAGACCTCCTGACATACCCCCCAATCTAATTGTCCGGTTGAGTCCCACTTTGG
>CAZXHT010000151.1:0-8136 GCA_964640665.1 uncultured Myxococcales bacterium
ACAGTGCCGGTCAGGCCCGTACCGGGATCGGACGATGGATCGTCCGAGAATATGTCCACCCCGCCGGCGTCCGTGCCGCGGTCGGACGGAGCGTACTGCACGTGGACCTCTACACTTTCGTCGGGTACCAGCGTCACAGGAAAAACCGGCAGGTTTAGAAGCGAAAAATCCGCACTCGAGTCCGGGTTGATTGCCAGGTTGTCAACCTGCAGATCGAGCAGTCCGCAGTTGGTTATGGTGAAGAATTTCTCCTCCGGCTCACCCACGGCCACGCTGCCGAAATCGACGCTGAGCGGATCGGGACACACCCTGGGCGCCAGGCCGCGTCCCTGCAAACGCACGCTCAGTTCTCCCTCGTTGACGTCGTCCGAGATAATCTGCAGATCGGTGGTGTGATCGCCTCCGACGATCGGCTTGTAGCTGACCGCCAGTTTGGCCTGGGAGCCCGCGGCGATGATTCCCGGCAGGGTCCCCTCGCTGACCTGGAACTGGAACTGCAAAGTCTCCCCGGTTTGTAACTGGATACCCGAGACGGCCAGATCCTGGCTGCCCAGGTTATTGATGATTACCTGCCTGCTGATCACCTGATCGGTGGTTGTGTCCCCGAACAAGACCGTCAGCTTTTCCGGATCGACGTCGTCGTTGCAGATCAACTCGGCGGCCTGGCAGGCGGGCAGGGATTGATCTCCCTCGCAATCGCTGATGCACACCTGGATTTCAGGGGTGACGCCCTGGCCCGCGAGGTTGACCAGGATCGTCGGGAAGTCGTTCGCGTTTGACGTTATCGTGAAGGAGGCAGACTCGGCGCCGACCTCGGTGGGCGCGTAGGATATCCGCATGATCAAGTCGTCGCCTGGGCCGACGACCAGGTATTTTCCGTCGGTGTAGACGCAGCCGGCCTTGAAGATGCCGGAGTCGAAACAGGCCAGGACGAAAGAGCCGTTCTCCTGCACCCAGTCGACCCCGGCGACGTTCAGCTGGGCCGTGCCGGTGTTGCGAATGAACAAGTAGCGATCGGCAACGGTGGACACATCGACCATCCCGAAATCGACGTCGATCTCGGCCTGTTCGGGATTGGCCCCCGGCTGTGATGGGGCATACGAATCAAGCCCCGGTGAACTGTCGCTGTTTCCAACGTAGTAGTGGTCAACAAGAGCCTGGTCGGGGGTCACCGTCGGCCCCTGATCGCACTCACAAGAAAGGGCCACGGGAAGCAACCCAAAAAGCGCAACAAGCGTAAAATTGTTTCTGATCCGGCTCATTGATATCTCCTTGGATCCCTGACAGACTTTTTATTTCAACAAGAAATGAGACAGTTTTGCACAGATGTTCGAGTTCATTTTTTTCTAGCACGCCTAGCCGAGATTCTGCAAGTAAAAACCGGTGTGACAACCTGTCTCGGCGTTGTCGAGGAAGACTAAACTTGTCGTTTCGGCGCAAGTTCTTTACAATCGACCGCTGCGTCATGAAAATCAATAGCGTATATCGCCTGTTTGCAGCAGCGCTTCTCCTTAATGGCTGCAGGCCGGCTTTCAAGGTCGACGACGGACCCGTGCCCCGGCTGCACCGCAGACCACCTGCAGTTGTCGCCCCGAAAGATGAAAAGGCTCCCGGAAAGCGACCCGGCGCCGGGACTAACGTCATAATCGGAGTTTTCAAAGCGCCCCGCCCCGCTGAGGTCGAGCAGGCCATCCGGATCTTCCAGTTCAATCGCGGCAGGCAGGGCCCGGCCCGGGATACCGCCTGGTATCCCTTCTTCGAAACCCTGTTCGCCTATCTCGACATGCCGGCCGGAAAAACATCATTCTCTCCCTTGATCCGGGCGCGGGTGGCGGCCGAGTTCGAACTGGACGCGGAACAGCGTGCCGCCGGCGGGGCGAATCCCGAACTGAAAAAGACCGTCAAGCTCTTGCTGGCAGCGATCGATTCGAGAATGAGAGAAATCCACGCCTTGCAGCGTGTCCGGGAGTACGATCCCGCACATGAGGAAGACGGTCCCTGCTGGCCGCTGGCTTACGGAATGATAACCTCGGGATTCGGAGAGCGCAAAGATCCCATCGATAGATCCAGAACCAGGTTTCACGCCGGGCTCGACTTGGCGGCCGCACCCAACGAGCCTGTTCACGCCGCCATGGGTGGTATCGTCTCGGAGGCACGCCGATCGGGTAACTGGGGACGGGTAGTGCGTATTCAACACGGCGGAGGCATCGAAACGCTCTACGCCCACCTGGCAACCATCCTGGTGAAGGAAGATCAACGGGTAACCCGGGGCGAGGTCATCGGCCTGCTCGGCCGCTCGGGGCGCACTACCGGCTACCACCTGCACTTCGGCCTTTACATAACCGGCCAGCCCGTCGATCCGCTCGAACGGCTGCCCGCCATTCCACTGAGTTTCTCAGACCAAATGCCGGGCGCGACCTTCGGCCATGCCGAGTGAGTCGGGCCCGCCCGGTCTTCAGCCCGCGTGACCCAGCTTCTTTTCCCCGTCCTCGAAAAGCACCACGGCGCGTTTTCCCTCGATTTTCCTAACGACGCCCTTGCCGAACTTCGTGTGCCGGATGAGTGCACCTTCTGTCAGAGTTGCCTTGAACGAGTAACTGACGAACTCGTCTTCGGGCTGGCCGCCAACGGACTCATCCCAACTCTTGGGAGGTTCGACGGGCTCGGAAGCCGAAAGGGAAAAAGGCCTGGCTTCGGCATCTCGGGATCTGGGACCACGGGAAACATGTTTGGAGCGTTTGATAGACATGCCAACATGATAACTCCACAAAACCGCCCATGCAAGATCGATTGACTTCCCGGCGCTCAGGGGCAATTATACCCATCGTGTGTAACATCTCGTGGCCCACATCCCGCGGGGGAGCGGAGGATCGCCCGATGGCCATTTCGAGGAAAATCGAAGACTTCATGACCAAGGCCTCCTGGATCCGCAAGATGTTCGAGGAAGGCGAGCGCTTGAAGAACGAGTTGGGTGCCGACAGGGTTTTCGACTTCAGCCTGGGCAACCCGATTCTCGAACCGCCCGAGGCTTATCTCGAAATCCTGCGTGCCCTGGTCAACAAACCGCCCCGGGGCCTGCACCGCTACATGCCCAACGCCGGCCATCCCGAGGTGCGTGCCAAGGTGGCCGCCTACCTGGCCGAGGACACCGGCGCACCCGTCGAGGCCGCCGACGTGATCATGACCTGCGGGGCTGGAGGGGCGCTGAACGTGGCGCTCAATGCTCTTCTGGATCCGGGGGACGAGGTCGTCGTCGTGGCGCCTTTCTTTCCCGAGTACCGCTTTTACGTGGACAACCACGGCGGCAGGCTTGCCGTCTCCGAGTCGGGCGCGGATTTCGATCTCGATCTCGACAGTCTCGATCGGACGATCGGCAAGCACACCAAGGCTGTCATCCTGAACTCGCCCAACAATCCAACCGGCAGGATGTACTCACCCGAGAGGCTCCGCGAACTGGGCGAGTTGCTATTACACAAGAGCAAGCGTGCAGGCCGCGTGATTTCCATACTCAGCGACGAACCCTACCGCAAGATAGTCTTCGACGGAAAAAAAGCGCCTTCCATTTTTGCGGCCTACCCAAACACGATACTAATCGCCTCCCACTCCAAGGATCTCGGACTGGCCGGTGAGCGCATCGGCTTCGCGGCCATATCTCCCGCGCATGCCGACCGCGACGCTCTCAGCAGCGCTTTGACTTTCGCCAATCGCACACTGGGGTTTGTCAACGCCCCGGCCCTGTTCCAACTCAGCGTGGCCGAGGCGCAGCGCATGTCGGTACCGATCGAGACATACCAGGAGTTGAGAGACATCTTCTGCGCCGGGCTTACCGAGGCCGGCATGCGCTACATACGCCCGCAGGGCGCCTTCTACCTGTTCCCCGAAACTCCCACCTCCGACGACCTGGCCTTTGTGCGCGCCCTGCAAAAGCACAACCTGCTGGCCGTGCCCGGATCCGGGTTCGGCCGCTCGGGGCACATACGCCTGAGTTTCTGCGTCGCGCGGCGGGTGATAGAGCAGGCCCTGCCGATATTCAAGCAGGTGATGGACGAGTTCGGCGTTTAGTCAAGTTTATTCAAGAATCAATGCCCCACCGCGGCCGTCGGCCACCTTAGTCTTGTCTTCCTTCCAGTCCAGCCCGCCGGGCCGGGTGATGATCATTGTCTTCTGGATCGAAAACCTTGGGCCCTCGCGGGCCATGATGGTCAACACGTTCGGACCCGGCTTCAACTTGACGTCCACCGTGAAAGCCAACGAGCGCAGACTGGACCCGGCCGCGCCCGACTTGAGGTAAACCTTGTCGTCGAGAGCCCAGACCGTCACGTCGCGCAGATCGGCATCGGCATCGCTGGCCACGCCCGAGATTGTGACTCGATCGTCATCCTTCGAGTAGACCGGCACTTTGTCGAGGCTTATTACAGGCGGCGTGTACTGGCAGTAAGGCAGCAGTGGATCTTTCTTTTTCACCTGCCCTGCAAACGATCTCTTTACTGAATCGGCAAAAACCCATCCCGGTGCGTCCTTGCGCCCGGCCAGACGATACCACTTACCGAGTCGGCGATCGGCCCTGAGAAGGCTGCCCTTGGGGACAAATGCGACAATGGGTGCTTTCTTGTCCGCCCCCGAGTAGACCCTGGCGCGCCGGGCGGTGACTTTCAGACGCACTTTCGTTTTCGCGGGCTGCTTGCCTTTTTTCCGGTAGACGGGCAACTCGAACCTGGCGACCTGGGTAGACCCCAGATCCGAGTCCCAGATGGTCAATTCGACCGGCAACTTGTCGAGCCGCGTATCCTTACGCACGCGGAACTGAAACGCCTTGTGCGCGCTTGCCCCGGGCGCCAACTCGCCGAATACCAGGCGACCCTTACCGGCCTTGAGAAACAAATCCTTGCCGGCCTTGTTTCCCAACAGCGCCTTGGCCGTGAAGGCTTTTCCGCTTCCCTTGTTGTAAAGGGTTATCCCGAGTTCAACATCCTCACCCGGCTGGATCAGGCCGTCCCCGTTACCGGCCGGATCCTCGACCTGCCAGCTGAACCCGAAGGCCGGGCGATCGAGTCCCTGGGTCGTTATGATTTTCTCCAAAGCCGGCGGCGGCTTGCAACCCTCGCAGTGAAAAGAAAAGCGCACGTCATCCGCCCTGCCCAAGACACCCCGCGGCACCTTGACCGGCACGTCCCATGACTTGCTCTGGCCCGGATCCACCCGCCCCAGAAGAAACTCCCTGCGATCATACAGGCTGAACTTGCTCTCCGACTCCGCCCTCAAGCGGAAAAAGGGCAGGCTGCCTGTATTTTTCACCTGCAGATGCATGCTGACCTTCGAGTCGGCCCTGGCGTGCCCTTGGCTGTCGGCGCCCTCGCCCGAGATCTCGAAAGAAGCCTGGCCGACGGTTTCTCCCGCCGGTCCACTCGACCAGTCGATGCCGAGTTTGTCCATTCTGTGCACCAACTTCTTCTGTTCGTCCTCCCGAACCTGTTTCAAAAAGGCGCCGGCCTCGTCGAGCATGGCCGAGCCGCGGGGACTGTGCACCTGTAGCAGGAAATCCCGCGCCAGGCGGATCTCGAAGTCTTCCTTGAAGACCGGCTCTTCGATCTGGATCTGGAGATCGTCATCGGCTCCGGCCTCGGCCTTCTTCTTCTCAGCCTTCTCCTCGTCGTAAACGTAACGAATGACTTCGGCGGGCTTGAGTGCCTGGGCAACGTGCTTTTTCAAGTGAGCCGGAATGTCCTCTTCCCTGAACAGCAGGCGCCGGGCAAAAGCCTGCACGTTCTCACGCTCGAGCACCATGGGAACCACCCGGACATCCGGCGTGACACCTATCTCCTGGATCGAAACGTCCCCGGGGGTGAGGTACTCGGCCACTGTCAACTTGAGACAGGCACCGCTGATGGATTCCGGCACCCGCGGGTTGAGGATCTGTACGGTTCCCTTGCCGAAAGTCTGATCCCCCATCAGCACCGCTCGATCGAGGTTTTTCAAAGCGCCTGCCAGAATCTCCGAGGCCGAGGCGCTGCCGCTGTTGGTCAGCACGACAATCGGTAGATCCGTGTCGGCACCCTCCTCCATTGCGCGTTTCTCCTCGCGACTCTTCTGCTCCTTGTTGTCTGCGGTGCTGTCCTCACTGTAGGAGACAGTGGCCACAATGACACCCCGCTCCAGGAACAGGTCGGCGATTTTCACCGCGGCGCTCATCAAGCCGCCGGCGTTGTTGCGCAGATCGAGGATCAACCCCTTGAGGCCCTTGGCCTCGCGCTTCAGGCGCGACAGGTGGCGCAAGAGATCTCCGTCGGTATGGCGTCCGAAATCCTGGATCTGTATGTAGCCAACGCGCTTTTCGAGCATGTGCGACTCGATCGAATGCACACGGATTGTCTCCCGGGTGATCATGTACTTGTGCGGCTCGCTCCAGCCGTCGCGTAAGACCCAGATAGCGACCCTGGTCTTGGGCTTTCCCCGAAGCATACTGACCGCCTCGTCGAGCGGCATATTGACCGTTGACTGATCTCCGATGCGCACAATCTGATCCAGGGCTTTCAGGCCCAGGCGTGCGGCCGGTGTGTCGGGCAGGGGCGAGATAATGGTCAGCACCCCCTTGCGAATGGTGATCCGGATCCCCAGTCCGCCGAACTCCCCCGTGGTCTTGAGTCGCATCTCTCTGAAAAGCTCCGGCGGGAGCAGGTTGGAGTGGGGATCGAGTGTCGAGAGCACGCCATCGATAGCGGCGAACTCGACCTTCTTGGGGTCCGAGCTGCTTTCGAGGTTCCGGCCGATGAATTCGAAGATCGGCTGCAGGTTATAGTTCATCTCCCAGACGGTGGCCGGTGTGCCGACAGCGAATTTCTTCTCGCGGGCACCGACCTGAACCGTGGCCTCGCCGTCCGCCATCTTGATCTCCACCTCGGGCAGGCGCCGTTCGACGTACTCCAAGGCGCGCTTCAACATGGCGGCCGGGTGAACCCGGGCGGGATCGACGTAGTCCTGCTTGACCTGGATCAGCACCCAGCTCAGGCCCTCCATCTTGCCCAGATCGTATGCCGGCGTCTCGGGCTGCATCTTGGCCAGCTCGCGCACCGGCTTCTCGGACTGCATCTCGGCTCGAACCGCCGGAAAGCAAACCAGCATCACCAGCGCACACAGCCCTACGATACGGTTGAAAAAACCGACATGTCTCATTCCGCTCTCCTAGCAATTACCCCAAAATGACTCCACGGGATGCTAGGTTGGCCACCCTCCGATGTCAAGCGGGGAACCCCACAAAGGCACTCCTCTCCACGGTGATCGATCCCTCCGACCTCGCGGCACCAGGCTGAGTTTACGTCGCTCTCAATTCACTTTTGGTTTCACGGTATTCATCGAGAGACGATGAACTGGGCCAATCGTTCCATGGTAGTCGTGAAATCGTTCTGGCAGATGGTATCGACGAAGCCGTTATTGCCAATTCCGAACATCTGGGCCATCTTGATGTAACGGGTGCCAGGCTTGGAGGAGCAGAAATCGCCGGTGCAGCCGGCGGTGGTACAGGCTGGAGCGATGTCCCAGCGATTTATAGAATTGTTCCAGGTGTACTCGATAGTCGTTGTAGACAGATCGTTGACGTCCTTGACGCCAACGATTGCAGCAAACTTGACCATTCCAACCCTGTTGTTCTTCAAGCCCAGCAAGAAGTTGTAGTAGTCCTCGACCGGCATCAGCCGGTAAGGTTTCCCCATTGGGTCGAGAAACCCTCCGTCGGGGTCGATGCCCTTGGCGGCAAAATAGCAGGCGTGGCCGGAAATGCCTTGCATGCTCTCGGTGACATCTCCCACCTCACCGCAGTCTTCCTCGTCGGAGATGATGACGACAACAAGTATGGCGTTATCGCGCAAGAAGCCGCCGTTGTAGCTGTCGGCCAGGTCGTCGAGGGCGATCTTAACCGGCGCCAGGCCTCGCTCGTAACCGCAGCCGTTGACTCCCACCATGGCAAAACCGTGGCTCTTGCTGGTGTCGTAGAAACACGATTTTGTCGTGGCCGTGATTACTCGCTCGCACTGCGGGTCGGTGGTGAAAATGTATTCGGGGTTGTCAATCGACCCCTGCGAAAAGGCAGAGGGGTCGCGGTAGAGACACCCTTTAGGGGCGCCCCCCGCACAGATCCCGGCG
>CAZXHT010000152.1:0-8105 GCA_964640665.1 uncultured Myxococcales bacterium
GGGTTTGGCTGTTCGCCAATTAAAGCGGTACGCGAGCTGGGTTTAGAACGTCGTAAGACAGTTCGGTCCCTATCTGTCGTGGGCGCAGGATACTTGAGAGGAGCTGTCCCTAGTACGAGAGGACCGGGATGGACGCACCACTAGTGCTCCAGTTGTCGCGCCAGCGGCATAGCTGGGTAGCCACGTGCGGAAAGGATAACCGCTGAAAGCATCTAAGCGGGAAGCCTCCCTCAAGATTAGGTATCCCGTTCCTCCCTTCGGGGAGGACCTCAAGACCCCTTCTAGACTAGGAGGTTGATAGGCCGGAGGTGGAAGCGCAGTAATGCGTGTAGCTGACCGGTACTAATTGGTCGTGTGGCTTGACCATATTTTTATTCGTCTCGCCAGGACGATGTTCTGACGAGTGGGATAAATATTCCCATGTGGGACGTGGTCAGAGTTGAGAACGAGAAGGACGTAAGCTCGAGATTGAATGCTTCGAAATAACGGTTTCCGGTGGCAATGGCGGAGGAGTTACACCCGATCCCATCCCGAACTCGGAAGTTAAGCCCTCCAGCGCCGATGGTACTGCACTGGCAACGGTGTGGGAGAGTAGGACGTCGCCGGGATTTTTTTAGAACGGATCGTCGAAAGACGGTCCGTTCTTTTTTGTACTCTTCCTTGAGAACAACTTCACCGTGATGAGCCATCGGCAGAATCGGTTGAAGTAGGGCTGTCTTCCGTGGATTTACGGCGGAGCCTGTAGAATCCCACCCTGACTGGATTCGCGGCATAGTGGTCGCTGAAGCCGGTGATGGCCGGCAGGTCCTTTTCGGCGATGGGCTCGAGCCGGTAGGTTGACTCGATTAGATAGCAGGACGGCAGGTAGTAGCGACCGTCGGGCAACAGGGTTTCTGCATGGACGGCCCTGCAGGTGGCTGGTCGCCAGTAAGCTAGACACTCCGAATCGGGATCCAAATCGGCAGCCGGTTCGATCCAGTGGTGTCCGAACCCGAGCCAGCCAGACAGGTGCGACGGGATAGTCATCCCCAGATCTGCATCCCAGGGGCCGACGTATACGATTCGGCATCCTGCCGGTACCTTGTGGAGGTTCTCTCGGAAGAACTTGTACTCTCGCCGGAAGGTGGGCTCGGCGGGCCGATGGTGGAGGGCGTACAAGGCGATGGCCACAATAAGCGTGCCGAGACCGGCCCGTATCCACCACCGGTACGGTTTGAACAGCAAGGCCGCACGATCCGCCACCCACATGCCCCCGACGCCGGCGAAGACCGCCGCGAACGGCACCAACGCCAGTTGGTATCGTGCCGTGACCAGGTCGGTGGATGCCAACGAGGCTGTCGGCAATGCGGGTAGCAGGCCGACGAGCAGCCAGAGGATGGTCCGGCCGCGGCCTGCGCTAGCCGACAGAACCAGCCCGATCAAGAAGAGACAGGACAGAACGAAAGGAGTCCTGGGAGGAAGCAGTATGGATTCTGAGCCCAGCAGGCCCAGTATCCTCGCCAACCCCGAAAAAGAGCCGAGAGGAGAGTAATATCCCAGGGCGGCGACGACCGGCTGAAACATCGCGGCCATCCCCGCTGCAATCACCAGAACACTCGCGGTCAGCACCGCTGGTTTGAACTGCAGACGGCGAATTGCCGGATTGCACAAGATCATCAGTCCCAGCGGAAGCCAGGCCAGGGCCGGCTCAGGGCGGAAGGTAGCGGCGAGAACCAAAGCGAGCCAACCCGCGACCAGCAGGATCGCCGAACCGAGCCTTCCAGCCGCGACCACTGCGGCCACTGCCACGGTCGAGAGTAAGGCGATCACGACGGCGGGATCGTCGTTAGGGCTGAGCCAGGAATGCACCGGCCAAACGGCGATGGCCAGGCCGGACGCCAGCCCCCCGAGCCTGCGACCGGAGGTCCACCAGCCGAGCAGATAAACCGGAACAACGGTCGCGGCGCCGGCAAGGGCGCCGGCGAAGAACACAACCATGTCATTCGTGCCCAACAGGCTTGTCCATCCGATCACCCAGGCGGCCATCCCGATTCCGAGTTCGGGATATTCGCCGGGCGGACCGAATGGCGAGGGCAGCCTGATGACTTGGTTTGCGGGCCCGGAGTCCACAGATATCCAGCGCAGAAAGAGCGCAACGCCGACCAGCAGGCCCATTTCGACAAGAGCTCGCTTGGTCTCGGCGTTCTTCCAAGGACACCTTCGGACCGTCTCGGTTGCCAGAAGTGCAATAAGGCCCAGCAGGCCTGCGATCCAGGCGAGGATCACGATTCCTACCGGGGAGGAAAAGAACAATTCCAGTCTGGTTCGTGCCAGAGGGGTATGGTTCTTGTCGGTGCAGACTTTTTTCCAGAATCCTCCCGGGTCTTGCCGATCCACGAGAGCGGCGACCTGGCGAGCGATCTCGGCGGCCCGATCGGGACTGATGCCTTCGGCCTTCGTTAGCTGAACGTCAAAGGAATCCGTTTTCGCAATAGGTTTTTGGTTGAGGCCGGTGTGGACGAAGTCAAGGAAGATTGCCTCGCTTCCGGGCCCTGAGAGTTCCGCCCGGATGTGATCGTGTTCGATGGCGATGTTGGCAACCTTCCATCCGGTCGCTGCTTCCGCGCCGACGCCCGAGAACAGAGTCTCGATCTCCGCCTCGCGTCCGGTCTCGATGACGGGGGTTTGCCCGGATACCATCTGGAGTGCAATTGCCAGGATTGATGCGGAGATAGAGATAAAAAAACTCATATTGCCGTGCTATTCTCGTAAGAAAGTCAGTGGTTGTCCACCTTTCACCCTTGAAGCGGCTTGAGCGTCAAATCGACTGCGGCGCCGTCCGGGCTCAGCTTCACATCCTGGTTTGTTCCTTGGTAGCCTTCCCGAGTGACCTGGACCGAGTAAGTGCCCAGTTCGAGCCCCTCCAGGCGGAACTCGCCCTGAAAGCCTGAAATGGCCGGGTCACTGTTCTGGCCGCCGGCGTCGGGCATTGCCGTTACTTCCGCGCCGGGTACCGGCTTTCCGGCTGCGTCATTGATGCGGCCCCAAATATCCGAAAGCGGCGGACGAGGCCAGACGAAGATGCACACGACTCCCCAAACAATGATAATCGGAATGGCGCCCCCGATGAAAATCCAGACGAATGAATCATCGTCGAAGCTCAGGTCGGTGCTTGTCAGAAGGAACGCAATAAGGGCGCCCAACAGCACAATCTGACCGACCCCGTAAGCGACTCTTCCCGTGCGACTGACTCTGTCTAAGAAGATACGATCCAGTATTCCACCCGCTCGCCGCTTGGCCATGCCGGACCTCCGAGGTATATTGAAAGAACCGTCGAAGTCTATCCCAAACGCTGTGAAGATAGAAAGCAGATTGTTCCGCCAGCCGGGACAAAAAGCATTTTTACTTGATGTACATCAGAAATCGTTATAGATGGCCACATTATGGCGATCAACGGGAGATTGAAGCGGGAATTGCTTCGCTTGGCCGCGCCTTACCGCTCGGTCGACTGGCGGGCTACGGCTTACGGGGTTTTGGCCCTGGTGCTGATGCTTGTATACCTGATCCAGGGAAATAGAAATTTCTTCGCGGCCCATTTCGCACGGGCGGGCATGGGCGCGGCTGATGTTGAGTTTTGGGGCACGTTGTACCAGTTTGCCGCGGCCTTCGTGCTTTTCTTTCTGGTGCCGGTTCTGTTTTACAAATTCGTCGGCAAGGAGAAACTGGCAAATATCGGCCTGGGCGCGGGGGACTGGAAATTCGGACTGCTGGTCGCTCTCGTCGGGCTGCTTCTGATCTCGCTGCCGGGCGGACTGTCGGCAGGCGGCATGGCTGATTTCCGGGCGGAGTACCCGCTGGCAAAGGCCGCCTGCACGAGCACGGGCAGGTTCGTCGTTTACGAGCTGGCCTACGGGCTGCTCTACTACGTGGCTTGGGAGAGCTTCTTCAGGGGCTTTCTTCAAATGGGCCTGCAGCCGCACATCGGCGATGTGGGCGCCATCCTGGTGCAGACCGCGGCCTCTACCCTGCTGCACATCGGCAAACCGATCAACGAGATCTGGGCCGCCCTGCTGGCCGGTTTCCTGTTCGGCGCCATCGTCATTCGCACACGCTCGATCTGGCCGCTGGTAATAATCCACTGGAGCCTCGGTCTGGTGACCGATCTCTCCTGTGCGCACGCCGCGGGTCTCTTCTGATGAAAGTATTAGTCACCGGCGCCTGCGGATTCATCGGCTCGACGCTGTGCCGCGCCCTGATCGAGGCCGGCAACGAAGTGCGCGGGCTCGATCTTCCGGGCGCCGGCACGAGAGGGCTCGACGAGATCGGGGTGCAACTCTTCGAAGGTAATATCTGCAAGCCCGATTCTTTGGTCGAGCCTTTTGCGGGTGTCGAGACGGTTTTTCACCTGGCGGCCCTGGCCAGCGACTGGGGCAGGCGCTCGCTTTTTATGGCGATCAACGCCCAAGTTACCGGAAACGCGCTTCAAGCAGCCGAGACGGCGGGTGTGCAGCGCTTCGTACAAATGAGTTCGCTGGCGATCCATTCATTCTCGGGTCACTATGATGCGGACGAGTCGACGCCCGCCGATAATCACATCAACGGCTACTGCAGCTCGAAGATCGCCGCCGAAAAAATGGTACAGGATGCACAGGCCGCGGGAAAATTTGAATGCACCATCATTCGGCCAGGTGCCATCATCCATGGCCCCGGCGACACGACGTCTTTCACCCAACTGGCCGATTTTCTCGAGAAGAACAGGATGATGCTGGTCGGCGGCGGGCGCCAACTGACCTGCTACAGTTACGCCGAGAACCTGGCACGTGGAATGATCATGGCAGCGGCGGCGCCAGCGGGCGCGGGGGAAACTTTCATCCTGACGGACGATCTGAAGATCAGCATGCGAGAGTACATGACTGCCATGTATCGTGCCCTGGGTCTTCCCGCCAGGTTCGTATCCATTCCAACCCCGCTGGCACGCACCGCGGGCTGGACACTCGAGATGCTATGGAAGTTAGCCGGCGCAAAGAACTCTCCCCCCGCAAATCGTTACCGGGTCGGCCTGGTCTCCCGCGACTTTCACTTTTGCTGCGAAAAGGCCAAACTGGTGCTCGGCTACCACCCCGAGATACCCTTCGAAGAAGGTCTGAACCGCACTGCACGCTGGTATCACGACCGGCGCCCGCTGTGACAACCTGTTGGAATCGGTTGAAGAAATGCCGATTGCGGGTTTCTTGTGTGTCTGCTAGAGTCAACCGTTTTTCAACACTTATTTACGAGGGAACCCATGAAGAACGGATTGATCGGAATTCTGGCCGTAGTGACTCTATCTTGCTTGCCGGGCACGTTGCTTTCCGGATGCGGGGGAGAGGACAAGGAATACTGCCGGCCGGGAAGCTGCTCGGGACACGGTGCCTGCCAGGACGCCGGCGGCCAGGTGGTGTGTAGCTGCGACGACGGCTATGGCGGCGACGATTGCTCGAGCTGCGCGACGGGATACCAGGACAACGACGGCGACGGCCTATGCAAAAGCGCCTGTTCCTCGGCCGGGCTCGACTGCGGAACCAACGGTCACTGCGACGACTCTGTGGGCACCGCCGCTTGCGCCTGCGATACGGGTTATGCAGGCGATGGCTGCGATCGTTGCGCGCAAGGATTTCAGGACTACGATTCCAACGGAAGCTGCCTGCCGAAATGCGCTAATGCGGGCATCGACTGCGGGCACGGCGAGTGTTATGACGTCTCGGGCACGGCCGTGTGTGTTTGCCCAGAAGAGTATACGGGTGCCGACTGCTCGAGCTGTGCGCAGGGATTTCAGGACAACGACGGCGACGGCAGCTGCCTGCCCGATTGCGCAAGCGCAGCGCCCGATTGCGGCTCCCACGGCGCCTGCGACGATGCGGGCGGCGCGGCGGTGTGCGCCTGCGACCTCGGTTACGGCGGCGCGCTGTGTGGCGAGTGCGCGCAGGGATTCCAGGACAACGACGGCGATGGATTGTGCCTGCCGGATTGCGCTGCGGCCGGGCTCGACTGCCACGCCCACGGCGCCTGTGACGACAGCGGCGGTGTCGCCCTGTGCGAATGCGAGATCGCCTACAGCGGAAACGAGTGCACGCTTTGCAACCTTGGCTACCAGGACAACAATGCGGACGGAAGCTGCGAGAAAGATTGCGCAAACGCCCGGCCCGACTGCACGACCAATGGCCACTGCGATGACTCGGGCGGCACGGCCATATGCGTCTGCGACACGGGATACAGCGGCGATTTTTGCGACTCATGCGCGAGCGGCTACCAGGACAACGACGGTAACGGGACCTGTCTGCTCGACTGCGCCAATGCGGCATTCTCCTGCGGCGCCCACGGCGCCTGCAGCGACGCCTCCGGCACGGCCGTATGCGTTTGTGACCAGGGCTACGCGGGCGAGCTGTGTGTGGACTGCGCGAATGGCTACCAGGACAACGACGGCGACGGCGCATGCGCACCCGCCTGCTCGATCGCGGGATTGTCGTGCGGAACATACGGAGTGTGCGACGACTCGAGCGGCACGGCCGAGTGCGTCTGTCTCGAGGGCTACACCGGCGACGGTTGCACTCAGTGTGACGTCGGCTACCAGGACAACGACGGTAACGGCACCTGTCATCCGGACTGTGCCACCGCCGCTCCAGCCTGCGTACACGGCAGCTGCGACGACACGGGCGGCCAGGTCGTATGTGTATGCACCGACCAAACCTGGGGCGGCGAGCTTTGCGATATATGCGCCCCGGGTTACCAGGACAACGACGGCAACGACTCCTGCCTGCCCAACTGCGCCGCGGCCGGTCTGTCCTGCGGTTCCCATGCCCATTGTGACGACAGTTCCGGCACGGCCGAGTGCGCCTGCGACGACGGTTACGTAAACCCGCCGGCATGCGATACGTGTGCCACGGGCTACCAGGATAACGACGGCAACGGTTCTTGCTTGCCCGATTGCGCAGCTTTGGGCTACGACGTGAGCTGCGCAGAGGGCGGACACGGCTCTTGCGACGACTCGGGCGGCACGGCCGTGTGTATTTGCGAGGCCGGCTACAGCTACGACGGCGCGGGCCACTGCTCTAACGCCACCGGCTTCGACTGCGCCACTGCCCTGCCGTTGCCGGTGGCCAACGGCGTGTATTCGGACACCACACTGGGAAGCGGCGACGACTACACCCCGGGCTGCTCATCGAGCAACGCCGAAGAGATGGTATATGTCGTCAACGTGGCAGTGCCCGTGCACATCAAGTTCACCAGCGAGGGTTTCGACACCATCATGTACTTGCGCGCGACCTGCGACGATCCCGGCTCGGAGATTGACTGCGACGACGACGGCGGTCCCGGCAACGGGTCGATGATAGACGAGGACCTGCAAACCGGCAGTTACTACCTGTTCATCGACGGCTACTCGCAATATGCCGGCAGCTACACGCTGACGGTCGAGATCTCCTGCCCGCCCGGACAGATATACGACCCCGGAAGCGGCGCATGCGTCGACGATCCATGCCTCGATCCCAATCCCTGCGCGCAGGCGCACATGACGGTCTGCGAACCCGTGCCGCCGACGAGTTACATTTGTCACTGCGATCCGGGCTACATCGACGATCCCGCAAATCCCGGTACCTGTATTCCGGATCCGAACCCCCACGGCGAATCCTGCGCCGACATGATCCCGCTCGAGCCGGTCGACGGCAGCGTCAACGATTCGACGCTGGACGCGGCGGACGATGGCGGCAGTACATCCTGCGGGGGAAATGGTCCCGACCGCGTTTACGGGGTGGTGCTGGCGGAACAGACCAGGGTTGAACTGCTGATGACCGGCTACGACACCGTATTGCACATCCGCAGCGTATGCGACCAGCAAGCTTCCGAGGTCATCTGTAACGATCAGTACCAGGGTAACTCGGCAGGTCTGGTTACGTTGCTCGATCCTGGAAGCTACTATATCTGGGCCGATAGTTATTATAGCGGCGGTGGAGACTACGAACTGATATACAGCTTCAGGACGGATCCCTGCGCCGACGAGGAGGCCGTCTGCCCCGGCACACCCGAGTGCGTTGCCTCGGGCGACTGGTCGAGTTACGAGTGCGTCTGCCCGGCGGGCACGCTGCCCTGGC
>CAZXHT010000153.1:0-8014 GCA_964640665.1 uncultured Myxococcales bacterium
CCTCGTACTCCTTTGTCCGGTCGTACCAGATGCCCTCGAGCTTCTTTCCCTTCGTCACGGCCGCGACACAGTTGACGCCCGGCCAGTCACGGGGGCGCAGGACCAGCCCCTCCTTGCAGCCGTGGCTGAGCAGGTAGACGGCGCGCTCGATGAGCCTGGCGTCGTCCAGGATGGGAAGCGCCGTGTACCTGCGTCCCCAGAACTTCTCCTTCCAGCCGTAGAGCCTTCCGGCCTCGCGCGCCAGGCTGGAGTTGACGTCGCGCATGAAGTTGGCAAGCATTTCCACGCATGGAGCGGTGATGAGCAGGTGCATGTGGTTGGAGGCGACCACGACCAGGTGCAGACAGATGTCTCCGTAACGAGCCAGGGCTCGCCCGAGGATACCCAAAATGATCAGGTTGAGTTCCTTGGAGGGTCTGAGCAGCATTCTGCCCTGGATCGCCCGTGTTGTTACCTCGAAGGTCGTGTTGGGCTGGGGCATGTATCGTATTCGTCTTCCCATGTCGGGGCGATGAAAATGCAAGACTCTTGCCATATGTCCCGCATTTGAGCACAACAGTGTAATTATCAGGAAATCAAGCAGATATGATTTGCCTCTCAAAAGAGCAGGGGGCGTTCGCACTGACCTCGTGTCCGAATTTCGGACACATGTACAGAAAAAACATTTCGGGTTGCCCACGAAGTCCTAACGAAATCCCTAACGAAATCCCTGGCACCCTTCTGGACCGATCTCCTCTCCTTTCATTCCGAGCCCAACTACAAACTGGCCCACCAACTAACAACTACGCAGGTGGAATGCCCGATCTTGACTGGTCTTTTTTTTTCGGCTAACATGAGAGTCAGATAGAGCAGCCTGCAAGGTGGGCCATCCGAAAGGGCTCCCCGGGAATATATTCCCGGGGAGCAAAGCTCTGGTTCCTTCTTTGGAGGGAGAGATGAGCTGCCGAAGATGGTGGGAGACGACCGCACGACATGTGCCGGGTGGTTCCCTTTTTTCTTGGCCTGCGTCGAAAGGGGGTGCCGCATGAGACGGCGTCTGCCGGCATGGCTTGCCTTGTTTCTGCTGCTCTGTACAGGCTGCCTGAGAAACGATGAAGCGGGAAAGACCGCGCTTTCAAATGACTCTCGCCCTAACGCCTGCACGCTGCTCGACGCCGCCAGCCTGATTTTCGGTCCGGCGGAATTCCAACGCGCGACGGGCAAGCCGGATACAGAGACCGCCCTTTTCGAGGTTCCAGAGCGGGGCGAGGTGTGCCTGCTGGTGGTGAACGGCTCCGGCGCTCCTCCTCATGGCAAGAGGATCTCCGCAGCCTGGCTCTCGATAGACGGTGCGCTTGTCATCGGGCCTGAGGCTTTCTCCCAGGTGGTCGACAACATCTCGGCGCCATACGCCGTCGAGGTCGGCCCGCACGAGCTATCCGTCCGCCTGGCCTCGAAGCCCGGCTCTTTCATCACGGTCGAAGTCCGTTTCCTGCCGGAGGACACCGAGCCTCCACTGATCTCCATCGAGCCGGGTCCTTCCGAGTTGATAGAGACGGATATGCCGCTTGTCAGAATCTCATACCACGACGAGGGCGTGGGCGTGGACCTTTCGACACTTACCATTTCACTGAACGGAGAAAATGTAACCGGCCTTTTCTCAATTGGCCAGACAGAGGCGCTCTGGCAGGTGCCCTGTGAGCTGTACTTGGACGAAGGCGCCAACGCGATATCGGTATCGCTCGCCGACCGTCTGGGAAACGGAGCTGTTACTGCTTCTGAATTCATAGTGGCAACGCCGACGACAGTGCTGCTTACCGATCTGGGGGGCGGGGATTCGTGTCTGCGACGCAGATCGGCCCACAAGCTTCTCTACCGTGAGGAGGTGCTTACCATCGACCTCCTCCACAAATGTCTAAACCAGCTCAATGCCACCCCGGAGCCGAGGGCGACGGACCGCCTGCTTCAGATGCTGGAGCTAGAATGGGTCGACCATCACTCGCGCGTTCTCGACACGGGAGCCATCGGCGAGGCGGCCGCGGTGAGCCCGGAGACTGCTGCCCGAGATGACGTGATTGAGGCTCTCGGCCGGCTGTTGCTTCTCGACCGGAGCTTTGCCGTAAAGGCCGTGGCGGCCCGGGCGCTGGGGCTTACCATGAACAGCCGGGCGCTAGAATATCTGGTGGAATATCTTGAAGAGGGCGGCCCGATTTCGCCGCCCCAGCCGGCCGAGGAGCTTTACGAGGAGTACCTGCAACACATTAAACTGATCGACGGCGTGGGCCTGCAAGCCGTGCGAGCCATAATCCGCATCGCCGGTCACGGCTACCAGGTGGGCAATCCAGGCGATCTGGAAGTGCTGCGGCACAAACTGGTGGAAAGCCTGAGTGAAATATTCGGTGCGGCTTCGGGTCCGGGGGGTGCGCCATGACTATCTCGCGAAAGAAAAGATCTCCGTTCTCCGCGCTCGCGGCCGTGCTGCTGCTGTCCGTCCTTTCCCACTGCGAGCTTCCGCCCGGCTGCGGGCCGGGAGACGTCCCGTCGAACCCGCTTGCGAGCAACCTGATCGAGTACACAAAACCGGCGAGTGGGGCGATACTGTTTCAGGAGGACTTCACAGAGTTTAAGGTGACGTTGTTGCGGCCAATGGACAAGAGTACCTTCTCGGTGGCGGACGACGTGAGGTTGTTCGAGATCAGCAATTTCTGGCAGGCGGACCGGGAGGAGGTTCCGTATCCTGGCGGCGCCGGTGTCGTGTTCTCACAGGCCCCCTGGGTCTGCCCGGGCGCAAGCTGTGACCAGATCGATCTCTTGGTGAATTCATCGGTGCTCGAACCACTGCGGCATTACCGCATCCGAATACTGGGCGCCGAAGCGGCGGATTCGGCCAATCCGGGTGTGAGGCCGCTTACATTGATCTCGACTCCGCCCGATGACGGCGCGGTGGCATTGGCTCACGATGTGGACATTATCATCGGTGTGGGTCTTTACATCCCCTGGCTGCCAATACCCGAGCTATCCGGAGCCACACCGCCACTTTTTGATACTAATTGCCAGGATCCCGAGTCACCCGCCTTTGATGCTTCGATGTGTTATCTGAGTCCTCATGAACCCTTGGGTTTCAACTTCAATTCTCTGATGGGATATGTGGACTTTGATGCAGAGCCGCTAACAGGTTTCAACTTCGCCTACACGACCGAGAGATTGGCCAAAGACTTTACTGTGCTTCGGTCTGATTCGATTTTGGGACTATTGCCGGGAGAGCATTATGTCATGGATTTTCCGGCAGAAAAGCCGCCCGAGGGAACGAGTATTCCCAGAACGACCGATCGTTTCGGCAGGTCTTTGAAAGAATCCGTACATCTTGAGTTTAACACCTCTCATGTAAGAATATTTCTGCCTACGCACGATCCTGCTTTTTCTGCGACGAGACTGCCCGATCTATGGTACAAACTAACCGGCTATTCTCCCGAGTATCCTTGGTTTTCGGTCGAGGCGACATCTGCAGTGCGCCGGCTAAGTGCCACCGACCCCGACGGCACTACGGCAGGGGTGGTTTTTTCAGACATTCCACTTCCGGCTAACAGAACGGAAAATTCCTTTCATGTCATCTACCCGAGTGAAGTTCCCGGCAGGCCCGGATGCCCCACCGCCATCGAGGTCTACGCCTACGGCGCCGACGACGAGTATCTCGGCAAGGACAGCATGCAAGTGTACGCCTACCCGCCGCCGGAGCAAATAAAGATAATAACCTATAATTCATATAGCAATAAGTCCATATCACCTTCACCGCTGCCCGGTGAATGTGCTTCCTTCCCCTATCCTTGTATGTATTGGTGTCCCGGTTTGTGTCCAAACATGGATCCTCTAATGTGCTATATATGGTGTAATTCAAATTGCCCCGATTGGTGTGCCGATTTATTATATACCACATGGAGTGAACGACTTGACAACTTCGTCCACGATATAGTCGTACCCTATAAACCTGCCATCATTGCCGTCCAGGAAGTCATGCTGAATATAAATGGACCGTGGTTGTTGTGTGAAGATCTTAACGAAGGCGATTACCTGCATCACATGGTCGACAAGATAAATCAGGAACTGGGCAGAAGCAGCCTGGATTGCGGCAAATACTACCTGGCAACATCAGTGAAGTCCGGTCATGGGTATGTATCGACTTGCGACAGGTGGGAGGGAGAAGCCATCATCTACGACTCACAACAGGTGCGTTTCATTTATCCGCATCCCAGGCCTGGAGCACAAGATTTGGAAGGCTGCAGGGAGTGGTATGGAGGACAGCAGGATCTTTACGAGAGCCAGCCATATGGCAGCGTTTACAACGACTGCATGACAAAATCTGGGTTGGGCGGCAATTACGAAGACGGCGATAACGCCTCGATCTCTCGGGCGGTGTTCGAATTCCCGTTGCACTCGAACCGCTATTTCAACTTTTACAATGTACATCATGACATTCCCCCTTGCGCTATCCCAGAATCGATAACCGACTACATCCAGGATCGCCAGAACTCGTTCCGCAATGATCTGGAGAACTACTTACTTGATGACCATAGGGCAAAAAAGCCTTTCTGGATCTACCCACCTGTATACGCGGGGGACATGAATAATCCTGTAGGTGATGTAGTTCCATATGAAGCATGGATGGACGCATGCAACCTTTCGGAAGAACAGAGGAATACTGTCAGAAATTCATTTGTCGATGCTCCTACTTCCGCAAGTATTGACAAGGTGTGGCTTGGAAAAACGGCAGAGCCGGGAGAAGCGGATTATTGGATCCACGATTTCTACTGGGAGACAGTGCATCCGCCATACTATCTTGGCAATCCAATTGAGAGAGAAATGTGTCGAGAAGAATGGTACCCTCCTTTCACTTGCTTTACATTGGGTTATTATTTGGAGGGAGAAGATAATATTTATTCTGATCACAGTCCTGCCATGGTGGAGATTGAGGTCGTTCAGAAACAATGAAAATTATTTTTTTGGCATTAGCCGCATTTTCATTACTGCTCTCGGGCTGCAGGGAAGAGAGTTCTTGCTGGAAGAGAACTATTCCGGGCGGATCTTCTATTATTACTTTTTCTGACGTTCATGGACTGTCGGCCGACCGTGTCTATGTAGTGGGTGAATACTCGCAAGTTTATAAATGGGACGGATTGAAATGGAAATCCATGCCAGGCTCGTGGGGTGGCCATAGCGTTTTTCCTTTCGCCGAGGATGATATCTTCGTTGCCGGCGGGAGATCTTTGGTTCATTACGACGGCAACAGCTGGAATGAGATTTCAAGAGTTTCTTGTCAGCTTGAAAGCATCTGGGGATTTCCACACAGTGATGTTTTTGTAGCTGGCGGCCAGTACGACCCGAATGACAGTTACAAAAAAGCCTGCGTTTTTCACTACGATGGTGAGTCATTTGTCGAGATGCCCTTAAATGAGGAGATACCTATATATCTTTGGGACATTTGGGGAACGTCACCCTGGGACATGTATGCAGTAGGTGCAGATGATGACGAATATCCTCCGCATGCTGGAATAATCTTACATTTTGACGGAAGCTCATGGTCTATCATGAAAGATGATCTTCCTTATGGGCTTTTCGGGATCTGGGGAGCTTCTCCAACGGATATTTTTGCCGTAGGTGACAAATGTCATGTTTTACATTTCGATGGCTTCGATTGGAGCGAAATGGAAACTCCCTGTAAAGGTGAGTTGGATAAAGCACTCACAGGGTTGAGGGGCTTTTCGGGTACGCAAGTCTATGTCGTTGGTGCCAGAATGCTTTACTATGATGGCATCAGTTGGACTGATATGAGCGAAGGCCTGCCGGCATATGTTGGATCAATCTGGGGAACTTCGGTCGCGGATTTGGTTGCTGTTGGCTACACGTTTATTTACCCATATACCGTTGGGGCCATTCTCCAGTACACATGCCCCGAGCCTGAATGAGCCGTGGGCCATGACTTTTTACAAGGGCCAGGAGGCGCCGTGCTGTAAGAAGGCGGTATTCACGATGAAAAAAAGTGATTCGATGACTGGATGGCATGGGAAACTTTGATCGAGTCGTGACCTGAAATCAGGCCGCCGCTAGGCACTTGAGACGGCAACATCTTCACAATTGAGTCAAGTATTGGTCATGGCGTCAATGGCAGCAATAATCGGCCTTGTCCCGCGGTTCATGCGGGGCTGGAGCTGGATTGGCCGGTGGATTCTGTCCAAAACTCGACCGTTTGCATGCCCAGGGCGTCGGAAAGATACTTGGCCGTATCGAAATCCTGTGTTCCGAAGGCCTGCAGGACCGTGTTTGCCAGGAAGGAGCGCCAGCGGGGATAGACCGCCTGGAGTTGGGAAAGATCCTGAACCATGACCCACAGGCAGCCGCCGTAGCCGCGCAGGATGGAAAGCGCCTCCTCGGCCGGGGCGAAGTGTCCGACAGGACTTTAAGACGAAAACGGTCAAACTATTCGTAATGATATGTTAACGTTGGCATTTACCGGCCTCGAACCTGTAAGACCCCATTGGCATCCACGTAGTGACCAAGCGCCGATAGGACTTCGGCCTGGGTCTTCGTCGGCACCTCGATGTGACGATTCGGCTTGCTCCTCCCGTCGCCCAGACTAAGGATAGAATGCAGATGACTCATCTCGTCCATCACGGATGCAGCCGTTCGATGGATCCCGGCATTCTGAAGCCTGCGCTCCAACCGGCGCAGGTAGGTCATCGCAACCACGCAGGTAAACAGGTGACAACGGATCTTGCTGTCAATCCAGTGCCGCACCGGCCGCGTTGAGACAAGTTCATCGTCTTTACTCTGCCGGAACCGATCCTCGACTTGCCACCTGTCCAGGCTGGCCTGGACGATCTGAGCCGTAGTCCAGTCTGTGTTGTCGGTGATGATGATATTGCGGCCGAAACCGGCCCGCCTGCGAGCCACACGATAGGCGTCCTTACGGAAGCCCATCTCCATGCCGTCCTTCGTCGAAGAGAACTCGATGACGTAAAGATCCAGAGGGATGTGCAGCCGTTCACACAGGCGAAGGTATCGTTCGTCGATGGCTTGCGGTTTGCGCCAGTGCGGAGCTCGCTCACGCACCTTGGTCCGCATCTCAAGCAACTCTTGGCGAACCGTCTCAAGTTTGGAGTCCAGCGTGTAGTTCTGCTTGCGTGCGGTAATGGGATTGTGGGTGACCACCACCGTCCGCTCCTTGCCCCAATACTCGCCGCTGGTGCGAAAGGCCAGCAGCCGGTCTTGTTCCTTGTCATTGGCCACAAGGCGCTTGTTTTTCTCGATGTCCACCGGCTCGAACTGCGCAAGGGGGGTGACCGCCAGCTCTTCTGCGAAGTAGGTAGAGTAGGTGGTTACAAAATGAATCCGGGAGTGCTCATCTATCCAGGTATAGTTGTCCTCGGCGTTCATGCCCTTGTCGATCACCACTGTCAGTCTGTCCTTCGTCTTATTCAGGCCGCACACCACGGCGAACATCTCGTCCATCACCTTCCCGAACAACTTGCTGTCGTGGATGTTTCCAGGGTAGCTCCGGTAGAACAAGGGCAGCCGGCTGTCGCGTGCGACGAGTAGGCCGAGGCCGATCTGGCGCAGGTGGTGTCGACCCTCCTTGTTCTTTCCTCGCCGGGCCAAATCTGATTCAGTGTCGCTGGCCATGAAGGTGTAGTAGTTGGTTGTGTCGAACAGCAGGCAGTCCGCCGCCGGGGATTCCAATGCCCAGATCCGGGCAAAGAATCTACGTGCGATGTTTTCGAGCGCTTGCTCGTCGACCCGGTTCCACTTCTCCCAATAACGCTGGCTGGTCAACTCGCCGATATCTACAGGCCGGATCTGCTGGACGGCGGTTCGCCGGTACCATTCGGCGAGCCGGTTCTTGCTCCGGGCCTCGCACATCCGGTTGAAGACGCAGTAAAGAAAGTACTCGCCGACGGATGGGCCGGTCTCCTTCGGTAGGCGCGGGACTTCCTCGTCTACGATGGAAGCCAGATCGACGTCTCGATCCATCTGCTGCGCGAGC
>CAZXHT010000154.1:0-7920 GCA_964640665.1 uncultured Myxococcales bacterium
GTCTGACTGCGCATTAAATCTCGACGCGGCATAATCCGAGAGTCGGCATGATGGACGAGTTCATGAAACAGATCGCCGCCGATCCTCCCAAGCGCGTGGACGGCACGGCCGTGTTCATGACCGGCAACTTCAACGTGGTTCCGCCGGCTTTGACTCTCAACATGTCGCACAACAAGGTTCTGCACGACACCAACGTTTTCTTGACGATCTTGACCGAGGAAGTTCCGCGGGTGAGTTCCCGCAAGCGAGTGGAGGTTGCCGAGCTTGGGCAGGGTTTCTACGCCGTCACCGCCCGCTACGGGTTCATGGAAGATCCCAACGTGCCGCGCATCCTCAGGATGGCCGCCACGCGCGGCCTGGATATCGATCTCGATAACACCAGTTTCTTCCTCGGGCGTGAAAGGCTGCTGGCCCGCAAGAAGTCGGGCATGCCCGTCTGGCGCGAGAAGATCTTCGCCTTCCTTTCGCGCAACGCGCTGGGCGCGACCGCCTACTATCACATTCCTCCCGATCGGGTCATGGAAGTGGGCGCCCAGATAGAAGTCTGAGCGCTCGATCATCACTGATTTTTGAAGCCGGCGCAGCCGGCAAGATCGCCGGATACGGCGGCGCCCGAGCAGTAGGGGGCCTTACGCAACTCGTGTAACACGAACGAGACTCCGCCTGTTTCCATGGTGACCTGCGAGACAAAGCCAGCGCCGGAGCAGTTGCCCAGGTTGATGCCGCCCTGCGTCTCTAAGTTGACCGATCCCGTAGCCTGCGCGCTCTGACCGTCGGGCAGGGTGTTCTCCCATTCCAGCCGCAGGCGCCCGCCGCCCTCGAAATAGATGTTGACGTAACAGCCGTTGTCGCCGGGAATGTTGTAAAGCGCCTGGCCGGCGACGACCATGTTCTCGGAGATCAGCGCTCCATCGACATTGCCCGTTACCTTGAATTCAGCGGCGGCGCAGGTGAGATCTCCGCCGTCAACGCCGCCGTCGGCATTGTCCGCCCCGGATCCACACCCGGAAAGCAGCAACACCACAATGCCCGCGAACGATATGAGTTTTGCCATAATTCAGTATGAACCGACGGTCCCCAGGATACCCGCGGCGCCGCTGGTGCCGCTGGTGCCCGAGGATGTTCCGCCGGAGCCGGCGGCTCCGGCCGAGCCTCCCTGGAAGGTGTTGGCCGACTGGGTGAGCGTGCTGTTGCTGGTGTAGATACCGTAGCTTACGCCGCCGCCGCCACCGCCGCCTCCGCCGCTGTGGCCGCCGTTGCCTCCGGCTCCGCCCTGACCGCCCGCATAACCCGGGCCGCCGCCCGAAAATCCGGCCGAGCCGCCGGGCTGTCCGGATCCGCCTGCGCCGCCGGGGCCGCCGGATCCTGCGACCCCGCGCTGGAAGATGGACTGGGTCACGTTGACGGTCGAGTTGAGCGCGAAGATTCCGAAGCTGCCTCCGGCGCCGTAGCCAAGCAATCCGGCCGACGGCGCGGCGCAGCCTCCGGCTCCGCCGCCGCCTCCGCCCGAGCCGGTGGTGTCGGGAGCCAGATCGTCATAGTCGCAACCGCCGCCTCCGCCTCCGCCTCCGCCACCGCCTCCGTTGGTGCCGGTTTGTCCACTGCTGCCGTTTTGCCCCGCCCACCACAGGCTGCCGTAAATCAGGCCGCCGGCCGAGCCACCCGATCCGCCGGAGCCGTTCGTGCCCGGACGTCCGGGTTCGGCGTTTGTTCCGCCGCTGCAGGTGGTTGACCCGGCCGAGCCGCCGGATCCGCCGCCCCCGTATACGCCGCCGGCCTGGCCCCCGGCCGTGCCGGGATCGCCCGGGGTGGAGTTACAACCGTCGCCGCCGTCACACAAAAGGCACAGGCCGAGGACACAGCAATTGTCCATCTGCCCGCCGGTCCCGCCGCTGCCTCCGCTTGTGCCGGATGAACATGCCGAATTCGAAACTCCGTTTGCGCCGGAACCGCCGGCATACAGGCGGCAGGTCTCCGTCAGGCCGGAGGCCTGACTGGCGCCGCCGTTGTTACCGCCCGCGGCCGGGTTGGAGGCCGCGCTGGATCCATTCGAACCGCCGATCCCGTTGCGACCGTTGCCTTGGTTGAAAATGACACGAGAAAAAGTCAGATCAGACCCCTGGGCGGAGTGGACCGTGTAGCTGCTCAGGCCGCGCCCGGCAACGGCCCCGCCGACGTCCGGGCCGTCGAGCTCGATGTTCGAGAAAGTCACCTGCGCCGCGCGGGCCCTGATGGTCATGTATTGGCCGTCGCCGTTGTGCAGGCCGCCAGTGATGAACGTGGCGTACTGCCCGGCCTGGTGATCCCCGCGCCGCCAGGCGGCGTCGTAACCGCCGAAGATTCCGATCCCGTTCTGGGCCGCGCTCAGCTCGACTATCTCTGTGTAGTTTCCGGCCTGGACCAGAACCTGGCTGGCGCCTCCCGACTGGGCGACCGCTAAAGCGCGCGCGATTGTCAGACAGGGGTTGTCCATGGCGCAGTTCGGGCTCCCGTCGCTGCCGGTCTTGGAGACGAAGACCGACTGGTCGATGTCGCCGTCGATTCCGTCGCAGTTGTCGTCGTTGAAGCCCAGGTCGGGAAGATCGCTGTCGCCAACGAATGTGCAGGCGTATTCGCAGCCGGTCGACGAATCGCCGTCGATATCCCAGAAGCCGGTGTCGCAGGCGCCCATCTGGCAGCCGCCGGCCGCGCACAGCGCCTGGGCATGACTGTACGAACACGGATTGCCGCAGCCCAGGCAGTGCTCGGTGCTGCTCGATGTATCCGTCTCGCAGCCGTTTACAGGATCGCCGTCGCAGTCGTCGAACGGGCTTGTGCATCCGGGTGAGCACAGGCCGGCGACACAATCGACGCTGCCGTGATCGTTGAGGCAGACGATGTCGCAAGAACCGCAATGGTCGGGGTCGACGTCGGTGTGTGTCTCGCAGCCCGGCACCTGGCTGTCGCAGTCGGCCCAACCCGGCTGGCAGTTGGTGCTGGTGCCCCGGAAGTCGATGGCAACTTGCGGATTGCCGATGTCCGCGGCCGTGATCACCAGGGTTCCTTCGTCCAGGACGCTAATTCCGCTGGGGGAGTATTGCACCTCGAAGGTAACCAGGGTCCCGGCGCCCGAGAGAGAGAAAGGCGTGGCCGGCGCATTGACGACCGTCATGTCGCTCGAGCTGCCCGCGCTCATCCCTATGCCCGTAACTTGCAGCAGATCGGCCGAGCCGCTCATGATGGTGAACTGAATGGAGGCCGATAGTCCGACGTCGACGTCTCCGAAGTCCTGTTGTGCCGTCGGTGTCACTACCAGGGTGGGATCGACTCCGCGGGCCTGCAGGTTGACGGCCAGGCGGCCGGTCACTCCGCCGTACTCGATATCGGGATCGTTTGTATTCAGCAGCAGGGCCCCTGTCTTCAGGCCGGTCTCTGAAGGAGTGAACAAGACGTTCAAGGGGGCCGAAGAGCCCGCCGGGATGGGAACGAACGAGGCCGGGTTCCAGGAGAATTCGAGACTGGTGCCCGAGTCGCGCTGGATCGAACTGATGTCCAAAGGCTCGCCGCCAGCGTTGTGGATGGTTACCACAAGCAAGCCGCTTGCGGCCGGCACCGCGGCGTCCCATTCGATGCTTCCGAACAGCAGATCGGGCGGGGCCGGAACGGTTTCGACCGCCGCCGGAATGTATCCGCCGGCGCTCAGGGCCACTTTTAGTTGCGCCGCCGGGCCGCTGTGATCGATGACCAGGTCTCCTGCCTCGTCCCCGACATCCTGAGGGTCGAAGCCGACCAGCACATCGACCGAGTCGCCCGGATTCAGCCCGTGGGGGTTGTTCGATAAATCGCCAAGATCAACGTCGCTGCTCGTAAGCGTCCACTCGGCGCTTGTGTCCGTGAGCGTTATGGCTTGCAGTTCGAGCGCGGCGCCGCCGCTGTTTGTGATGGTGACTGTCTGTTCGGCGTGAGTCAGCACGCGAACCCGTCCCAGCGCCAGCGGGCTGGGTTGTGCGGACAGGTCGCCGATCACGCCGTTGCCCGTGATCGGCACCGAGAGCGAAGGTGTCAGCGCATCGTCGGAGACGATGACAAGTTCGTCGCTGTCGGCCTCGTGCGCTTGCGGGTGGTAGGTCACAAGAGCCAGCAGGAAGTCTCCGTTGTTGAGTAAGGCCGGCAAGCTCGCCGGCTGCTGGTTGGCGTCGAGCAGGGACAGCTCGAAATCGGGGTTTGCCAGAACACCGAAGCGAACGTCGGCGATTGTCAGGACGGCGTTGCCGGTGCCCTGGTTACTGAGTGTAACCGTCAAAGGTTGGCTGCTGCCGGAGACAGAAATGTCACCGAAGGCCAGCGATAGCGGAGCTGCGTTGATCTTGGCCTGTCCCTTGAATTCGCTCAGTAGTTGAATTTTCTCCAGGGCATTGACCGGATCGTTCGAGATGATATCCAGCACGCCGTGATCGGTGATCCCGTCGCTGGCGGTGTAGACAACGTCCAGGGTAGCTTGCTCGCCCGGCGGTACGACAATCGGCAGGCTGTCGATGATCTCGGGCGGAATGCTGAAATCGTCGACCGAGCCGCCGGACTCGAAGCTCAACTCGATCAGGCGCAGATCCTCGTCGCCGATATTGCCGATCACGACCTGTTGTTCGGCCGCTACTCCGACCAGCACGTTGCCGAAGTTGATCTGGTGAACAGGCGGACTGCCGGTGGCCGGCGGCGAAACGATTTCGATCACCGGGCCGCTATGATCGCCGTCGCCGTCGCCCATGCCCCCGTCGCCGTCGCTGCCGCCGTCGTTGCCCGAGGCAAAGCAAGAGCCGTTACGGCACTCGAACCCGGTCGGGCAGGGATTGTCATCGTCACAGGCAGTGCCGCCGCTTTGGCAAACACCGTCGGCACAGTACTTGCCGTAGGGACAGTCCTGGTCATTATCGCACAGGTCGAGCGTGTCGGATGAAGTGGTGCCGCTCGAACACTGGCACAAGAGAATGGAAAACATGAGGCCCAGCAGGGCCGAAAGGCAACTCACGGTCGGGCGTTTCATTTTTAGCTCCATCGTAAAATACTGAAAGGCTACAATTTTTTCATACTCTCATGATCGGCAGGTTTTGGTCAATCTGGATGTCAGACCCGCGTGCTATGCATGTAGCATAAATCAGGAAGGAGGCCGAGCCGATGCACGATCGCGCAATCATCAACCTGGTGGAGTACTGGAAGCACTGTCACGAATGCGGCGCCCTGCTAGTCACCGTGGCCGGCGGCTCCATATGCCCGCACTGCGGATTCGAGCTGGAAGATCCGGAGGATGCGGCCAGGCAGGCGTTTTCGAAAGCCTGTGGCTTGCGGGACGGCGAAGACGGGTTCTGGATGGGAGCGGAAGGTGAGCCGCTTGCGGCTTAGACACTGTAGGGGCGTGGTTCATCCACGCCCGGGAAAAAAGGAAAAAAGGGGACAAAAGGTGACGGAGGTACTCTGTTTGTAAACATTACGGTTAGTTGCGTAACCTCCCCTGATTTACCCCTGATTTCCATGGAATCAATGATTGACATAAGGTATACATCAGGTATATATTATATACCATGGAATTCGAGTTTGATCCGGGCAAGAGCAGAGCAAACAAGGAGAAACACGGCATTGATTTTGTCGAAGCACAAGCGCTGTGGGATGATCCAGATCTAGTCGAGATTCCTGCGAAGGTGACGGACGAACCGAGATTTCTAGTCATCGGTCAAATCTCCGGGAAGTGCTGGTCTGGAGTGATAACCTACAGATGCCAGAGAATTCGGCTCATCTCGGTCCGTCGGTCGCAGAAGAAAGAGGAGGAAATTTATGAGAGCTAAGGAGTTTGATAAGGAGTTCGACGCGGGTGAGGATATTACCAAGTATCTTGATTTGTCCAAGGCGCGCCGACCAGGGCTCGAACAGAAACGCGTCAACGTAGATTTCCCTCTCTGGATGATTAAGACACTGGACAAAGAGGCCAAGCGGCTTGGTGTGCCCAGGCAGTCGCTGATCAAAATGCTAATCGCCCAGCATATCGAAAAGGCTCATACCTGATCGGGATTCGTAAAGGAAAAAGGGAAAAAGGGGACGGCAAAATGAAAACGCGGCGTCCTTCTTGGCATTCAAAGAGCCTAGAAAGCAGTGGCCAGGACAAGCGCCACGCTAAATCCGCCATGAGGTTTCATGGCAGGCTCCACAAGAGACTGGTCAAAGGGGGCTTCGTAGCTGGAGCGGACGGGCAGGACGTAGCCCAAGGATAACGACAGGCCAGCGCCGAAATTTCTCACTAACCAGTAGATCAGATCCCAGTCCTGACGCAGGCTGACGGACTCAAGTGTGATGAGGTCGGTCTCAGACACCTCATCAATGTAATAGGAGTAGCC
Source organism: uncultured Myxococcales bacterium (assembly GCA_964640665.1). Classification (GTDB taxonomy): domain Bacteria; phylum Myxococcota; class B64-G9; order B64-G9; family B64-G9; genus DATKYQ01. Next base: position 6,363 of record CAZXHT010000154.1, read on the forward strand.
CAGAAGTATGGCGCTGTCGACCGTCAACCCGCTTCCTTTCCCGTCCCGCAGGTCCAGCGCCCTGATTCGACCGCCGAGCATGACTGTATGGGAGAGAGTTTCATAAAAATGTGCATGGGCCGTCCGGTCCGGATCGTATTCCAGGACGAGGTGCCCCAGGATGGTCAGGGTCAGATTCAGTCCCGGGGCGTTCGTGATGACCGGCATATTAAGGTTGCACATAGGTGGAGACACCCGCACTCTGAAGTCCAGCCATTCGCTCCGGGAACCGCCGGACTCGGCTTGCGCCGCCGGCGCCAATTCCTTTGCATTCGTACCGGACCACGGAAAGGCAACGGCCGTGACCAGCGCCGCATGGGTGCCGGCGCTGTATCCGATATCGCTGCCCAACTCGATCCCGACGGCTAGGCGCCCCCGCCAGAACCAGTAGAGCGCGCTCACCGTCATGCGAAAGTTGGGAGCGTTACGCCCCTAGGGGGATCGTTCGTATCCCAATGCCAAGGCGCTTTCCAGCAACAGTCCGTTGCCCGACTCATCCAGCAGATCCGGCCCCCGCAGGCGCAGGCCCGCCATGACCCGGAAGGTCTGTCTGGTCTCATCCTCGTAATCGACAGAGTACGCGCCGTGGTCAATGTCGATGACCATGAACCCATAGCGCAGGAACCCGAATGAGAGACTCAGGTGAAACGGCTGGAGTTTGTCAATGGTAATTTGAGAATAGGGCGCCACTGCAATCCGGAGGTCGAGAAAGCTCGACGGGTCCTCGGCCCGTGAGGCTGCCAGTGGCCCTAAAAAAATGAGCAACCCCAACGATGCCGTAAGCAGATAACGCATGATTCCTGCGCCGGCTACCAGCCGAGGTGCTTCAACTTCCTGGTGACCAGCGTAAGCAACTCTTTTGCCTTCTGGATATTGGACTCGCTGGCGGTCACGAAATAGACCAGGTTGCCGAGCGCCGTCGGCGGTTGCATGCCGTACTTGCCGAGTTTCTGGATTATTCTTTGCAGGTAGGGGTGGGCCAGGGCGGCCTTGGCTTCTTTTGAGTTCTGAAAGACGTAGATCTTGATCAAGATGTCATCGTGGGTGCCGCGGCGGATGTACTCGAAGTAGCAAAGCTCTGTCTCGGGGCCGGCCGTGCTCGATTGAACCAGCGGCGCGATGCGGCGCTTCGGTTTTGTGGGCGCGTTTTGCATGTTCCAACAGGCCGGGTTGTCCCGGCCGTAGTCGGCCAACTCGAAATCGGCGCCCAGTTCGGCCTTTGTGAAAGTGAGGGATTTGCGCAAGAACGAGGCTTGCTCGGCTTGACCCCTGGTCGACATTTGGGTTGCGGAAGACTTATCGGCATTCTGCCGACCGGCGGCACAGCCGGCATCGATCGCCAGGAGGCATAGGGGAATGCAGAGACATACGAGTGACTTCATGTTCACTTCCTTTTGTTAGACGATCGGGTTCAACCGACTATATTACCACTGCGGTGCTGGATTTGGACGATGTTTATTGTGTAAGTTCCATCGGGCAAAGAGCCCGCTCTCCGGCCTGTCGGCTCGAGTAGAGGCTG
>CAZXHT010000155.1:0-7856 GCA_964640665.1 uncultured Myxococcales bacterium
CAGTGATGATGTCGATTCGCCTTGGGGCAACTCCGATCTGAAAAATGGTCCCATCCTTCTGGAGGTCTTCCTTTGTCAAATCGTGCAGAGATGCGCCGAAGCGGCCCAGTGCTCGCAGCACGGCATCGGCATTCTTAGGTGACGGCATGACCCAGATGTCTATATCCATGGTAGCCCTAGGATAACCGTGAGCCGCCATTGCATAGGCGCCTACGAGGAGAAATTTAACCTTCTCGTCGGATAAGGCTTGTAACATGTCTTTGTAATCTTCGTTCAGCATCGTGTCTTTTGCTCAGGGACGTGATTTCTCTGGTCAGAATCCAGACGAGTTTGATGCGGTCTGCAGGTTTGCCGGAAACAAAGTCGTCGTTCCGGCTGTCCGACATTCGGTATATGGCTGTGTGCTTCCTGTTCATGTTCACGTTCATAATTTTGATGTACCATTTATACCGTGCAAAAGCAATCGGGTAGTTACTCCGAGGGATCCTACTTATTGCAATAGGCTTCTTTCAACAAATCGATCAGATCGACAACGGCGGTTTCACCGGGGGCCGACGCTAATTGATTGACGCAACCGGGGCAGGCCGTGACTACACGTTCGGCGCCCGTGGCGGCAAGTTGCTTCATGCGCAACTCGGACGCTCCATCGGCCACTTTGGGCAGCAGGTGCGGAACCAGCCCGCCGCCTCCGCAGCACTGCGTATCCGCGCCCGACCAGATCGTCTCTGCCGGCGGCTCGGCCAGTATGCGTCCCAGTATCTCTCGCGGCAGGCTCGTCTCTTCCAGGTAGCGGGCCAGGTAGCACGGGTCGTGGAAGACGTGGCTGCCCTCTATCTTGCGCACTGGTTCGCGGCCGGCCAGCGGCTCGGAAAGAAACTCGAGCACGTGCGAGACGTCGGGCGAAAGCGAGACGTTCAGGGCGGGATAGAGAGATTTCAACGAGTAGACGCAGGCCGGGCAGGTGCTGATAACCAGGCGGTATGCGGACAGAGACTCGGCCACACGACGAGCGTGTTCCACGAACCCATCGTGATCACCCGCAAGCCAGAGAGGCAACCCGCAGCAAAGCTGCTCTCCATCGAAGGCGGCGACGTAGTCTATGTCGAGTGCGCCAAGCAACTCGAAGAACGCGGGCAATGAGTTGGGGTCCTGCCTGATGGACTGGCAACCGGCGAAGAGCGCGACCTTGGCCTCGGGAACGAAGTACTCCTCGGCGACGACCGATCTCAGGCGCTCATGCAGGTCTTCGCCCCAGGGGTTGCCGGCATCGTGGAACCTTCCCATGACGGCCGACAGCTCAGGCGGCTCACTGTCCGACGAGAACACCATGCGCCTGGCCTCGATTAGCGCCCCGGGCACATCGATTTCGTGCCGGCAATGCGTCCGGCAGTGCAGGCAGGCGAAACAATGATAAAAGACTTCTCCCACCTCGTCCGTAAGCTCGAGCCGCCCGCTTCTCACCATCTCGGCCAAGGTCATCTTGGCCCAGGGAGTAACCGTCTCGCGATGCTCGACCTCGGCCGTCGGGCAGCAGAAGCGGCACAGTTTGGGGCAGTAGGTGCAGTTTTGAAGATCGCGTTTGTGCTGCTTGAGGCTCAACCTTCACCTCCCACCCAGGGCAGCGGCCAGGCGTGCGGGTTTACGAACCCCTGCGGATCGAGTTCGGCACGCACCCGGCTCATGAAAGAGCGGGCGGTCTCGAGTGATGCTTGAGCCTCCCCCCGGGGATCGACTAGTTCGCGCCAGACATCATCCGCTAAGGGCTTGTCCACGGTAAGTCGCAAGCGACAACCCTCGATCTGCGGCCGATCGATCATCACCTTAGACACCCTGCCCAGGCGCTTGTCGGCTCGCTTGAGCAGGCCCGGCAGGTGCGACCAGTTCACCGGGGCGGTGTATACCCGGCCGCCGACGATCTGCCCGTCCGCGATCCAGGATCGGACTTCCGCTTCTGATGCCCGCTCAATTCCCTTCCCTTCAGAAGAGCCCAGCATGAACTTCTCGCAGGCCTCGACAATCGGTCTTGCGCCCTGATAGCTGAGCGCCATGCGCGCCCCGCGCCTGCCCCGCTCGATCTCCAGCCAAATCGCCCCGCTGCGCGGCGGGAGAAAATCACGCGCGGCTCTTTTAAGCAGGCGAACGGCGCCGGCGACACTCGCGACCCGCCAGCCCAATACGGCTTCCTTCTCCGGTAACGGCTCGAGCCGCAACGTAGCGCTGGTAATCACGCCCAGGCCGCCCCAGGTGCCCAAAAAAAGCGAAAAAATATCCGGGCCCATGGCCGCGCGGGGAGTTGTCACCGAGCGGATCAGATTGCCGGTGGGCAAAACGGCCTCCAGGCCGATAACCGGGGGCGTCAGGACTCCCAGAATGATATCGTCCACGAAGGAGCAGACCGACAGCCATCCTCCAAGACTTCCAGCGCTCGGGGCCCCGACCGGGCGCAGTCCGTGCTTGGCGGCCGAGGAGATGATTTCCCGCCAGGGAGTGCCGGCCAGCGCCGACATCCACAGCGAATCAGGCTGCACCTCGATGACGCCCGTGAGATTCCCGAGACCCAGCCCGACGTATCTCCCCGCTGGAAGCTCGAGCTTGGGCAAGGTGTTGATCCGGCTGGCGGTTCCGATAGTCACTAAGGGTATTCCCTCGTCCCTGGCGGCGTTGATAACGATGGATACCTCGGACGGATCTTCCGGAAAGAACGCCAGCGCCGGCGGGGGGCTCAATCCCAACGCCCGCGCGGCCGACTCGCCGCGCTTTGCCCTGCGTTTTCCGAGAACGCCCGACAAGGCCGTCCATGACTTTCCCGGCCGGGAATCGCCCGCGCTCATGACAGCCCCCGTGTGTCATACCCGCGCAAACCGAGCTTGCCGGGATTGAACAGGCCGCCGGCATCGAAGGCATTTTTGACGGCCTCGGCCAAAACGTGCGCCTCTCCCTGCTGGCGCACTAAAAAGCGCTGCTTGCTGGCCCCGATCCCATGGTGGTGGCTGACGGTGGCTCCCTCGGCAATGACCGCGGACTGGGCAGCCTCCCAAATGCGATCGTACAGGCCGGCGGCCGTGGCGTCGTCACGGGCGGCGGAGGCGAAAGTGAAGTAGATCGAGCAACCCTCGCGATAGGCGTGCGAGAGATGAGCCATGACGAAGGCCAGCGGAGACAAGGCCCGGCGCACGGCCCGGTACAAAGACAACAGGCGATCCCAGGTGGTGGCGACTTCCATGGTGTCGACAAAGGCGCCGGCCGAGAACATTGGCGATTGCTTGTACGAAATACTGTAGCGGTTTTTCCACCACTGGCGGCCCGGTTCCTCTCCCAGATCGACGGCGCCCCGACCGCGGCACAGGTCGTCGATCATGTCGGCCGCCATTTGTCTTTCTTCTTCAAGACCTTCCTGCATGACAATGAGCAGACAACCGCCGGGCAGCAGATTCACCACCCGGTTGAGTAGATTCGGCGCCATCAAGATCCTGGGTAGCGACATGCGCAGCAAGCCCTTCAGCGGGCTGCCGACTTTTCCACCCAGGTTACGCAGCAACGATTCGCCCACTTCCTCGTCGGCCGGGCCCTGGCGGGCGATCAGCGTATCGAACTCATCGTAAAGGCGCAGCACCGAGGGCCTCAGGCCCGTGCGCAACATCAGGCGCATCGCCTGCGCCCCGCTGGCAACATCCGGAAACCGGTAGCCGCGCATCCAGCGCTCGGGGCTCAATCTGTGCACCACCATGCCGGCCGAAGTGATTATCCCCAGCGTGCCTTCGGAACCAACCAGCAAGGGATTCAACGACCAAGGCGTGCAACCGGAAGGAGCGGCAAGGCTGGTACGGATCTCGCCCGCCTGATCCACGAAGGTGAGCGAGCGCACCATGTCTTCGATCTTTCCGTAGCGGCTCGAACACTGTCCCGCGCCGCGGGCGGCAATCCAGCCTCCCACACTGGAGCAGTACATGGACGACGGGAAGTGCCCGCAAGTGAAACCTAGTCTGTTGAGCTCACGTTCCAGGTTTTCCCCGATGATCCCGGCTTCTACCCGCAGCAGCCTGTTCTCCTGGTCGAGTTCCAGGATGCGATCGAGTCGCTTGAGATCGACCAGGATTCCTCCCCGCAACGGAAGCGTGCCGCCGCAGACCCCCGATCCGGCCCCGAATGGAACAAGCGGCAGCCGGGCCCGCCGAGCCACCCGCACGACCTCGGCCACCTGTCCGGCATCGGCCGGCCAGACGATGACGTCCGGCGGCCGATCCAGGCTTCCGCCACGCTGGCTGATCAGCGAGCGCGGCCACATGTCGCGGGCATAGGCGATGCGGTCTGTCTCCAGCACCGAAACATGATCGCGGCCGCAAACAGAGGCCAACTCATCCACAGTGGCTGGATCCGAAAAAACGGGCTCGAGCAGGGACATGGCGCCGAGTTTACCGTATTGACTATTTTAACTTCAAGCTTCATTGTGTCTGCCCATGAAACGCCAGGATCTCATCCGGCAGGGCTCGCAGATACTCGGGCTAGATCAGCAGGCGGCCGCCGAACGGCTCGACGGCATTGAGCTTTCCGAGCGCACCGAACTCGTGCTCGCCATGCCGGCCGACCGGCGACGGCTGGATCTGATCCTGCTGTCGGCCAAACCCGCCCAACTAGTGCGGGCATTGCCGCCCGAGGATTTCATTCTTACTCTCAAGGGGATCGGCGATGTCGACTCCCTGGAGTTGCTCGAGCTTTCCTCCGACGAGCAGACCACTTACCTGGCCGACCTGGAACTGTTCGTGCGCGAGGGTATCGACCTCGGCCACCTGGCCTTTTTAAACGAACTGTTGTTCAACTGCTCGCGCCGGCGGACGCTGCGCTGGCTCAGGGCCCTGGACTTCGAACTGCTGGTGTTGCTGTTCGAGAGAACCTTGCTGCCCGTTGAAAGGGAGGCACTCGATTCACTGCCCGATAATCTGGCGCCGCGGGTGATGACCCCCGACGGTTACCACTACCTGCTAGTCAAGCTGGGTGCCGATTTCAAGCTCGTCAAGAAGCTTGCCGACTTTATCTATATCGAAGACCAGGCCCTCTTCCTGGCACTGATGGGCAACATGGGAACGACACCGCCGGTCGAGGTCGAGCACCAGGCGCTCCGCTGGCGCAGCGCCCGGCTGGCGGACCGGGGCTGGCCGGACATGGAAGCAGCCCTGGAACTCTACCGCCCCCGGAGCCCGGAGCGGGCCGGGCGGTCGGCATTGCCGGCCGGCGCCGAGAACCCGCCCCGCTACCCCCTGCAGCCGGGCGCCTGGGGCCGCCTGCTCGATGGGGGCCTGGGCGTTATCGACGATCCATCGCCACAGGCCGGCCAGCTCGCCAATCTGCTGAATCGCGTGGCGATTGCCGACGGCCTGTTGCCCACCGAACCCGCGACGCTGCGGCTGGCGGGCGAGCGGGTCAAGGGTTACCTTGAGATCGGCCTGGCCCTTCTCGGGGCCCGCGACGCCGAGTCGGCCGGCCGGCTGATTTCAGAAATTCCGCTGCTGCACATCTTCCAGGTCGCCTGGGACGCGGTCTCCAGGCGGGCCGTCCGGGCCCGCGAGTTGCGCATGACGACACCGGCGGACATGTTGGCTCTGGTCGACGAACCCTACGGGCAAGTCCTGTCCCTGACCGCTGCCCGGCGCCCCATGTTCCTGCCGACGAACGAGCCGGTCGCGCGCGAATATCGAAACCTGGGCGATCTCTTACAGACAGACGAGCGGCTCGATTTTGCAACAGCCGAGCTAAGCCTTGCCGCCGCTCTGGATCTCAACGCGGCGCAGCTGCCGGATCCTTTTCCGGATGGCTCCCATCCCGAGTCGCTCGAAGCCCTCTCGCTCAGCACTTGGCTGCTGACCGTCTTCGCCCGCGAGCGCATGAAGCTCGACGAACCGCACCTCCCCTTGCCTTTCGGATCGCTCGAGGATTTTTTCAAGTCGCTGCCTGACGACAAGCCCGCGCTGGAACAAGAGCTAGGGCGCTGGGCGGGGCGGCACTACGAACAGCAAACCACTGGCCAAGGCGCCTTGCTCGCAAAACTCTATGACCTTACGACCGAACTACTCAGCTACGATCCGACCAATCTCGACCCGCGCTTCGTCGAGGGCCTGTGGATAAAATAGCGGACCAAACCATGGGTCTTGCTGCGGATGTCCTCGACTGTTTTGTCTATATAGTAGCTTGCGACTTCACTGCCTGCGGCGGCCAACAATCGAGTCAGGTTGAGACGCGATTTGAAATCGGGGTTATCTCTTAGCATACGTTTCACGATTGTCTTGGGACTCAATGAACCGTTACCGAGCGGTATGTTGATCACAACACTGAGATCATCCGCGCTTCCGTTGATTGCGTCCAGATACTCGACTCCCGCGGGGCCGGTCTTGGCCACCCAGCTGACATCTTCTTGCGATTTCAGCTGCAAACAGACCTGGATCTTCTGCTTGCCGAGAATTTTCAGAAAGCGCCCCATCTCGATAATGTTATGGATGCCCACTTTCTGCGTTAATTCTCTGAGCCGCGGATTGGGCATGTCCTTGACGAACGTGGCCGGATCGAGATCGGCAAACTCCTCGCCGGCGCTGGTGCCGATGAACGACAGAAAACCGGTCAGTACTCTGAATTTACCGGCATAAACATGCAGCTTCTTTTTCCGTGCTCCGTTTTGCTTCCAGCGGCGATGCTCCTGCTGAAGCAGGAGATCGTCGTACCACTTGGCATTGCACCTGATGCACAGTTCTCTTATTTTACTGCGCGACAACTTATCGTGCTTGATGACCGTGTCCCATAATCTGTACTTGCTGAAATCTTCTTCCAGTAACAGATTGTTTTGCTTTGCCTCGTCATACAGTTTCGAGCCCGGCAGCGGGATCATGACCGAGAAATAGCAATCCGTCAGGTCGAGGCTCTTGGCGTAATCCACAAGGCCCAAAATGTCTTCCTCGGTTTGTCCGGGAAGACCCAGTAAAAAATTGCTCATTACCGCGGCGCCGCTGTCTTCAAGGTACTTGGCGGCCAACTCCTGCTTCTCTCGAGAGCAGCCGGTCTTGGCGATCGCCTGCAAATCTTCCTTCTTGGGCGATTCCATGCCGACGAAAACATAATCCATGCCGGCCTTGACCATTTTCTGAGCCAGTCTTTTATGATTGGCAATCGTGCTGGTCCTGACGCTGATGAAAAAGTGCAGATCGGCATCGCACTTGGCCCGGAAATCGATCAACCGATCGCAAATTTCTTCGGCCACCTTGACGCTGCCGCCGAAATTCGGATCCGATATTGAAACTCTGAGTCTTTTCTTGCCGCGGTGAAGCTCGACGATCTCCTCGATTTCCTCGATAACTTTTGCGGGCCGTCTGTATCGCTGGGTTCCATGTGACATCAGAGGTTCGGTGCAAAACTTACATTTCCCCCAACAACCCCGCGAAGTGATGATCATGTCATAGGCGGTCGATCCGTCACTTTCCAGATCCATGAAAGGTGATCTGTACACATTCTTGCGAAGGGCTCTTTCGGGAAAAGGGATCGTATCCAGGTCTTCAATCAGGGGACGATCTTCATTTCTAATCAGTTGACCGTCTTCTGAATAGGATATGCCTAAAATAGTTTTCGATGGTTTCTTTTGAACAATATCCAATAAAGTCGCTTCACCTTCGCCCCTGACGACAAAATCGATATCCGGGTTGATCGCCAACTCGTCAGCCATGGCGGTTGCCTGGTAACCGCCGATAACAACATCGATGCCGTCTTGCTTGGCGATTGCAGCCAGCTCCAAAGCGCTTTTATGAACCGACATGTAGTTGGCTGTGATGCCCACCAGATCGGGCTGCATTGTACGCAGAAAGTATCGAAAGGGACGG
>CAZXHT010000156.1:0-7668 GCA_964640665.1 uncultured Myxococcales bacterium
CGGGCCAGGTGTGCCACCAGGGAGCCTGCTGCACCTCAGACTGCTCGGGCCGGGAATGCGGCCCGGACGGCTGCGGCGCCAGCTGCGGAACCTGCGAGAACGACGAAGTCTGCAACGACTTGGGTCAATGTATCCCCGGCAGTTGCCAGCCCGACTGTGGGAGCCGTGAGTGCGGCCCTGATCCTGTCTGCGGCATGTCCTGCGGAAATTGTGGTGAAAACGAAACTTGCAGCCAGAAAGGCCGGTGCGAGTGCGATTTCGCGGAGTGCAGCAACACCTGCTGCATCCAGGGTCAGATCTGTTACGAAGGAGATTGCTGCACACCCGACTGCGCGGACAGGGAGTGCGGGGACGACGGCTGCGGCGGAACCTGCGGCCAGTGCATGAGCGGCAGCACCTGCGACGCCGATGGGCAATGCGTGTCGGTCTCTGACGTAGAGGGCGTGACCGGCGGTTGCGGCTGCGGACCCGGGAGCAAACCCACGGGGCTGTTGTGGCTCCTGCTGCTACCGGCGCTCTTCACCCAACACCGGCGGATCGTTGTTGGACAGCGGGACGAACACCGTGACCTCGCCAGGTAATCGTCTCTGAAAAACAGCCTGAACTGACATTCCGCACAGGAAAAAAGAGGCTCAATCGGTGATCTTGTCCTGGATGTCGAGGGCGCCCTTTTTGCGGTTGCATTCGCCGCAGGCCAGAACCACGTTCGTCCAGGAGGTCCGGCCGCCGCGGACCCGGGGGAAACGTGGTCGATGCGGCGGACCAGGCGGACGCCGGCGATGCTCGGAGAGATCTAGCGTGGCCAGCAGGCGCGAAAGCCTTCGATGCGTCGTTTGCATATCCTTCTGCGCAACTTCCGGACCGTGGTTTCAACTTCTGGCAGCTCAGGCATACTGGCAATATTACGCAGGGAGTAGTTATTTCTACCGCGACTCTCAGTGACCGGCTTGACTGGTCCGATAGCCCGAACGAGCTCTCTGAATGGCATATGCGCGAGTTTCCATGGGCGAGGGCTTTTTGCGGGTGTTGACTGCCGTATTCGTAAAGACTTTGGCGGTGCCATACCTCACATATATTATTTCCTCGCGGTAGTCGCCGATGAAGTCCACAACCCACGCCCACCAGATCCCGGGGTCCGGCTGCGGGAAAATCGTGGTGAAGTTCTTGCCGTCGAGGATTTTCCTGTTTCCGTCATTGTCGGTGAGAACATCCATGATGTTGTTACCGCGCCAGTCAATAGGCTCCTGCAAATCATGAGCATAGTGTCCGTTAGCAGGCCAACCTGCAACCAGCGAGCCGTTCGACGACTTCATCAGCCAGTTGGTCCACCGTCTGCCGTTGTTGCCCACCCACGTACACCAGTGGCCGGGAGTGCCGCACTCGTACTCGGGATTGCAGGCGGCGTTCGTTCGGCAACGGCATCGTCCCGTCCGGCACCACCACGCACTGGCGACGCCACAGTCCGAATCCTCGCTGCATGATTCAAACTCCATGCCGCCTACACTGCTGCCGTTTTCCGGGTGTGTGGCCCCCGGCACACATCGCACATAGATCTCCCATCCGTCGTAGCGGTCGTCGATGTCGGCCGCCCAGCCGCGATCGGTGTGCGTACAGTAGCGATTGTTCCATTGCATGTCGGGAGTGCCGTCATCGTAGCCGCTGAAAAGATCGTTTCGCCCGTTGTATTGGACAAGAGATCCATTTTGCTCGTGACCCAGGAACAACTCCATACCGGGGATACCGGGCCTGATGTCGGCTGACACCACCACGTCGGGTTGACAACCATCGGTTTGTGCCCAAACCGTTCCATCTTGTTTGATAACCGTCGATCCATGGATGACTTCATCGAGATCGTCACCATCCATATCGACCACCGTAAGCTCGTGTGCGCCACCCATGTTGTCCGCGGCGTTGGCCTGGAAAGGACGCGACCAGGCAAGGGCCAACGTTGAAGAATATGCCCGGATATTGTTGTAGGTGCTGCAATACGCTCCTTGCTGCATAATCACGTGCGAGGTGTCGTCCGGCGTTAGTCGCCCGAAGCTTATAATGAACGCCCTCGGTGCGGGCAAATCGATCTGTCCGGAGATATGGCCGGTCTCCGCGTTGGCTATGGCCAACTTGGCATCGCCGCCAAGCTCGAAGTTCTCGATCAACTCGCACATCTCATCGCCATCCATGTCCCACAGGGCGTACGAGTTGAACCCATGCAACGACACGTTGGAGCCGGCGCTCGCGTCATCATATTGATACGCGACCGCGCCGTCGTGGTACATCACCTTGCCGCTGGGCCGATAGGTGTCGTAGATATTGCAGACCTCGGGGTGGCTGTCTGTATCGAAGCAGGTGTTCGTATGAAACAGCAGGTCGAGGAGTTTGTCTCCATTGATGTCTCCCACCCTGAGAAAGGTCAGCTCGCCACTGCCTTCGCCGCCGACGCTGGTGTAGCTCTTGTATAAGTAGGGATCGGGTGAGCCGGAAGTGACCACTCTCGCTTCGTTGGAATCGGAGCTCTCGGTTCCGCCACCGTCCACCAGGCGCACCACGTAGAAGTAGGCCACACCATTGCCCGAGGACACCGAGGTGTCCAGGTAGTTGGTTGAGTCATTGACCGGGCTGCCGTTCAACGGCTCGGTGTAGGGACCTCCGATCGAGTTGGCGCGGTAGATATTATATCCCAGGCCGGGATGCTCGCTCACCGCTCGCCAGCCCAGATACACCTGGCCCGTACCCGTTTGCACCGCCATAAGCCAGGTCGGAGCCGGTAGCTGCGCGCGGCATATTCCATCCGGATCACACTCCTGGTTTGCCGGGCAGCCCCCGCAGTTCAACGTGTTCCCGCAGCCGTCCGGCCAGCTGCCGCATTCCTTTCCAAGCGAATCGCACGTCCCGGGCACGCAGTCTTGGACGCACACGCCGTCAACGCAGGACTCTCCGTTCGGGCAGCCCCCGCAGTTCAACGTACTCCCGCAGCCGTCCGGCCAGCTGCCGCATTCCTTGTGCAACGACTCACATGTATCGGGTACGCACTCTTCTTCGCACACACCATCGTCGCAGTACTCCCCCTGCGGGCACGTCCCGCATTCCAGAAGTTCTCCACATCCGTCCTCCCAACGGCCACACTCCTTCCCCAGCGACCCGCACGTCTCCGGCTCGCAAGAATCGACGACGCACTTTCCGCCCTCGCAGTGCCACCCTTGGGAACAGCCGCCGTCGTTCTGGCACTCTTGGGTCTGCCGAACATGGATGCTGAAGGTCACCTTACCCACGTCCTCATTCATCCCCTCGGCAAACAACAGGTAGCTGGTCGCCGTCGTTTGCGAATGGAACATGGCCGAGGCCAGGCCGGACTGATCGGTGACATCCGGTGATCCGGTGATGGCGGCATCCCCGGGCGCGGGCTCTAAAATGGAAAACCCGATGTCCACCCCCGAGACGGGCTCATAAGAGCCCGTCTCTACCAGCCTCACCATGAGGCCCAGCGAATCGTTGACCTCCACTTCCCGGGTGGTGGATCCGACCGGGTTCAGCTGGTGGTGCACCCCGTCGATCCGGATCGAGAAGTAGACCCCCACCGGATCGCCCGGATGATGGGCCCAGACATGGAAGTCGCCGGTCTGGTTGCCGGCGGTCAGAGTCACCGCAGCCAGGCCGTCTGACCCGGTGACGGCCGAATCGGAAGAGAGCGTGCTGTCTCCGGGGTTGTGTTGAATCTCGAAAAGCACGCTCGCTTTGGCAACGGGACCTATGCACTTTTCCTCTAAGACGACCTGGAGCAGCTCCTGCTCGCCAGGATGGATCTCCCTGTTCGGGTCGCCAACCGCACTCAGCATCTTCTTGCCTGCCCCCTGGCAGCCGTCGCCCACCCCAACGCCGCCGTCATTTTCGATAATTCCGGCGCTGCAGCCCGCAACCACCCAAAGGAATAAAAGCCCACACAGAAAGCACGGAAATCCAGTTAAATATTGTCTTCTTGAAAGCATGCCAATTTCCCTCTCAAGCCATGGAACCATGTTTCCAAAGGACGGACTCGACAGACTCAGTATTACCACAATAGGCGAACATTCGCCAGCTAGTTGAACTAAGCCCACGACCTTCCTGCACGGTCCCGACGCCTTCTGGTCGGTTGAATCGTCGCTGCAACGGAGACATGCCCGGCGATCAAGGCTCAAACCGGCCTTTCCAAGCGCTAAGTTTTCTGCAAGTCGTGGCGGGCGATCTTGGCAATCAGCGCCTGGCGGCTGATTCCCAGGGCGCGGGCGCAGTGGGTGCGGTTGCCGGCGTGCCTTTTCAAGGCCGCCTGCAGGACGACCTTTTCGAGCCGCTCCATGATCTCCTTGAGGTCGCCCTGCATGGCGTCGACCAGGTTGCGCCCTCCGCCCAGGCGCTCGGACAGGTGGGCCTGCCCTATCGACTGGCCAGCGGCGGCCAGCAGCGAGGCGCGTTCCATCTCGTTCTTCAGTTCCCTGATGTTGCCCGGCCAGTCGTAGCTTTGCAGCGCGGCGACGGCTTCGGGGGACAACCCCGGGTGCCGGCGGTTGTGCTGTAGAGAAAATATCTCCAGAAAATGCTCGCTGATGGGAATGATATCCTCGCGGCGTTCGCGTAACGGCGGGACGCGCAGGGCAAAGACGTTGAGCCGAAACAATAGGTCTTGCCTGAAACGGCCGGCTGCGACTTCCTGCTCCAGGTCGCGGTTCGTTGCGCAGACGAGGCGCGCGTCGACTCGGCGGGGGCTGGTCGAGCCGACCGGCGTCACCATGCCTTCCTCGAGACAGCGCAGCAACTTGGGCTGCAGTCCGAGCGGCATCTCGCCGATCTCGTCCAGGAAAAGCGTACCCCGGTGAGCCACTTCTATGAGTCCCTTGCGGTCGCGGTGGGCGCCGGTGAATGCCCCTCTCAGGTGTCCGAAGAGCTCGCTTTCTAAAAGCCCCGGCGACAGCGCCGAGCAATTGACGGCGGCGAAAGTGGCCTGCCCGCGCGGGCTCTGCTCATGGATGGCGCGGGCGACCAGTTCCTTGCCGACGCCCGTCTCGCCCTGGATCAGCACGGTGGTTCGCGACGCGGCCACGGCCAGGATCTGCCCGCGCACGTCGCGGATGGCACTGGAGGAGCCGACCATCTCGTCCAGGGCCGGGCGGTGTCCCAGGCGCTCCTTGAGGTAGTCGCACTCGCCGCGCAGGCGGGCCTCGGCCTCGCTCAGGCGCTCGATCAGGCGGGCCCCCACCAGGACGGTCGAGAGTTGCTGGGCCAGGACGCTTGCCAGATCCAGTTCGCGCTCGGCGAAAACCCCGCCCTGGCGCGAGCCGACCTGGATGGCTCCGATGACCTCGTCCTCGACCACCAAGGGTGCCAGCACCAGCGAACGGGAAGGCTGGGTGCGGATGCTGGCACTGGTTTTTTCGACCGACTGGGTGTCATGCACCAGGATTGATTCGCGTTCCGAGGTAAGCCTGCGAACCAGGCTGGTCGCAGGCGGGCTGCCCACCAGCCGGTTGTCGCCGGGTCCCATGCCTATGGCCGGTGCGAAGTTGCCGTTGGTGTCCTTCATGAAGCACTCGGCGCGCGAGGCCTCTGGCAGAGCGCTCAACAGAAAGGCAAGCACTTGCCTGGTCATGGCCAGTGTGTCGGCGTTGGTTCTCAGCGTCGCCAGTAGTTCCAACAGACGGCGCAGCGTCTCACCGTCGGGCAACCGCGAAACCTCGCCCAGCGAGCGTTGGGCCACCACGGTGGCGGTCTCGATCATGGGAGCCGCGCCGAAGACGATCTCCAGAATGCGTATGGAAGTCGGGCGGTCCGCGTCCCCCAGCAGGATCTCGTCTTGCGGCTGCATGACAAAAGCATTGCCCGCGCCGCGTTCGACGGCGATCCGCCTGCCGTCCCGGATGACCGCCGAGCCGTTGGTGCTGCCGAGATCGTGATAGCCGATGCGGTCGTTGTCGATCTGCATGCGCCCGTGCACGGCGGACACCCGCGGGTCGGCGAACGACAGGTCGTTGCCCTCGCCGCGGCCGACCTGGATCAGCGGGCCGCCGAGCGTAACAACCCGCGCCGGGCCCCCGGCGCCGTCTTGCACTTCGAGGCGCACTTCCTGGATGAAGGAGTTCACCAACGCATCTCCCCCGACAGCCCGATGGGCAGGAAAAACGAGGAACCTCCCGCGGTAATCACCAGCGAGGGGTAGAGGCTCACCACCAGTGCCCATGATCCTCGTCGCGGCCAGGCCACCGAAGTCGCCAGGCCTAGCGTGAAACCCCAGTGGTCGTAGCGGTCGGCGGTGCCCATGGAAAGCACTCCCAACGAGCCACCGGCCCTGAACTCGACGGGATCAAGAGGAAAGGTAGTGCAGGCACCCAGGGAAAGCGACACTGTCTGCAGTGCGGGGCCGCTGCTTGTGCTGGCATGGTGAGCGTATGAGAACCCCGCCTGCAGGGCGAGGCGCTCGAAGGACCTGAAAGCTACGCTCAGCGCCGCGCCCGGCCCTGCGGCCAGCGCGCCGGCATCGTTGCCGAACAGGACCACGAAGCGCGCCTCCGGCGATATCGACCAGGGGAGAAAGACGCGGCCGTGAGTTGCCGGCGTGGGAATCTTTTTGATAATAGGCGCTGCCGGGATCGGCTTTGTAACTGCTGGACGGGTTACGGTTGCCGTGTTTCCGGCCATTTTCTCCTTCTTTTTCCTGGCAGTCTCGTAGGTCGTCTTGGCTCGCTTGAAGATGTAGATCACCTTGGGGGGGTGATCGCCGGGAGGCAGCCTGAAGCCGGGGTCGAGCAGCAGGATCGTCTTGAACTCGCTCTCGGCTTTTTCCAACTCGTCGGCCGCCACGTGGATCATGGCCAGGATCAGCCGCGCCTGGCTGACGTGAACAATATAGTGGCGGTCATTTTCGGGTGAGAAGCTCGAAAGCGCCGATTCGAGCCGCGCCCGCGCGCAGCCCATATCCATCTCGTGATAGCAGGTCAGACCCGCTGCCAAATCAATCTGGCCGGCGAAGCTTTCCCCTGCCAGGACTTGGCACGGCAGAGCCAGGCAAGCCAGCATGACGAGCAAGCGCCTCATTGAACTCCCCCGTCCATTGAGTTTCTGGCAAGGACGTAGAAGATGCCCCAGGCGGAGAACTTTTGCTGCTTGTGGCCGAACTTCTCGAACCCGCAGGTCAGGTAAATTCGGCGGTCACTGATAGTGGCAGAGGCTGAAGCCACCAGCACGGCCTGCACCTTGTCGACGCCGTTGTAGCTGTATGATTGGGCCTGTATGCCGGAGCCCAGGTCGAGTGAGATGACATAGGCATGGCCATCTGTTTCGGCCGCCCAAGGGGGAGGGGTGGTGTAGCTGATTGTGAAATCTTTGCGGCCGCCCTGCTGGATGTAGAAGGGCTCGATGATCAGCCCCGGGCCTGTATTTGGAGAGGAAGCCGCATCCTCGAAGGCCCCGCACCCGGTGAGAGCTGCGGACACAAACGAAAAACCTAGAAGTAAAACGAGTCTTTTCATGGCTCTGGCAAAAGAGACTAGCACTGCAAAAGTCGCGGCACAAGATAGGTCTGGAAGCATCTTTGCGGGAGACAGAAACGAACCGTACCGCGGCGGCGCCTTGGCGCCGCCGCGGTACGACAGGGATAGGGAAAGGAAGCCTTTCCGGCTTCAGGTCAGCGCCTCTTGATTACCA
>CAZXHT010000157.1:0-7626 GCA_964640665.1 uncultured Myxococcales bacterium
TCAACCCTCGAATCGCGAGACCAATTGATGCTTGAACGGAGTTTTGAGGATGCACCCTGTGCGGCAGCGCCAGCTCCACCGGGAAGTCCACTCCGTGGAAGTTTTTCTCAAGCAGGTTCAAGCTGCTGAATCCGACTCTGGCTCCCAGTTTCAATTTCTGTCCTTATCCTGAAAAGCCCGCACAGGCGGCGAGCAACTCCTGGGCAAGTGCTTCGCATGATTTCGATATCGTCTCGGGATCTTCGAGGGGTGTCGCCGCCCTGGCCGCCATCTGGGAACCCCGCGCTGTCGCCGTGCCGAAGAGATCGCGGAGATGTCCGATCGCATCCTGGGTAATGGCGGATGTAGTGGCGGCATCCTTGAGTTTGTTCATTCTCTTGGCCATGGTCTCTGGAGGAATGGCCCTTAGCAGTCTGAGTATGTCCAGGGCATCCTTGTCCCGCAGTCGCGTCGCTACATCTGCCCGCTCAGCGATTTTGTAGAGCTTGGTGACCAGGAGCGCGGCGGGTCCAGCCACGGCAATCTCGAAACTCCGAGAGCCCGCTTGATTTAGCGAGGAGATCTCGTGTTGATCCTTGTCAACCAGAACCACCTCCATGGAGTGGACCTTGCGAGCCACCCGCTTACCGTGCACTCCCAGTCGAGCGCCGCGCTTTCCGGGGCCTCCCAGTGAGGCCGGCACCAAGAGGTCCACAACGATCCCGTCTTTCCCGGCCCAACTGCCCGGCTGGGTGGTGAGCACGAAGCCAGCGCCTCTCAGGGCATCTTCGAGGAGTGGCTTATCTTCCAGCAAGGCCGGGTCCAGGGCAATATCGCCGTCCGTGGTGTAGGGAGCAATCGCCAGGTCGGCCTCGCCGGCGTGCAGGTAGATGGCTTGCGCGCCGGCCAAGACGACCGACCTGCGTTGGGATCCCAGGGCCTCCAGTGCGTCCAGGAGCACCTCGCGGGCTTGAATGTACAGGGGATCATAGTCGCCATTCATCTTCGTTTTTCCTCATCCAGTCCATCAAGGTCTCGGCCTCCGCAGGGCTTCTGCCCGGGCCGGTCAACAGATCGGCGGCCACCTGGCTGGGAGCCGCGAAACTCAGCCCCTCTCTTTTCACCAGCCTCTCGAAAACCACCTCGCCGAAAGGCTCGGCCAGAATCACGTTCGTTCCGGCCTCCGTCCGGTTCAACTTCAGCCTGCTGGAAGCCCGGTCCATGTCCTTCACAAAAATCGTTGCCAGCCTTGCGGGCGCCGCCGGCGCGTGGTGGGTCGCTGCAAGTGAACCAGTAATGGCGTACCCCATTTTCAGGTTCTTCATCTTGTCCAGAAGAGCCTTGAGACCTCTCGGCTCGAGAAACGTCCCGACAGTGTTCGATGCGTCGAAAGAATAGTCCTGCACCCATCGCATGATTAGAGCTTGCCAGTCTACACTGACAATTCGGCCCCTGCCGGCCTTGGTCAGGATGGCATCCCGTTCCAGCAGTGCCGCCACCCGGGATGCCGAGCCCAGTGACAAGCCCGCACGCTGGGCGAGTTCACGTATTCCATAAGGCGGCCTGAAGTCGCACAGCGCCCGGACCACACGTCCGGCGGACGACCCTTTTAGGGAAACCAGCGGCCGCTTCTCCCGCCAGGGATCCTTGCCCGCCCCTTGGGCCTCGATGAACAAGGCCGGCTTGTCGATGACCAGGCGCATGTTGCCGGTGGCATCAATGAAGTTGATCCCCCGTGTTATTAGCAGCTCCCTGGCTCGCGGGCTCAGGTAGGGGGCCACCGCCAGTCCGCCGGTTGTACCGAATTCCTTCTGGTAGACTTTTAGCTGCTCGGCTATGAAAAACACCGATTGGGGCGGCATCTGTTGCTTGGCTTCAATTGCCATCCTGGCGGAGTTTCCGGAGGGTGCCCGGATCTCGACGATCGAATCTGGCCTTTTCCTTTTCTGCTTTTCAATCACGATCGATACATGCCAGGATCCCGGCAGACGAGCCCGGATGGCGTCGACCGCCTGGCGTATGAGTTCTGTTTCGTTATTTGGCTTGTTTCGCATTATGTGGAACACTATAATATTTGGAACACGGGTTGTCAAGTTCGACGTTGATATCGGAGGGTAGGTCGGGACGGGGACAATGCTGTGCATCCTCAAAACTCCGTTCAAGCATCAATTGGTCTCGCGATTCGAGGGTTGAATGCGAGTAGGTTCAAGTTGGCGTCGCAGCCGTGGCCTTGAATCTTGGAGATGTCGCACCAGTGCCCATTGACAGGTGCTGTCAGTACTTCCTCGATGCCCATGTCTTTGACCCGTGCAACGAAGTCGGCACCGTATCACAAGGAAACGCCTCGATGATCTGTTGAGCAATCCACTGGGCAGTAGGATTGGCCGTGACGTTGAAATGCACCACTGTACGGCGATCATGAAGAAGAACCACAAACCCGAAGAGGATGCGAAATGTCGCGGTCGGCACGACAAGTGTTTGCGCACCTGGCAAGGCTCGTTCTCGGTACGAAAATCGCGCGGCCTTCACCGCGCGGTTCCGCCGTTGATCCACGGCTTTACAGGAAATCAAGGCTCGTGCTAGCTTGCGAAAGGACGTTTTAAATTTCCATGCGTTCGACGATCGCAGCGGGGAGTTTTCGAATGGGAAAAATCGTCCTCGGCCCGCTCACGATCCTGCACGGGCTCATCTATCTCAGGAAAGGACGTTTGAAATTTACATGCGCTCGATGATCGCAACGGGGACGATGGTTGTGGCGCTCATGCTGGCCGCACCGTTGTACGGTGGGGTGCAGCTCACCATCCGGGGCGTCATAAAAGACGTTTACGGCCATCCTTTGCCGGGCGCCGGTCTCTACGTGGAGGCCTGGGTGGGCAACGGCCACACCTACGACTTCGCCTTCGCGACGGCCGGCGCGCATGGAGAGGTGCCGGCGGCGGGCGCTTCGCCTATGACGATTGCCTGGGTGCCGGGCATGAAGCTGGCCTACACCGCCCTGGAAAAGGACAAGGAGCCCCAGATCCGATTCGACCGGATGGGGGTGATGGACCCCGGCAACGTAGAATTCGTTCTGGCCGACGCCGATCCTTTTTACCCCAGGTCGCTGAAGGGCTTGAGCTATCCATTCGCCGACAATCCCGCGCTGGCCAAGAAGGCGGCCGCGCCCGAGTACGCAAGAATGCGGGAATTGTTTCGCGCCTTCGCGCGCGAAAAGAGAGATTCGTCGCAGACCTCGGCGCCGAAGATCCACCTGCCCCATACGGCGTTTGCCTGGGGCGAGCCGATTCCGCTGGAGATCCTGTTTGTCAACGACAGCGACCGCACGGTCTACCGGGAAAATCCCGACCTGACTCCCAAGACCGTGTTGAGGATCGAGTCGTCGAATGCCGCCGCCTTCTCGTTCAGCCGTTCGCTGAGCAAGAGGCAGCTAGCGGTGATCTGGAACGGCCGCGGGCCGTATCCCATCCCCGAGCTGGCGATTGCCCCGGGCAAGACCGTCCGCCGGGAGGTCGACCTGGTAACAAAGATTCTGGAGGGCCGATCGAAGGGCATTTTCCGCCCGGGCGCCTACGTATGCTGGGTTGATGATCGCAACGGCAAATCGAACCGGCTGACGTTCAGCGTAGATTACAAGCGCGAGTCGATCCCGGCGCTTTTGAAGACCGTGAAGAACCCGAAGGCCGATTCAAGGCGCCGGGCGTGGGCCGCCATGTGGCTGGCCGACGCGCTTCCGCCGCATTTGAAGGGTTACTTCAACAGCACGGGCCCGAAGCCGTGGGAATCGGTGGGCCAAGCAACCGTGAAAGCCGAGGAAGCGAAGCTACAGAAGGCGATTTCAAAGACAGAGAAGTGGTACGATGAGAACAAGAACTCCGCAGAGCTCAATAAGTTGCTCGAACAAATCGCGAAGGAGTATGAGCGATAGATATTGGTCCGATAAACGAGAGAGAAAAAATGCGAACAAGATGCGTCATACTGTTTTCGATCATGGTTTCGACGGCGGGAATTCAGGCAACCGCGGCCGAGCCAAAATTCGCTTGCGACTTGCCGGTAATCGACGCCGCAGAGATTGCCAAGACGGATATCGCCAGGCGGCTGGTGGCCGAAGGATTCAAAGAAGATCCTGAAGGCAGCGGAATCTACGTGCGTGACATAATCGACCTGGATTACATGCATAACAAGTTCAAACTCGAAGACGAAAAGCCGGTTCCCAGCGTGGACAGATGGATGCAGCAGGCCACCATCGAGGGCAATCATACCGTGATCGAGGACGCCAACACCACCATCAGCCCGAAGCTCGGCCACCGACTGGTGAAGGTGTCGGTGAACCTGGGTTACGCAAGGCCGAAACAGATCTGTGTGGGGATGACCGTACAAAGAGCAGAGGCAGCCCTGCGCTTCATCGAGGCCAAGCAGGCGAAGGACGTCGGCAAGCTGCGCCAGCATCGCGGATACGTACTCAACGCCTGGATCTTGCCCTCCAAAACCGCTCTGGTCATCGAGTACAAGAAGCGCAAACTGAAACCTGGAGAAAAGCCCACCCTTCCGCTGGCCTACAACATGATCTTGGGCAGCAAGGGTAGTGGTCTTGAAAACTGGAAGGATCAAAAGAAACGGCAACTGAAGAAATTAGCTATAGAGCAGCCCATGGATGCCAAAGGCAGTGCTGAAGATTGAAGTGGACCTCAGCCCGAGGTGCCCAGCCCGCTGCCGGCCACTTTGGTAAATCCACTTCAGCCCTCTTTTTTATACAAACGCCTCCTTTTTCTATTGTCCTGCTCTTTTTCGCATCCAAACAATAAGCTCAAAAACCAGAACGGCAAGCACAGAACCTACTCCACTTGCCAGGACATCCAACGGGTCGTATTGATTACTGGCTGTGGCTCGACAATATTCCATCCGCCAATGATTTCAGCCTGTCGGCGAGTGACCGATACCCGTGTGATGCACATAAGGCCTTGACGGCGCCATGGGTGCAGTCGAGAATCACACCATGATGAATTCGGCCAAGAAATGGCTCTCCATCGGTCTCAAGACCTTGTGTTCGTCCCTTGGAGGAATACGGCATAGTCCGAGGTTCACTCGGTGTGGAGCACGAGAAAAGCGATGGTGACTATCGTATTGCATTTGCTAGTCGGCCCGAGTCGGCTCGCGAATGCAGTCCATCGGCTTGAATGTCAACTGAGGTATGGCTGGTGTGGACGAACTCGTTCAGTGGATCGTCCTATGACGCAGCTACTCAATATTGTCGATGCACAAGGGGAAAAATCCAGTGAAATCGGGATGGACGATTTATTGCGGAGGACGACCTTCACCGTATACTTACGATTCTACCAAGACAAACAGAAACCCGTACTCTTGGTTCGTGTGGTTGGTTCTGGTGAAGGACAACACTTCTGTCCCTTGTAGTACTTTCTTTCTGCCAGTCCCCACAAGCAAAGGTTTCTTCCTGCTGAATAAACCTCTGAGTACCAGCTTTCTTTGTTGGCCACCCCCGGGTCTAGCTGCCGTTGGCTAAAGAAACTGGCCCCTTGGGGCACGATAGCTGGGCACCACTCGCCACGCGCTGGGTCATAGAAAGTTAGAAGGGCAAATTCCTTACCCAAATATGTTTTGGACATTTTATTCAAAACAATATGTTTTCGCAAGGAAATGATGTTGTTGCTGTCATAGATGAAATGTGCATCGGCTCTTGGTGCAGGTGGCAGCTTCCGCCATTTACCAGTATTGGTGTCAAGCTGGCAGGCATCCCCACCAAGGCTTGAAATGTATGAATTGCCGACTTTAAACAGAGTGTGTCCGGTCCAGCGTGATTCGTAGTAGTCTTGCCTCAGTTCGAACTTTGTCGAAGCGCGGCGAACCCGCGGAACTCGGAGGTCCACAATCACGCTGGTGAATGCGAGCAACCCACGATTGTCATGATCCGCATTACAGTCTTCAATGACCAACCTGCCACCCTGGTGGTCGACATGAATTTTGTTGCGGAGAAGGTTGCATTGAAAACTTGGAAATTGTCGCCAGCGTTGAAGGCCGTTGTCGTAGACCAAACCGGATAGATTGTTTTTTGCTTCAGTTTGTCGGTCAATCCATAGGAAGGCAACGTATTGCCCAACACCAATGACTTGGACCCCTTTGCATTGAGCAGGTTGCCGTGTAGGTATGTACTTTGCCGGAGCACCACTTGATCTCAAGATCCGTCCCGCTGTGAAATCCACGGGGCAGTCCGGGTCTTTTAATCGTGGCCACTCCAAACGAGTCCGGGTTCCATCAGAGATTGTTATATAAAGTACTTTGTTGCTCCACGCATCCATTTGTAATGCTTTGTTGATCGGTGCATCATTCGTTTCCATGCGTCTTCGTTCCCAAACATGTCCTGTGGTTGTACTAAAGACTTTATTCTTGTCGTGAACAAGGTGCAGGATGCCTTGGCCACAAGGAGAGACGACCGGCATCTTGGCGTCTAGCTTCAGGTGGTTAGGTATTGAACCAACACTGCGGGTGGAGGCAACTTTGGATCGGATTCTCAGGGTGTTGGGATCGAGTGGTAATTCTGTGAGTTTCCCCCAGTTGGTATGGCAGGTGTGGATGGAAGGTTCCAAGGCCGAGGGCATGGCCGATGCCAAAGCCAATGCCAAAGGCGTCTTGGTAACTTGTAACAAATTCCTAATACAGCCACTGCTGGGGCCAATTTCCCATCTGTCTGCGCCTGGTTTTTCGTTGCGTAGCTTTTGAAAGGCCGTTCTGGCCTTGACCGTGAGTTCCCTTGACGATGTTGTTTTGATTACTCTTTGATAGGCCAACTTGGCGGCAAAGAGTCTCTTCTGAGCTTCAAGGCCAGTTGCATGGCTGAAAATAGAGAGCGGCGTCAAATAACTCACATGCTGGAATCGCCACTGACCGGATTTGGCTACTCGGCATCCATCCTTCCAGCGTCCCTTGTAGGTGACCCCGTCCGGCCAGTACACTTGGCCTCGACCATGTTTTCGGCCCTTCTTGAAATGCCCCAGAAACCACACGCCATTCTCGTGGAATAACGCGCCCTTACCGTGAAAAAGACCCTTCCTGAATCCTCCCTGGTAAAAGCCGCCTGACTCAAAGAGCAGAATACCTTGTCCATGAAACATGCCGTTTCGGAATCCACCTTCATAAAGGTAGCAACTCTGGCTGTGAGCCTTGCCCTTTCCATGGGCTAGGCCGTTTCGAGAGTCGCCCGCATCGAGGATCCAATGCTCCCCGGTTGGGTCGACGATTTCGGGTGGCACTGCTGCTCGGACCGAAAAACTGACGACGAGACCCAACAACAGCGTGATTGCTTGGTGAATAGGTCGTTTGTCGAACAGATTCTTCAATTCATTCACTCAAATGTGCTTCTGTCGATTGTACATATAGGTCTGACACCGACTCCTAGATTGGGTTCCAAAAATATTGTCCAGCCCGTACTCCGCAAGAACCAGAAGCGACCTCGACTCCAACCCTGTGATCGAGTCTTCTGGCTCGTCTTGCGCAGAGTCTGGTCTGACTGGGCCCGCCCGCTGGTCGTTGTGAAGCCGGCGACAGTCATTGGTTGGCACAAGAAAGGCTTCCTCGCCCTCTGGCGCGCCAAATGCGAACGCACACCTGGAGCGATTCAACCGCACCTTGAGAGAA
>CAZXHT010000158.1:0-7361 GCA_964640665.1 uncultured Myxococcales bacterium
GGACTCACCCTTGATCTCGATTATCTCCGAGTTGTGAACCAGGCGGGGGCAGATCATATTCAGCGGATGCTTGACATTTTTATTGTCCAAGCGCGTAGTCATGTAGAAGGTGATAGGAGATATCCCTAAGCTGTCCCCGGCTCGGAGTTTCGTCATACTGAGGGAGGATTGATGATGGATCGGCTCTACCACGGGGAAAGTACCTGCGGACCCCGGCAGGGGTGAGGTGCTCCATGTGCAAGACGACATCTTCATATGTTTCAGCCAACCGCACCAATTGCGGCCGCCGGCGACTCGACCGGGTGGCCGGTCCTGGCTGGCGGGATTCGGTGTTGTTGCTTTTGGGCATCGCGGCGCTTGCTGCAAGCTGCCTGGCCGGGTGCGGGGCCGGGCAGACCAACGGGGACGACGGGGGCCTGGACGGGCGCGATGGCTCGATCACGGACAACAGCGCGGTCCACGGCCGGCTGGCCACAAGCGCTACAGGGTTGAGGAATCGTACGACGCGCGACGGATCGCCCTCGCACTCGCTTGGCACGATCGGACAGGCGCTGTCGTTTGACCAGGTGTCCGTCGATCTGCTCCAGCCAGATGGCACTCCGCAGCCTGAGAACTGGCCGGTGGTTGGCAGCGCCACGCCGGATGCATCGGGAACCTTCGCGTTCGAGGGTCTCGCGGAGGGGGACTACGCGCTCAAGGTAAACCAGCCGGAGTTCGCCGATCTGGCCTACAGGGTCGACACCACCGAGTTCCACCTGGGCGCCGACCAGACCGTCAACCTGGTGCTGCCGCTGGTCACCACCTTGATCCACAACCTGATGGACCCGAGCGTGGTGTGGAACCCGATTTCCGACAGCCCCCCAGCCGCTGCGCTCGATCCCGCAACAGGCGAGATCGTGCTCACCTCGAACCTTGGGTTCGCCGTGGTCGATCCGGACCGGGGCAAGCTGGATCTGCTCTTCAGCCATAACTTCTTTATCGGCCACCAACAAAAGCTGGATTTCCTTGATCAGCGGGTGTTGGCCCTTTCGCCCTTCGGCCAGATTGCCTGGATCCTGTATCCCGACAGGCTGGTGCGAATCGATCGATCCTTGTTTTCCGATCCAGATCAGAGCGAGGTCTTCAATCTCGACGATCTGGCAAACCGGGTCGCGGTGGGCGACAAGTTCCGCTACCGCATTCTGGCGCCCTTGTCCGCCGGCCCCAATCCCCGGTATCCGACCTGGACGGGGGAGGTGTACTTCTCACCGGACGAGACGATCCTGTACGCATCCACCCGGGACGACGGCGTGTTTGTCTTCGATCTCGAGCGGATGAAACTCGTGCGCGTGATCATCGGCCACCTGATCGGCTACAACCCGATCTCCAACCACCTGTTCTTCACCAACAGCCACTATGGCCAGCACGATGGCACCGATGTCCTGGTGGTCGACGCCTCGACCCTGTTGGAGGTCAACAGCGCCCCGCTGCAAAGCGTCGTCGGAGTCGCCCCGGTTCCCGGACAGCCGGACACCTTCCTGATCCGCAGCCAGCTGTCCACCGGCGACATGGAGGTCCCGTTCGTCGTCGTCGTCGACGGCAGCGGCGCCGTGGCCACCGACCAGCGCGCCCGCGACTATCTGGGCATCGACTACGACCCCCAGGTGGGCAGCCCCTCGTTCGATCTGACAGGGGACTACTTCATGATCGGCTCGGCTGCGTTCCGGGTGCTCGCCGAAGGCGGCTTCGAGCCGGTGCCGGTGGCCATCCCGCCGGGAGAGTCGTTCAACCAGCGCATGCAGTGCAACCAGTTGCGGGCCGTCGATCCGGCCAACCTCTACGAGCTCTGGTACGGCTGCCTGCAGGCCAACGCCGTGGGCCTGATCTCGCTGGACCAGACCAACCTGCCGGTGGCCGTGCGGCCGAGCGTTCCGACCGACAGGGTGCTGCTCGACCGCGTCCGCGGACGGGCTATCTTCTCGGGCTTCGACAGGCTGGTCCTGGTCCACTATGCCGATCCGTCCGCCGCGGAACAGGACGAGCTGACCGATCTCTCGGGGGTCCTGTCCGACTTGACGGCCCCGGGCGCGGTCTGCAGCGAAGCAAACCCCTGCGGCGGCTCCGACCTGTGCGCCGGGGCGACCGACACGGCCTACACCGGCAACTGCACCCCGAACCCGCGCCTGCCCTACCTGCCGTTCTGCGGCGGGTTCACCCACATGAGCTGCGACGGCGGTTTCATTTGCGCGCTGCTGAACCCGACCAACCCGAACTCGATCGGTTACTGTAGCGGTTTCGCCGACCGCGACTACACCGCGCACGGATCGGCTTGCGGTCCGGATTCCGCGTGCCCCGTGGGGATGACCTGCGGCGCCGCCAGCCATTGCGAGCCGAAGACCTGCCTGCGAGATCAGGATTGCGCGG
Source organism: uncultured Myxococcales bacterium (assembly GCA_964640665.1). Lineage (GTDB taxonomy): Bacteria > Myxococcota > B64-G9 > B64-G9 > B64-G9 > DATKYQ01. Next base: position 2,404 of record CAZXHT010000158.1, read on the forward strand.
CCATCCCCGGGGAGATCTGCGGCCTGGTCGAAATCATCGGTCGCGCCTGCCTGCTGCCAGGGGAACTCCCCGATGGCGCGGCTTGCCTGGGACCGGAGGAATGTCAGCACGGAACCTGCGTAGCGCTTGCAAGCGGTTGGGCCATGGGCGCGGACGCGCTTCTGGACGGCGCTTTCGGGCTGATGGTCTGCAGCACTCCCTGTTTCCAGAACTCGGACTGCCCCGGCGCTGACCAATGCGAATTCTTTGGCCCTCCCCGGAACACAACTTTTTCGCCCACCGGTGAGGCAGTCTGGCAAACCCATCGCGACCAGATCATGCCCTACTGCCGACCGGCGGTCTTACCGCCACCGACGGATTGCGCTGGGGGGTGCACGAGCTCGGAGCTGTGTGCAACAGGTCACCTGCCGACACCACGCTGTCAGGTCGGCTTCGAACCGTGGGTGTTGGTGGAAAACGGGGACCAGACATCCTGTCTGCCACCCGCCGAGTTGAACAGCAGCCCCGGAAATCCGGTGGTGTGCAGTTACCGCTGCCGACGCTCCGGGGACTGCCCCTTCGAGACCGACTGCGCAAGCGGTTTCTGTAGCGTATTCGATTCCCGCTGCGACTTGACCTGCGCAGCAGACGAGAGCTGTGCCTGGTTCGGCTGGGCCGAATCTCCTGGCGTGTGCATCAACGTCGACGCCTGCGCAACCGACGCTGACTGCGGCGGCGACGTCGGCTCTTGCATCGGGGACGGAGCGTGTCTCGGAGACGCGACCTGCCTCACTAGCGCCGATTGTCTGGACGAAGAATGTGCCGCTGGCCATTCGTATGGACTCCCGCGCTACTGCCTGCCACCAGAATGTGGCTGCACCGGCCCCCAGGCCGATGAGATGTTCTGTAACTTGGCCGACAGCACTTGTTACTTGCCCGGCTGGTGCGCCGATGTTCCCTGTGACGGGTCCGTCGATCCGGTTTGCGACGTCACGCCGCCCGACCCGTTGCCCGGTGGCTGCCGCTGCCCCAGCTGCGCCTGGGATGTTTGTCCCACGGGACCGCCGGTGCCACTGTGTCCGACCGGTTTCACCTGCACGGACATCGGAGCGACGTACGCCCATTCCGGCCATTGCGCCTGCACGTCGCCCGACTGCCAGACGCCCTAGCCGGGACCGCAACCTTCAGCCTGAGCAGTGACTTGGTCAGCAGTGGGCTTGCCGGACGGGTCCTCAGTTGTGGTTCGCCAATATCCCATTCGTTCCAGTGAGGGTCTTCGACCTGCATGCACCGGATCACTGCTGTGACGAGTTTATGAGACCGCCTGAATACCAATCGTTACCAACTAACCAATTGAAAACCCACCGGTTCGCGCTGGTCTGGTAATATGTTTGATTTGATTCCGCCTACAAAACAATGCCTTACGCAATCATGGCATTCAGGAGGCCGACGGTTCGACACCACTACGGCTTCGCCTCCGGGTGCTGCTGGAAACCGCTGTCCCGTTCAGCTCCGGATTATAAAGGGCCTACCATCAGGTAGGCCCTTTTCCTTTTGTTTCAAAAACTTGAACTATACTCCGTCCCCGTTCTGTTGTTTCCTGGATTACCAGCGAAATAACTTGCAATCTTGCTATGGTGTTGATAAGTTGCAATAAGTGCAACTTCTCTTGGAGGTGTACAATGCCGCCGCTTACAATGGGCGTCAAGCTCGATAAAAAGACACGAGAGCGACTCAAGCGTCTCGGTAAGGCCAGGCAGCGATCCCCCCACTGGCTCATGAAAACCGCGATCGAGAACTACCTGGAACGCGAGGAAGCCTATGAACTCGAGAAACAGCAAGACATGCAGCACTGGGAGGAATACCAGCTCACCGGTGAACACATCTCCAACGATGCCATGATGGAGTGGCTGGACGAACTTGAGCGAAAGAGTTGAGATGGCCAAGCTCGTCTGGCTTCCGCATGCCAAGCAGGATATCGAACGGTTGCATTCCTTCCTGAAGAACAAGAATCCTCAAGCAGCCAAGAACGCCATCCGGGCCATCCGGAGCGGCGCGAATAAGCTAAGTGACTACCCGGAGGCCGGCCGTTCGATGGGGGACAGGACTGGACGACGAGAGCTGTTCGTGGCTTTCGGGGCCGGAGGCTACGTCTTGCGTTACATCCTGGACGGGCAGATCCCGGTGGTCATCCGTGTCTGGCATGCCCGGGAAAAACGGTGAGACCTCTCGATGATGGCACCTTTCTCCGGCGGCTCGACCTCCCTGTGGTTCGGGCTGTCCCTATCGAGACCGAGGTGGGTACGGGCAGGATGGTAGTAGTCGTTCAGGTATTCCCGCAGGATGTGTACCAGGTGTCTTCTGTTGAGTATGCGGATCACAGCTTCTTGTAGCGCGCCTCCTTGGTGGCCAGTTCGCGGGCGATGACGTAAGGGTTTCCCAGGTACTCGCGTTCACGGCCGAGCTCGAAGGGGACGAGGATGAAGAGGCCGGGCTTGAGCAAGCCAGCAAAGTCCGCGATCCAGAATTTCATTCAGGCGTCCTCGCCGGTACCCGATTAATTACCAAAATCACTACCGATTCGCTTTCCGGGGTCTAGTCACATTTAAAAAACAGTTTGATTTAATGACCATTTGATATGCCTCATCATTTCTTCCTTGTGCCTCTACTGATCTTGACAACGCAATAGTGCTCCTAATTGTTTCAGGTATTGATATTCCTTCCGCAACATCATGAGATATGGATCGAAGAATTGACTCAGCTTTGGCAGATTTCCCGTCCGCAAGCAACACATTTGCCCGTTCGAGTTGATAGTCGCGAAAGAGTTCCTGTACCTCCGGATGTTGCTTCGCAAGTCTGCCAATCTGAGATACATACTCCATCGCCTTCCGGATATCTCCCCGTTCCAACGAAATAGTTGAAAGCATTCCGTACACATTGGCAGCGGTAGTCAGACTATCTTTGGTTGGTTGACGAGGTAAGCTCGACAGCGATTCATTGAAGTGCTTGATGGCGCTATCAATATCTCCAGAAACGCCATCAACCATGCCTAAGAGAAGTAATGACTCACTATAAATAGTATTTGATTGAGGGCTGGTCTTTCCTGTAGCAGTCATGAGCGAAGCAATAAGTTGCTTGGCCTCATTAAGCTGTTCTTTTATGCAGAGAGCCGCCGCTAAGAGAAGCATGCCTTCCGTCTTTCATTCCATTGAAAATATCATTAATTCCTCCAAGGCCGTATTCGTCTTAGTCCAACTGCTGAATGACCTGGCCGCTCGCGGCGTCTAATACCAGGCGCGGGCTGCCGAGATGGTCTGATATAATTCTGTAGGCGACCCAGGTCGAGCCGTCGGCCTTTTTCGATACCATGTAGTCGGGCACGTTCACACGACTGGCGTAGATGAACTGGCTTACTGCCTGCCCGTTGATGTCCAACTCGGCCACCGGGTTCAGTTGGTCTTGGTATAAATATCCCTGGACGAGAACGCCGTTTATCTTTTTTCCTACTCTCCGGTTGCGACCGTCGATTATGTAGTGGATCTCGGTTCCAGAGGGCAAGGCCACGTCCGTCAGATTGCCCAATACATCGTAGGAGTATTTAGTTCGATTCCAGCACCCCGAGAAACCGCCTTCAAAGTTAAAGGCGCTTGTTCTCGTTACCATGTCCGGGCTCGAGCATGCTCGAGTCCGGACGACAGCGTTCAAACTACTGACCATTTCAGCCCTCGATGCGCTGCACTGGACGCACTTGCACATTTCGCTATCATGATAGCGACTGTTTCAGCCTGCCCCAACCTGAAGAGCATTCACCTGCACGTGCAGTGGCGGCTGGCTTGCTGGCAGTAGTAGACAGGACTGTAGTACTCACATGAGCCTAATAGAACGATCCACTTGTATCCCACATAGTACCAGGCCTGGAACGGGGTCGTCTCTCCGCATGCCTGCCAGTAGTAACCGCTGTCGCTCTTGCTGAGGAAATATGAGTGGTCGTCATCCACCCCGCTGCAAGACGAGTTGGTATAGCAGGTGACAGGATCCGAGCAGCTACAGTTCATGAATATCTGGCAGGCGTTGTCTTTCTTGTCGTCGGTGCCGTTGCAGTCGTAGTCCCAGGTTCCGCATTGGTTGGTTGAGTCGAAGTAGCGGGTCTGGCCCGGAAATGCATCCGGATCCGAATCACAGCAATCAGTTTGTGCTCCGTTGGGGCAAGAGGAATCACCTGGGTCTCCATACCCATCCAGATCATTATCATGGCAAACCTCTACACAATGACCGGAGCCGTCGCAGGTCTCGCCTGAGCCGCAGTTGCCGCAGGAGCCTCCGCAGCCATCAGGACCGCATTCCTTGCCCGTGCAGTTGGGGGTGCAGCCGTTGCAGGCCCCGCCGGCGCAGCCGTACTGGCAGTTGACCGAAGTCGGGGTGTAGGTGCAATCGCCGCCGCTGCAGGTTCCCGTGCTCGGATACTGCATCAAGTTGTCGCCATTGCAGTAATCGGCCGGTGGACTGTTGCAGGTCACGCCGATGCAGGGGTCGCTGTTGCAACTGCCGTTTGTGCAGCCGAAGGCGCAGTCTTCAAAGTGATCTGTATAGCTGCAGACTCCGTTGCTGCAGGAGCCCGGTGAAGTCCAGTATTGCCGGGTGCTGGCTGTGGCGCAAACCGCGTCCGGAGGTTCGTCGCATACCAACCCGGCTCCCACGCAGAGCCCCTGATCGCAGGTGTCATCGATAGTGCATGCGTCGTCGTCCGAACAGGCTCGGCCCTGCGCACCCCAGGCCGGCGCGCCCAATCCCACGTCGAATAGGCAGGTCATCTCGACGCCGCCGCAGTCCGCGGTATCACACTGGTTGTCCATTGTGCAAGGCTCGGGGCAGTGTACCTGAAGACACTCGCCATCGACGCAGTTATGCTCGGCCGGGCAATTGATCCCCACGCAGTTCCAGTTCACGCATTGGCCGGCATAGCAAACCTCGTCGGCCTC
>CAZXHT010000159.1:0-6967 GCA_964640665.1 uncultured Myxococcales bacterium
ATCGAGAACCTGGTGGCGGCCCATCGCAAGTGCAACAATGCCAAGCGGGATTTCCTGGCCGCCACCGACCATGTTCATTCATGGATCAGGCGCAACACCCCTTGCTCTACCTCGGCTGATGATTTGTCACAGATAGCTAAAAGCGCCGGCTGGGAGACCTGCCCGAGTCGCACACTGGGAGTCGCCCGGGCAATCTACCTGAGGCTTCCGCAGGAAGCCAGGCTCTGGAAGCAACGAGACTTCTTCGAGAGCGCCGATCTTCCCGGCCTGAGAGCAGCCCTGGGCTGAGCCAGGCTCAAGGGTCATCTATTTTTTCATGGCTCGGGGCACATGACCGGGGCGTTTGTAGTTGCCGCGTTCGGGAATCACCAGCCGGACACCGCCCGTAGGATCGTCGACGTCTCCCTGGTAACGGGGAATGACGTGCACATGGAGATGCATGATGGTCTGCCCGGCACTCTCGCCCTCGTTGATACCGATGTTGTAACCGTCCGGCGAGAATTCGCGGTCAATCTTCTCCTTGACTGCACGTACCAGTTCCAGGATAGCGAGCTGCTCTTCCGGGGCGGCCTCGAACCAACCGGGCAGGTGACGCCTGGGAACGACCAGCGTGTGACCGTCACTAACCGCATAACCGTCCCGCACCGCCACGGCCAAGGTGTTCTCGGCCACAATCCGGGAAGGCTCGATGTCGCAGAATGGACAGTTCACGGGGTGAAGATACCATGGATAGATGCACCAGGTGAACTGAATAGGGTATTCTGATTTCAGTAAAGCATCTTCACCGCCAGGTTTTTCTCGAGAAGCTCCTGATTCAGAAAGCGGCCTTTTTCAAATATTGCGCCCTTGTCTTCCAGGGCCGGGTCGAAGAACAAGTCGGCCACGTAGCGGGCGTAAATGTCCGTCTTGTAGGTTTTCACGACCACCTGTGACAGCTCCTTGAAGATTGCATCGACGTACTTCTTAGACGTTTTGCCGCCGGGCGTGGAAAGCTCGGGGGCGTCCACTCCTCTCAGGCGAATTCTCTCCGACTTCCAGACGCCGAAGCCCAGATCGATGCGCACCAGAATGGTGTCGCCGTCTATTACTCTTTCCACCCGGCCCGCGTAGGTGTGCAGGCCCGAGCTGGGACGATCGAGGGCAGGGGAGGAACCCGGGCCGCGGCCGGCGCTCTCCTCGTACATCTTGTTCTTGATCGCCCGGCGCAGCTTCCTGGCCGACCAGCCCTGGCTTGCAGATTTCTCCAGGTAGAACTTGCGAGCCGCCTGGTCGGATACCGGCAGAAGCTCGACATGCATGGCCCAACTCAGCGCGCCCGGGCCGCCGGCGGCAGAAGGCAGGCCATCGGGATAGGCGGCGTGGAACTTGACCGCTCTCCACAATACCGTCGGGGTCACGCCGATTTCCATAGCCAAGCTTTTTAGAAATTGCGAAGCCGAGGTGCCCTGCTTGATCTCGCGCTCCTTACTCAGTCTCTCGCCCATCGCCCAGTAGGTGCGGTTGCGAATCTGCATAAGCACGCCGTGGGCCTCCGCGCGCGCTTGCTCCATCAATGTGCGCAGATCACGACACAGTTTCTGGTACTTTTTCGACAGTTGCTTGTTTGTAGTCATATGTATAGAATACAATAAGTTAGACCAATGTAAAGAATATTTTCGACTGTTTCGACAGTCGAAATAAAAATCGCCGAAACCCCAGAAAAACTCACCCGTAAGGTCAATCTATCGTCAACGAATGTGAATAAATATAGACACATGTTGATTTGTATGTTTATATTTACACATGGCAAACCACAGTGCGATAGAAAAAAAAATCATCAACCTTGCCCGTCGCCTTGGTGTTCTCAGGGTTCACGACCTTACGCAACAGTGCATTCATCCGGAATACCTCAGGCGAATGTGTCAGCAAGGAATAATTCAACGCATTGAACGTGGGCTCTATAAACTTTCCAATGCCGAGGTCAGTGAACATTACCATCTGGCCCAGCTTGCCACTTGGATTCCGCACGGTGTCATATGCCTGATCTCCGCCCTTCGTTTTCATGAAATTGGAACCCAGTCACCCCAACAAGTGTGGTTGGCCCTTGAACGCGGCAAAGCCAATCCACGCATCAAGACTGTTCCCCTGCAAATTGTGCGATTTTCAAAGGATGCATTTTCCAAGGGAATTGAGGATCATCCCATCGATGGCGTGAAGGTGCGGATCTATTCTGCAGCAAAGACCGTAGCGGATTGTTTCAAGTTCAGAAACAAAATCGGTACGGACGTTGCCGTCGAAGCGCTTCGGGAAGGTCTGCGCGATAAAAAGATCAACCGCGATCAGCTATGGCACTATTCAGGAATCTGCAGAGTCAGAAATGTCATGCGTCCTTACCTGGAAGCAATCTCGTGACCAAAAAGACAATCAAGAACCTGGCAGCTTCTGTCCACAACCGCTTGATCCGATACAGCCACGAGAGGAACGAAGAACCCAATACCGTCCTGACAAGGTATGCCAACGAGAGGTTCTTGTTCAGATTGACCCAAGGCAAATACCAAGAACAGTTTATTCTCAAAGGCGCGCTTTTATTCCTGGCATGGGCAGACCAACCGCATCGTCCAACCCGGGACATTGACCTGCTCGGAAAAGGAAAGATCGCCAACCCCGACTCCCTCAAACAGATTTTTTCTGAAATCTGCAACACCACGGTGGAAGAAGATGGACTGCAATTCGATGCAGCATCGATCCGCGTTGCTCGCATTAGGGAAGAGGATCAATACGGTGGCCTGCGTGTAACACTGGTTTCTTTTTTGGGTAAAGCTCGTATCCCCATACAAGTCGATGTAGGTATAGGCGACACGGTGGTGCCGGAACCGGAGCTTCTGACCTATCCCACGATTCTTGACTTTCCAGCACCAAGAATCCGGGCCTACCGACAGGAGGTTGTGATTGCTGAAAAATACCATGCGCTTGTGGTTCTGGGCATGCAAAACAGTAGAATGAAGGACATTTTTGACCTCTGGTTTCTTACCACCAGACATTCCTTTAGCGACAAAATGCTGACGAATGCCGTCAAGGCCACTTTCAAACGCAGACGAACCCCTTTACCTGCCGAGGTCCCCCTTGCCCTGACCGAAGCCTTTACCCAAGATCCCACGAAGCAAACCCAGTGGAGTGCCTTTCTCAAGAAAAACCGACTTGCTCAGCATGGTCTTGAGCTCGCTGATGCAATTGAGCAGCTACACGATTTTTTGTGGCCACTACTGAAGAGTAATGATCCAAGAGCTTCATAACCCTGGGAGCCGACATGTCGAAGCCTTTGCACATAATCGATGCTGAAAAATGCCGGCCGACGGGATCTGTGTCGATATCTGCCCGCGCGACGCCATAGAGATCGTCGACGAGAAAGCGCAGACCGTACAAAGCAGGGCCAGGCTCTGCATTCGCTGCGGGCAATGTGTCGCCGTTTGTCCCAACGAAGCCCTGGAGCTCGACGCGCTGCCCGGCGATAGTTTCGAGCCGCGCCAGAAGTGGGACTTTAGCTACGAAGACCTGCGCGCCTTCCTGTTGGCGCGCCGGGTCGTGCGCACCTTCGCGGACAAGCCGGTCGAGCGCGCGCAACTCGACAAGATCCTCGATGCCTGCGCCGCGGCCCCGCTGGCCGTGCCGCCGCACCGGACCGGTGTGCTGGTCATTGATAAACGCTCTGACCTCGACGAGCTGGCGGCAGCGTTGGTGGACGGTTACGACAAGTTACTTAGCTACTTTTCCAATCCCTTCATGCGGGCCGTGATCAGGCTGAAGCGCGGCGCCGAGACCTTTCACTCGTTGAAGACGCATGCGATCGGGATCGTCAGCGACAAGAACGAGAGCCGGCGCCGGAAGGGGCACGACCCCTACACCTACCGGGCGCCGGCGCTGTTTCTGTTTCATTCCAGCCGCTGGGTGGCGGGCTACCAGGCCAGCGTGATCATCGCCGCGACCTACGCCATGCTTGCGGACGCGCGCTATTTGAGAGCCTGAGTGGGGGGGAGGGCTTTTTACGGTGCGGTTACGGCGCTGGATTTGACACCTTCGCCACCCGTCAAGTCAAAATATCGTCAGTGATTATGTTTACATATTGACAGTTACTGTAAACATGTATACTATCCTATCTGGGAGGAGGCGATCATGAGCGAAGATGTCGTCGGAAAGAATCTGGGCAGGCTTCGCAGGGAGAAGAAGATGACCCAGTCGGAGCTTGCAAAAGCGAGCGGTATCACTCGGGTAGGCTACAGCAAGATCGAGCGGGGTGAAACCAGCCCCCGGGCAGAGACTCTGCGCAGACTTGCTCAAGCTCTTGGCGTGAGCATATCGCGGCTCGTCACTCCGGTCGTGCCCATGGAGAACGTCCGGTTTCGTGCGGAGAAGAAACTGGCTATCCGTGAAAGCGTCCTGTTCGAAGTAGGAAGGAGGCTACGTGATTTTTCAGAACTGGAAGCTCTGCTGAATGAGAAGAAAAGCTACAAGCTCGATCGAGTTTCCAAGAACTTGAGACAGAAGGGCAGGGCACGAGCAATCGAAGCCTCGAAGAAGGTCCGGAAGGATTTTAAGCTCCTCCCGAAGGAAAGCATCCGGGACATTTGCGGCCTGTTGGAGGAGAGAGCCGGCATCAAGGTCTTGGCGCTGGTAAGGGCATCCGACTCATTCTTCGGACTTTCGGTCGCTTCAAAAGCACATGGCCGGGCAATCGTGGTCAACACCTGGGAAAGAATCTCGGTCGAACGGTGGATATTCACCGCAGCCCACGAGCTTGGTCACCTGGTTTTGCACGGGGGCGACTACGATGCGGATCTGGCCGTTGTCTCCGAAGATCCGCGGACGGAGAAGGAAGCCGATGTCTTCGCCTCGTTTTTCCTGATGCCGGAATACATGTTCAAAGGAGAATGGGCGCACACTCGCGGCATGGGTCTCGTTGACCGAGTTCTCCATGTGAAGCGGATCTTCAAGGTCAGCTACAAGACCGTGTTGTACCGGCTTTCAGAGATACTGCCTATCGGTAGAGGGATCTGGCCTCTCTTCAGTGAGATGTTCCGACGACAATACAAGCGCATCCTTGGCAAGAGGGATGAACCGGATCCAATCGAAATGGAGAGCTTCTCGGAAGATATGCGAGCCCAGGAACCCGAATACTTATCGCCTGTGGACTTCAGGCATGACCGGCTATACAGGCTCGTTCGGAGTGCCGTGGAAGAAGAACGTATCTCCGTGTCCCGGGGGGCTGAGATCCTGGGTATGTCCATCCGGGAGATGAGAGACCTGATGAGCGGTTGGGTGAAAGAGAAGCGATAAGCTGGAAAACTCTTTTGTTCGTCGTGATAATTGGGCTAAGCTGCGCTTCAAACTGAGGAATCTCCGTTATCGATTATGCTTTTTGTCATATTCTGTGCCAACCATCCAGAGCTTACATACCGCGGTGGGCAGGGGCCCATCGTTCATCTCGAAGCCGATCTGTACCGTGTCATCCGTTGGGCGAATGGGCGAGGCTTGCGTTGGGCGTTCTCCTTGTCCAATGCGGGAGCATATTACGTGGAATTCCAGTCTAGTATTGATGCGCTGGATCTACTCGACTGGCCTGCGATCTCGGCGACGGACTTCAGGGACACGGAGGTCAAGGAACACAAGCAGGCTGAGTTTCTGCTGTACGAGCGATTTCCCTTCGACCTCGTGGACCGGATCGGGGTACAATCGGTCTCGGTCCGGAACCAGGCAACCGAAGCCATCAAGGAAGCGCGACATAAGCCCACTGTCGATGTCATACCGGACTGGTATTTCTGAGGGGAGGAGTGAAGACGTGATCGAGTACAAGAAAGGCGACATTCTTGCCGAAGACGCCGAAGCGCTCGTCAACACCGTCAACTGCGTAGGGTTCATGGGACGAGGCATCGCGCTCCAATTCAAAAAAGCATGGCCCGAGAACTTCAAGGCCTACGCGGCAGCCTGCCGCGGTCAACGGGTCCAACCAGGCCGCATGTTCGTGTTCGAGACCGGTCAGCTCACCAATCCCCGCTACATAATCAACTTTCCGACCAAGCGCCACTGGCGTGGCAAGTCCAGGCTTGAGGACATCGAGACCGGGCTGGAAGCCCTGGTGGCCGAAGTCCGCGAGCGGAAGATCCGTTCGATTGCCATTCCTCCCCTGGGTGCGGGTCTGGGTGGGCTCGACTGGGACGATGTCCGCCCGCGCATCGAGCGTGCAGCCGGGGAACTGCCCGAGGTGAAGGTGGTTCTGTTCGAGCCGCTGGGAGCCGAAGATCCCGGAAGAAGCCGCAGAGCCAAGAGAGTGCCCGAGATGACCCCGGGCCGGGCCGCGCTTGTGGGCTTGATGGAAAGATACCTGGCAGGGCTTCTCGATCCCTTCGTCTCACTGCTCGAGGTGCACAAGCTGATGTACTTCATGCAGGAGGCCGGAGAGCCGCTCAAGCTGCGTCTGGTCAAGGGCCCTTACGGACCATACGCGGAAAACCTCAGGCATGTACTGAACGAGATCGACGGCTACTACATCTCCGGGTACGGCACCGGAGGTGACGATCCCGAGAAGACCCTTGAGTTGGTTCCAGGCGCGGTGGAGGATGCGCATGTGGCATTGGCCAAACGACCGGAGACCAGAGAACGGTTCGAGCGAGTTGCCAAGCTGGTGGAGGGATTCGAGTCGCCGTTCGGCATTGAACTGCTCGCAACGTTGCACTGGGTTATGGCACACGAAGGCAAGCAAGAAGAGGATGACGTCATTGCCGTCACTTACGCCTGGAACCAACGCAAGAAGCGCTTTACCGAGAGACAGATCCTGCTCGGGCGTAATATCCTGATAGATCGAGGCTGGGTCCCAAACCAGCTGGACGGACAGGGCAAATAGTCGTACATCGGATTTTAGGCGTCGTATCGGCGTCATGGTCCAACAGGGAGGAGGGGATATGTCCGCTCGAGTTTTTCAGTTCAAGATTACAAT
>CAZXHT010000160.1:0-6788 GCA_964640665.1 uncultured Myxococcales bacterium
AAGACGTTCTCTTAACCGCCGAGATCATCGATCCGGTCACCGGGCGGCACCAGTTGGTGGTCGACAAGCACGGCGAGGCGCTCAAGATGGAGGCGCCCTCCGGCCGCGCCTTTCATACAGCAACGCTTCTCAGGGACGGGCGCGTGCTGCTGGCCGGCGGAGTGGGGCCGATCGAGGGAAAGCTCAGCACGCTGATAACGGCCGAGCTGTTCGACCCTTATACAAATACTTTCGAAATAACGAAGATCATGGGTTCCGGGCGAGCTCACCACGCGGCCACCATGCTGGCCACCGGCGAGGTGCTGGTGACCGGCGGCGCTTCGTACAATAGCGGGGTGATCGTCAGCTATTTCAATCACGCCAGCATATACCGTCCGGATACGAATGTTTGGGAGCCGGTCGGCTCGAACATGTCGGTGGCGCGCGCCTTCCACCAGGCGGTGCTGCTCGGGGCCCCCAGCAACGACGTGGTGGTCATCGGCGGCGAGAACGCCGACGGTACGCACAACACGATAGACATCTATAATGCTGCTGAAAACAATTTCCGTGATGGTGTTAATGTCAGGATGGCATTTAATCGCTCGCACATGTGCGCCGTGCTTCTTGCCGATGGCAAGGTGCTGGTTGCCGGCGGAAAGACGACAGTGGACAACGCCGATGTTGATAGCGGTGTTGTAGTTTATAACCCCTATGAGCCAGCTCCCCTTGGTGAATTTGGACCGTATATGAAAGATAATGGGAACGATATACCCAAGTTCAACCTGCAGGTGGCCCGCATGGATCACACCTGCACGCTGCTCGACACCGGCAACGTCCTGGTGACAGGCGGGATGACTTCTTCCTCGAACGGCATCGGCATCGGCGAGTTGGTGCTGGTGGGCGTGGACAGTTACCCGGTGCGGACGATCTCCGACGATTTCCTCGATCCCCCGCGTTTCTCCCACACGGCCACGCTACTGAGGAACGGCTGGGTCTTCATCTCAGGCGGCCTGCCGAGCGCCGCCCCGGAAGCGGTTCCGGTGATCCAGAGCATGTACTTCACCCCCGAGCCGACGTTCTGAGAAAAAGCATTTCTTGATTGCTTCTGAGGTTGCTACTCGATCACGCCGTCGTTCTTTTCCTCGACCGCCACGGCGTACTCGACACCCACCGCGGCCATGGCCTTTTCGGCCTCGGCCTTGGCTTTTTTCAGCGCGGGCTCGATCAACATGTCCACGAAGCTTCCATAGAAGATGGCCAGGTTGGCGCTGTCTTCGAATGCATCGCACAGCCGGTCGAACCAGTTGGGGTCGCGGGCGCGGAAGCGATCTTTGAGATCCTTGCGCAACAGCTCGCGGGCGCGGATCTGCTGTGAAGTGAACATGCGCTTGGCTATCGCCTCGGCCAGGAAGATCTCGTCCTGCATGGCGGTTCGGTAGGTCGCGAAAGACTGCTTGCAGGTTTTGGGGTGCTTTATTTTTCCGAATGACTGCAAAAGCTTCTTGTAGCTTCCGATCAGTGTCTTGAACTTCTTCTGGAAGTTCTTGTTGGCCATCAGTTCGGGCTTGGTCCGCCCGGGGGCCAGCTTGATCTCGGATGTGATATCGGGCCTGAGATACTTGCGCGTGTGATCGGCGATCAGGACAAACTCGGCCACCTGGAAACGATCGACGCGATATGGCGGGCGCCCGACCCTGAACTCCTGGCGCGAGGTCAAGTAGACGATCTGGGCGATATCCGTGCCCTGGTAGGCGTCGTACTTGACCTTCTTGTTCATCGGCGCGGGCGGCTTTTTCGATTTCTTCTTGCCGGCCGCGGCAGGCTGCCCCATGCTCGCGGCCAGCCAGGCCGCCGCTACCAGAAAGAAAAGACGTTTCATCGCAAACCTCCTTATCGCTTTCTGATCTACACGCTATTTTACCAGAGTTGTTCGCAATGGATAGAAAAATCGAAGTGTTTGCCGACGGCGCCATTGAAAGTGACTGCACCTCGGGCTAGTGTGTGACCGATGTCGGCAAGCAGACCAAAACGAGTTCTTTTTTTCCTGGTGACCATCGTGCTGGTGGCTCTCCCGCGGGGCCGGGCCGTCTGCGGACCGGCCACGGGCGTGTTCGAAGGGACACTCGAAGACAAGGTCACGGGCCAGCCGGTGATCGGGGCGCCTTTCAAGATAGACGGCCGCGGGCCGGTTCAGATCGCCGACGAGAAGGGTAATTTCAGGCTGACGGGGCTTGCGCCCGGGAAGCACTCGCTGCGCGTTTTCGACCCCGAGCACCAGCCGACGACTGCCTCGTTCGAGATCACGGCCGGCAGGACGACCCGCCTGTCGCTGGCGCTAGATCCGGCAGGCTCCCAGGAGCAAGAGGAGGTCGTCATCCGGGCCAAGCGCCTCGAACAGGAAGTTGCGGACAGGGTGATCGAGCTGGACGAGGCCAAGAAGATTCCCGGCACCCAGGGCGACATCATCAAGATAGTCCAGAGCATGCCGGGAGTCGCCCGCGGCCTGGCCATGGGCGGCAGCGCCGGTCCGGGCATCGTCGTCCGCGGCGCGGCCCCCGAGGATTCAAAGGTGTTGATCGACGGCCACCAGGTGCCGCTGCTATATCACTTCGGCGGGCTGAAATCGGTATTCAACTCGGACGTGCTCAAGAGAATCGATTTCCTGCCGGGCGGTTTCGGGGTCGCCTACGGCGAGGCCATCGGCGGCATAGTCGACGTGCAGACGCAGCCCTGCACTGGGCGAAGGTACGACGGCTACGTCGATCTGAGCCTGCTCGACGCCGGTTTTCTGGTCAAGGGGCCGATCGGCGATAACATCGGTTTCTTCGCCGCCGCCCGGCGCAGCACCATCGACCTGTGGCTGCCTGAGGTCATTCCCGACGTATCCGGCTTCGAGATGACCGTGGCGCCGGTCTACTACGACTACCAGGCCAAGGTCGACTGGAGCCCGGTTGAAGGCGACCGGCTCTCGATCATGGCCTTCGGCTCGCGCGACGAGATGAAGTTCTTGCTCAACAAGCCGCCCTCGGGCGACCCCAGCCTGCGTGGCGACATGTCCATGTGGGTCGACTTCCATCGTCTCTACCTGCGTTGGACCCACGCTCCCGACAAGGACTGGCAACTTTCGACCTCGCTGACCGGAGGCATCGACCGGGCCAAGATGGGCATCGGCTCGGAACGCTACCTGTCGATCTCGGTGCCCAGCATCGAGGCAAGGGCCGACTTTGAGTGGACCTACTCTCCCGATCTCACCATCCGGGCCGGGCTGAAAAGCGGGGTTGCCAACTTCGACACTTCCATGAGCATGCCGCGCCCGCCCAAGGAGGGCGAGGTTCCGGGCCGCTTCTCGACCCAACCGCTGATCGAGGGCAGCGAGGAGCTGACCGTCGGCAGCGTCTCCGCCTGGGCCGGGTTCGACTTTCGCCCATTGCCCCCCCTGCTTTTGACCGCCGGGCTGCGCATGGACAGCTACACCCGACCGGTTTCCGAGGCGGCCTTCATGCCGCGCTTCGGCCTGCGCTATACTCTCAGACCGGGGACGGTTTTCCGGGCGGCCGTCGGGCTATACTGCCAGGTTCCCCAGCCCGACGAGTTGTCCGAGATTCTCGGCAACCCCGACCTGCTGATGGAACGCGCCTGGCACTTTACATTGGGGTTCGAGCAGCGGTTGCCGGCCGACATCGAGCTTTCGGTGCAAGCCTTCGCAAAGAGCCTCGACCGGCTGGTGGTGGCGGACCAGGAGACGATGTACTCCAACTGCGGCAGCGGCAAGATCAGCGGGCTCGAGGTTCTCGTAAGGCGCAGTCTCGCAGATAATCTCTTCGGTTGGCTGGCCTATACCATGATGCTTTCGAAGCGCCGGGACGGTCCCGGTGAGCCCCAGAGGCTGTTCGACTTCGATCAGACCCATATCCTGACGTTGGTGTTGGGTTATCGGCTTCCGACCGGGCCCGCGCGCCCGGCGCACGGACTGCGGGACGGCTGGGAGTTCGGCCTGCGCTTCCAGTTGACAAGCGGCAATCCGACCACGCCGATAGTGGCCGGGGTGTTCGATGCGGATTACGACACCTACCAGCCGGTTCCGGGCGCCGTCAATTCGGAGAGGCTGCCCTATTTTCACCAGCTCGATCTGAGGGTCGACTACACCTGGGCCTTCACCTGGTGGGCGCTGAGCGTCTATCTCGACGTGCAGAACGTCTATAACCACCGCGCGGCCGAGATGGTGCGCTACAATTACGACTTCACCCAACGGGCCTACCTCGAAGGTTTGCCGATCATTCCCTACCTGGGCATCAAGGGGAGCTTCTGATGAAGACTGTCGCAAAGATTGTGCTGGCGTCGATTGTTGCTCTAGCGCTAGCCGGCTGCGAGGGACCCTTCCCGCCGCAAACGTTTGTCGAGCGCCTGCGCATTTTAGCCATCCGGGCCGAGCCGCCGGAGGCCGGTCCTTTGGATGTTGTTACGCTCGACGCCCTGGTGGCCGATCCGGCCGGAGACGGCCGGTCGCTCGAGTGTACTTGGGCCGTCTGCCTGGTCGATTTGGGCTGGGCGGCGGGCGATATCGACTGCCCCGGCGGCAATTCCTACCCGCTTGAGGGCGACTGCCACGGTGCGACTTTCAACCTGCCTGAGCTCGTTGCCTGGCTTGAAGAGCAAGGCTACGACATCAACGACCTGCCGCAGGATCTGCCGCCGGAATTAATGGAAGACAGCCTGCCGCTCTTCGTCGGTCTAGAGGTACGGGCCGGCGACGAGTCGACCCGTGGCATCAAGCGGGTGCGGGTGAACTTGAGCGGCGAAGAGCCCAACACCAATCCAGCGCTTACCGGGCTCGAAGTGTATGGAGAGCCCGTGGAGACCAGCGAAGTTGTCACAATCGATCTGGGAGTGGATGCCGAGCTTACCCCTCTGGCCGACGAGACCACTCGCCAGACCTACCGGCGAGGGGAAGAGGACGAAGATCTCCTGGAAGATTTTCTCTTCAGCTGGTTTTCGACCACCGGCGAGTTCGAAGATCGCCGCACGATCCTCGACGTCGATTCGAAGGGCCGGCGCCTGGACCAAAACGACTGGAAGCTCAGGGGCAAGTATGCCTTCGAAGGCCGGGCGAAGCTGTGGCTGATTGTTCGCGACGGTCGCTACGGGGTTGACTGGCTCGAGTTCTCGTTCGAGGTGGCGCCTACCGAGTAACAGAAGGCGGAGGTGGACACAAGGCAAGGAGCGGCCTGATATTTAGTCGTAAAGTGCATTTTAGAGTCAGGAGTCAGGGGACGTTGGTACATTAAGAACATTATTCATGACAGTCACGCCCATGAGAGACATTCAGTGATTCCATGCCTCGTGGTCCAAGACTCGATGTGCCCGGATCTCTTCACCGCGTCATGGTGCGGGAGGGAGTAGTGCAACCCCGGGAGGTATATTCCAACTAAGTTGGAACTGTTGGAATATACCGGTTTTCGGCGCCCTGGATTTGGAAATATGATAGTATCAGGCCTGTAACCCCAAAATATCCGTGTTTGCAGTAAGACGAAGATCTGCCCGTCCGGCTTGTTGGAATATGGGTGGAGTCGAGGTCTTCTTTGCTCTGTCTTTCGACGGGCACTGTCCACAGGGCACCGTCACGTTTCACGAAGGATTCAAAGCGGATGGCCAACAAGAGGGTGCATGCGACGCTTTACAGCGCGCCTGACCCTCGACGTTATCGCTTTTCCCTTGGGGATTTGCCCCCCTTACTCTTGGCCCGGGACCACCGATCAAACCTGGTTCCGATTGACCCGTTGCTTGACATCGAGATAAGGCTTTGATAGTTGCAGCCCGGCAAGCGGAGGCAAAAAATGGCGAACGTCGTTGTTGTTGGAACCCAGTGGGGAGACGAGGGCAAGGGTAAGCTGATCGATATCCTGGCCGAGTTCGCAAAGTTGGTGGTGCGCTTCCAGGGCGGCGCCAATGCCGGGCATACGTTGAAGGTCGACGGTCGCGAGCTGATTACCCACCTGGTTCCCTCGGGGGTGCCAGGGGTGCCAAGGAAAGGTGCCAGCGAAACCGGAAACCAAGTGAATATCAATAGCTGCGTGTTTGGCGGTTCGGCCCCGGCAGGGATAGTCCGCGACGGGCGCTACGGGGTGGACTGGCTCGAGTTCTCGTTCGATGTTACGACAGCGAACTGAGCAGCGGCCATTGGCAGTGGTTGACCAGGCAAGGAAAGGTGCTAAATCATTGCCAGGTGTTCCATGTTATATTAGTCTATAAATGTGTTCTGATGCCGAGGAGATTGTGACATGCGCACTTTCAACGTCGTTGTGGAGCGAGATCCCGATACCGGCCTTTTCGTTGGCTCCGTTCCGGGATGGCCGGGTGCACACAGCCAGGGCGGGACCCTCGACGAGCTTGAGAAGAATCTACGCGAAGTGATCGAAATGCTCTTGGAAGAGGGCGATCCAGATCTCGAATCCGAGTTTGTCGGCCTTCAGACGATTAAGGTGGCGTAGACGTGGGTTCCTTGCCGGTGCTCAAGCCGCGTGAGGTTGCAGCTCTCTTAGTTGCCCTGGGGTTTCAAGAGATTAGGCAACGCGGGTCGCATCGTCAGTACCGGCACTCCGACGGGCGAGGAACGACGGTCCCATTTCACTCGGGACGTGACATCTCCCCTACATTGCTTCGTAAGATTGCCCGAGACATCGGCCTTACTGCTGAGGATCTACTCCGAGGTGATTGATCCCCTGTCACCGCGAAAGTCGATCAAAGCGGTGCCGGTTGCCCTGAACTCCCACCCAATTAAGTAGAAGTACCTCATTGTTTCCCGTAAACCG
>CAZXHT010000161.1:0-1072 GCA_964640665.1 uncultured Myxococcales bacterium
TTCGGTTGCAGATTTCTTCAATTTTATGTTATAAATTGTACTTAGGAGAGCAGAAGCTGCCGTATTTCCCCGATTCGACTTTTCGGCCGCCGCGTGAAAGAGCGAGCAAGTGAAGGAGCAAGCCATGATCTGTAATGAGCAAGGTAGCGTCAGGTGGCCGCTTTGGACGTTGGTCGTTATTTTACTGGTGGCGGCGGGTTGCAGTTCCGGGACAATAGAAGTGGACGGAGGGCAGGGAGACGGGGGAGACGGGTGCCAGGGAGAGGGGAAGATTGAACTTTCCGTGCTGGGCAGCCCACTGAGGACGGTTCAGGCGGGAAGGGAGGAGTTGTTGGGAGTAGTTGTCGAAGCCAGGTGCCAGGGCCCGGTAGCGGGGGAGAGCATTGCCTTCGAAATAGTGGGTGCCGAGACGGACAGCAGGTTATCGAGTGACGAGGCGCTGACGAGTTCGGAGGGAGTGGCGGCGGTGACGCTGAGGGCGGGGCAGCAAGCCGGGGAGTTTCGGGTATGGGCGCACCACCGGCAGAATGCGGAAGGGGTGTACTTTACCATCCTGGTGGTGGGAGAAGGAGTGCAGCTCGTGCCCGCCGGGCCCACCGAGATCGAGATGTACACGGGGGAATCGCGGTATCTGCGGGTGAGGCTCGTGGAGGTGGGGAGCTACGATCCGGTCTCCGGCGAGCAGGTGGGCTTCGAGATGCTACCCTCCTCCGGGGATGCGCAAATAGAAGGCAGCCCGGCCACGACCGACGGGGAGGGTCTTGCCGGGGTCCTGTTCGTGGCGGGAACGGCGGGGACGAGCTATCTGGTCGAGGCTCAGGCGCTTCGGCTGGAGGCGGGGAAGGTGACATTCCGGGTGCAGGTGACGGTGAGCCCCGAATGTCATGTTGACGGGGATTGCCCGGGGGGGCACTGCCAGGACGGCAAGTGTGTAAGTGATCCGTGTGAGCCCGAAAGCTGCGCTTCGCTGGGCAAGGAATGCGGACGCTGGGAGGACGGCTGCGGCGGGACGTTGAGTTGCGGCGACTGTCCTTCCGGCGAGCAGTGCGACGGACAGGGCCAATGTGTTGCC
>CAZXHT010000161.1:1172-6770 GCA_964640665.1 uncultured Myxococcales bacterium
CAGTGCGACGGACAGGGCCAATGTGTTGCCGTGTGCGTGCCGGAGACGTGTGCTTCGCTGGGCAAGGAGTGCGGGAGCTGGCCCGACGGGTGCGGCGGTACGTTGAGTTGCGGCGGCTGTCCTTCGGGGCAGCAGTGCGACGCGCAAGGCAACTGCGTTCCGAGCTGCGACGGCCATTGCAACAATGGTATCCAGGACTGCGGAGAGACGGGCATCGACTGCGGGGGGGAGTGCGTGGATTGC
This sequence comes from uncultured Myxococcales bacterium, assembly GCA_964640665.1. Classification (GTDB taxonomy): domain Bacteria; phylum Myxococcota; class B64-G9; order B64-G9; family B64-G9; genus DATKYQ01. Next base: position 1,416 of record CAZXHT010000161.1, read on the forward strand.
ATCCGACTCTCGGTGGATCCGGCCAGACCACACGTGATTTTGGCCGGCGCCAAACCCATATTCCTGGCCGGCTACTATGAAGCGCCCGACGACCCCGACTGCAAGTGGCCAAGCTACAACTGGTACCTGGACCGGGTGGCAGGTGGCGGCTGTAACGTCGTCAGGCTTCCCTTTGCCTCACTGGACAACCCTTACAACGCCTACGAGCCCTGGCACAGGACGGGAGGCAGTCTTGACTGTTCTCTACCCAACGAAGATTTCTACACCAACTGGCTGCGGCCGGTTTGCCAGTATGCCCGCGATCTGGGCATCTATGTCGTCTTGACTCTCTATTCCGCGGAGAACGACTGGGATTGCGTCAACAAGAATCAATCCACCAGGAATCTGGCTTACGATAAGATACTGGAGTACACCTATGATCTCAAGAACGTCATAATCGAGGTCAACTGGGAAATGGAGATCATCTCCGACTCGTTTATGCACCAGCAGGCGGACTATTTCCAGACTCATCCTGGCTATCCCGGTGTAATCACCATTGTGACCGACTGGCATCACGGCGACGGAGCCGACGCGGGACCGAACAAGATAAACGGCCGCCATCGCGATTGGGACAGGACGACGAGCCTCTGGTACTGGGAACGTAACCGGCCCTCCCTGTGGACCGAGCGCTGGTTTCGTTACCCGGGCATCGGAGGGCAGGACCCCATGACGGCCGAGGAGGCACGGGTCCATCTCTACCGGGACGCATTGCTCGCCGGAACGGGAATCATGTTCTACTACACCAGGTGGAACTCTTCAGCCGAGCCCGATCTGCCCCAGGGCTTCCTCGATCAATGCGGTTACGCGGTGAGTCTGTCTGAAAGCCTCCCGCTGGCGTCCATGACACCGGAGGAGGAGCTGGGCAGGAGTTTTACCGATCGAGGGTTCTGGTCGATAGATCCCGGCGTTTGCTATGCCGGCTACCTGGAGAACGGGGGTAACGTGACAGTGGACCTGAGCGACGTCTCCGGAACGATCGGTTACGAGTGGTACAACCCCCGCACAGGCGCCGTTCAAGGGCAAGGCACTGTCAACGGCGGCGGGAGCCACATCTTCGGCGCACCGGACACAAACGATTGGGTTCTGGTGATAATGAACTAGTGCCCGTCTGAAAAGTCCATTTTCCGAAGACGGGCAGCGGTTTTTGCTGTACTCTGAGGGTGCACTACGAAATCGTTGTGTTACGTGGTTTTTCGGGCCTGGCCAGCGTACGTGCCCCGCCCTCAGCAGCCGAAGTAGGCCGCCTTCACGTCGGGGTTTTTCAACAGATCGTCCCGGGTTCCCTCTTGAAGATATTCCAGGTTAGACACCCTTTTTGCCGATCGCCGGCAGGTCTAGCCGGCGTTCGAGGCCCTGGCTTTTTACGAGCTTTTCGAAATATTCCATGCAGCTCCGCACGTAGGCGCGTTTCTTCGGGTAGGACTCGGGAAAAAAGCCGCGCTTGAAGCCGTAGACCACCAGGTTCTTCAGATCCTTCAGGGTCAGGCCGAAGGTGGTCATGGCCTTGTGGTACTCGTCGGTCACGGTGGTGTTCGACACGGTGCGATTGTCGGTGCACAGGGTCACAGACAGCCTGTGCTTCATCATCTCACCGAATGGATGCTGTTTCAGATCGCGGTAGGCCGGATTGGTTTGCTGGTTGGAGGTCAGGCAGATCTCCATGGTGATGCGTTTGTCGGCGATGAACTGCGCCAGGTCACGCACGTAACTTTCGTGGTCGTTGATATCCGGATCGCGGATGGCGTTGGGATTTAGCAACGAGGTTCCGTGTCCGATCCTGTCCGCGTGCAGTTCGGTGATGGCCTTGAAGATGCTCTCGGGACCGTAGGCCTCCCCGGCATGGACGGTCTTCTGCAGAAAGTGGCGATGGGCATACTCGTAGGCCTCCCAGTGATGGTGCGGCGGGTAGCCTTCCTCGGGACCGGCCAGATCGAAGCCGACGACGGGTAGTCCCTCGACATGCCTCGCCCGGGCGGCCGCCTGGGCCAGCTCGAGCGAGGCCAGGGCGTAGACTTTTTCGGGCTTCGAGTAGCGATGCAGATCGAGGAAAGAACGGTGAAACACCGAGAAGTGCTTGTTGAAAAAGCGCAGCGCGCAGGCAATGATGCCGAACTCGAAGGGCGGCTCTTCACCCGAGACAACCTCCGGACGCCGGTTGAACTCGCCCTTGGCCCGCCCGAGCCCGTCGCTGACGGCGCGCATGACGTCTATGGCGTCGAAGCCCTTGTGCGTATGGAGATGCGGGGCGAAACGCACTTCTATGTAGCGCACTCCCTCCGCCTGGTTGTCGCAACCCAGTTCGTAGGCGATGCGCTCGAGCTGCTCGCGCTTTTGCATCACGGCAGTGGTCAGGCCGAAGCCCACCAGGTACTCATCGAGGCTTGCGTAATTGTCCTTGAAGGCCGTCTGGCGCAAGCCCTCTTCGGTGTATGAAGGCAGCTCGACGCCGGCCTCGCGGGCCAGCTCGATTAAGGTGGGGATGCGGATCGACCCGTCCAGGTGAACGTGCAGGTCGGTCTTGGGCAGCTTCTCGATGAACTCGCGCGTGATCTCGGTCATTGGAGGATTCTAGTCCCTGCCGGTTCAGAGATCAAATTCACTCACTTTCGAAAACCCGCCCACAAATCGAAGTGTCGAAGCCAATCCTGGTCGCAAACGCCAACTGGCTTCGATCGAGGCCCAGGAAACTGATGGACTCCGGGCGCGGCGCTAAGTACAGCGCCGTTGCCAGATGCCATAGATCCGCGCCGCGGACGTAGCCCAAATCGAGCACGGCTCTGAACTCTTCGCCCAGGGAACGATCGGGAAAGATCCAGCGGATCGGACGCAAGATCTTCTCGAAACTTTCCGTGAGCTTTTCGCGCTTGGCCACCGAACGAAACTCGGCTTCGAGCAGATTGGAGGAATACAGGCGGTCGAACTCGTGCAATGGCCGACTAAGATTCTCGGCCAACCGTTCGCCGAAAGCCACCGCAACCAGCAGCGAGGTATCGATATACCCGACCTTCACGATCAATCCTGACGATCCCGCAGAAAACGTTCGAGGACTCCGGGCTTTACCACCAAGCCGCCAATGTCTGCGGGAGATCCGAGACAGTCGCTTGTCAACCCTTCTTCATGCAGGCGTTGAAGGCGGGAAGCCAGATCTTCTTGATCTTCACAGACGGGTATAATCTCCGCAACCCGGGTGCCGTGTTTGGTAATGACGACACGCTTGTTGCGTTCGACCTTGCGCAAAATCTCGCTGAATCTTGCTTTTGCTTCGTATACCGAATAGGTTTCCTTGCTCATACCAACATTCTACCATGCTGGTCTGACCAGTCAAGTCATATTTTATCTATTTATAAACTCGGGCTTGCGTTTTTCCAAAAAAGCCCGTGTGCCCTCTGTCTTGTCGGCTGTTGCGCAGCACAGGCCGAACAGGTTGGCCTCCAGGCGCAGTCCCTCGGCCAGCGGCACCTGCAACCCGCCGTGCACGGCCTGCATGGCGTAGCTCACCGCCAGGCCTCCCTTGGCGGCGATCTTCATGGCCAGCCCCCTGGCTACTTCCGTCAATTGATCGGCCGGCACCACCTTGTTGACCAGGCCGATTCGGTAGGCCTCATCGGCCGTGATCGGTTCGCCCGCCAGAACCAATTCCATGGCCCGCCCCTCGCCTACCAGGCGCGCAAGGCGCTGGGTGCCCCCGAAGCCGGGCATGATGCCCAGGTCGATCTCGGGCTGGCCCATTTTCGCGCTTTCGGAAGCTATTCGCAGGTGACAGGCCATCGAGATCTCCAACCCGCCGCCCAGGGCATAGCCGTTGATGGCGGCGATGACCGGTTTGCCCAGGTTCTCGATCAGTTCGAGCACCGCCTGTCCCCGGCGGGCGAAGATCGTGCCGGAAGTGGCGTCGTATTCGGTAATCTCTCCTATGTCCGCCCCGGCGATGAAGGCCTTTGGACCGCCACCGGTGACGACAACCGCGGCGATCGAATCGTCACTCTTGAGATCGAAAAAGGCGCACTCGAGTTCTTCTATCGTCTTGCGGTTCAGTGCGTTCAGCACTTTGGGGCGGTTTACCGTGACCGTTGCCAACGGAGGTGACTTTTCCAGCAGGATGTTTTCGAAATCCATCATTTATCTCCTTTATTCTTTTCCGCGCCGGGCAGTTTCTCGTCCTCGATGGGCCGGTAGCCTGCGGGAACGGTGAACAACTTCGGATCCACAGGGCCCCTGGCTGCCTTTATCAGGCGCTGTGTGGTGGTTACCTTCTGACCCGGCAGACCCTGTTCGATTTTCAACTCGACAGGATAGCCTTCGAGCGAGTCGACCAAGTCTGCCAGCCTGCCGAGCATGGCTTGCATTCCCATCTTCTTCATCAAGCCCAGGAAGGTCACAAAGTCTATGCCCGGCTCCGCCGACACCCACAGCTCGCCGTGCAACGGCACCTTGCCCGATTGCTCGTAGATTAACTTTGTACAATTGAAGCCTGCGATCTTTTTGTGCTCTTCGGTCTTTTCGAGCTGCGGCTCAGGCCCGTCAGCGAGGTCCGTGTGTGCCAGACGCATGGCAACCAGGCGTTGGTAGTCGGCGAGTTTCATTTCGATGTACTGCTTTTCGGCCGATGGCATCAGGATGATCCGCTCGCGCCGCAGGTCGATTATGGTGATGCTGGTCTTGTCGCCGTAGGTCGTCTCGGAGCGCAGCCGGTTGGGGGTGAACCAGATTTTCTGGACACCCTTCATCGGCGGCTGTCCGCCGGCGGCCTCTATAATCACCGACTGCTCGATGTAGTCGCCCTGCTCGGCCGCCGCTGCGGACGAGTGGACGAGCAGGAGCAAGGCAACCGCAAGCAGGCACAGGCGCGACATGACATTCTCCTCGTACGAGCGTGCAGCCAACATACTCCACCGTTCCGGGTCGGTCAAGCAGGGAGAAAGAAGCGGAAGAAGCGAAAGGCCAGAATGTGTTGATGTTTTGGGGATGTGCTGGCACCCCCGATGAACACGGTTGACGATTGAGTGCTCTTGGTGCAATTATCCCTTGTCAGGATTCATGCACGATGAGCCCAATAATTTGCCCTTGGGTTGGCCCGGGTCTTGGGGTGGTTCAGTGATTAAAAACCAGCCGGATAGCCGGTTTATCATGGTCGCGATCTTGTTGATCGGGCTGGCCCTGCCTGCGCTCGCCGGAAAGCCGCAAAAGGCGCAAGATACAACGGTGGAAAGAGAGAAGAAGACAGGGGAAGAGTCCGCCGTGAAGGAGCAGGGCGAGGAGGAGAACTTTCCGGATCTGGCCGGGGTGGACGAGGACGGGGAACTCATGGACGAGTTC
>CAZXHT010000162.1:0-6675 GCA_964640665.1 uncultured Myxococcales bacterium
TGGGTTCCACCCCGGCATGTCGTAGGCCGGAATCCATACAGCGAAGACTGGGTCCCGGCTTAAAACATACCAAAAAGGTGCCAGCCGATCCGCAACATCTTGATAAATAGAGGACTTCTCTGTTCTCCGAAGTCCATGGCACCTGTTCTGGGTTTGGCTTGCCTTCTGCCGTGCACGGATATCAGAAATCCAGGTATTGATGGTTTGGCGGATAACGCCGAGTTTTCCTGCAAGGGCCGATTCAGTCCATATACATTCCGGGTCTGTTGCTGCAATATCACGGGCGATCCGCTTTTTGTCTTTTGCGTCTAATCGGTCACCATGACTGATGTTACATTCCGCGGATTCAAGGAGAAGCGATATTTTGTTTTTTTCGTAATCAAGGGGCTTGTTCTTCCATTCGACAGCCGCAATCTTTTTGATTCCACTCTGCTTGAACGCAAAAAAGCGATGGATACCGTCTAAAATTAAAGTCGCTGTTTGCAATGGTGTGTAATTATTAACTCTTTGAATCTTGATTGGCGGAAATTGTGCCCCTATGGCAAGGGCCTCAACATACGCTTCAACTGTTTTTTCACTTTTCCCTCCCCTTGGGTAAATGAATTTGGACCAGGTTAAATCAGAAATATTGATTTCCATGCGGACGGGAGATCCTTTAATTTCCTGCCTCTGCCAATGCCTCGACAAACTCCGCGAAGGCAGACATTTCGTCACGGATCGACGCCCACAACGCCGGCAAAGCCGATACCAAGGGCTCAAGGCGTTTCGGTGAAAGATTCATGGTATAGACATTCCGCACCAGGTGACGAAAGCGCCTGAATTCATCTAGTGCCCGGGCGTTTTCCAGTCCGAGAACGGCAGGCCGCACTTCTTTCACGTCCTGCGACATCCTTTGCAGCAAGTCACGATGCCAAGTCTCACCGGTCGGTTTTACAGCGTCTATGTGTCTGGCAATCAGTTCGAACAAGCGCTCAAGCCCCGAATAGAACCCATGCAGGTTCAATGCAACCGAATCCAGATAGGCGCTCTCCGATGACGTCCGTTCCGCCTGAGCCCAAGACACCGAGACACGATCCACGGCGCGTTTCAACTCCGACAACTCACCACGAATCCGATCCGCTAGTTCGGCGAAAATCGTACTCACAGATCCAACCCGTGGCGCTCTATGGCCCGTCGAAGCGACTCCGAGGCCGTCTCTATCTCGATCAGGTCAACCAAGCGATCGGCTATGATCTCTTCCGCCATCTTCCACGCCTTGAAAAAATCACACTCCCGCAAACCGGCAACGGCCAGGTCCACGTCGGAATCCGGCACGAACCAGTCGGCCCGGGCCAGCGAGCCAAACAGTACGACCCGCTCGGCCCCCATACGGGTCTTCAAGGCCGCTGCGGCATCACGCACCCGCGACAACAGTCGTTCGCGATCGAGACTCGTCTTTGCGGTCGGTTTCTTCCCGGCTGTACGACGCCGCGCTGCCGCCAGGTACGGCGCCCATTGCTCACGTGTCATCTCAAGTGCCGTAGGCATTGCTTGCTCCAGTCTGTTTCAAACTAGATCATGGTCCTAATGATCATAATACCACGATAGCGTGCTGCGTGCGTGTTGATTTTGGCTTCCCACCCATGGTGCCATACACTCCGGATTCCCTGAAAAAACAGATGATTTCATCTTACCGAAGTGTTTTCCCGAAGTCCTTGGCACCCTGAGTGGTTGGAAATCATACCTTGTGATAACCGTCTCCGATCGTTCTTCTGCAAGAGCCGATTCGGTCCATATACACTCCGGGTCTGTTGCTGCAATATCACGGGCGATCCGCTTTTTGTCTTTTGCGTCTAATCGGTCACCATGACTGATGTTACATTCCGCGGATTCAAGGAGAAGCGATATTTTGTTTTTTTCGTAATCAAGGGGCTTGTTCTTCCATTCGACAGCCGCAATCTTCTTGATTCCACTCTTCTCAAACGCAAAAAAGCGATGGATACCATCTAAAATTAAAGTCGCTTCTGTTTTTTCGTTGCCATTGCCGCGGTTTCCGCGTTTCTCAGCGGCCCCCGTAGTGTGGGGGTCGCGGCACCTGATTTGCAATGGTGTGTAGTTATGAACTCTTTGAATCTTGATTGGCGGAAATTGTGCCCCTATGGCAAGGGCCTCAACATACGCTTCAACTGTTTTTTCACTTTTCCCTCCCCTTGGGTAAATGAATTTGGACCAGGTTAAATCAGAAATATTGATTTCCATCGGCTATCCTATAGGCGGATGGGGCCCATTCACGAGTAGCCCGCACCCCAAAAGGTGCCAGCTGATCCGCAACATCTTGGCTGATCCGCAACATCTTGATAAATAGATGACTTCTCTGTTCCCCGAAGTCTATTTGCCCGGCCTGGCCAGCGCATCTGCGGGCAGTAGCCTGCCGAGCTTCGTGCGGTCGAAGTCGGCATCGAAGCTTACTATTGCCAGGCCGTTCCTCTGTGCCGACACGTACTGGTATGCGTCGTCGAAATCCAGCCCGAACTCGTCAATCACCTGCACTATTTCCGCGGTGTCATCGGCAACAAGTCTTACCAGTCCTACTCCTCCTCCGACGAAAACATCCTGTACGAATGCCAGCAACGCTTCTTGTTTCTCTAGGCGCGTCATGATCACGGCGATCGAATGAAAGGCGAAATCGGTGATCGCCAGTTGCTCTGCCGGGCAGCGTTCCAGGAACCGCCCGACTTCTTCCGAACGGTCCTGGTCCAGCAGACGTTCCAGCCAGACGTTCGTGTCCACCAGGAACATATCGTCAATCTCCTCGCCACTCGGATGCTTTCGCTTGCAAGGAAAGCGAGGTGTACTTGTCGCGGTAATCCTTTAACGCACCGGCCCAGTCCTGCTTGAGCCCGGTGCCTTTGGAAGGTTTCTTCCTCGACAGCAGAAACTCCACGAAGTCCTTTACCTGCCCGCGGATGTGCGCCGGCAGCTGACTCAACAAATGATCCAGGTTGTCGGCTTCCGTGCTCATCAGCCTTTCCTTTCAGGAAAAATATGCACAATTGTAACATGCTCTGCGAATCAGTGCCATTTACTGCTCCACCCATGGTGCCATACACTTCGGATTGCACAGCAAGGCGCCATGCTCCGTAAAAACCAAAGGCAGTTTACGCCGACCGCCCCAGCCGGAACTTGATGTCGCAATTTGCGATTTCAAGTATTCGAACTCCTTTTTGGTCAATTGGAACATGAAATCTTCCGGAAATTTATCAATGTTTCTCCGGACTTGTTCGTTGAGGCGTCTCGTTTCAACACTATATAGCTCAGCAAGATCGGAATCCAAAATGACCTTCTCGCCACGAATGACCATGATAGTTCTTAATATTCGCTTTTCAGGAATAAGTTCCTTTGGTCTTCCTGACATTGTTTTTTCAAGCCTTTCTTTTTATTGCGGCGTGCTGCGTGCAGAGTGCTGTGTGCTGCGTGCTACGCGTTTTCCAGGTACCAATTGTAGGCGGCATGCACGCCTTCTTTCAGCGGCGTTTTCGCCTTCCAACCCATTTTCGTCATCCGGCTGACATCGAGCAGCTTTTGCGGGGTGCCGTCGGGCATCGAGCTGTCCCATTTTATCTTGCCCTTGTAGCCGACCACTTCACCTATCAACTCGGCCAGCTCCTTGATGCTCAAGTCCTCGCCGACACCCACGTTCACGAATACGTCGTCGGGGTTCTTCGGGTCGGCTTCGAAATGATCCATCAGGAAAACCAGTGCGGCTGCAAGCCCTCTTGTTGACTCGGAGTTTGAAATTATTTCAGCGACATGTATCGCTGTTGCGCTACCCTTGATTAAGCTTGTCCCGCGCATTTTGCGGGGCCATGTCGTCCACGTACAGAAACTCCCTGCGCGGGCTGCCCGTGCCCCATACAGTGACAGTGGGGTCGCCACGCTCCTGCGCCTCGTGGAACTTGCGAATCAGCGCGGCCATCGGTTTGCAATGGTGCCCAGCGGATTGCAGGCGGCGCATGATCGCCGAGCCCACAAGGCCGCGGTGGCCGGCTACGTATATTTTTGAATTTTGGTTCATTTTGACTCGTTTGCCATATTCGGGCACACATCGTGCGCCGGTACGAGTTGTTCATTCATTTCCTGACCGCCTTCTTCATTCGCGCAAGGTGCCCGCGGCCCGCTAAAAAGTTGCCAACCGATCCGCAACATTTTGATAAATAGAGGACTTCTCTGTTCTCCGAGGTCAATGGCACCTTGTTCTTGTTCCGCGACATCTGAGGGAGCTTGAACCCAGAAAACGCTGCATACCGCCGAGGTCAGGTGCAGTGCCTGGTGCTCTTGCTTCTGTGAGCTGATACGACGCCAGATAGCCCAGGGAAGTTGGGAGGAACCACTCGCGGCAGACCGCCTCGTAGTTTCGAGGCAGAATCGCAAGGCAGCGCCATAGTTCCGGAATCTCTTGTTTGGCAAGGTAAGTCATGATTTTCTTCCGCGCTTCCTCACTCCCATACGATGCCTGATCCACTGCCTCTTCGTTGACCCGGGTTAATCTTGGGGAGCCCTCCGCCACAAAACGCTTCAAGGCTGCGCCATAATAAGGTATTATCGACCACATAGGGGTGTCATCCCAGAAATCGTATTTCACGAGAATCGACGCGAAGTGTCTTGCAAGTTTCATCAGTTCTCCCCGATCCGCAGCATATGACAGTTCCGCCTGTTGATAGACGAACTTCTGGAAGCCAGCGAATAGTTTGGCTCGCTTGGCATACCAGCGGAGAGCGGCTATGCCGATTTGCGGTTGTGCCAGATCGTTCGAGGCAGGGACATGAATTGTGCGCGACGCCTTCTTGGTGTAATCGCCGTGCCGTGGGATGAGTATCTTGTCGATGTAGTCGTTGAGGCAGACAAAGTAACACTTCCCTGTCTCAAGGTCTGCTCGGATCAGCAATACTGGAAGCGAAGCACTCATGCGCTGGACCGTGACTAATTCAGAGGTCTCAATCGAGAAGGGAAGAGTCTCGATCTCACCAACGAGATCCTCGCGGTTTTCTTGGTAGACTATCTTCTCCACGTTCCCTTGTGAGTAGACCTTGAGAGAGCGACGATCTGCCTTCCGTGCCCCCTTTAGCTGTAGAAAGACGTGCTCGCCGAGTGTCTCGAAGCGGCATCCTGGCCCCTGTCCGTCATCTGCCGGAATCTCACGAAAGACTTCCAGTGCGAAGTCTAAGCCGTAATCGGGTCGATAGTCGCGCAGAACCCAGTGTTTTGGCAAGATGCTGCGGAGAAGGTCCTGTGCCTCCCCGTCGATGACGTGCTGTTCAGTCATCTGTTTGCTACGTGGTTGCATACGCCACCTACCTTCGGGCCGAGATACCCGTAAGCCTAACAGTGGAACTAAGCCGCCGCGGTACGCGGTCGGCTTTAGTGAATTGTTATGCGCTTTCTTTTTAGCTCGTCTTTGTATTTTTCAGATGTTCCTAAAAACGCGCGTCGTAATGCATTGTCCGTCATGACGGTCACCATGGTGATCAACAACATCGACGTTTAGATCGTGGTCGTAGTGCTGGTGATGCTTGTTGTCATTGTTCCCTTCCTCCGCCTGATGCCTGGTGAGTGAGCCATTTGAGCCGTTTATGAGCCATTTCCGGTTTTACGGTCGAGTGAGCCGTTTGAGCCATTCTTGAGCCGATTTCTGGTGAGTCGGTAGTGGGCAGATCGGCCGGCTCCTTCGAGTTTGAAAAGTCCCAGTTTCACCATTTCATCGAGATCCCGTTTTGTAGTCGCGCGCGACACACTGGTCAGCTTCTGGTATTCTGTATTCGTGATACGAAGGTTTGATTTGATAAACTGAACGGCTTTGACCTGCCTCTCATTCAAATTCAGTCCCTTCATGCGATCATGCGAATGCATCAAAGCCCATCGAACGGGCTGCGAATGGATCCCGGCTAGAAACTTGCCGGGATGACTGGGTTAATAACTTGTCGATGAACTCTGCAATACGCTATTCTGCCTCTTGTGACGTCATCCACGACAATCCAGCTAGAGTACCGTAGCCTGCGGGACGAAATCGCGGCCTTGTTGGAAAAAGGCAGGCCGCGGTTTCCGCGTTTCTCAGCGGCCCCCGTAGTGTGGGGGTTGCGGTACCTGTTTCGCAATGGTGTTGCAAGCCGGACGGTCGGTCAGCGAGATCGTCAACCGCACCTACTGGAAAGTCGGACAGCGGCTTTCTCGCGTGCGAGCGTTGGGCGAAAATAGGAATACTATCGCTTTTATTTCCAAACTGGCCGGCGAACTCGGCGTGAGTGCCTCGCTGCTCTACCACTCGCTCCGGTTCTACCGCGCCTACCCGGCCGGCTTGCCCCAAAAACCCGACGCGGCTCGCCTTGCCTGGGGATCTCATGTTGCACTCTTGCCTATAAAAGACAGAGACGAGCGGCTTTTCTACATCGGGCTTGCCGTCGAAAAGGGCTGGTCGCGCAATGAAGTCAAACGCGCCGTTCGCGTCGGACTGTACGCCAGAAATGCCGGCGGTGCCGGAGCCAAGACTACCGACGGGCTTTTGAGACCGGGACCGCGGTTTGTGCGGTACCTGGTTCGCAATGGTGCGGGGATGCATACCTACGTCGGCCTGGTCGAGAAAATCGTCAGCGGCGATACGCTCGATGTGCGCATCGATCTTGGATTCAACTTCTGGCAGGT
>CAZXHT010000163.1:0-5333 GCA_964640665.1 uncultured Myxococcales bacterium
GTCGAAGTCGAAATGGGTAACCCGGCGGAAGCCCACTTGGTTCAGTTTGCCCTTATATTTCTGCCGGTAGTCATGAAACCCCTTCTCCGGCGGGTAGACGGTATCGAAGCCCGCGTTCTGATCGTTATTGAAAGGGCCGACCAGCATCCAGTCTTTCAGGTAACCAAGCCTGGCGAACGCAGCCGCACCACGCTCGCCGCGCCCGAGGAAGCGCAGGCTGTGACCCAGGAAGTAAAGCGCGCGCGAACGAACAGTCGGCGGGGTCTGTTTTCTTTCGATAAGGCCATTCAGCACCGCGGCCAGCCGTTCGCCCTGTCGTTGGGTGCTGAAGAGACGATAGGCCATCCAGATGGCCAACTCCGACAGGGGCTTGCCCGAATTAGCGGCCCGCAGCATGTGTTCGAAGGCCCGATCCTCGTCCCCGAGCAGACCGGCCGTCCACCCGGCCCAAAATCGGCAGGTCACATCGCCGGAATCTGTCTCGAGTGCCAGGTTGAATTCATCGGCGGCCTCTTGCACTTGTCCCTTTTCGACAAGCAAGCGGGCGCCGCGTTCACGGTGAGCGGCCGCCCTGGCTTTAGCCAGATCCGAGACATGCGGCCTCGCCGGGATCAGGGCCGGGGGCACACAGCGCACCAGCAGCATGGCGACAAGCCCGATCATAGCGAGTCTGCGCATGAGTGCTCTCCTTCGCGGCGCGAGCCGCCGCGGGAACGGCAGTCGAGGAAGCTACTTGACGGCCTTGACCGGCGCGGGCGGAGCAGGAACGACCTTGACCGGCGCGGGCGGAGCAGGAACGACCTTGACCGGCGCGGGCGGAGCGGGCGGCGCGGGAATGGCGGTCGGCGGGGCGGACTCGGCTTTCATCTGCTTTATGCCGACGGCCACCGCCTTTTCGATCAGCGGCTTGAGATCGCCATGATAACTGACGGAGACGTTTGCACCCGACTGGTCTGTAGTTATCTTGTTGAGCAAATTGGTGATCACGCCCTTGGTGTCTTTATCGAGCTTGATAGGCAACCCCGCCCCGCCTTCCGGCATGGACATGGCCATCTTGACGCCCATCAGGCCCATGTCCAGCTTGCCCTTGAGATCGGCAGCGCCGTCCTTGTCGCTGACCACCGTGCCGGCCAGGCCCTTGTCGAGGTGCATGAAGAAACCGCCGCCGTTCATCTTCATCGGGGTAGGCGGCATGCCGGGAAATTCGCCGGTCAGGACGTAGACGCGCAACTGATCCAGGTCGGTCTCCACGCCGGCGAGCTGGCTTAGGAGTTTACCGCGTTCACTATCGGCCAGGCTCTTGGCCTTGCCGCTGTTGACATCGATCAGCTTTTTAAGCATCTCCTCGTTGGGCGCCCCGGCGATGCCCTTGCCCTTTAAAGCGGCGTAATGGATGGCATTCGGAATGGCGTAAAGAGCCGTCCCGTTGTAGTCGCCGGTCTTCTTGCCCTTCAGACTGGCCAAGTCGATTCCGTCGACGATGAATGCCATTTTATCCTTGGAGCCGGCGTAACCGACGAAGGTGATCTTGTCGAGCTTGTTCAGATCAACTCCCGCCATCATTAAAACTTGCTCGGTCATCTGCTGTATCGAGGGCACCTGGGCCTTCATCTCGGCCGGCACCAGCTTAGGCAGGGCCCGCTTGGCATAGGCCACCACGGCCTTGGCATCCAGGGTACCGACGATGTCGGCGTCGGCCGGGATGGCCGACATGCCAGCGGGAACCTCGGCCTTCTTGGAGCACCCGGCAAGCAGGCTGATTCCCAACAGGCCGACCACCATTCCGAATGTAAACTTGCGCATCATGATTCCTCCCTTCGGTTTCATTGAAATTGGTCGTAGATGGTAGGCCAAAAGAAGTGGCCCGGTCAACCGAAATCAGGCCGGAGCATTCCGCGCTGTCAGCAAGACCGCATTGTATATGACCTAGCGCGAGGAACGTGGAGAACGATACCCCAGAACATTGGGCGTACAAATGCGCCGGAAGCCAATTTTTAAGGTTTTTCAGGGAAAAATACCCCAAGATTGGATTCTGGTGACCGACTTGGTTTTTCACCTGATATACGGGGAGCCTATATCACCTCCCCCCGTCGCGGGGGAGGTCGACCCGCCGCAGGCGGGGCGGGGGGGGGGCAGTGCGTTGGCAATGGCCTGGATCGCAGCCTCGGTCTCGGTCAGCACCTGGTGGTTCCAGAGGCGCAACACACAAAAGCCCTGCGCATGGAGCCAGTTGGTTCGTTGGGCGTCGTATGCTTGGCTTTCGGTGTGCTGACCGCCGTCAAGCTCCACCACCAGCTTTTTTTCCAGGCACACAAAGTCAACTACGGCGCCGTACCGGCGCCGCGGACCCAGCGGCTGTTGTCTGCGGAATTTGAAACCTTGGATTTGCCTTCTGCGTACCCGTGCCCATAAATACCTCTCGGCATCGGTCATATCTTTGCGCAACTGTTTGGCTCGTTTGCGCTGTAACTTTTTTGTGCTGTCAGTGTTCATTTTCGTGAAACTCAAGCCGTCCTGAAACGTCCAACCATGTTGAATCTACCTGCAGGAGATTAGCTGTAGCAGATATCACTGTAGACAGAAAGGCGCAGTACGATGATACACGAACATGATAAAATCAAAGGTGTTTTGCACTCGTTTTTATAGGGAACTTCGGTCTAATGGGCGACCCCGGATTCGCGCTCCAGGCTTATTATTATCTTTTTTTTTCAGCCTTCGGGTATACTCTTACTAGTTGTCATTTTCGGTTCTTGGCGGTAAACGGCAAGGTATCTGCGGGGAGTGATCATGCACTGTATCAGACAATTGGGTTTCTGGGCTCGTGCTCTCCACTGCCGTGGTTGTCAGGGTCTCCTTTCTTCACTGCTACTTGCGCTTCTCACACTGACTAGCCTTCCAACCCCCTCGTTGGCTGTTTCTGTCTCCTCAGAGCATGTGGTCTCATCGCTTCGCTGGAACTATCCCTCGAAACCGTACGGTGATCACTGGATTGCGGAAGGATTCGGCTCGATCTATGCTACCTGGATCCACCGTGACCGCATTTCGATAATTCGTCTGAACGATGATGGGTCGGTTACCGGCTCCCGTTTGCTCGTGGCCGATGGTCCATCGTCCAAGTCTGGCTGCTATTTTGCCGTCGGTCGGCGGGAAAAAGCAGGAGGCGGGTATGATAACCAAGCCCTGGTTGTCTGGCTGGATGAACGCGGCGGGAACAGCGAGGTCTATGCGGCAAGGGTGGACCTCGACGCCTGGACGGTCCTCGACAATCCGCCTCTTCGCTTAACAAACAGCACAAGAGATGAGTTTGGTTACAGTCTAACATGGAATGGATACTCTGACTCCGGCTCTGGATATGTCGTCGCCTTTTCTGAAGAGTATTCGCTTTCGGATCGACAGCCCCGCATCGTTCGCCTAGACTTCGACGGGCAAGTTCTGGACCAGCCGCCCTTCGAACCTGCAATTTCCGGGGGTAACTTCATCTTATCCAGTGTTGCCTCATTGAGTGCCAGTCCGGTCGTCGTCGCCGTCTGGGAGCTCGATTCTGGCGCCTTGTCGGGCGCGGCCATTGACTGGTCCGGCTCCTCCCCTTCTGTCGAAGGTAGCTTCAGCTTTCCTGGGTTCTCTCCCCTGGCCGTTTCTGGTTCCTCTCACGTTTCGGTTGGTTACCTCGACGTATTTGACTTTAGACTCGCTCACATCGACGGGCAAGGGGCAGTGGGTATAGATGTCCTCGTCGGTACCCGAGAGGGCCTACTTGGCTATCCTGGTCTGGGCCAGAGTGCGTCCGGCAATCTTCTGTTTGCGTGGGCCGGCGGGGACACGCCGATCAGCCTGGACTTCGCGCTGAACGGACTTCGCTCGGATGGTAACGGCACTCCGCTCGATCTGTCCTATTTTGAGATATCGCCTCCACCCGAAGCAAACCCCACGGTTGCCGTGACAGGCTCGGGATTAGGTGACTGGCTGGTGGCTTGGCATCAAAACTGGGATGAGTACTTTTCTTATGCGAGACTGGTCTTCGCAGATGGAACAGTTGGTGCGGGGCACATTTTTGCGTTCGGAAAAGATCCCCAGTTCGGCCCCAGTATCGCCTCCTCGACACAGAACATTGCGGTTGGTTGGCACAATGATAGAATTCAAGGCCCGAATGTCCTTGGCAACCTGCTGAACTTCGATGGAACTTTCGCAGCCCCGGCCTACCAGTCCCTGGGTGCCTACCTTGGCACTGAGGACACGACTCGCGGATACCCGGTACGAGTCGCTTCGGACGGAACCGACTTCCTGTTCGTCTGGACATCTATTGACGGCACTCTACTACGGTCCCTACGTTCAGGTGCCGATTTCGACCCTCTGCTAGCGCCTGACTCATCGCCTCTTCTTGCGACGTCCGCCGATCGCTCAGATCCCGAAATCGCCTTCACTGCCGGGTACTACCTCGTCGTGTGGAAAGAGTCCTCCGCCTTATATGGAGCACGCGTTTTACCTGATGGAACCGTCCTCGACTCTGGCGGTTTCTTCATCCGATCGGTTCCGTATGGGGCTCTGCCTCACATCGGTGTCGACAACTCCTCGTTTCATGTGGCTGGCGGCGGAGAGTATAACCGGATAGAAACCGACGGAACCGTCGGTTCGGAAATCGCAAACGAACTGGACGCGATCGCCTGTTCCACGTCGTACTGCCTCGGCGTTCGCGGATCAAACGACATCGTTGCTACAGACCTAGACGGTGGCGTGATCACCAGTGGGACCCCACTTGGCCGTTCTTCCCCCAACTGGCGCGATGGACTCGACATCTGTGTCTTGGGAAATGTGTGGTGTGTCGTCTACGACGATGAAAGCAGCAGTGACCGTTCCATTTTTCTGAAAAGGTACAAGTTCGAGAACTTTGCCGTTCGCGAACTCGATCAGGTGCCAATTACACTTTCGGTTTCACCTACAGAGAACTACGAACCCCGATGTGCTACAATGCCAGGGAACCGTCTTGCCGTATCATACAGCACATTCGAAGAAGAACTTATCGCTGATACAAGCGTGTTCGTTGTGGTATCCGATCTGGACCTTGGCCCTAACGGGTCGTACTGTATTTCAGGGCTGGAGTGCGAGTCTGGTCATTGTGTGGATGATGTCTGTTGCAATAATGAGTGCGGGAGTGGCGTTACAACCGATTGTCAAGCCTGCAGCCAGTCCGCCGGAGGCGAGACTGACGGGATCTGCGGTCCATCGACTGGAAACTCCTGTGACGACGCAGACCAGTGCACGCACATGGACACGTGCAGTGGGGGAGTTGGATGTGTTGGTACACCGTACACCTGCACCAGTCCCGGGCGCGTGCG
>CAZXHT010000163.1:5433-6662 GCA_964640665.1 uncultured Myxococcales bacterium
AGACCGCCGCGGGGGCGACCTGCAACGGCGACGGCACCTGCACCTACCCTGCTGACGTTGGCGCGTCGTGTGACGACGGGGATGTCTGCACGTACACGGACCAGTGCCAGGCTGACAAGTCCTGCGACGGGACCGCGTACATCTGCACCAACCCGGGCGCGTGCGAGACCGCCGCGGGGGCGACCTGCAACGGCGACGGCACCTGCACCTACCCTGCTGAGGCTGATGGAACTCCTTGTACAGACGGCGTTTGTGTTACCGGCGAGTGTGTCCCGGATTCTGATGGTAGAGACGGCGGGACAGGCTTCCCTGCAGGTGGAGGGTGCGGCTGTAGAGTTGGCGGTGACTCTTCCGATTCCGCATTCGTTTTCTTGTTTGCGGGGTTGATGCTCATTGCAGCAAGGCGTAGGCGGTGGTTTTCCTGAGAAAACTTCAGAGGATACATAATGGAATCGCCTGACAAAGACGGCAAGAAAAACAGCGGACCGACTCTTTGGGAATTCATCACGGCTCATAAAATTCTGCTAGGCGTTTTAGTTCCGGTCTTTGTCGCTGTTGCTGGTGTTCTTGCTTTCCTGTGGAACGCGCAGGTCAAACTGGCACAGGCGCAGGTCAAACTGGCACAGGCTCAGGTGCAAGCATGCGAGAAGGAAAACAAACGAATACGAGGGAGAAAAGACAAGGTTGTAAGTGAATCGAGCGAGCTTGAGTTGGAGTTGGGCGACGTGAGATCTGAGCTCGCCAATGTTGAAGGGGAATACCGTAATTTGGAGATCAGATGCATGCCGCGTTCGGCTTCATGCATCATACCGGTAGTTGCCCTGCAGTATGGGACTCCTCGGAAAGGAAGGCCCAATCAAGTACAGGTAGAATTGAAAAACTCAGAGCATGCGGGCTCAGCAAGGTTGGTATGCGCAGCGCGTGTAATTAACGCCGAGGGACAGAAGTCATATTGGGCAACGAATGACGTTCTCCCTCATCGTGACGGTAGCCATGAATGCACTGTGTTCATTGGCGAGAGACCGCCTGGTGGCGGTATTTTACCGGTGGTTCTAAAGGAACTAAAATCGGGGGCGATCATGACCAACAAGCCCTTGAGGCGCCTTGGTGTCGACTTCGAGGAGCTTTGTGTCATGTCAAGAAAGTAGCCATACCCCGTGATTGATTGGCCTGATTGTGATGCTCGCCATGGCGCTGGGTCGGATCAGAATAGGTCAGAGCGACAAGAT
>CAZXHT010000164.1:0-6172 GCA_964640665.1 uncultured Myxococcales bacterium
ATCCACATTCGACTGGGCGTGCGTTACAACCTGGCCCGTGACGAGGCCCGTACCCAGGCCGAGTACAACCAGGCCATCAAGTTGTTTGAGCAAATCGTAAATCTCAGCGGCCGCGAAGAAGCCAAGGCCATGAAAGCCATCGCCTCCTACGACAACATCGTCCGCCTGTGGCAGCTTTGCACGTTGAACCTGGCGCGGGCATATTACGGTAAGGGCGATTACGCCAAGGCAGTCATGTACTATTCGCGCATTCCGAAGTTCAGCCAGGACTGGGCCGATGCCTTGTTTGAGATGGGCTGGGCCTACTTCATGCGCGAGGAGTACGGCAGGGCGCTGGGGGCTCTTCATACGCTGCACTCGCCACGATACCATAGCCTCTTCGCGCCCGAATCGTGGATACTCAAGGCGACAATCTATTTTCACGTTTGCCTTTACGAGGAGGCCACGGCCGCTTTGAACTTTTTCAACCAGCGCTATGAGAGTATGCTGCCGACGCTAAAGGGCCTGCTCGATGTCGGCCTGCCCAACGAAAAGTTCGCCTCGCTATTGCTTTTGGACAAGTTGGACAAGGCGGATCCCATGGCCAAGGTGCCCGAACTCGTGCGTTTGTCCATCTTGACCAGCCCCCGGGTAGAGAACTTCAGGCACTTTTTACGTTCCCTCGAAGCGGAGGCCAAGGCAATCGAACAGATCGGTGAGTGGAAGGGCACACGCTTGCGCGAGGAATTGGCCGGTGTAGTGACTGTCCAGCGCAACTTGTTGGTCAGGACAGCCGGTGGTTTCGTGAAGGCCAACCTGTTAAACAGGTACCAGACGATTCTGGGCTTCTTGGGCCATGCCAAGATGGTCAAGCTGGAGATTACCAGTCACGAAAGGCTTCTTTTGAAGGCCGGCCTGTCCATCAAGGCCGAAGTGCGTGGCAAGCTTGCGCCGCGCCCCATGGTGACCGACGAGACATATAATTACTGGCCCTTCAAGGAAGAGTATTGGAAGGACGAGTTGGGATTTTACATTTACACGGTTCGCCGCGCGTGCCCCGCAAAGTAGCGGCACGGGTATGTAACTGGAGTGCAAGATAACCGGAGGCAATCGATGCGGAGCTTCTGTCTCAGATCTTTCTGGGTATTCGTACTGGCTTTTATATTTGCGTTTTCGGGCGGATTTCCCGTCGCTGCGCAAACAGAAAACGGTGTGCTGATCGCCAAAACCAAGAAACGCAAAAAGCGCACTCGCAGGAAAAAGAAATCACGCAAGAGAAAGCGCCGCAAGAAGGGCCGGACCCGCAAAATGACCATCCAGCCCGAGAAGGAGAAGAAAAAAACCAAGGTGGTCGAAGAAGAAGAGAAAATACCTACCGGGCCGGCCAAGATCAAGCTGCCCATGGTCGAGGAGAAGAAGGCCGCCGGTGCCACGCTGGAAGAGAAGTTGCTCGATGAGGAAATCAAGCAACTGCGAGACATCATTCGCACCACTTCCGAGGGGCCGACTAAAGCCGACCTGCTCTTCAGGCTGGCCGAGCGTTACTACGAGAAGGCACGCGCAATCTACTACACCGAAATGCAGGAGTACGACAACAGGATCAACAAGTGGCAAAAGGAACTGGAGAAAAATCCTGACGCCGCCGAGCCCAAGATCGACAACCGCAAGAGTCAAGTCTACACCAAGCAGGCCATGGACGTGTATCGCATCATCCTCGGTCGCTACAAGAACTACCATCGGCGCGACGAAGTATTGTTCACCATGGGTTACAACTTGTACGAGAGCGGAAACAAGTCGGAAGGCGTCAAGATGTACTGGGACCTGATCAAGGGTCATCCAGAAAGCCGCTTCGTACCGGATGCTTACCTGGCGATGGGCGAGCATTTCTTCAACTCCAACGACGTCTTCAACGCCAAGAAGGCCTACGAGAAGGCGCTGCAGTTCAAGACATCAAAGGTGTACACGTTCGCGCTTTATAAGCTGGCCTGGTGCGACTACAACCTTGGCGACTACGACAACTCGATTAAGAAGTTCAAAGAGGTGGTTGAGCAGGCTACGCAGGAAGCCGCCCGCGGCGGTGCGGCCGACAAAAACAAGATTCAGCTCAAGCGCGAGGGTTTGCAGGATCTGATACTGGCCTTCAGCCAGGTCGATGCCTTGGACGTGGCCGAAGAATACTACCTGTCACAGGTCGGCAAGCAACGCACGAAAGAGTACATGCGCAAGCTGGCCCGCACCTACGAGAAACAGGGTAAAGCCGAGATGACGGTCAAGGCTTTCCGCCGGCTGTTGAACGAATACCCAAGCGATCCCGACTGTCCATCCTTCCACAACTCGATAGTCCTGGCCTACCGCAAGATGAACTTGCGTGACAAGGTCAGGCAAGAGGTCAATCGCCTGATAGACCAGTACAAGCCGGGCACGCGCTGGGCCGAAGTGAACAAGAGCAACAAGATGGCCATCAAGAAGGCCAATTCGCTGGTCGAGGCCTCGCTGAGGGATTTGGTCACCAGCTATCACAAGGAGGCTCAGGAAACCAAACGTTGGGATACTTACAACTTGGCCCGAGTCATCTATGCCAAGTACATGGACACGTTTCCGAACTCCGAGTATGCCTACAAGCTAAGGTGGTATTACTCGGACATCCTTTACAAGATGGGTGATTTCTACGGCGCTGCTCAACAGTATACCAAGGTGGTCGAGAAGGATTCCAAGGGGGCCTTCAGCCAGGAAGCTGCCTACAACGCCGTCCTGAGCTGGGACAAGTGTATTGCACTAAGGGACAAGAACAGCATCGACTGCCGCAAGTGGCAGCCCAAGAAGGGCAGAGGCAAGCTGGGCAAGGAGGAGGCCCGCACCATCAAGGAAGAGAAGATGGTCTTCATTGCCAAGGGGCAACTCAAGAAAGAGGAGATGGAGAAGAAGGAAATTCCGTTTTTCGAAAAGAAGTTCCTCGGCGCGGCGGACAGCTTTGCCAAGGTGGCTCCTAAGCACGACATGTATTTGCCGATTCGTTTCAAGAGTTCTTTCTTCTTCTACAAGTACCACCACTATAAGGAAATGGCCCGCCGCTTCGGCGAGATCATCGAGCGCTACCCGAAGAACAAGTTCGCCCTCCGGGCGGTAAGGCTGTCGCTCAACACGATGTACGTCAAGGCGACCAACAAGGACGAGAAAGAAGATGTAAGAACCTCGCACTGGAAGGAAATCAACCGCTGGGCAAAGACCTTCCAGAAGAACGCTGTCTTGATGAGTTCGAAGGCGGCCAAGCGTGAGAAGTTCGGTCCCGAGATCCAGAGCCTGGTGGAAGAGTCGGGCTACAACGTGGTGCTGGCATTGCGCGAGAAGAAACCGCTTGATGCAGCCAAGGGCTTCGAGAAGTTCGTAAACAATTATCCCAAGAGCCGGTATGCTCACAGGGCGCTGTACGCCGCCATAGTGATCTTCAATGAGGCAAGCCAGCTCGACTTGGCTATTAAGGCCGGCCGGCGCTTGTTGAAGCAGTATACCAAGAGCGATCGCTTCAACCAAACGATAGAGTACTTGGCCGACTTTCATACCCGGGTAGCCGATTTCGCTCGGGCTGCCAACTACAACGAGATGTTTTTCGATCGATATCTCGAGCAGCAGGGCAAGAAGGGCAAGAAAAGCAAGAAAAGCAAGAAAAGGAGAACCAGAAGCCGAAGAAAGGCCAGGGGCAAGAAGAAGGCCGACGCCAAGGTCCAGAAGATTCTGATTACCGATAAAGAGGCCAGAGACGCGCTGTACAACGCCGGCCTGCTACGCGAGAGCATGGGCCAGTTCGATCGTGCCGTTGCCAACTACGTAAAGTATATCAAGAACTTCCCTGAGGCCAAGGACGTTCCCGACATTTTCTACAAGATCGGGGAAATCTACGAACGACGCGGGCAGTGGCGCAAGGCCGATCGCGTATACCAGGCCTATCCCGAGAAATACGTCGACAGATCGACCCCGGGCCGCATGCTGGCCGTAAACTACAAGCATGCCATGGCCTTGAGAAAACTCGACAAGAAGAAAGAATCCGACAAGCTCCTAGACGGCATCATCGAGGGCTACAACAAACTGTCCGAGGATACCCGCAGCGCCGAGTCCAGGACGGCCGTGGCGCACGCACGCTTCTTGCAACTCGAGGCGGAGTTCAGAGACTACATCGACATCAAGTTAGTGCTGCCCCCGAGGACGCTGAAGCGCAACTTGTTTACGAAGATTGACATCAGGCCGAAGCTGGAAAAGAAGTTCGAGGAGGTTGTTGGTTTCAAGGATCCCGACTGGTCAATAGCGGGCCTGGTCCGCATCGGCCAACTCAGCCAGAACCTCAGTCAGTCCATGTACGATGCGCCTGTCCCGTCCGGCTTGACTCCCGACCAGCAGGATATCTACGTACAGGAGTTGCAGAATCAAGCCTTGCCGCTCGAGGAGAAGGCGATGGTTTTCTATCGCAAGGCAGTTGAGGTGTCGAGTACCAAGGGGATTTACAACGAATGGACGCTCAAGGCCGAGGAACAACTGAAAATCTATCAGCCAAGCAGTTATCCCGAGCCATACAACGCGGAACTGGTATCCACCGAGTATATTTACCAGCCCGGATGCAAGCTCGAAAAAATGAAAGTACCACCGCCGCCAGAGCCACTGCAGACACCGGTAGTGGGTCCTGAAGGGGCTGCCTCGCAGCCTTCGTCATGACCCGGAGGGCGAGATCGATGCTAGGAAAGAATGCCATGCTCAGAAAATTGACGCTGTTGACAGTCGGCTGCCTGCTGGTGTTGGGAAGCGGATGTCCCCAGAAGGAAGTCGTCAAGCCTCAGAAAACCATGAAAGTGGTTCGCGTCATTCAGCCCGAGGAGATCTATAACCAGGCCGTAGACGCCGTGAAGCACAACCAGATCGAACAGGCTCTGGATCTATTCCAAAAGGCGCTTGCCAAGGCGTCCGACGGTCCCAAGCTTGTCGATGCACACTACAACGTGGGCGTGATCCTTCTTAAAAAGGGTGACCTTGCCGGTGCAGAGCGGGAATTCACAGACGTGTTGGCGAAGAAACCGGATCATCGCGATGCCCTGCTAAACCTGGGAGTGCTTCTGAAGCAAAAGAAAAATTATCCGGCGGCCATCAAGCATTACAGGGCGGCTCTGAAAAAGGTTCCGCGGGATCCTTTGATCATGAATAATCTGATCATGATTTACAGGCTGAACAAACAGTACAAGGAGGCCGAGAAGACGGGCCACAGCCTTCTTGCCCGGGCACCAAACAATGTCGAGGCCTATAAGAACATGACGCTGGTTTACTATGATCAGAAGAAATACGAGATGGCCGAACTGTTATGCATCAACGCCGGCAAGATGCTCGAAAAGCAGCGCAAGAAGGATCCGTCGGTCAAGGAAGACGCCGGTATCTACAGCAACCTGGGCATGATCTACATGCAGATGGGCAAGCCTCGAAAGGCATTGGCCCAGTTTAATAAAGCACTGGCCGTCGACTCCGGCTGCATCGACGCTTTGATCAATGTCGGCGCCATCGCGCATAAGTATCGCGATTATCCGAAAGCGGTGGCTGCATACAAAAAAGCGCTTGCGAAGAGTGCGGACAATACCAAGGCTTTGCATGGCCTCGCTTATGCGGTCTATGGTTTGGGGAAGGCCAAGGATGCCATTCCGTTGTTCGAAAAGATCATCAGCAAGCACCCGGACGACGAGCGGGCGATTTACGTGTTAGGTGAGATCTATTATGTATTCTTGCACGACTATAAGAATGCGATTGGTTACTACGAGCGCTACAAGGCAAAGAAGGGGAATGCCCTGCAGGCATCGGATCCGGTAAACAATCGCCTGCAGGCGGCCAAGGCCAAGCTGCAGATGGCCGCACAGTTGAAAAAGGAAGATGAGCAGGCCAAGCGCAAGGAAGAAGCCCGCAAGAAAGCGCTCGAGAAATCCAAGGGCGAGTCGGCCAGCAAAAAGAAGGCGGACAAGGAAAAGCTGAGAGAGATGCTCAAGCAGGGCGTGGAGAGCGAAAAACCGGTAGAGAAGGTGGACGAGAAGCCTGCCGAAAAACCGGGTGAGAAGGCGGACAAGAAGCCGGCCGAAAAACCGGGTGAGAAGGCGGACAAGAAGTCGGCCGAAAAACCGGGTGAGAAGGCGGACAAGAAGTCGGCCGAAAAACCGGGTGAGAAGGCGGA
>CAZXHT010000165.1:0-6167 GCA_964640665.1 uncultured Myxococcales bacterium
CCAGCCGCTCCTCGATGCTTCCGTCCGGCAGCATCCAATCCGGATGCGCTTGGCCTCGTTCCTCCATCTGGTAGCGGATACAGGATCTCCAGTCTCCCTTGCAGTAGAGATCGACCCACTTGCGATCCAGGCGGCCCATCTCGAAGTAGTGCTTCATGGGACAAACCGGGTACCACTTGCAGTGGGCGAGGAGTGCTTTCAGCTTCCGATAGTTTACAGTCATCTCGGCGCGAACGTCCTCTTTGTATAGCAGCGCGGCCGGATGTCTGAGCGGCAATATCTTTTTCTCACCAACTAGCATGAGGTTGCCGTAGAGCCTGCCGAACTCCGACTTCGCCGGAATCGCGACGGCGTACTTGCCCAGGATGTGCCTTGTGGCGAAAAATCCAAGCGGCGCGATAATCTCAGGGTTTACGATTTCGATCTCCCGCTCCAGGTACCGGCTGCAGGTCTTGATCTCGTCATGTTTGGGCTTGCGATACCCGGGAAGAAAGCACTTGACCAGGTTGGTCATGTAGATCTCGCTCCTTGCAACCCCGGCCGATTTCAGCAACTCGTCGAGTACTTTTCCCGAGGGACCGATGAACATCTCCCCCTCGGCGTCTTCCTTCTCCCCCGGAGCCTGGGCGACCAGCATGACCCTGGCTCGCCGGTCACCTTCACCGCACAGAGCATGTGTCCTGGTCCGCTGCAACCGGCATAGGTTGCAGCGGCGTATCTCCCGGCAAAGTCCGGTGATACCCATGGGCTTCTGACTTTCTATTTCGGGCCTTCGGTCAAGGTGTGATGCACTCGGCCGTGTAGCTCACCTCTATCACGTCGCCCATGTCGGGCACGTAGTTGGCGCCGAAGCAGATGCTGTTGGTATCGGGATAGTACACCCAACCGTCGGAACAGGCGTCGCAGTCGTTGCAAGACGCCTTGGGAACCGGGTTGCCGTTAACCGTCACGTCGATCGAGGTCGAATCGGCCGGGCGACTGAGGGGGAACTCGCGGATGGCGGCGAAGGCGTCCAGCCCCAGGCTCTGCAGCGCCTGGGCCCAGTTGCTGGTGCAGATGGAGACGAACAGGCCGCCGGTCTGGTTGGCCACCTCGATGTAGCGGCTGCCGTTGTCGGCGGTGGAGCAACCGTTGGGATCGTCGCCGACAATTGCGCTGACGGCCATGCGCTCGGTGTTGCGGTAGCCCTTGATCGAGGAAAAGAAATCCACGTAGAAATCGGGGTCGCCGGCCGACTGGTCCTGCTCGTCGCTGAGGCAGATGATGTACAGCTTGGCGTCTTCACGCAGGAAACCACCGTTTCTCGTCGGGTCGTCGATGTAGCCGGGGCTCAGCGCCGTCCAGGCGGCCTCCAGGCCGGCCTCCTGCTCGTCGGAGCAACAGGTGCCAATCTTGACGTTGTCGCGGAAAGCATCGGTCAGGTTTGGCGTCGAGTTGGTGATGATCTTTGGCCGCCCGGGAGCCTGCACCAAAACGCCGGGTAAGATGTCCCGCGGCGGGCTGCCTTTTCCCGTCTCGGGGTCGTTGACCTCGGTGGATGTCACTCCGATGTGAAAATCGACGTTCAGGGTGATGGCGTGATTGATGAAAGAGTCGAAGTTGGTGGCCAGCGCGTTTTGCTCTTCGCTCATCGAACCCGAGTTGTCGATCACGAACAGGACGTCGGAGCGGACCTGGTCGGGCTGGTGAAAGACGTCGGTCTGATCGGTGATGTTGGTGCCGCGGCCGTACAAGGGTATCGCCAGAAGCTGCGTGTTCGAGGCGTCCGACTCGATGTACAGAGTTGAGCGATCGGTGTTGTTGCCACCGGGGATGTAACGCAGGCGGATCTCGACCGAGGCGCCGGCGTTGAGCGTGTGAGGAGTACCGGGAGCCGAGCGGATCTGGAAAGGCCCGCCGGGAGTCTCGAGGTAGATGTCGGCAATTTCTATGGCTATGCCGCCCAGGTTATAGATCGTGATGTGCAGTTCGGGCGAGGCGCAGCCGATCGTAACCACCCCGAAATCGAGTTCGGCCGGGACCGCGGCTATAGTCCCCTCGTCGGCGCTGCCCTTGACCGGAATACAGGCTTGCCCGAGGGCGATTGGCTGTCCGCCGTTGCTCATCACGCAGTCCCAGCCGCCAAGCTGCAGATCGGGATCGTCGGCGCTCAGCCACAGGTAGCTCTTGTGCTGACCCGCGTGCCCGGGCGCGAAGGTTATTTCAACGTCGACCTTCGAATCGGGCTGTCCCGCCCTGTTGACGGTGAAGGGAACCGGCGGGTTCGAGGTGACAGACAGGTCTCCGGGCGTTGTGAAGCTCTGCTTGAGTTCCAGGTGGTTAACGGTGCAGACCTCCTGGCCCCGGTTTTGCAAGACGATCTTGGCGGTCTGGGTGTTGTTCACCTTGACCATACCGTAGTTCTGGCTGGTGGGGGTGATGCTCAGGTCGCAAACGACGGCATCGACGCCCTGGCCGTTCAGGTCGACCGGGATCTCGTTAGCGTCCTTGTCGTTTCCGTAGAGGGTCAGCGTCCCGGTATCGGCGCCCATGTCTGTGGGCGAGTAGTTCAACTTGACAAGCAACGTGTCGCCGGGATCGAAGTTTGTGTTGGCCGCTGGCTTTTGGTCGAGCGTGAACTCGTTGCCTGACGAGTTGCGGGTTATGGCGACGTCGTTGAGAGTACAGGTGTCGGTGCCCTGGTTGGAGACGATCAGGTCGACTGTCTGGCTGCCGCCGACGACCACTCCGCCGAAGGAAACCGCGAATGGCGTGGCCTGAATGTCGCAGGCCCGGGGGATCGACTTTCCCTGCAAGGCCACCGTGCCGGTCAGGTGGTTGGTCGGGTTGGAGGCCGGATCGTCGGAGAAGATGTCGACTCCGCCCGCGTCAGAGCCGTCCGAGGGGGGCGCGTATTTGACATCGACGTCGATCGCCTGGCCGGGCGTGAGCGTCATGGAGCCGGGCGCGTTGACCAGCGAAAAGTCCGCGCTCGAGTCGACGTTCATGGCCACGTTGATCAGGTTGAGATCGAGCAACCCGCAGTTGGTGATCTTGAAGCTCTTGGTCAGGCTCTCACCGGATGGCACATTGCCGAAATCGACGAACAGGGGATCGGGACACACCCGCGGCGCCAGCGCCTTGCCGCTCAGCAGCACCAGGATCTGCCGCTCGTTGACGTCGTTGGTGTCGATCTGCAGGCTGCTGTGGTGCTCTCCGCCCGTGCCGGGATCGTATTCCACGAAGATCTCCGCCTGGCTACCCGCATCGAGCATACCGGGCAGATTGTTCCCGTTCTTGTCTAGCACGAACTGGTTGAAGTCTCCGGTGCCGAAATTGAGCCCGGAGATCTGCAGCTGGCGATCGCCCTGGTTGTAGATTGTCACCCGGCGCCGCAGCGAGGTCTGCATGTCGACCTCACCGAAAGGGATCTGCAGATCGTCGGGCGCCACCTCGTCGTTGCAAATCACCGCGGCCGCGACGCAACCGGCACCGTCCTGGTCTCCCTGGCAGTCGGAAATGCAGACCTTGATCTCGGGCGTCACACCTTCGCCGGCGAGCGTCACCTTGAGCAGGTGGTGGTCGGTAGTGTTATTCTCGATAGTGAAGCTGCCGGTGTCCTTGCCGACGTCCACCGGTGCATAGGACACCTGCAGAACCAGGCTTTTACCGGAATCCACCGCCAGCGAGCCGCCGGAGGACGGGCACTCGACGAAGATCCCGCCCGAACGACAGGCCACCGAGAACTCGGGACTGGAGGCGGGATCGAGGAGCACTTTACTGACCTGCAGCGGCGACATGCCGCCGTTGTGCACGAATAGATAAAGGTGCTTGACCGTATCCACGTCAACCAGCTCGAAATCGATCGGGATCTCGCCCGACTCCGGGGTTTGCGAGAACTGGTCGTCGGGCGCCGGGGCGTCGCTGTCGCCTATGAATATCCGGTCGGCCAGGGGCGCCGCGGTGGTCAGCCCGCTGCCGCTGTCGCACTCGCAGTTGGCGGCCACGATGAAAACCGCCAGTGCCCCGAGAAATAGTATCGCCCGCTTCGTATTCATGGGATTGTCCTCCTTACATATACCTCTTACTTTACAAGCAAACAGCCGTATAGGAAACCTCGATCTTGTCTCCCTTGTCAGGCACGTAGTCCGCCCCGAAGCAGATGCTGTTGGTGTCGGGATAGTAGACCCAGCCGTCGGCACAGGCGTCGCAGTCGTCGCAGGAGGCCTTGGGAACCGGCTGGTCGTTCAGGGTCACCACGATCGTGCCAGGATCGGCCGGTCGCGAGAGGGGGAACTCCCTGATGGCCGCAAAGGCGTCGATGCCCAGGTTGCCCAGCGCGGCGGCCCAATCCCCGGCGCACAGCGACTCGAAGATGCCGCCGGTCTGGTTGGCCACCTCGATGTAGCGCGTGCCGGGCGTGGACGAGTCGGCCCCGCAACCGGACGGAATGGGAT
Source organism: uncultured Myxococcales bacterium (assembly GCA_964640665.1). Taxonomy (GTDB): domain Bacteria; phylum Myxococcota; class B64-G9; order B64-G9; family B64-G9; genus DATKYQ01. The sequence continues at coordinate 4,437 of CAZXHT010000165.1, forward strand.
CGGGCATGACGATGGCGCTGACCTTCATCATCTCGGTGTTGCGGTAGCCCTTGATGGCCGAGAAGAAATCGACGTAGAAGTCGGGGTTGCCCTTGGACTGGTCCTGTTCGTCGCTGACACAGATAATGTAGAGCTTGGCGTCCTCGCGCATGAAGCCGACGTTAGCGCTCGGATCGTCGATAAGCGGCGGGCTGAGCGCCATCCAGGCCGCCTGCAAACCGGCCTCTTGCTCGTCAGAGCAGCAGGTGCCGATTTTGACGTTCTTATCAAAGGCGCCGCTCACGTCTGGCGTGGTGTTGGTGATGATCTTGGGGCTCTGGTCGGTCTGGATCAGCACCCCGGGGATTATATCGCGCGGGGGATCGCCCTTTCCCGTCTCGGGATCATTCACCTCGGTGGCAATCACGCCGATATGGAAATCGACGTCGAGCGTCTCGGCCCAGTTGATGAAGGACGAGAAGTTGCTGGCCAACGCGCTTTGCACCCAGCCCATCGAGCCGGAGTTATCGATCACGAAAAGGACATCCGACTTGACCTGGTCCGGCTGGTGGAAGACGTCGGTCTGGTCGGAAACATTAGTGCCCCGTCCAAACAGGGGCACCGCCAGCAGGTCGACATTGGAGGCGTCCGATTCGATGTACAGGGTTGAGCGATGGGGATTGGTGTCCTGGGGGTGAAAACGCAGCCGGATCTCGAAGCTGCCGCCGCCCGAGAGCGTGTAGGGCGGCGCCGGGGCGGCCATGATCTCGAAGTTCAAATCGGCCGGATCCTCCAGGTAGATGTCTGTGATGTTCAGGGCGATGGTGCCCAGATTGTAGACCCTGACGTGCAACTCGGGCGAGTTGCAGCCCACCGTCACCACCCCGAAATCCAGCTCGGCCGGCACCACTTCTATGTCCGACTCGGCCGACATTCCGCTCAGGTTGATACAGGCGTCGCCCTCGGCCGGGTACTGTATCGGCGGCCCCGGATTGAAGCAGGTGCCCTGCCCGACGATGAAGTCGGGATCGTCGTCTGTATGTAACCAAACCCGACCGAGGTGAAAATCGAGCTTGGAGGGAGAGAAGGTCACCTCGATTTCCTGCCGGTCGCCGACCTGACCTTTCTTGGCCAAGGTAAAGGGCGCCACCGGCCCGTCTGTTATTGCAAAGTCAGAGGGGAACAACGAGTTGGGTATGAAATCCGGGGCACTGATGTTGCAAGGGGCATTGCCGCTGTTCACTAGAGTCAGGATCTGGCTGAGTGTATTGTTCAGCTTGACTGTTCCGAAACGCAGCGAGGTCGGCTGGATTGACAAGTCGCACTCGGCTGTCTCGACGCCCTCGCCGAACAGGTCGACGAACATCTCCACGCCGTCCTTGTCGTTGCAAGTGATCTTCAGCTTACCGCTGTCAGTGCCCAGACCATCCGGTGAATACAGAATCTCGACCTCGGGCATGATCACGTCCCCCGGCTCGAAGGTCGTGCCCGCGGGCGGCGCCGATACAATCGAGAACTCGTTGCCGGCAGAGTTTTCGCTGATCTCGACCGCGTCGATGCGGCAAGTGTCGTTGCCCTGGTTGCTCAGCGTGAGAATCATGCTCTCGCTCGTGTTCTGCACCACACCGCCAAAAGAGAGCGCGAAAGGAATCGGTTGAATATCGCACTCGCGCACGATCCCGTTGCCGGCCAGTGCCACAGTGCCGGTCAGGCCCGTACCGGGATCGGACGATGGATCGTCCGAGAATATGT
>CAZXHT010000166.1:0-6058 GCA_964640665.1 uncultured Myxococcales bacterium
ACATGGGCGACTGGCAGACGCTGAGAGACTTCGGCATCTGGGCGGTCACCAACTATCCTGCGCGGCACTACGCGCTGATTATGTGGGATCACGGCAGCGGTTGGGACAAGAGCAAGCCGCGGCCGGCCCCCTACAAGGGGTTCTCGTATGACTACGGCAGCGGCAACAACATATCGGTGGCCGGTGGCGAATACGCGCAGGCGTTGGCCGGGATAACGGCGGCGATGGGTGACAAGCTCGATATCGTCGGGCACGATGAGTGCCTGATGGGTATGTGGGAGGTGGCGCAGGCGAGCGCGCCGTACGCGCACTATTTCGTGGCTTCCGAGGAGACCGAGCCGTTCGACGGCTGGGCCTACGACGGGTTCCTGCCCGGTCTTATCGCCGACCCGACAAACACCACGCCGGCCGATCTGGCGATTAGTATCGTCAATGCCTACTACGCCGCGGCGACGGGCAATTCGACGTTGTCGGCAATCGATCTCGACAGCATGGGTGATCTGAACACTGCCATATCGAACTTCGCCGACGCCTTGATGGCGAATTCCGGTTTTTACTCGCAGGTGAACACGGCGCGCGGTAACACTCAGTCATTTGCCGACTCTTCATACAGAGACCTGAAGGACTTCGCAACCAGGGTTGCGGGGATTTCGGGGGTGCCCGGGGATCTCGCGGCCGCTGCGAATGCGCTGGCTGCGCAACTGGATGTTAGCATTGCCCACAACCAGGCGCAGTCCGGCTATTCGGGTGCCTATGGCCTGTCGATCTACCTGCCTTCGCAGGGTTCGTCGATCGATTCCGACTACTCAGGGGCCAGCTGGAGTCAGCAGACGACCTGGGACGAGTTCCTGCAGGACTTCTAATTAGGACATGATTTACTCGGCACCTGGCCGGTCTTCAGTCGACCGGCCAGGTGTGCCGGGTTATCTGGGTGCATTTTCCGCTGGACGTATCGGCGGTAATCACTACTCCCTGGATCTGTACGTTGTCCCGGGCCACCTGGTGACTGGTGGGCAGGCGGGTTACGAAGCGGGCTATGGCCTGTTCCTTGCGCACCCCGATCACCGAGTCTATCGGGCCGGTCATGCCCAGGTCGGTCAGGTAACCGGTGCCCCCGGCCAGGATCTCGGCGTCCGCGGTCGGGATGTGTGTGTGTGTTCCCAGCACCGCGGTCACCCGGCCGTCGAGATAGAATCCCAAAGACCTCTTTTCGCTGGTTGCCTCGGCGTGGAAATCGACGATGATAATCGGTGTTTGCCTGCGCAATTCCTCAAGTTGGCGATCGGCCTCCCGGAAGGGGCAGGGCAGGGGATTCATGAAGAGTTGGCCTTCCAGGTTGAGCACGCCGATCTTCAGGCCGCCGGGTGCGTCGAACACGCCGGCGCCCCGGCCGGGGGTCTGCGGGGGATAGTTGGCGGGCCTCAAAAGACGCTCGTGCGAATCGAGATAGTCGCGGATGTCCTTGTGCTTCCAGATGTGGTTGCCCGAGGTCAGCACGTCGATGGGCAAGGCCAGAAGCTCGTCCGCGACCTGCGGGGTGATGCCCAGGCCGCCCGAGGCGTTTTCGCCGTTGGCGATAACAAAATTTGCCCCGCTTTTTTCGACAAGCGCACTCAAGCGCTTGGCCAGCGCCCGCCGGCCGGGCTTGCCGACAATGTCGCCCATGACGAGGATTTTGATAAGTTCACTACTTGGCATACTCCACCGCTCTGGTTTCCCTGATGACCGTGACTTTGATCTGTCCGGGATAGGTTAACTCGTTTTCTATCTTGTCCGCTATGTCCTTGGACAGAAGCAGCGCTAGCTCGTCGGACACCTTGCTGTTTTCGACCATCACGCGCACCTCGCGCCCGGCCTGGATGGCGAAGGCTTTCTCGACGCCCTTGAACGACTTGCAGATCTTCTCTAAATCATCCAGGCGCTTGACGTAGCTTTCGAGCATCTCGCGCCGGGCCCCGGGTCGGGCGCCGCTTAAAGCGTCTGCGGCCTGGACCAGCACGTCCAGGACCGACTCCGGCTTGACCTCTTCGTGATGGGCGCGCACGGCTTGGACGATCTTTGGCGACTCGTTGTATTTCTTGAGCAAGTCCGCCCCGATCATTGCATGCGAGCCCTCGACCTCGTGGTCGATGGCCTTGCCTATGTCGTGCAACAGGCCTGCGCGTTTGGCCAGCCGGGGGTTGAGGCCCAGTTCTGAAGCCATGATCCCGCACAGAAAACCAGCTTCGATGGAGTGTTGCAGCTGGTTCTGGCTGTAGCTGGTCCTGTATTTCAGGCGGCCGAGGTACATGACCAGCTCGTGGTGGATCCCGTGGATTCCCAACTCGAAAGTCGCCTGTTCACCAGCCTCCTTGATGACCTGCTCGATCTCCTCGGCGGACTTGGCCACGACCTCTTCGATACGCGCCGGGTGAATGCGTCCGTCGGAGATCAGCTTCTCCAGGCTCTGACGGGCCACCTCGCGCCTGACGGGGTTGAAGCCCGAGATGATCACGCATTCCGGTGTATCGTCGATGATCAGGTCCATTCCGGTAGCCGCCTCCAGCGCGCGGATGTTTCTGCCCTCGCGGCCGATTATACGCCCCTTCATGTCGTCTGACGGCAAGTGGACCACCGAGACGGTCCTCTCGGATACGTAGTCTCCCGCGTAGCGCTGAATGGCCGTGGCGATGATCTTCTTGGCGCGCTTGTCGGACTCCAGGCGGGTTTCCTCTTCAACCTCGCGGATTTGCTTGGCGCCCTCGTAGCGCGCCTTTTCGACCATGGAGTCTATAAGCTGTTTCTTGGCTTCCTCGGCCGTCATGTTGGCGATATGTTCCAGTTGGCCTTGACATTCATTTACCAGTTGCTCGGACTTTAACTGCAGGTCTTTGGTCTGTTGCTCCCTCTTTACGACTTCCTTCTCCCTGCGATTGTGCTCGGCATCTTGGCGATCGATCAGATCGGCCCTTTTTTCCAGGCTCTCTTCACGGTGATTGAGGCGTTTTTCCTGGGCCAGCAGGGAGCTCTGCCGCTCCCTGATCTCTTCGTCCATTTCCCTTCTTTTTCGTTCGATGATCTCCTTGGCGTCCACCTCCGAAGCGCGCTTCGTCAGCTCGGACTGTTTCTTCGCCTCCTCGACTATCCTCTCGGCGTCGAGCTTGGCATTGCTGAGCCTTGAGCGCGAGCGGCGGATTTGCACCAGGTGGTTGACAATGAATCCTGCCAACAGGCAAACGACACCGACAACAACGAGTGTGACCAATTCTGGCATTTTCAATGACCTCCCCGGGCGCTCCATTTCGGACGCCCGGAAGCTATGTGAACGCCGGCGCCCGCATGCTGTTCGTGCGCGTGCCGACTAGATACCGACGTTTGTGACAAACGGGTTGGCGCGCGAGAATGTACTTCTCGCGCATGGGATCGATTCAGGACTTGGCGCCCGTAACAGGCGGTGTCGGGCTGAACCTCGGTCTGCGGCCCTTAAGAGGCGACCTCCTTGGCATTGTTCGGGACGGGCCGTTCGTCCGTTGATCTCGAGGTTTTCATCCTTGCCACCTGTAAAAAAAGCCTACAACTCAGGTCTTGTAAAGCCAGTCGGGCCGATTTTCGCACCCCGAATCTATGTCAACCCGTCTTTACAAACGACGGGACTTCAGCCAAAAAAGAAACCCCCGCATGGGCCGTCAGGGCAAATGAAGGCAATGAACCCGCCTTCCACAGGTGGGTGCGCCGTAAGAGCTTCAGGCTTCCTTGCGTGCAAGGCTGCTCACCACTCACAGCGGGCGCTCCCTTCGAAAAAAATGTTGGTTCATTATTTTCTATATGCCCGTCACGCACCCTGCAGGGGTAATTACTCGAAATTACGATAAAGTCAAGCACTGTCTCCGTCCGTTCCAGAGCGAATCAGCTTGAGAATGTGACGCACCCTGTCCTTTACTTCCTTGCCAAGCCTGGATTTATCCTGTTTCAGCTTGAAAAGGTCGTCGGCGATGTTCAGGGCCGCGAGTATGGCCAGGTTGTGCGTGGCGACCGTCCGGGTGTTTTTCTGAACGTCGGCCAGTTGTTCATTGAGGAACTCCGCCAGGCCCTGGACATACTCTTCCTTTTCGTCGCTGCGTACCTTGTAGCGCTGTCCCAGTATCTTGACCTCGAATGTACGCATCTAGGCTTACCCCACGGGACAGCGCATAACAACCCGAAAAACAAGTATAGATTTATACTCGATGGCATGTCAAGAAGTCAGTGGCTGAAGGGCGCACGTCAGGATAGTGGAGATGCACGCTTGGGTTGTTGCGGTGTGCTTGTCTTTCGAGTATCATACTCGGAAGGAGGCCATATGCCCGACCCCAACGTTCCCGCCCCTGTCCAGGATCTGGCTCGCCGTCTGGCCGAGCCCAAACCCATGCGCCGCGGTTCCCTGTCGGTCCGCTACGTCAAGTGCAACAAGCCCGGGTGCGCGTGTGCCGACGATCCCGACTCACGGCACGGCCCGTACACGAGCGTGGTACGTACCGTTGCCGGCAAGACGCGCTCGCGTCTGGCCCCGGCAGCCAAGGCTGATCTGCTCCGCCAGCAAGTCGAGGCCGGCCAAGAGTTCCGAAAGCACCTCGAGGCGTACTGGGAGGCCTGCGAGCAGTGGGCCGATTCCCAGCTGGAAGCGCCCGAGGCGGCCTCCGAGCCGGAGACCGCCAAAAAGGGGGCTTCAAAGAAGCGTTCGAGACGGAAGTCGCCCAGGAGATCGAAGCGCTCGTAGGCCAGGGTGCGGCCCAGGGCCTGGACTTCGAGGCGATAGAGACGGCGGCGCGGCGTCAGGCGCTCCAGGTCGCGGCGCGCGCGGTCGAGCGCCGCCTCAACGCCGACACGTCTGACCACGCGGGGCCCACCTTTCCATGTTCCTGTGGAAAGGTGGCCCGGTACGCAGGCCGCCGCCCCAAGACCTTCCAGACGGCGCTGGGCGAGATGACGCTCTTGCGCGCCTACTACCACTGCAAAGCCTGCGAGGCCGGGTTCTGCCCGCGCGACCGGGCGCTGGGAATGGAGCACGCCTCGCTGTCGCCGGCGGTCACGCGGATGGTGGGCCTGTCGGCAGCAATGGTGAGCTTTGCCGAGAGCAGCGAGCTGATGGGCGAGCTGGCAGGTGTACCGGTCGATGCCAAGCAGGTTGAGCGCACCGCCGAGGCGCTGGGCCGAGAGATTTCCGCGGATGAGCGCGCCGTAGTCGAGCCCGAGCCACCCAGTGCACCGACGATGTACCTGGGGATGGATGGGACGGGTGTGCCGGTGCGCAAGGAGGAGCTGGTGGATCGCCCCGGAAAGCAGCCCGATGGCTCGTCCAAGACACGCGAGGTCAAGCTCGTCACGGTCTGGAGCGCCGAAGGACGCGACGAGGAGGGCACGCCGGTGCGCGACGCGGGGTCAGTCAGCTACTCGGCCGCCATCGAGAGCGCCGCCAGCCGCGACACCGACAAAGTCCCGTCCGAGTTCGCCCGGCGCGTGGACCGCGAAGCGCGACGGCGCGGCTTCGATCAGGCCGGGCGCCGGGTCGTTCTGGGCGACGGCGCCCCGTGGATCTGGAACCTCGCCGAAGAGCAGTTTCCGGGGGCCATCCAGATCATCGACCTCTTCCACGCCAAGGGCCACCTCTGGGACGTGGCCAAGGCGATCTACGGGGCGGGCAGTGACTTGGGCGAGCAGTGGGCCAAGCAGCGGCGCGACGAGATGGACGAGGGCAACATCGACGCCGTGCTCGCGGCGCTGGGCGTCCACGCCGAGGCCAACGACGAGGCCCGCAAGTGCCTGGACTACGTCACCCAAAACCGCCACCGCATGCGCTACTCCGAGTTCCGCGTCCAGGGCTTGTGCACATCTACCGGCGTGGTCGAGGCCGGCTGCAAGGTCGCTATCGGCACGCGCTGCAAGCGCGCCGGGATGCATTGGACCGTAGCCGGCGCCGACGCGATCATCGCGCTCCGCTGCTGCAAGCTCAGCGGCCGCTTCGAGGACTTCTGGGAACGCAGGTCAGCGGCGGGGACCGGGACCGGCGGGTGAGGTCATCTCACAGATTTGTCGTGCGCCC
>CAZXHT010000167.1:0-5749 GCA_964640665.1 uncultured Myxococcales bacterium
GTGTTCACACGCGCCCGCCCCGCAACAAGAGATCTGCAGCTTTCCGCCCGAGATGGCGACCCGGATCTTGTGGCGGGTGGCGACCTTGCCGCCCACGACCACGGCCACCGCGCCTCCGATGTTGTCCGCGCTGAAGCGCTCGAGCTTGCCGGCGGCTTCCTTGCTGAAATCCAGCGCAACGGCCTTCTTGCCGTCCTCGATCTCCAGGCTTTGCGGCGATCTCGACAAGGAGATTGGAACCTGGGGGGACTTCGCGACCACGAGAAACATTGGAGGCTCATCCGGGGCCAATCCGCCATAGGTCTGATCGAAAGTAACGATCCGTTCGTTATTGCTCACGGGCAGCAATTCTTCCCGCCGCTCCGATTGGCGCAAGACGAGATAAAAGCCGTCGGGAACATCCGAATCAGCGGGCTTTTGCCAGACGGCCTCTTGCCTGTCATCCAAGCTAGCAGATTCCCGGCAACCCGGAAGCGGCAGCAGGGCAATGCCGGAAAGAACAAGAGTCACCGCACCGAACCGCAATATTGATTTGATGAAGAGTTTCATGGCCGAAAAACTAATCACGGCGATTGATGTGTCAAGGCGGCTTTCAGGAACAGGAGAACAGGGGACGTTGGTACATTAAGAACATTATTCTGGCGCTTCTCATTCTGGGCTGATCTGTCGTTACACATAGACCACAAGGACCGAGACTGGATGCACCTAGGTTTTTTCATCGTGTATGAGCGCGGGGGATCGAGCGGCGGAAGACCTTCCTGGGTGATGAAGATCGGGATCTATTGGATTAATGTTCTTAATGTGCCAACGTCCCTTTTTACTTCCTTTTTACTTTCCCAACCGAGTATCAGAATCGGAGAAAACCGATGCGCGTTTATACGCATATATTTTTGCTCGCAATCCTGTCAGCGACTTGCTTGGGCGGATGCGGGGCGGGAAATTCAATTTCATTTACTCTTGACGGCTTGCCGGCTTTCCATGTTCGCTCGCCTTACCTGTACCAGCTCGAAGTGTCGGGCACCGGCCGGGAGGTCGGGTTTGCGGTGACCGCCGGGCGCTTGCCCTTCGGACTGCAACTGGAACCGGACGGGCGCTTGCATGGCGTCCCCATCGCCGTGCAGCAAGTCGCCTTCACGATCACTGCCGGCTCTTCCTCCGGGTCCGGTCAATGGGTTGCAGACAGCGAGGTGACCGTGAGCGACCCGGATGGCCTGCGCTTGCTGGTCGAGGAATTACCCGTGGCCGCTTTAGGTCAATCGTACTCGCACTCGTTTTCGGCCGTGGGAGGCACGCCGAACTCATGGAGCCTCCTGCGCGTGCGGACTTTTTTTGCAGCGGCTGCCGAGCCGAACCAGCCCCCACCAACTTCTGACGATATTCCGGCCTGGCTGTCTCTCGATCCGGCAAGCGGCGAACTGTCCGGCACGGCCCCAGCCGACGAGCAGGTGCTTTTGCTGCTTATCGAGGCCTCCTACGGCGCTGACACAGCCCAAGAGACATACGCCCTTCGAGTCGGCGACAGTGCAAACCCGGGCTGGCTGCTTCAAAAGAGCGAGGCCTACGTCACCCGACAGGCGGACAAACACCTGCCATCCGGCCTGCACCTGGCGACCGAGGAAAACGGCTGCTTCTCCAACTACGGAGACTCCTGCTGCTGGAGCGGCACCTCGATGGGCGGGCTGGCTTTTCGGGCGGCAGTCCTGGGTACCGACGAGGCTTACCAGCAGGTAGAACAACGCCTGGACGGACTGCGCACTTTGCGACGTATCACCGGTCTGGGCATTCCCGGCCGGGCCTATGAGCACCGCGAGAATATCGACGGTCCTTGCGGGCACTGGTACATGGACCCCGGCACCAATCCAGAACATCATGAGGCTAGCGGTGAGTTTGTGGATTATCGCTTCTGGGTCGAGACCAGCCGCGATCAGATCACGGGCAACCTCTGGGGCCACGCCATCGTCTACGAGACCCTTGTCATGCGGCCCGATCTGCGCGCTTTAGCCGCCGAGAACATAGTATCCGTGACTCGACACATCTGGGACAACGAGATGAAGATGATCGACCTCGACGGATTGACTACCAACTTCGGAATGATGTCCGGGTACGGCTTCGACGGCTTCGATCCTTACGAATTCGGCACGACTCTGGCCAACGGCATGAACGCGATCATGCTGATCAACTGGTTCCAGATGACGTCGCAAGTCGCCGCCGACGAGGACACACGCCAAGCCTTTGCCGAACGCCTGCAAGACCTGATCTCGGATGAGAAAAATCCGGAACCGGGCCGCGAGTTCGAGCACAGCTATCTCGACATTCTCGAAGCCAGCTACGCCTACGCGGCCTACCCGCCGGGCGACTATTTCGCCAACATGAAGTGGCACAACGCGCATATGGCCTTCTCCAGCTTCTTCCACTCGGTTCGTTGGGCCGAAGATCCGGGTTTGCGAAAGAGCCTGCTCGACGCGTTTGGCAAGGTCCTTTGGGAAGACGTCGAGCCCATGCAGTCTGGTTGCGAAAAGCCCGAACTGCGCCGCGCCCGGCGGGAGTTCAATCCGCACTTCTCTTGGCAGTACCTGGCAGCCTATGGTGATCGCGATCCCGAGGTGATCTTCGAAGCCTTGACTCAGATGATGTACTGGCTGGCCATACCGCGGCATGACTACGCAGTCGAGAATCCACTGAACGTAGAGACCGTTCCCGGTCAGCCTGACTGGGCTTGTGAGGTTTTACCGGTGCATCTGCGGCCGCAGTCGAGCAACTATCTGTGGCACCGCGATCCTTACCGTCACACCGGCGGCAACGACACGCCCGGTCGCGAGGACGGCGGCGGAGACGGGTTCGTGCCCTACTGGATGGGCCGCTACTTCGGCTTCGTGCCTTCGAATATCTAATCTGGTGGAAGGTCAGGTATACAGATGGATTCGATATTCAATTACAGTCCATGATCACTCATTTCTGATTTTCACGCTTTCGACTACCTTCTTGGCCCACAGCACGAAACGATCGGTTTCTCTTGGCTGGAGACCACCATAGGATTCGAAGGATGAAAGAGTATAAACCTTGCTTTGACAGGAGAGCACCAGGTCGTGAAAAACACCGATGGGCATACCCTTGGCGCGAACCTGTCGTTCCGACAGGGACGCCATTTCGATATCTTCGAAGGGCACCGCGACCGTCTTGTCTCCGATCTGGCAGGAGAAGCCCCGCAAGTGAAGCCGCACCTGGTGCTCCCGGCGGTCACGGTGTTTGAAATGGTTGAAGCCCATGTAGAAGATCACGAAGCCGACCAGTGCGGGAATCACCGCTGCGAATACCCTTTCGTGGATGTAGTAGAACGACACCGCGATGATGACGGCACCGGTCACCAACTGGATGACCGGAACCGATATCGCTCCAGGAGCATCCTGCAAAACCACCGGATCGCCCGCGGCTTTGCCCAGATCCTTGACGGTGAAAGATGAGCGGCCACAAAGAATTTCCAATGGCTTGGAAGACCGGAGGTCCTCGGCGTCGAAACAGCCCTTGCCCTCGGCCAATTCGGACCCGCAGTCGGAACAATTGGTGACATCCGACCTGTACTCGGCGGGAATCCCGTGCTCTGCCCGGTAGGGGCATTCTGGGTTGGGGCAATGTCTCACCGTCATGGAATACCCGAAAGGAAAAAGTTTTTCAATTCACACAAACGATAGAGAGAACGCTTGGGCGCAAGGGAGATGTCGCTCGCGAATGCAGGTTCAAGGGACCCAGTTTTGTCTTCTAAGATCTTAGCTCAATCGAAATACTTGTCGCACAGGGAATCCTCAGTCATAGACACATCGAATTTGTCTTCCAGTATTGCCGCGCACTCATCGCAAGTTTCGGCCAGCGTCCATGGAGGCTCGTGGCATTGAACACCCTCCGCTGAAACGTCGGGCATCTGCTCGACTAGCTTCGGCTTGACCTCAAGGCACAGGCTTGTGCAACCGCTTCTACAAGGGCAAATCGAACAAACCCGTCCCCGGACGGGGGCTGGATCTCGGTCCCAGTTCGTGCGTACTCGCCGCCAAGATGAGTTGATTTGGAGGCGTTCGACCCACTATAATGGATGCATCGGGCAGGCCAATGACGACTCGAGGACCTGGTTCTTCCTGGGAGGAGGCCGATGCAACTGGCAAGTTGGCTCCATTCGGTGAAGGCGGTCGGGTGCATCGCCCTTTCCCTTTCGCTCTTGACGGCGCTGTCCTGCCAAGACGATCAGCTTGAGTTTCTTACGGATGCTGCTGTCGACGCGGATGCCTCCACGGATTCCGATGCCGGTGCGGACGCTTCCACGATTTCCGATGCCGGCGAAGACTCAGACGGCTCCATCGGGAGCGATGAAGATACGGAGCCCATCTGCATTGAAGGCGTCGAGGAGGGCGACTTCCCCGAGCGCGTGATCTTTCGCTCGAAGAAAACATCGTTCAACTGGAAATGGTACGTCACCCTGCACGAAGGCAAGATCTGGGTGAAACCCAACCCGGAGGCTGGCGAGGCGCCGGGAGAATGGACTCTTCTGGGCACCGGGCTGCCGTCCGGCGCCGACGTGGTCCGCTTTGATCCACCGACCGAGATCATCGAGATCTCCGCCGACGGCACTTGGCTGCACGCTCTTTCTCCCGCCGGCGTTTTCTACCGCGGCACCGACTTCACCGGCAATGTGCACTCGTTCTTCACCTGGTCGGACACCTGGGGCCATCCCGCGGCCAACGGTCCGGGCATCACCACGGAGTTTCCCACCACTTACGGCTGGTCGGTGTCCGATTCCCAGGGAGCTGGAGTCAACCACTACCAGGACCGGCTCGGAACAAGCCACAGCGTCGGCATGGGAGTCGCTCACATGTACCGCATTGGTGCCGAAGGCCGCAGCCTGATCTTCAACGACTGGTGGCTGCCCGCCGACTGGAGCCGCCAGATCTGCTTGCCCGATCGCGGCACCTTTTTCGCCGAGAACATGAGCGCCAGCGCCTCCACGATCTTCATCGTGGGCACGCTCGGCGAGTTGTACACGCGGCTCTACGATTTCGATACGGGGGGCGAAAACGACAGCTTGACCTACTCCTTCCTGATCACCGAGGCCGCGGGGGATACGCGGGCGCTTCCCGCCGAAGACTGGCAGAGGCAGCCCGGCATCACGGACGGGCTCATCACCAGCCGCATCACGATCTACCAGGACGGTCAGGGAAATGCCGCCCGGATGCTATGCATCGAAGGGGTCCAGGACGGCCGCACCGGCTTCTACTACAAACACATCTTCGACGAAAGCTGGTCTTTTGAGGAAACGGGCTACCGGGTCTGTGGACCTTTCCTCAATGCGCCGGGTCGGACGCCTCCTGAGCCGGTGGAACCAAACGACTACTCGCTCGTCGGAACGCTCGTACGCAGCCCGGTCTTGGGCACGAGTGTTTCTGTCGACATCGATATTCCGGCTTTTAACCTGATGTGTTCGCCGGCGGACGTTTGCCTTGGCGTTGACGGAAACCCGGTGACCGTCGATGGAAAGCCGCTGGTCTTCCCATTGCACCACGTGCACTCCTTGATCCTAGAGGAGCGTGCGCGAGAGTACTGGCTCGGCGGAGTTCCGGCGACAATTCGTGCCGCGCTCGTCCTGCCGGACGAGTTGGCCGACATCGACGACGCGGTCGCCCTCGCCACGATTCAAAGCCTCTTCGAGGACCGAAGAGGCGTCAATTTCAAGGGAACGGCGACGCTGGACCAATTGACGCTCAAT
>CAZXHT010000168.1:0-5731 GCA_964640665.1 uncultured Myxococcales bacterium
AGGTTCGTGATCTTCGTCGGTTCTTCAGTGTCGATGGGCACTCAAGAGCTTTTGAGGGTGTTCCATCACCCCTATCGGGGTGAATCTGTCGGAAGACCCAAAAAGGAAAAGTAACGCAGCCGCACGACTGAATATCTCGGATGCCAATATGGAAATTTGCGTCGGCGTGGCTCCATGGCGCTTCACTCTGTCTGAATTGCAGGAATGCATCTTTTTCACTGCTGTTCAAAATTCCTATAGCTTCTGGTATAATGTGGCCGGAGGGGTTCGAATGATTCGGTTTCTTACGGTTTTTTGCATGGCGCTGCTGCTGGCGGCTTGCGGGGGCGGTTCGGTCGAGGATGAGGACTCCGGCATCGGGGATGGGAATTCCGACTCCGTAGACGGGGATCCGGGAACCACGGATGACGCGGGTGCAGACCCCGGCCCGGGAGACGGAGACCCGGGGGCCACGGACAATTGCACTTTCCAGACCTGCCAATCACTGGGGAAGGATTGCGGGCAGTGGCCGGATGGATGCACCGGCAGCTTGGACTGCGGCGGATGCCCCGCCGGGGAGGAGTGCGACGACCAGGGACAGTGCCAGGCTTCCTGCACCGGGCACTGCACCAACAACTCGCAGGACTGCGGAGAGACGGGCGTCGACTGCGGGGGAGAATGCGTGCCCTGCGAGCTGTGCGTCTACGCCGACAATCCCCGCTACTTCACTTACCTGGGCAAACCCGTCTTTCTGATGAGCAGCGGGCTGGAGAAGGTACCCAACGCCACCGACATGAACACGCTCAACGCCGGGGGCGTCAACCAGTTCCGCACTTTCATCGCCGCGGACACCGACCACGTCCATCCCTACAACTACAGCAACCCGGGTCCCGACGGAGTAGACAATAACTGGGGCGGGTGGAACGAGGGTTTCTGGAGCGGCCTGCAGGCCGAGGCCCAGCGGACCAAGGACCGCGGTTCGATCCTGCTTCCGGTGGCCTTCTCCACGCCCATGCTCGAGTGCCAGAGCGGCGACCCCGAGTGCGACGACTATCGCTGGGCATTCCACTTGTGGAACGTCCGCAACGGCGGCCCCATCGACGCGGGCACGTCGGCGGGCAAGCCCTACTTCTACACCCTGCACGACTTCGACAACGTCATCTTTGGCAACGAGACCTACAGCGCTGCCTGGCCCTGGCAGAAGAAGAGCCAGTACCGCCAGGAGCAACTCATGGCCGAGTTGATGGCCCGCCTGCCCGAGGACCTGTACTCAAACGTGGGGATCGTCCTCATGTGGGAGATCGTCGACGGCTGGGGAAACGGCTATACCGAACAGTGGGCAGTGCATATGATTGACTATCTGAAATCCATGCGCTCCACCTGCCGCCCCCTGGGCATCGGCAGTTTCAACGGCGCCCACGCCGTCGCTGCGGGCGCCGAGTTCGGCCTCCAGGAGGGGCACCACGTCATCCACGACAACTACAACCCGCCAGTCAACCTCCCCATCATCTACGAGGGCTTCAATCCCCGCGACGACTGCTACGACGCCGGGGAGCCACACCCCGGCTGCCAGTGCTTCGACGGAGATCCGGAGCCTCTCTACTGCAACGCCTACGCCGACGACGCAAGCTGTAACGCCGCGATCTCCAAACTGGTCATGCGCGAAGCCGTCCTGCGGGGCATGAACTCAAGCTACCCCTTCCGCAGCTACTGGTGGCAGCGCTCGGGCTCCATCTACAATCAGTGCTTCCCCGCCGCCTGGGACTATGTCATCGACGATGTCAGGCAGGATCTTCTGGACTACGGCGCCCGGGTGCGTGCCGTTCTGGACTCGGTCACCACCTGGGCCGACGAGCCCGGCCACGAGTTGATCCCCTCAGCACTGCCCGCCAACTGAATCCGGTTTCTTTCATCCGACCTGCTCAGCACAGTTGATAGGTTGGCTCGAGTGCAGCAAACTGCGCTGGGGCAGGCCCAGGTGATCGAGGACGATTTCATCGCTATGACGTCGTCCCGGGGGTGGTAGCTGTCGGGCTACGTCCCGAAGGTCTGATCAAATAGAAGGCTTTGGATTTGCACAATCCTTGGCTTTTGGGTAAATTCGTAGCCTAACCTTCGTGTACAGTATAGCGAGGTCATGTCATGTCTGGAGCGAAAACGAGATCGATGGGCTGGCTTTATTGGATCTTTGGCCTCTTGCTGGTTTTTGCCATCTCGGGCTGTAGTTCCGGGTCAACCGGCGACGACGATGGAAATAACGGAGTCGAGGATGGTGACGGTGGTGTGAAGCCCGACGACACACCCGATGCCGGCGCCGACCAGGAAAAAGGAAACAATGCGGCGTTCGTCTTCCAGCAGGTGCCTGCGAGCGTGGAAGTCGGGGGGGCGTTTACGGTAGAGATCACCATGCGAAACACCGGCACCACCACCTGGACCGCCGAGACACCCAACGCGTACCGGCTGGGGGCGGAGAATCCCCGGGACAACACCACCTGGGGCATCGCGCGCATCACAATGGCGGCGGGTACGCTGGTGGCACCGGGCGAGACCAACACCTTCCAGCGCAACCTGACCGCGCCGGCCGCGGCGGGGACCTACGACTTCCAGTGGCAGATGGTCCAGGAAGACGTGGAGTGGTTCGGCCAGACCACCGACAACCTGCAAATCAATGTCACCGACTCCTGCGTACCCGACTGCACTGCCAAGTGCTGCGGCGGCAACGGGTGCGGGGGCGACTGCCCGGACAACTGCGCCGGCGGCCAGACCTGCGATCCCAACACTTGCCAATGCGTGCAATGCGTGCCGCTGACCTGCGCGCAGGCCGACGTGATCTGCGGGACGGCCCCGGACGGCTGTGGCGGGGAGATCACCTGCGGCCCCTGTTGCGGCCAGTGCTCCGAGGTCTTCAACGATGAGCTGAACGGCTCCACCCTCGGAACGCGCAGCGGCGGCGAATGGATCAACGGCGGCGGCTGGCAGACCCACGGCCTCAACAACCGGATTATCTACGTCTTCTCGGCCATCCACTGCGGGTATTTGGAAGTGGACGTCCGCAACTTCGATCCCACCAACCAGTACATCCACAAGTCCGAGCCGGTCGACTGCGACGCCGAGAACACCGACTGTTACGTGCATTTCGTGTCCCTCTACCGCGGCGACCACGGCAACCATCACAGCGCGGCCACCAACTGTGAAAGTCAGATCGCCGTCCAGGCCACCGGCCCCGAAACCGCCCCGCAGAACCGCACCAAGAAGTTCAAGACCAAGGCCTCCACCACCGGATGGGACGGGGGCGGCAACAACTACTCCAACGAATACACCTGGAACACCGGCCACACCTACCACCTGAAGCTGGAGTGGAACTCGGAGGAAATCCTCTTCTTCGTGGATGGCCAGCAAAAAGCCCGGGTGGACCTGAGCTGGCCCGGCGACTCCGACTTCACGCCCAACGAGTCCCCCGAGTGCACCGACAACAACGGCCGCCGCCTGGCCCTGACCCACTTCTTCCTGGGGCGGGACTTCGGCTGCCAGGGCTGCCTGGACGGCCCGATCTACTCGAACCTGGTGATCTACGACTGCAATCCCTGAATAGGTGCAAGGTTTCCAGCAGCGCACCAATAGGGACGCGGTTGAATCGGGAACGAATTCGCGGTAGGGTCGCGTACATAACAACCACACACTTTGGCCGTGATGGGAGCTACATATGGGCGCAATCACCCTGGACGAATACACCCGGCACGACGCGCTCGGGCTCGCCGAGCTCGTGCGCCGCAATGAGGTGCAACCCGAAGAGCTCCTCGATGTTGCCATTGCGGCCATCGAACAGACCAACCCCCGGCTCAATGCGGTCATCACCCGACTGTACGACCGGGCCCGCGATCGCATCGCCGCCGGTTTGCCGACAGGTCCGTTCACCGGGGTTCCCTACTTGCTCAAGGACATGCTCGATCTGGAGGGCACCAAGGTCACCTGGGGATCGCGTTTGCTTCGCAACAACGTCTCCACCCACACCCACGAAATTCTTCGGCGAATGGAGGCGACCGGTCTTTCGTTCCTGGGGCGGACGAACATGAGCGAGCTGGGCATGGTACCCCACGCTGAGCCGAAGGCTTACGGACCCACCCGCAATCCCTGGGACCTGGATCGTTCTCCCGGGGGGTCGAGCGGCGGCGCGGCCGCGGCGGTGGCCGCCGGCGTGGTGCCCATGGCCCACGCCGCCGACGGCGGAGGTTCGATTCGCATCCCCGCTTCGGCCTGCGGGCTCTTCGGGCTCAAGCCCTCCAAGGGCCGCAACCCGGTCGACCTTGACGAGCCCACCGATGAGTTCGTCAACCAGCACGTGATCTCGCGCACGGTACGGGATTCGGCCGCCATGCTCGACGCCATCCAGGGTGCCCGTTCTTTCGAGCGCTTGCAGCTGCCGGCCCCCTCCCGGCCTTACCTCGAGATCGCCGCCGAGCCGCCCGGCACCCTGAAAATCGGCTATACCCTCAGCGATTTCTTCGGCAACCCTGTGCACCCGGACTGCCGTGAGGCGGTGCTCGCGACGGCCGGCCTGCTGACCGAGTTGGGGCACGAAATAGAAGAGTCCGCGCCCGTCATCGACGCAGAGAGTTACTTCCATGGGTTCCAGGTTCTGTGGTGCGCCTCCGCCGGGTTTTTCTACGAGGAGGTCCGGCGAGAACTGGGCAAGCAGGAACGCATCCCCGCCCCGTTACGCCTGGCACTGGGCCAGCGCCAGGTGTTGAAGTTGTTGACCAGCCTGCCTACCAACCTTTCCGGCAACTCGATGATCGAGCCGTTCACACGCAAGCTGGCCGCGCTCGACCGGAAGCACACCCCGGCCGATCTGATGCGGGCCTGGATCGAGATGCGCCGGGCCGAGGCCGAACTCAGGAACTTTCTTTCGGGTTTCGACATGCTGCTCACCCCGGTCATGGCCGAGCCGCCCTGGCCGATCGGCTACCTGAAGCAGAACTGGTCCATCCGCCGGTTGCAGGAGGAGCTTCTGCGCTACGTGGCTTTTACGCCCATCGCCAACTCGACCGGATTTCCGGCCATGTCGGTCCCGCTGCATTGGAGTCCGCAGGGTCTTCCGATCGGATCGCACTTCATCGCGCCGCTGGGTGCCGAGGACCGGCTATTCCAGTTGGCGACCCAACTGGAGGCCGCCCGTCCCTGGCGGGACCGGCGCCCCCCCGCGTTCATCTGAGATCTCACGGTCCAGTATAAAAGGTGACCCCTTTTTCCCTTTCGGGCCCCGGCAAACTTTTGTAGGGAGCGAAACCCTGTCCCCGGCGCGGGCCCACTCTCACTCCGGCTGAAGGACGATCCGGACCGCGACCTTGTGCCCGCCCTGATCCGGGTCGTCCAGTCGATCGATGTCCTGACCGGACAGGGTGAACGAGCCGTCCTGGAAATCGTCCCGGTTGGCGGTCAGGACGCACCGGCTAAAGTAGCTGGACATGAGGCCGGCGTCTTCAGGGCAATCCCGTCTCGTCTCAAACAGGACTTTAAGACGAAATGCGGCCACATCTGCATAACCCATTGATTCTGCATTATTCTCAACCTCGATCCATGTAAGACCCTTATCGGGAAAGCCGGGAAATGGGCGCATGCCCGTAATAAAACGCCAATATGTTGATTTTATCCTTGACATGTAAGACCTAATATGCCATCTACACAACATGGCGCATTTCCATGTGAAGAAGAAAAACGGAAGACCCTATTTGTACGTACGCGAGATCGCCCG
>CAZXHT010000169.1:0-5698 GCA_964640665.1 uncultured Myxococcales bacterium
AGTATAGGATGCTTCATTGAATACCATGCTTCCCGTGTCCCGGGTGCCACGGGTCGCATCGGCGGCTGTTCATCTTAAAGCTTATCAAGAAGCGTGCCAGACCGAGCGCCCTCCGGAAAAGCAAGGCTTTTCACTGCGTGCTACTTCTCCAGGCGCGCCGCCGCCTGACAAGTTGACAAACGCAAGTCAAGCCGCCAACGATGGTGGACAAACTGTCAACGGGCCTGCCCGCATAGGAATTTACTTGACGGGTGAAGAAGGCCCGGGCAGTATCATGTGCCGCGACGGGGCTGTAGCTCAGCTGGGAGAGCGCTAGAATCGCACTCTAGAGGCCGACGGTTCGATCCCGTTCAGCTCCATTCAGTATCAGGCACTTACGGGCAACCGTGAGTGCCTTTTTTTCGCGGGACCAAAGAATTCCGAATTCTTTGGTAACAATTAGACCTCTAGAGTACATATTCTAGCGTTCTCCCGACACGAGCTTGAGCACGGTTTTGCGCTCCTGTTTCTCTATCGCACCGGGCGCGATGTAGTGCTCTCTGGTGGTCCGCCCATCGGCGTGTCCGAGCTGCCTGCTGACCACATGGGCCGTCGTTCCGGCCTCGGTCGCCAGGGTGGAGTGACAGCCGCGCAGCGAGTAGCCGACTACGACGGGGAGGCCCAGCTTTCTGCACATACGCTTTGTGTTGTTGTTGACCCACGCCCGGACCCGGAAGCCGGTACCATCCCGGTTGGGTAGCAGGAGCTCGTTGCCGGCTCTGTCGGCGATCCTGGCCTCGAACAGGGGCCAGAGGACGTCCGGGATTTCCACCTGACGGTTGCTCGACTCCGTCTTGGCGTCCTCGATGAACAGCCGTCTGGTCTTGGGGTCGACATCGCGAACCACGCGCCGGGTAATCTCCGACGGGCGAAGTCCCAGCAGCAGCACCGCGGCGCAAGCCAGCCCGGCGTCGTTGCCCTCTCCGGCTTCGGCCAGGGCTTCGTCCAGGAAGAGTTTGGCTTCCGCGGGCCTGAACTGGCGTTTGCCCTTGGTGCGCTTGCCGCTGTGGGTGGGTTTGATGTCCTCGGCGATGTTCTTGCGCAAATGGCCTTCTTCGACTACCCACCTGAAGAAGGTCTTCATCTCGGCCAGCTCGTTTCGGTTCGTGTCTGACCTGGTGTGCTCGCATCTCGCCCTGTAGCTGGCCGCCACTCTCTCCGTGGTCAGCGTCTCGACGGGCTTGGACTGGAGTTTTTCGCCGAAGAAACCCCTCAGGCGATGGAGAGTAGTGCTGATGGATGATCGCTTGTTGCCCTTGTTCACGAGGAACCCCTCGTACCTGTCGATCAACGTGCCAACCGTCGGCGATTCGTACTTGGCGACCGATTTCAAAAATCGCCTGTATCCCTTCCAAGCTTCCTCTTCGCTAGCATACCTTTTATGAGTGATTCTTCCGGTGATTCCGTCTCGTACTCGAACTCGCCATCCTCCTTTGTGGGGTTTTGGTTCGTACACTGACATTCGGTTTGATCTTGGCCTCGCCATGGCTTCTTGATTACCTCCTTCCCGTCCGCATGGCGAAGCAGAACGGCACCTCCAAGGATACCATTCGCGACCAACATTCGCAGCTCTTTTTCGAGGCCGAGGCTGGCCACCAGTGCGACGATTTGTCGGAGAACTTCCATACGACCGGGTTCGTTGCGCATCGTGTCTTCATCGTTGACGTCCAATTCTGGGCTGCTGCAAGTCATGTACCTCGGCATAGAAGCAACAGCCGTGCCAGCAGTTCGTGTCATGCAAAACCGGAGACTTACGAAGGAGAGGCGGTTTGGCGCCAGGTCGATATCTATTCGGATCCGGTTGATTGACCGCTTCTGGAGTGTTTCTCATCCGAACTTCATATCTTTTTCAATACCCAACCTCTCCATCAATCGATAAAGCGCGGAGTTGGATTTACCCAATTCCCTGGCCGCTCTTGTGATGTTGCCCTTGTTGTTCTCGATTGCGTTTAGAACGTACTTCTTCATAGCCTCGTCCAGCGTTTGACTCTCCATGTACGTCTCCGCCCCGGTCACCGGTGTGAATTCGATGTGCTCCGGGCCGATGGTGTTCGCCTTGCACATCTCCGCTGACCTGATGATCGTGTTCCTGAGATCCCTCACGTTACCTTGATAGTCGAACTTCTGAAGCTTTCTGATGGCCGCTCTCGACAGATTCTTGCTCGCATCTGTTTTGTATGTCGCAAGAAGGTACCTGGCCAGCAGAGGAATATCCTTGGGTCTCTTGCGAAGCGGAGGGACGTGGATGCTGAAGACGGAAATCCTGAAGTACAAGTCCTTGCGAAACTTGTCCTCGCCGACCATGGTCTCCACAGACCTGTTCGTCGCCGCGACGATCCGCGTGTCCACCCGTCTCGTCTCGGTCTCGCCCACTCTCATGATCAGCTTGTCTTCGATCGCCTGTAAGAACCTCGCCTGCAGTTTCGCCGGGATCTCCCCGATCTCGTCGAGGAACAGCGTGCCGCCGCTCGCCTTCTCGAAGAGCCCGATCCTGTCCTCGTGGGCTCCGCTGAAGGAGCCCTTCTTGTGCCCGAACAGTTCGCTGTCGATCAGGTCCTTCGGCAACACCGAACAATTTTTCGCCACGAACGTTTTCGTCGCCCGCCTGCTGATCCTGTGTATCGCCCGTGCCACGACCCCTTTGCCGGAGCCGGTCTCCCCGGTGATCAGCACCGGTTCGTCGGATGACGCGGCGGCCTCGATTTGCTCGAACACTTTCCTCATCGCGGGGTCTTCTGAGATGATTCCGCCGTAGCCGGGAAAATCCAATTCCTTCCTGCCGGCAAGGACGAACACATTCACTGGGCCCACCCGAACGACATCGTTGGGTTGGATTTCCTTCACGGTGATCTTCTCGTCGTTTACGAAGGTACCGTTGGTGCTGTCCAGATCCTTGACGTACCAGGCGCCGTCATTTTTGAAGAAGCGACAATGGAAATTGGAAACATACATGTCATCAATTACCAGGTCGTTGCTCGGGCCAGAGCCCACTATTAACATGTTTTGGTTCAGCACGGCTTTTACGGGGCCGGATGACGATTCGCCCGAGAGCGATAGGATCTTTTTCTCGGCGTCCGTCGGAGATTTTGGCTCCCTTTGGTCGTAGGACGCGGTAACGATGCCGATGGTCCCGGCCGGGAGATCGCATACCCGTGGCTCGCACCATTCGACTACGGAGGTGCCTTTGACGGATCGATCCTGCGACTTGAAGGTCGTGTTCATTGTTCCCGTCTTTCTTGCCGGATCGAGTACACTCACGGAATATCTCCTTGCTTGGGTTTCTTACTTAGGGGGAGGCAAAGCAATCCCCGTGCCAAACTGGAATTTGGACGGTATCGGGCCGATAAGCGACAAATCGAAGAAGATCCGAGCCGGCGACTGGAGCGTTTTGGAGCGAATCGAGAAGGGCCCGCTCCAAAACGCTCCAAAACGCTCCAGTTGTCCGGACGCAGAGAGCCGGGGGTGAAGTAGTTGTGAATGTTGAGCCAGTCGGCATTCCATCCGCGAACGTCCACGTCGAGGTGGTAGCATTCGACCGAAAACGAGATCGCCCCGACGCAGCCACCGCCGTAGTCACGGCATCGGCACGGAATCTGCAATCGTGACGGAAGTCATGGAACGCGAACGTAGAGAGAGCGCACACACATTTTTCGTGCAGGTTGAAGTTGTATCGCACTGTCGCGCACACACAGATACGAGGTCCGGGGGCTCGCCCCCGGTCCCCCGAGAATTCTTCCACACCCCATGCAAGCTCCGCTTGTGGCACAAGAATCGCAAAGCACCTGTAATATCATGGGTAAATGCGGTGTCTACGGTTGTCCCACAAGAAATTGCAGAGAAACTCACTTGTGCCACATTCATTCCTTATCTCAAGGGAATGCTCGTAATTACAAACAGATGTATGTGCCACAAATTGTGCCTCAACTAAATTCAGGGAAGGAGTTTCTCATGAGTCTGGACAAGCATTTCACGGTACGAATTTCAGACGATCACTATCGCCGATTGGCGAAGCAGGCGCTGACCAGGAGAGTTGCCATTGCCGAGCTCGCCCGCGAGTTTATCACCCGGGAATTGGAGCGAGCGGAGGGCAAGAGGGATCTCGAGTTTGACCCGGAAATCGCCATCGACATGTTCAGCACCTTGCTTGCCATGGAGGAGATTTTGGTCCGGGAATTCGACCACGAATCCCTCAAGGCGGTGCGTGGCGACAAGGCCCGCATGATCAAGGATATCTACTCCAGGGCCGAGGTCGAGGCGAAAAAGAGGCTTCGTCTTTTGGAGAAATTCTGATGAGGCATATGGGGCCCGGATCGACTTATACGCGGGTGTTGGAGACTGGCCGGCATTATTCCCAGATGATCAAGATCAGCATCGTCACGAACGTCTTTTTTGCTCTTTTTTCGGCCTTGCGTCGGGCATCGCCTGGTTCGTTATCGGGGTCGGGTAGAATGCGGGCAAACGATGCGCAACGTCGCTGGCGCCGATTGCGACGGACATGGTTCATGTCGCAAGGCTCGATGATCCGGTGCCCATCGTCGATGTTGTCAACCTGGAGAGAAAGGAGGCATATCTCCATGAATGGAAATAGAACTGCCAACGTAATGGACGTCTTCACCATCGTTGAAAAAGAAGGTGTCGAGAAATCCTTCTGGATCAAAGTCGGAGCTTGTTTCCTCAACCGCGACGGGTCGTTCAACGTGTACCTGGATGCTCTGCCCATCAACGGAAAGCTGCAGATCCGGGGCAAGGCCGGGAAGGAGAGTGGTGCAGACGAGGACTTGTAGGTTTGTATCTGTGGGGCGACGAAGCTCTTGCCTCTCCAATGACTATTGACGAGAAGCCTACGGGCTTCTCGTTTTTTTGGCTTGAACAACTAACCGTTCTTTTCTACGATGCTTTTATTCCAGCTACGGCATAGCGCCGTGTGACCGGGAATGTCACCTCTGGCTCGTATAATAGACGCGTTGCCAGGTGGCTGCCCATCGACAAATGGGGGTGCTCATGCAAGTCATCCTTCCCGGAACACAGGTGTCCGCTCGTGGCCTTCGCTGGGAAGTGGTGTACTCCCACCCTGCCGGCAGGAATAATCTTTACCGGCTGCGCTGTCTGGATGGCGGTCTGCGAGGCTCCGAGTTCGACCTGCTCTCTCCTTTCGAGAAGGTCGAGCCCCTGTCAACGGAGCTGGAACCGGAGAAGGCTGCGCCGCTCGCTGCCTGGCGGCTGTATATGCAGGCATTCCTTCTGGAGCAGGCTCTCGGACCTAACGCCTTGTTGGCCGCACAGCCCGGCCGCCTGGAGATTCACCCGTACCAACTGGTCCCTGTCATGCGGGCGCTCCGGATGAGCCGCCCTAGACTGTTGCTCGCAGACGGTGTCGGCCTGGGCAAGACCATTGAGGCAGGCCTGGTCATGGCCGAGCTTCTCGCGCGCAGGCGAGCCCATCGAATACTCATCATCAGTCCGGCCGGGCCGCTGCTGGAGCAGTGGCGGCTGGAAATGCGCGAAAGATTCGGGCTCAGATTCGAGGTGCTCGACCGAGGGCGGCTCCAGGAAATTCAGTATCAGAACGAACTGGGTACCAACCCATTCGACCATGTGGCCCTGGGGTTGGTGTCCATTGATTTCGCCAAGCAGGAAAAAGTCCTGCAATACCTGGAGC
>CAZXHT010000170.1:0-5637 GCA_964640665.1 uncultured Myxococcales bacterium
ATAATCATATGCTCCGCATTAGTGGGAAAATGCGCTGCAGCGCATTTTCCCACCCCTGCAAGTTGCCGGTCCCCACCGACAAGGGGAGCCAGGGGCCGTATTGCCTCCATGTGGACGATGCTGTAGCATTGAAACATGAAAGAGGTTGCTAAACTGCTCAACGATATGGTCGTAAACGGCGTGATTACAAATTATGCCGTTTTCGGCGCGATTGCTCAGATGCGTTATACAGAAGCTATGGAAGGCACGCCTTTTCGTGTCGTGCGTGCCGACTACCTGGCCGCGATTGCCCTGAGCGTGGGGCGCGCCAAGGATTCCGCACGCGTGCTCGCGCTGCTCGAGAGTGGTGCCATAAGCGCCGAGACCATCGAGAACTTCTGCGCCTCCCACTGCCTTGTGGAACAATGGGCCCGATTCAAGAGAAGGTTTCTGGATGCCTGATATCAACACATTGCTGGATAAACGGGCCAAGTGGCAACGGGAACGTTCCAAACTATCCTGGGCAGAGAAGATCCACATGGCGGAAAGTGTTCGCGGCTCAATACTAGTCATCAGGACAACAAAAAAAGAAAAGCGAAAACGCGAATAGCTTTTGGACCCGGGGTAGTGTTCCTAGCGGATAATTACTCCCCATTCCATGACCGTGAATCCTTCCCTGACGATCGGCGTAATTTCTGGTTCTGGCAGTAACAGCGGTCCTTCATCAGGTGCGATCACGAACCACAGCCGAAAGAGCGTGTCTGGCATTGGGTCGATGTACAGGGCCGCCATCGGGTCCAGGACCGCGTCATCCACGATCGGATATACGGAGTAGTACGGGGACGGGACCAGATGCTTGCTCCAGTAGTCCACGAAATCATCCCTCTCCGCCCGGGTGAGACCGTATGCGTCCAGCGTCCGCGCGAAGAAGTTGGATACCTCCGCGGCCGTGATCGACCAGCCGCTCGCCAACGCGTAACGGCGCGGGATCTCGGCCTCGTAGAAGAGGTAGGTGTACCGGCCGTCGATCAGGCCGTCCGGGTCCACCGTTACGTGCCAGCCGCCGCCGTACTCCGGCTCCGACTGGGTAACCTGGCAACCGTGGCAGAGCCCGAGGCGCACATCCACCTCGGTCCTTTCCGTCGGGTAGAGGTAGATGTTCGGCTTGTCCACCATGTCTTCCGAGTACAGCGTCAGGTTCACCTCGACCCCGAGCCCGGCCAAGACCTCCACGCCCTCGACGCTATCGCCTGTCTCCCATTCACTGCGCTTTGCAGTGATGTCGTACACTCCCTCGCCCAGCACGAGGCTGTAGCCCCCCTCATCATCAGTGACGGTCTGCTGGACCAGGACGGCGTCCTGCCAGGCCGCCACCGTCGCGCCGGCCGCCGGTGTGACATATGGCGGCTCCTCACCAAAGTACCACTCCTCCAGCATGACCGTTCCCGAGACCTCTCCGGTCCGCACCTGTCGGGTTATCACCTTCTGGTACTCGACTATCGCCCTGGAGATCTCCGCGGGAGGCGGGTTCAGCATGAGCGACACGTTCTGTGCCGCGAAGCTCTCCGGCCACGGATAGATCAGGAAGGAGCCGTTCTCGTAGTCGGGCTGTGCGTACAAGTCGCCTTCCACCTGGAGCCCGAAGAACTGGTCTCGCCAGGTGTTCATGAACACTTCAATCTCTTCGGGATACAACCCGAGTTCCAGAAGCATCTGCTCCAAATGGTCCGACATGCCGGCCCAGCCTGGCGGGATATCGACTTCCCCGCCTTCATTCCCGGCGACCAGATGCTGGATCGAAAGGGACACGGAGGTCGTCTCACCCGGTTCGAGACGCGGCGCGGCACCCCAGGCGATAGAGGCCTCGGTCACCGGACAGAAGAAAGGCTCCGTGCAATCTCCGGGGATGTCGCGGTGGAGTAAAAGCATGGGACCGACCGGGGCCGAGCCGCCGTTTGCTAGTTCGAAGGTGATTCGCTTCTCTTTGCCGGCGGGATCGAGGTCGATGACGGCCTGGGCCGAGACAGGCGACTGATATTCGCTGAGTTCGCCGGTGTAGAAGAGCAGCCTGGAGACGGTGTCGCCGTGGGTCAGGCAATCGGCGCCGGGCACCACCCACTCAGGCAGTTGGTAAATTTCCTTGTCCTCGATGCCCTCGGGCGTGTCCGGCACCGGCGTTGCCGTCATGTCACACTCACCCTGGGTCACCGCCACGTCGTCCCAAAGGATGGTATGTCCGTTCGGCAACTCGGGCCAGGTCTCTTTCGAAATGCCGGAGGCGAAGTGCACGCCAACGTCGATGGTCATGGGCCCGTCGGCGTATACGTACAAGACTGGTTTCCTGTCGAAGGATCCGCTGTATTGCGTCGGCCCGCCGTGAACCGAAGCCGTATCGTCTATGCGGGGCGTGTTGACTCCCCACTCGTGCAGGACATAGGAGCCTTGCCGGTCGCGGCAGACGCCGCCGCAATCGGGCATGTCGAGACGGCAAGGATCGCAGTATTCGCCCTCACCGCAGTCCGCGTGCTGCACGCACTCCTGCTCGCCGAAATCAACGCACCTGTTGTGCCCGTCAACCGGCACGCACGACGAACAGCCGCCGCAGTCCAGATCGATCTCGCACTCGTTTTCGGTTTGGCCGTTCTCGTACATGGAGCAGCCAGCGACAAGTGTTGCGAAAACAACCAAGAGAACTGTCGTATTAGCCCGGCTTTTCATTCGACCTCCTCGCTCTTCCTCGGTTAGAACTCCCATCGTATCCAGATGGTATTGCAATCGTCATGCCACGCCGGGGCAAGGAACAACTACATGGAATTACGCGTAAATCCGGGCAGTCCGGGCAATGCATGCTCAGATATCTGATATCAAGGGGAGTAACGGTGACAGTTATTGAAATGCTGGATGGGATGGGAAACGTATTTAGTTACAAGGCGTCACGTATATGAGATCGATGCGCCGCTGGATCGGTTGCTCCCAGGCAGAGTCGCAGAGACTTGCTTGCTCGGCCAGGGTAATCGTCCCTCCGGGCGCCTGAGGGTCGGGAGGACTTACGGGGGGGGAGTATGTCCAGGTTTTCACGCAATCGCTCGCGGGACATGTAAGGTCGCCGGGCCCGTCGCAGGGCACGATTTGACCGGGAATGCTGCACGAGTATTCAGGCAGTGGCTCTTCGTCGAACATGATCGTCGCCAGGTCCGGATCCAGTATGGGCTCGCTCAAAAAGAAGATCCTGGGACAAGAAACGAAGGTGCCCATCTTCCTCATGGTATTCGAGAAATCCTCGCGACAAATACTATCCACGAATCCGAACGTTCCGATTCCGAACATCTGGGCCAGCCGGATAGCCCGTGTTCCGGGAAGCGCTTCACAGTTACCATACGGGCAATCCGCGATCGAGCAAGCCGGCAACACGGCCGCGTCCGGCTCGCTACCCGCGTACTCTATGCTGGTGCTGGAGAGATCTTGCGGGTCCTTGACGCCGACGATGGCGGCGAACCTCACCATCCACCGGCGGTTGTCCTTCAAGCCCATCAGAAAATCGTAGTATTCGGAAACCGGCGTCAGCTCGTAGGGCCGGCGTTCGGGATCGCCGGGGTAGTAAGTGCCGCCGGCGGGACCGGCGCCCTTGGCGGCATAAGAGCAGATCCTCTCGTCCACCCCCGGGATACCCTCGCTGACCTCCCCGGGCGCTCCGCAGTCCTCTCCGTCGGAGATGAAGATAACCACTAGCGGGACATCGGCCCGCAGAAACCCTGTGTTGTACGAGCCCAGCAGATCGGCACCCAGGGCTCGCCGCATGGCCGCCAGGCCGCGCCGGTAGGGGCAGCCGGAGACGCCCACCAGGGCCGTTCCCCGCTCTTGGGACTCGTCGTACAGACATTTCGGGTTGTCGCCGGCAACAACCCGGCAACTTGGATCCCTGATGAAATCGAAGATAGGCTCGCTTCCCGACCAGGCGATGTGGCCAAGCCGGTCCTGGAAGCGGCCGCCCTCGCCTGTCTCGTTCACGCAGGAGCTGCCCGGCGTACCTGTGCACGGCGGGCAGGCATCGGATTCCATGCCCGTGGTGATCACGGCGATGTGGTATTGAGAGCCAAACAGATCTTCAAGTTCCTCGACGAAAGACTTAATACTACCTTCGAGTTGGGCCTGCTTTCCCGTCATGGACCCGGCATTGTCGATGACAAAAAGGATGTCGATGCGCTGGTCAATGTATATCGTCTGGGTCCAGTGCACCATGCAGTAGCCGAAGGGCGGATGATCCGGCGCTCGCTCCGGGCCGCAGGCCGGAGCGAGCAGGAGCGAAGCCAGGGCCGCTACGATCAGAAAGATACGCCGCATGTATACCTTCCACTTCCAAGACCCCAGGGCACTCGGCCTTGTCTCGATTATATTCTACTCTCTTCGGCCGTTGATTTCACCCGGTGCCCGAAACATTGTATGCTGCATCCATGATAATTGACGCTCACGTTCATGTCTTCCCGCCCGAGATCATCTCGGGCCGGCAGTCGATCACCGCCGTGGAGCCGATTTTCGGTTGGCTCTATAAGGATCCCGGCGCGCGCATGGTCGCGGGCTCGGAGCTTGTGGCCTCGCTCGATGAACAAAAAATCGATGCCGCGGTCGTTTGTGGATTTCCCTGGCGCGATACCGGCCGGGCGCGCATGCATAACGACTACATCATCGACGCCGCCCGCAGACATCCCGGCCGCCTGGTGCCGCTGGCCGCGGTCGACCCCCTCGCCACGGGTGCGCTGGACGAAGCCCGGCGGGCGCTTCGAGACGGGGCCGTGGGCCTGGGCGAGATCGGCGTCTACCAAGACGATCTGTCCGAGACCGGGGTGATGAAGAAAATGCGCGAGCTGGCCTTCCTGTGCTCCGAGGCTGACTGCCCCCTTCTGCTGCACACCAACGAGCCGGTCGGGCACCTCTACCCGGGCAAGAGCCCGATGACATTGCTCGGCCTGTACGAACTGGTCCAGTCATGCCCCGACACACGCTTCCAACTCGCCCACATGGGCGGGGGCATCTTTTTCTTCGACCTTATGAAAAGAGAAGTTGCCAGAGTGCTGGCCAACTGCGTCTGCGACACCGCCGCGGCGCCGTTTCTCTATCGGCCGGAGATTTACCGCTTGTACGCCGAGCTGGCCGGCGAGGAAAAACTGCTCTTCGGCTCCGACTTTCCGCTTCTGGGTATCGAACGCTACCGCAAGGAACTGCGACTGGCTGGAATTTCTACAGAACTCACAAAAAAAATAATGGGCGAAAACGCGAATAGATTTTGGACCGTGTAGACTCGAGACCCCTAAATCCGTCAAATCCAGGTTGATTCGGGGTATCCGGGCGACAGTTCAACTCATTGATATACAAGTGATAACTTCAAATAACGAGCATTTGGGTTGGCGGTACGGCTGGCACCTGGAGTCTGTGTAGACACCAGACCCCACGAGATGATGGTCGCAGGCCTACCCGGCGGCGCTTATTATTGGATTATCATGTTGTAAATACTGCCTTTATTGGTTTTCCGGGTGACATGCCGGGATCTGGCTTGATTCTTGCTCTTCTTCAGAGACGTAATGAACCTCGCGAAACAAAACAATATTAATAATAACCAAGGTTCCGAAAGGAGAACAGAGATGAAAAAGGTACTATTTGTGA
>CAZXHT010000171.1:0-5577 GCA_964640665.1 uncultured Myxococcales bacterium
CAGCCGTGTTTCCGATGTTTTCTATCGCGCCCTTGGGTGTCAACGGTGCCCTCGGTTTATGAGGGTGCGGCACCCGTTGTTCGGGTGTGAGGGTGCGGCCCCCGAATTGTGGGGGCTGTATGGGTGCTCAGCGCCTGGAACTCCGGACTGGTGACGAATCGGCAGAATGCGGTCCAGTCGCATTGAAAACGGCCGGAAACAGCTCTGCTATTGCTTCCATCGCTTCTTGCAGCGCGGCCTCTTCGCACTCGAGCATTTCCGCCGCGCTGTCCCACGATATGTGCCTTTCCCGGGCAGCCCGTACGACCACGGCGCTGAACCTGCCGACCCTGGAGGACTTGAGGCGTTCCAGAGGGTGATAGTTCACGGTGTAACCTTCAACGGCATCCCATTTTTTCAATTCAGGCCTGCTGCCTCCAGGCAGCGGGAGCGGTTCAAGCGGGATGCCGAGACCGTTGCATAACTGGTAGCGCGCTACCGTATGGCTGATGCCGAAGTGGTTCATCACGTCAAGCAATGCGTGCGAAGAGTCAACGCGGCCGCCTACCGCTTTTTCGTAATGAGCGGCGACCGCGGACCTCGGGGCGATGAATTCCGCGCCAAAAGCATTGGCTCGCTGCTCGACCGGGTCGTGGACCTGGGTGGGCTGGTAATCGAGCTGATCATACTCGTCGACCCGCAAGGACTCCAGGTTGCCTGGCGGGTCGTAGAGGAGATGGCCGAGTTCATGCGCCATAGTGGATCGTCGCACGAGCGCGTTGCGGTTTTGGCCGTCCAGGTTGAGAATGATCGCGCGCTGGCCTCCGATGTCGATCGTTGCGCCGGCTATATCGCTGCCCATCTCCACCTGGATAACAGGTATACCGAGCTTGACTTCCGCGAGTTCGCGTAGCGATTCCAACGGGTTTTCGAGACCCAGACCGAGCTTTTCGCGAGCATCGGCGGCCAAGGAGTACCCGTGCTTGAAGGCTGGACGGCCGGGCCCGCCGTAGTCCGTCGAGCGCACGATCCCGTGGTGCTGCGGTAAGATGCCCAGCTTATGCTGAAGGCGGAGCTGGGTGGCTGCAACCCAGGATGCTTCGGCGATGGCCGAGACCGCGTGTGCGGTCAGCAAGACTTCGTCGTCACCGATGGTTCGCAGGCGAACGGCGACTCTCTCGTTCTCGGCAGGGGCCTCGGCCTTCCATGACAGCTTGCGTTCGTCGAGGCCGAGCGCCCGGGCGACGCGTTCCGCTTGCCGAATTGGAATGCGCTGACCCGACTCCAGCCGTTCAACCGATTCTCTTGTCACACCGGCCGTCTTGGCCACATGGCGGGTATCGAGACCCAACAACTTGCGCCTTCTCTCGACGAGCCTGCCGGCGGCCCGCGGGCTTTCGCAGAGAAGAGCGGTGCCCTCGCTGGCGACCTCCCGCAGGACGGACAGACCGTAAGCGTCGAGAGCCTCGGAGGCGCTCAGCTTGCGCCCCTTGGCTTCAGGGGTATACTCGGCGATCTGGCTCAGGCTTCGCACATAGGCACGTTCTGAGTTGTGGGCCCGCGTCTCCGGGGTGTCACCGGGACCGGAGTCGAAGACCTCATCGAGCATTGCCGTGTCGAATTCTGCTACCATAGGACCTTCTCCGGCATATTCGCGTCATCATCCCAACCGAAACTCCTGACTTTGTGGCCAAGTTGATCGAACACCTCCACAGTGCAGTCCATTTGCTCACGCGTCCGCGGACCGTATCGACCGGAGCAACCGTTGATGTAGATCAGGTTGTCGTCGGCTGGATCCACCCAGAGTTCTCCTGCGCAGCTCGCATCTCCCCCACCGGTGAGATTGGTGTGCTTGACCACGCCGGATTCGAGTGTGTCGGCAACGGGTGCACGCTCGAAAATGTACGGTATCGCTTGCGAGTCGAATACCCACAAGTGACAGCCGGGATCGCCTTGCTTCTTTGGTACTTTTCTATTACTTTCGTTGGCTGCCACCGGAGGCCCCTGGATGATCATGACTCCATCACGCTTGCCGAGCTTGCGAACCTCGTCCTTGTTCGCGCTCTTGCGTCTTGGTGGTCGCAATGGGTAGCGCCTCTTGAACTTGGTGAGCTTCATTTCGCCGATGCTAGATCAAACTGCGTTAGGGCGCAAGCTTCGTGATCATCACCCGGACCGAGCCCGTTTCGTAGCGGGCGCACTCTGGAGGGCGGGTCTCTGGACGATGTGTGGGAGAGGCTGCGCGCAATGTGCATAAAATGCGAGTTCAAGTCGGTATCCTGGCGCAGCGTGGGGGTAAAGCCCGCGGACGAGAGGCGCGAGGAGTTGCTCGACGAGAATTCGGCCCGCTACGAAAAAGAGAAGCAGCGCGGGTTTCTCAAGATCCATACCTCGGCGGCGATCGACACGAGCGCCTATATCGAGATCAAGATCACCTACCCCGCGCGGCTGGGAAAGCTGACGCAGGAGGGTGATACCGTGCTGCAGTTGACGGCCGAGGTGGTCGGGCGGGCGCTGGGGCGGACTATTCGAGAAGGCAAGTGGGGCGAAGGAGCAACATCGATCGCGAGAAAGTCGATGGCCGAGAAACAGCCGCGGGACGCCGATCGGGAGGCGGTCGTCGAGCGTGATACCGGCAAAGGGCTCGACGGCGCCTGGGATATGCTGGTGGAAAGTTGCAGGGCAAGCGGGTTTCTCGGGGTCGCCTGGCACTCGGTCGGGCTGAAGCCGACGGATAAACGGGATATCTCGTTCGACGGGCAGAGCGAGGGACACGGGGCTATAATCAAGAAATCCGTGGCCGTCGGCCGGCTTTCATTCCTGGAGGTGCGGTTCCTGTACCGCGGCAAGCGGGGCAAGAGGGCCCCGACCGAGATCAGGCACGCGGCCCGGCGGATCGAGCGCGAGCTTCGAGAGCGGTTGATAATGAGTCATTGACGATGATCTCGTAAAAAGTCGGAATGAAGGTCGAGTTCCTGCTGGGCGTGGCCGACGAGACCCGGCCCGAGCTGGTCAAGACGGCCTTGAAAGGCGTGGTGCCGGAGTTCGAGGTGGACGTCGATCGGGAGCTGGTCGAGGCCGCGGCCAGGGAAAGCGCGGTCTGATAGAGCAAGGCATGAAGGTCATCGGGCCTCGGGACCCCTTTTTTTTGGGCGCGGGTCGTGGAATTGCAATTCGTTTATTTTTTAAGTACAATCGGTATAAATCATTATTTACAGCGGGTTGCGCTGGATGGGTGCACAAGTTAAAAACAATTAAGTTAAGATGAGCGCACGATGAATAGAAAATCCTGGGGATTCTACGGTCGGGTGCAGGAGCTTGAGGATCTGACCTCGGTCATGGGCCGGGGTCGCTGGTTCTTCCTCAAGGTCTCCGGTCGCCGGCGCATTGGCAAGACCACCCTGATCCGGCAGGCCCTCGATGCGAGTGGGCGCGATCGCGTGGTGTATGTCCAGATTCCAGACTCGGACCCGACCGGCGTGGTCTCCGCCGTCCGCGATTTCTTCGACACCTTCGGGGTGTCCGACCCACTGCCGTCCAATCTGAAGGGCCTGGCCGAGGCCGTCGGGATTCTGGTGCGCAGGGGCTACATCGTGGCGCTGGACGAATTCCAGTACTTCCATCGCAAGCATCTCTTCCCGTTCACCTCGTACCTGCAGAGCGAGGTGGATCAACTCTCCGTCGATGCGGAGAAGGTCTCCGGTGGGCTGATCGTGCTGGGCTCGCTCCACACCGAGATGACCGCCTTGCTCGAAGACAGGAGCGCGCCGCTTTTCAATCGCGCGACGGACGATATCCGCCTGGGGCATCTCGACCTGGCGAGCGTCATGGAAATACTGCGCGTGCACGCCGACGATACTCCGGAGCGCCTGCTCTTCCTTTGGAACCTGTTCGAGGGCGTGCCCAAGTTTTACCGCGACTGCTACGAACAAGAGGTGATCGACGGCGAGCGGTCGGCCGTCCTCAAGAAGCTGTTCTTCTCCAGCTCGTCACCGCTGCGAACCGAAGCGGACAACTGGTTCCTGAGCGAGCTCAGGGGGCGCTACGATCCGGTGCTGAAGTACGTGGCCAGGCACCCGGGCTGCAACAACGCGGACATCCTGGCACACATCGGCTCAGTGGAGCCCGAGCGCGAGAAGCAGGTCGGCGGCTATCTGAAAGTGCTCGATGAGAAATACCAGATGATCGAGCGCCGCCAGCCGATCTTCGCCCGACCGAGATCGCGAAACGCGCGCTTCTACATCAGGGACAACTTCCTGCGCTCCTGGCTCGGCGCCCTGTCCACCGCGGTCTCAGCGGTCAACTTCAGGCCGGTCGATGCTCTCGTGCGCGAAGCAGACCAGCGCCTGGAGACCACTGAAGGGCACGGCCTCGAGCGCCTGGCCGCGGCCCTTTACGAAGAGCGGAGCAAGAAGAAGGTCGGCGACTTTTCCCTGGACCACATGGTGCGCGGCTACTGGGATCGCGCCGGCACCGAGATCGATCTGATCGCTATCGACGAGGCCGGCGAACGGATCCGGATTGGCTCCTGCAAGCGCAACCCGCGGCGCCTGGTCGAAGATCTGGCGCACTTCGATGGTCATGCGGCCCGCTTCCTGGCAGCGTTTCCTCGGTTCGACTCCTGGACCATCGAGAAGGTCGCCATTGCCCCGCGCCACTGCTCCGAGACCCGAAGAGCCTGCGAGCGGCGCGGGTACATACCCCAGGATCTGAGCGACCTTACTGCCGGTCTCTGATGTCCAGCCGACAGCAGGCTTGCTCCACCGCGTTGGACCGGCCAAAGGCGGGCACTGGGAGGTGCTCAAAATTGGTTGAAATGATTGGCATCTCATGGTTTCGGCGCAGGGTGATGGCTCGTAGAGTTATCATTCTGGTTTCGCGCCGCGAAAGCGGGGATCCAGAAGATCTGCAATTACAAAACGGTCTGGATTCCCGCCTGCGCGGGAATGACAGTTGTAGAATCCTTTTGTCGACTTTTTACGAATCCATCAAGATTTACTTCGGCCACTTCTCGCCAGTCGTTATTCTTAGCGCCTTTTCAACAATCTTATCTTCCAGGAAAAGACCGGCCCTTCTTAGACTGTTTATTGCCTGGGCGGCAGATTCTATTAGGCCCTTCCTTTTGGCTCTCAAGACAAGCCCTAGTGTGCCGATTACGGAGACGCCAAGCGCGCGCGCACACGATCTTGCTTCGGCATCGTCAAGAACGGCGACTCCGGAACCGGCTTGTAACACGCCCGCAATCACCGATGACTCCCCGGGGCCCAGGCTCCATTCCAACACTTCATCCGGAATTGTTCCCGCCACCAGTCGCTTCCCCCACCCTGCCTGTATGACCAGCCTTGCCGGATCTGATACGGGTCCGGCCAAGATCTCCCTGGCAACCGCTTCAGGCACGATGACGTCAACTCCGGGCTCTTCAAGAATGGCCAGCCGGCCGGCCTTTGCCAGACCGCTTTAGATGGCATGATCTTCACAGTTAACTCAAGAAAGCTCGAAGTCGGTTATGCCTCCGTTGGCAAGTCTGGTGCCCTTGGGTGCGAGAACTATTACTGGAGAGGCGTTCACGACCCATGCTTCAGTCACGCATGGCCTCCT
>CAZXHT010000172.1:0-5526 GCA_964640665.1 uncultured Myxococcales bacterium
CAGTCGTGGTGCGCCTCAACTTAACGTAAAACCAGCCAAATTGGCGATCCTGTGCGATCGGGTGTGATTCAAACCCGTTGTTACTCATACGTCGTTCCCGCGTTAGTAGGCGGGAATCCATAGTGCGCAACCTGCTGGATCCCCGCTAACATCACGCGGGGATGACGATTTTGTTTGTAGATTTTGAAAAAAGTGCTATAGGTAATTCGTACCTGCTTTTCGATACAATTTTTGTAACTTCTCAATAACTCCAAAGTAACCAACGGGTATCGATCAAACCCTGTGCGATCCTGTGCCTTGACAGAAACCTGGGCTTGTGTTTTGCTTGCGCTCTGGAGGTCATTGACCATAGTCGTATCAGGAAAAAGGGCCTTTGAAATTCCTATACGTGGTTTCACGACCGAGAGCTCGCTGCCTTCGAGCACAGACAGACCAAGGTAGCAATCTCCGACCCAGACTTTGTCCCGCCACTTGGCAATGCTCTGGAACGGATCTCCAACATGGGCTCCGGTCACTGGCGACAAGATGTTCCGCCGCTATTGTCTCGGTGCGCGAACATCGTTCCATTTTGCAAACAGCTGTGCCAGAGCTGTTGCTGTTGCAGCCGGGCTGGATATTGAGGATGCTAGCCATGCAATCACCCGCCTTTGGAGCCAAAACCAGGAAAGGAGGCTTGGAGATGAAGGTTGCTCTTGAATTCCGTAGCGATAAGTCCTCGAGATTCTGGGAAGTCGAGGTCAAGGGGCCCGCCATGACCGTTCGCTATGGACGGATCGGCACTGACGGCCAGACCAAAACGAAAAAACATGCATCCAGCGCCAAGGCCAAGGAAGAGGCCAACAAGCTGATCGAGGCCAAGAAAAAGAAGGGGTACCAGGAGGCGGGGGCCAAGGCGGAGAAAAAGGCCGGGACCAGCAAGAAAAAGACCAAGAGCAATGGGACCCGGGCCAGGTCGTCCACAAAGAATGCCGATTTGAAGGCACTCAGGTATTCGAAAGTGCTCCCAGAACTCAGAGTGCCAAGACTCGACGAATCGGAT
This sequence comes from uncultured Myxococcales bacterium, assembly GCA_964640665.1. GTDB lineage: Bacteria > Myxococcota > B64-G9 > B64-G9 > B64-G9 > DATKYQ01. The sequence continues at coordinate 1,040 of CAZXHT010000172.1, forward strand.
GATGAAACCGTGCTGGTGAGCGAAGGCGATCTGCGCGTAAAGGGCAAGCTTGAAATCGATTATGGTACCGGACGATTCCGCGGCAAAACAGAACGTGTCGTGGGACTTCTGGTTCGCGGCGACCTGATTGTTGACGGCGATCTGATGAACCACGAGGATGACGAGAATTCACCTTTCTTGCAGGTTGAGGGCAACCTGCGAGCCCGGGGGTTTGCAAGCGGTTCCGCGTGCATCGATATCGCCGGCACACTTGAAGCGAATTGCGTTTTGGGTGTGTACAACCACGGAAGCGTCAAGGCAAAGGAGATCAAGACCAAGCTGATTGCCACAGAGCACCTTGTCGACGAATCAGCCGGCTTCACCGGATATAGATTCGACAGTGGCGGGCTGGTTCGCTATTTCGAAAGGGGTGTCGAAGATGAAAGTCGCGTCTGTGATATCTCGGGGGTCTTTCACAAGAGCCTCCTGAGGGGCGAAGTCGGAGACAAGTACCTCGACTTTAGAAAGGCCCAGAAAAGGCTAGCCAAGGGCCAGGACATCGATGTGCGGCCCTACAAATCGATTCGTGAGCAGGCAAAGGCACTGGTCAGCAGGTGGTTGCCCAAGGCCCAGAGCCGCAAGGAGCTGGATCTCGGTTTCAAAGGCATACCGCACCTGCCTGACGAACTGGCCCGGTTTGAGAATCTGGAGAGCCTGAATCTGGAGTTCAATGCCCTGGACCATCTGCCGAAGTCCATCCGTCACCTGAAGAAGCTGCAAACGCTCAACCTGAAAGCCAATCGGCTGAAGAAACTTCCCGAATGGATAGGCGAGTTACAGCAACTCAGAGAACTGAAGCTGAATTCAAACTGGGGGATTACCCATCTTCCCGATTCGGTCGGGAAGCTTACCGAGCTGGAAGAGCTAGACCTCAAGCAGACATCGATACAGGATCTTCCGGCAACGCTTAAGGATTGCGCGAAGCTGAAGACCGTGGACATCAGCTCCACGGTGTTCCCCGACTCGACCGGCCAGTTCATGACAAGACTGCCTGAGGTTCTTACAAGGCTTCCTCAACTCGAAAAGTTGTGCATCTCCGACAGTCTGATTACAACGCTGCCAAAGAGGAAGATCGCTTCGAAAAAGCTGCGCTCGGTGAGGGCAAAAGACACACCGCTGGTTGGAACCGATCCGAAACACCCGATGTTCAAAACCGTCAAAGGCAATGCCCTCTGGCCCGCTGAGCATGTGTGCAGCTTCTGGCTCAAGCGTCCGCCGTATGACAACCGGGCGAAACGATACAGAAGCGAGATATTTGCGGCCAGGGTCCCGGCCATCGCGGCAATTCTGGATTCGGCCGCAGTACCGGTGGCCAAGCTGGCAAAGCCCATTGAAAAGAAGCTCGACAAAATCGTTACCGAGCTGGACAGTCAGGGTGATGCCGCATTCGTCGTACGGGAGTGTTTCCAGGAGGCATCTCAGGCACTCAAGGGCGTCCAGGTGAAACCCGCGCTGCTCAAGTGGCTGAAAAAGACCTTTGGAGATCTGGCGTCCTACGAAACCCCGGTTTGCCCTAACGCGGTGTTTCATCTGGCACGGAAAAAAGACATCGATAAATATCGCAAGCTCGGCGTGGAATACGGGGATTTCTTCCGCGACACCTACCAGACCGAGGTGCCTTTGTGCTCAGGGTTTGAGGTGTTGGAGATCGCCAATCGAAAGTTCCCGGCGAAATCCGAGGTCTTGGCCTGGGAGTTCGACAATCGAAAACTCAAGAACCTGAAGCAAGCGACCATGAAGCAGGCTTTTCGACAGGGAACCTGGCTGCGCTCAACCGACTTTGGCTTTGCATTTTCCTACGATTACTGGGCCAAGCAAGCCTGGCGCAAGTGAGTCCCGTTCACCGTCATCAGACGCTTCCAGCAGCCGTGACCTAAGCGTGCCGTCCAATCCGGATTGTCGACCCTAGCGGCAAGCGATCTTGCCGTCGACGATCAAGGGCTTGCAGGGCATGGCCTTGACGGTTACCGTTCTGACCTTGCCGGTGGTCGGGTCTAAACGGTAGTAGCGCGGAATGTGGCAAAGCGGGTCATGGAACCGCCTTTCGAGCCGACCCTGCGATTCTGAGTCGAGCTGCATCAGAGCAGATTGGGATGCACGTAGTTCCCGTTGGTCACGATCTCCACCAGTTGGCCGTTCCCATCGTAGGTCCGCTCCTCATTGGCCAGGGTAAAATCGGCAACAAAGCCGGGCGCCGAGTACCATACGCCGTTATTCACGAAAGCCCCCACCTCCACCAGGTTGGTCAGCAGCGCGGATCCATCGACGGTGGTCTCCGGGTGATAGTCGATCTGGATCTCCACCACCGAGGCCTCGGCGTTCTGGGGCGTGATCCGCACCTGGGCCGGATCGCAGATGTCGACCTCAAAGCAGCGGTTCTGACGATTCGCGGCGCCAAGTTCGGCAAAACTCGCCTGGTGCCCCTGTATAGCTCGACCTGCCAAGTGCTCGCAGACTACATCGCCAGACGTAGGTGTCATTGGGCGAAGCAGCCAGTGTCATCCTATCTATTCGTTTCGAGCCGGGGCAATCGTTTAGATGGCGGGGAAATTCATCGAACTTTCTATGCATTGTCGCGGCAGATCGGGTTGCGTGGCGCTCGCGACAGTCATGGACCACGTCTGCATGATATGCGCCATCGATTCGCAACAAAGACTCTCGTTGCGTGGTATCGTTCCGGTCAAGATCCTGAGCGGCGTCTGCCTCTCCTGTCCGCTTACCTCGGCCATGTGCACCAGAGTTCCGTCCGCGCCAAATGCGGTCCAGTAATTATAATTACTTGCTGTTTGAGCTAGTAACATTCATTGTTGGGACTGAAAACGACTCCATTGCGAATCAATTGCCGTTATCCCCAGATGTTTCTGCTGGGGATCCAGAAGCAATTGAATTTCTTAGGTTCCTGGATCCCCGCCTGCGGATGCGACCAGGCAATGCTGGTCCGTTGGAATAGGAGGTAGACGATGCCGCCTTGAAATTCGGAGAAGTCGTCCAGCGGGTGCGAATCCCGCCCGGTTAAAGCTGAGCCCGGCAGACCGGTAGCCAGGCTTGCAGCGCCTCGGGTAACGGAGGCGTTGATGCGTAGTCAGGCGAACGTGTGGGCCATGGGGAGCCGAGCCCCAATCTCCAACGGCCCTGCGTTTTGTGGGTGCACGCAGCCGCCGGCGAAGAAGAAGACACCCGCCACGAGGTAGGTCAAAGGCAAGGGGAACCGGAGCCGAGGCCGATGGACATTGGGGAGTCGTAGGGCTGCATAGGAGCGAGGACGATGGGAAACTTGTGGCAACTCGGACCCATCCGAGCAAAGGCAGCGCGGCGGAATCCGGGGCGGCTGCTCTCGTTGGCGCATCATCTGGATGTGGATGCGCTGCGGCGAGCATTTCACCGGGTCCGCAGTGATGCCGCGGTGGGCGTGGATGGAGTCACGAAGGAAGCCTACGGGACGAACCTGGAGGAAAACCTCCAGGACCTGTACGGCAGGTTGAAGTCGATGCGTTATCTGCATCAGCCAATCCGAAGAGTCTTCATCGACAAAGAGGGTGGGAAGAAACGCCCAATTGGGATTTCAACCATCGAGGACAAGATTGTGCAGGATAGCCTGCGGGAGCTTTTGCAGGTCATCTATGAGCAGGACTTTTTGCCCTGCTCGTACGGTTTTCGTCCCGGTCCTTCGGCGCCGGTCAGAAACTGATCCACTTGCGGCGGTTTGGGTGATCCACTCGGCGTTGTGCGACTGGGGGTAGACGGAGTTCTTGAGCCGCTACCGGTGGGTTGAGAATGGTGGAGACGCCCGCTGGGGGCCGCGGAGGAAGCCCGGAGGGCGATCGGAGAGGCCCCTGCCCGGCGTCAACGTTTTCGGGATGGGGTCTGCCGCAAGCGTCCGTAGATGGGTTGCTGAGGCTCGGTGGCTGCCCAATGAGCTTCGATCTCGTCGCCGTAAGCGCGCCAGATGGCTTGCTCAAGATGGCCGCAGAAATCGAGCAGCCATGCGGCAGTGGGGGCATCGAGTGCCTTGAGGCGGAGCACCAGATCTCGGCGGTCTGTGGTGGTCATGAAGCCTTCTCCCCGGATAGTTTCAGGCCCTGCGCCCTGGCGCGCTCCCGCGCCATATGCTGACGGTAACTCGGCCCATTGATGTCGATGCGGACGGAGTTGGCCGCCAACCGGTCGAGGACGGCGGCAGCCAACGTCGCATCGCCCAGGTACTTGCCCCAGGCCGAGAGCTTGATGTTCGACGTGATCGCGGTGGTGGCGTTGTTGTGGCGACGATCCAAGAGCGTAAACAATATGTGGGCCGCGGTGGGCTCATCGTCGCGGCGCTTGAGTTGCCCCAGGCCCACGTCATCGATCACCAACAGCGAGGGCCGGCACCACTTCTTCATGCGCCGCTCGTAGGAATACAACATAGGAATTTTTGACAAGACTCCATTTTATAGAACAATCAATGTATT
>CAZXHT010000173.1:0-5233 GCA_964640665.1 uncultured Myxococcales bacterium
AAGACGCTGACGGCCACCTACAACAACGACTGTCTGAAACTTGCCGACTGCGTGGTGGTGGACGTCCAGTGCGACTACACCAAGCACGAGATAGGCAACATGAGAACCGGCGAGGCCGAGATGGTCGCGCTGGAGGCCACGCTGCGCACGATAGGCGAGAAGATCCGCCCGGAATGCCTGGTATTGATAGAAACGACGGTGGCCCCGGGCACGACCGAGATAGTGGCCTGGCCGCTTTTGAAAAAGGCATTCGCCAAGAGGGGCATAGAAAAAGAGCCGCTCTTGGCCCACAGCTTCGAGCGGGTCATGCCCGGCCGTGACTACGTAAAGAGCATCAGGGATTTTTGGCGGGTATGTTCGGGCTGCAACGCCGAAGCCAGGAAGCGGGTCGAGAAGTTTTTGCATGAAGTTATAAACACAAAAGACTTTCCGCTGACGGTAATGGACCGTCCCATAGAATCGGAAACCACCAAGATAGTAGAGAACTCCTACCGGGCGGCGATCTTGGCTTTCATGAACGAGTGGAGCGTCTTCGCCGAGCGCAACGGCGTGGATATTATAAAAGTAATAAACGCGATAAAGGTGCGCCCGACGCATTCGAACATGTTGTTCCCCGGCCCCGGGGTGGGCGGCTATTGTCTTCCCAAGGACGGGGGCCTGGGCTACTGGGCCTACGAGCACCTGTTGGGCTTTCAGGACGGCGAGGGACTTTTCAAGATAACGCCGACATCCATAGACATAAACGACACCAGGGCCCTGCACGTGGCCGAGCTGGTAAGAGACGCTCTCAGAAACATGGGCCGCTACATAGCCGGCGCCGACGTTGTCTTAGCCGGCGCCAGTTATCGCCAGGACGTGGGAGACACCAGGTACTCGGGCTCGGAGATGGTGGTGAGAAAGCTGACCGAGATGGGCGCCGAGATAAGGGTCCACGACCCCTACGTCGATCACTGGTACGAATTAGAGAAGCAAGAAACCTATCCCGCCACTGGACGTTCCTGGAGCCGCTTCTTCCGCAACCAGGAGCACCTGAGTGAAATAAAGGTACAAAAGGAACTGTCAAAAGCGCTCGAAGGCGCCGAGGCGCTGATCTTGGCCGTCCCCCACAAGCAGTATCTGGATATAGACCCCAATGACGTGGTCGCCTGGGCCGGGGGTCCGCTTGCGATAATAGATTGCTACGGCATCCTGTCCGACGAAAAGATAGAACGATATTTCGAGCTGGGCTGCGAGGTCAAGGGCCTGGGCCGCGGGCATTTAGCGCGCATGAAGAAAGCGGTCAGGAACAGGAGATGAAATGACCAAAAAGGAATTCTTCAAGGCGGTATCCAATGGAGAGGAAGATGTTATCCAGATATTCCTTGATGCGCTATCGACAGCCAATGTGGACTACTGCCTGATTGGCGGTCTTGCAGTGAATGCCTATGCAGAGCCCGTTGTCAGCCTTGACCTCGATGTCATAGTAGCAACAAATGATATTGAAACAGCCTGCAAAGCCGTTGAAGTCCATTTCAAGATTGAACGTTTTGCACATAGTGTAAACCTCAGCAGCGACAAGTCCGACTTGAGGATACAACTACAGATCGATCAAAGATATCAGAATTTCATTGCCAGAGCGGCAATTCATTCCGTGCTCGGATACGAAATGAAAGTCGCAACTGTCGAGGATGTATTACAGGGCAAGATCTGGGCATATTCAGACGAGCAACGGCGCAAGAGCAAGCGGCACAAGGATCTGGCGGACATTATTCGTCTGGTAGAGACTCATCCTCATTTGGCAGACAAATTACCCGATTCAATACGGAAAATAGTCGATTGAGGGGCTAGATTCCGCCTGACAGAAAGGCCGGAAAAAACCATGCCGAAAGAAAAAGCCACGAACATAGTCTGGCACGAGGGGCTAATCAGCCGCGAGGAGAGATGGGAAAGTCTGGCCTGCCGCGGCTGCACGCTCTGGTTCACCGGCCTGTCCGCCGCGGGAAAGAGCACCATAGCCTCCGCCCTGGAGCAGGTACTGGTAAAAAGCGGCGTACACTCCTTCCGCCTGGACGGCGACAACGTCCGCCACGGCCTGAACAACAATCTTGGTTTTTCCCGCCAGGACCGCGACGAGAACATCCGCCGCATCGGCGAGGTAGCCAAGCTGTTCGCCAAGAGCGGCAGCGTGGCTTTGACCGCGTTCATAAGCCCCTACATAGTCGACCGCGACCGGGCCCGAAAGTTACACGAGCAAGAAGGGCTGGGCTTCTTCGAGGTATTCGTGGACACGCCGCTGGAAGTTTGCGAGCAGCGCGACCCGAAGGGCCAATACAAAAAGGCCCGCGCCGGGGAGATAAAGGGTTTCACCGGTATAGACGACCCCTACGAGCCCCCCCCAAAGCCCGAGCTGGTTCTGAAGACGGCCGACATGGGCGTGGGCGCGTGTGTGGAAATATGCATGGAAATGCTGAAGGAAAAGGGAATCCTGAGATAGTGCCAGTGTCCCAGCCCCGCCCGCCCCTCCTTCGCTTCGTTGAGGCGGGGATGGATGTCTTCCACAAGTCGCGAAGCGGGTTGCGCCTGTTTCGGGGCGAGACATGAGACCAGAAAGCATGTTAGAATGGCTCTTGGCTCGCGGAAGCGTTGATGGAGCCAGGAGGCATCTGTCATGAAGCAATACAAGATCATTGTAGAGAAGCACACTGACGGCTACGTGGCCTACCCTTTGGGGATCAAGGGCGTCGTGGTCGGCCAGGGAGACAGCTACGAAGAGGCTCTGGAGGACGTCAAGTCCGCCATCCGTTTCCATATCGAGAGTTTCGGCGAGGAAGCGCTGGACGTCGAACCGCCGATCATCGCTCAGGACGATCTGCACGCAGTCGGGAATTTCGAGGGATGATTTTCTTACGGCCTATGAAAAGTCCTGACGGTTTTGCTCGCGATTGTTATCATGCGGAGAGTACAAAGGTCTTTCATTCCCTGCCGCCTCAGGCGGAAGAAGGCGATGCGATTTCTGGTAGATGAGGACCTGCCGAGATCGCTGGCCGACCTGATTCGAAGCCAGGGTCACGAAGCAATCAAGGTGCCCGTGTATTCGATGTAGCGCGGGTCGTCTCATATTGCCCAATGCGCCCCAAAACGGTTTGCGCATCCGCAGGGAACTCTGATACAGCGCCCGCCAGGAGCAACATTTGTCTAAGTTGTGTAAAGAAAAACCTGAAAACCTGAGACAGTCCCTGTTTTGCGGGGGGTTTACACCATGATCCACTTACTGCACACAAAAGCTACCAGGCAGCAGATCGATGAAATGCTGGAGACTCTGGGTTCGTATATCAAACTGGCGGTTGATATAGAGAGAAACATCCTGTCGGGAGGCGGAGGTCTTCACGCGGACTGCGAGTCTGTTTTACTCGCTGATGGCTGCCGGCAGGAGAATATTTGGGGTGCCGACTGGATTCCGGCAACGCAGCAGGTAAGATTTGAGGCCTTGATAAACATCAGGCCGCGTCAGGACAATCCGGCCATGGAAATACTCGATGACGCAATATGCCGACGAGTAGAAGAAGTCGTAAAAAATATTTTGGGTGGTGTATGAAAAACCTGATTTCAATCAAGGACCGCTACTTGCGTGATGATTTAATGACCAGGCTCGGTGGCCTGGCGGCCAATCTGGCGCGAATAAAATCCTTTTCTGATCATCCCGATCATCGCGATGTGGTCTCGGATTTGCTGGATGAAAGCAAACATTTCATTGAATGGACGGCAGCCGAAGCAGAATACGAAATCCAGGCAGACCTGCTTCAATTGCAGCGCCTGTTGGTCGGCTGGCATCGAGTCTGGCAAGATATCTGGCGCGATGAAAACAATCGAACAGAAGTAGCGCTGCAAGCCGGCGATTGGTCGAGGCGAGTTCTTGAGATGTCGGGATTACTGGGTAGCTGAATGAAGTACCGGGTTATCATAGAACAAGTTGAAACCGTCCCCATCTTATCTTTGAGAAAACGTACAAATGGTACGAGGAGAATCAGGGGTGACGCAATGCCTCTCCCCGTATTCTGATACCATGGCGGAAAATCATCGTCGAAACCAGGAGGGATCGTGTTGCCCGTAGGCCTCGATGATCTGATAGGCGGGAGAGTCGTTGAATCGGCCCGTTGCGATTTCAAGAAGACCTGGAGTTCCCCGATCCGTGACTCGGTAGTGCGAACCGTCTGCGCCTTCGCCAACGATCTAAAGGGCCTCAACGGAGGATACATCGTTATTGGAATTGATGAACACCAAGGAAAACCGGTGTTGCCCCCTCATGGCCTGGAGGATCTGGACCTGGAGAGAATACAGAAAGAGATCCGCGGTGGTTGCCGGCGGATCGAGCCGGAGTACCAGCCGGTCATGTCGCCGGAGATCTTTCAGAATCGTAGTATTCTAGTTGTCTGGGCGCCGCATGGAGACGTCCGACCGTACCAAGCTCCGGAAGATAAGAAGGGAAAAAGGAATTACTACGTACAATTGGGCGCGGAGACAGTAGCGGCCAGGGGAGAAGTTCTCAACGAGCTTATGCGCCTGACGGCCAAGGTGCCGTTCGAAGACCGGCAACGAGCGGATATACCGCTGACGGCCATATCGGCGGAAATAGTGGGGCAGTTCCTCGAAGATATACATAGCGAACATGCTCGGTACGCAGTGGAGGATTTACCGGGGGTCCTGCGGGATCTGCGCTTGACTGCAAAGACTAACGGCACAGAGGCGCCTCGAAATATCGCACTGATATTTTTCAGTCTGAACCCGGAACGTTATTTCCCGGGCGCATGCGTTGAATTGGCCCAATTCCGGGACGACGCCGGAGGCGATCTGATAGAATCAAGAATCTTCAAGGGGCCTATGCAGCGTCAGATACGTGAGACCCTGGATTTTCTTCAGAGTCTGTTTGGCGAAGTCACCCGGAAAGTTCCCGGTCAAGCAGAGGCGGAAAGGTATCGGATATGGTGGAACTGGCAATCCTGTACAAGAGATCCAAGGAATACGAAAAGGCCCACCATCTTTTCTCGGTTGTCCAGAACGACATTCAGAACGACCCAAAGGCGCTGCATGAGTACGCCCAGACCAAGATGCGCCTGACTGGAAAATCTCGCAGCAACGCAAAGAGGCGATCGAAGGCTCCTGGGCGTGATGTAAGACGTAAGCTAAACCTCGAAGCGGCAGAGATTCTGAGAAGCGTGATTTCGCTGGCGGCGGACTGGCCGACCCGCGCGGCATG
>CAZXHT010000174.1:0-5136 GCA_964640665.1 uncultured Myxococcales bacterium
TGAAGAACGACTGCCAGGCTATATCGGCGCACTTTTTATAGGTTGCAGCCCCGTAGAACTGGGCCACGAATGTGTTCGAGGCGGTGATGGTTCCGTTGAAAAACGACATCAACGTCCAGGACAGAACCGCGCCCAGCCCGGTAGCACCCTGCTGCGGCGTGCCGACGAAGCCCATGAAGAAGGTATCCACCAGGCCCATCAGCGACATCGAGGCCATGGTGACAATGACCGGGTATGACAGCCGCCAGACCTCGCCGAAACCACCGCCGGCCCCTGAAGCTATCAGCTTCCCGGGCAACATGATCTCGGGGCTGTTTTCACCGGGTTGCTTCATCTATGCCGGCCGCCCGCCTGTTTCGCGCTTTCGAGAACCATTTTTGAGATCAATTTCCAGAAGGCGCTCTCGAAGGCTTGGGCCCTTCGGTCTCCTGCGAACCAGGCCGCGATGCGCCGTGTCGGAGAGAGCCCTGCGTCGAACAGGATTTCTTTCTCCGGGTGAAACTGCACTCCGATCACGCCCGAATATTTCGAATGTCTGATTGCCTCGATCACCTTGCCGTCTTCAGATGTGGCCCAGACCTCGAGGCCGGAACCGAGCCCGGCGATCGCCTGGTGGTGCAGGCTGAGCACCGAAACTGTTTCGCCGTTCGGAAGCAGTGTCTTTACAAAATCCGCGTCGGTGACAAGTTTTATCAAATGCACGACCGCCCAGCCGGAACCGGCCGGGTCGAGGGGCGCTGAGAAACTGCGGTGCACCTGGGAGTCCGGCAGTCGCAGGCCGTCCTCGAAGTTTTTTACCCCGTAGATCTGTGACGGGATGTCCTGCACCAGGGTGCCGCCCGCGGCCACGTTGATCGACTGCATGCCGAGACACAGGCCCAGAACCAGGTAGGCGGGCCGCCTTGCCAACATCGGTGTTCTCTTTTCTCCGCGATTTCCACCCAGCAGATGATAAAGAAACGAGATTTCGAACCAGTGTCGCGGTGGATCCTCGATGATCGTGGTCAAGAGCGTCTTCTGGCCGTAGAGCGAGGGAGGAATGTCCGGACCGCCGGTAAAGACAACCCCGGAGGAGCCGGCGAACAACTTCGCGAAGATCGGACTGCAGGCGTTTCGGCCAAAAACTTTGTCGGAAGAAAGCCGGCAGGAAATCTTACGCAGGTGTATCCAGCCGGGCGCCCGCCCGAGGACGTAGTTGCGGGCGTCTTGGTAGTCGTCTGACTCCTGGCTCGAATAGATACCAGTGAGTCGCAGACCAGGAACATGCAAAAGGCCGCGCTCAACCAGCCGCGCGAAGTTCTCGAGTTCGGCGGCCCGGGGATGGGTGATCAGGATGTTCACCCGCCGCGCCGGCTCTGCCGCCGTCGCCGGGATTGCGATTACCAGGAGGCAGGCGAGCGCCCCGATTCGAGATATAGTCTTTTTCACCGGTCAGCCGCCTCAGCGGGCATCCGCGAGCGCACGGCTCACCAGTTCGTCGTCGGCCAGGTTGGGCAGGGTGACACTCAGGGCCGGCTCGGCCTGCATGGCTCTTTGCGCGGTCCAGATTGCTTCGGCGTTACGGGCCCAGGCCCGGCGGGCGATGCCGTTGTTGACGTCCCAGAAAAGCATGCGCCCAAGACGAACGTCTGCCGATTCGCTCCCGTCGAGCACCAGTCCGAAGCCGCCGTTTATCACTTCGCCCCAGCCGACGCCCCCGCCGTTGTGCAGGCTGACCCAGCTGGCCCCGCGAAAGGCGTCTCCGATGACGTTGTGCACCGCCATGTCGGCGCACAATTCGCTGCCGTCGTGGATGTTGGCCGTCTCACGATAGGGCGAGTCGGTTCCGCCTGTGTCGTGGTGATCGCGCCCCATTACCACGGGTCCCTTCAGGCGACCCTCGCGCACCGCCTGGTTGAATGCCCGTGCAATGGCCACCCGGCCGGGCTGGTTGGTGTAAAGGATGCGTGCCTGCGAACCGACCACCAGGCGGTGTTCGCCGGCCGCGCGTATCCAGTGCAGGTTATCAAGCATCTGGGTGCGGATTTCTTCCGGCGCGTCTTTCGCCATGCGATCGATCACACCGGCCGCGATCTGATCGCTGGCCTCGAGATCGGCGGGATCGCCGCTGGTGCACACCCAGCGGAATGGGCCGAAGCCGTAATCGAAGTAGATCGGCCCCATGATGTCTTCGACGTAGGACGGGTAAGAGAAAGAGCCGTCCGGATGGGTCACGGCCGCGCCGGCCCGCGACGACTCGAGTAAAAATGCGTTGCCATAATCCCAGAAGGCCATCCCGCGTGCGTGCACGGCGTTGATGGCTTCGACCTGGCGCCTGAGCGAGGCGTATACTTGCTCTTTGAATCCGGCGGGGTCCGTGCGCATCATCTCGCGCGATTGCTCCAATGTCAGACCGGCCGGGTAATAGCCGCCGCCAAAGGGAATATGCAGCGAGGTTTGGTCCGAACCAAGCTCGACGGCGATCCCTTCCGCCGCGAACTTTTCCCAGAGGTCGACGGTGTTTCCCTGGTAGGCGAGCGACAGGGGCTCGCGGCTTTTTCTGGCCGACTCGATGCGCAGAAGCAAACGGTCGAGATCGCTCTCGACCTCCATCACCCAACCCTGCTGGTGACGTTTCTTAACAGCCACGGGATCGATCTCGGCGATCACCCCGACGGCCCCGGCGATGACCGCCGCCTTGGCCTGGGCCCCGCTCATCCCTCCCAGTCCCGACGAGACGAAGACCTTGCCTGAAAGATCCTGATCGCTGGAAAGCCCAAGGTAACGCCGTCCGGCGTTGAGCAACGTGATCGTCGTCCCGTGGACTATTCCCTGGGGCCCTATGTACATGAAGCTTCCGGCGGTCATCTGCCCGTAGGAAGTAACCCCCAAAGCGCTCAGTCGATCGTAGTCGTCGGGCTTAGAGTGATTGGGGATGACCATCCCGCAGGAAAGCTCCAGGCGCGGTGCATCCTTGTGCGAAGGGAAAAGCCCCAGTGGATGTCCCGAGTAAAGCACCAATGTCTGCTCGTCTGTCATCTCCGACAGGTACTTCATGGTCACAAGATACTGGGCCCAGTTCTGGAAGACCGTCCCGTTGCCGCCGTAGGTGACAAGCTCGTATGGATGCTGGGCAACTTGCGGATTGAGGTTGTTCTGGATCATGTGCATGATGGCCGCCGCCGTCCGGCAACGGGCCGGGTATTCGCCGATCGGCCGCGCGTACATGCGATAGGCGGGCCTGAAACGACGCATATAGATGCGCCCGTCACGCGCAAGTTCTTGTGCGAACTCGGGAGCCAGCCGTTCGTGGTGCCGGGGATCGAAGTAGCGTAAGGCATTTCTCAAGGCCAACTCGCGCCCGGCCGTATCGAGCACCCGCCTCCGGGGCGGAGCATGGGAAATGCCATCCTCTTCGGGCGGCATCTCGGGAATTTCCGCGGGAATGCCTTGCCTGATCTGATCGGCAAAAGATTCGCTCATTCCCTGACCCCGGTTTTATTTTATGGACTTCAGTAGGGCCGCCAGGAAGTCCCAGAATTTGCCTATGGATTCGACATCTATCTTTTCGTCCGGGGAATGCGGGTTTTTGATGGTTGGTCCTATGGAAATCATCTCCATGCCGTCGTACTTGGCGCCTATGATGCCGCATTCCAGTCCAGCGTGGATGATCTCTACTATCGGCTCCTTGCCGAACATGCCCACGAATACTTCCTTGCACTTGGCCAGTAGTTTCGAGTCCATGTCCGGTTTCCAGGCAGGATAGCCGCCGCCTATTTCGACTTCGGCGCCGGCTAAGCGTGCCAGACCGGCGATTTGGTCGGTCAGAAAATCCAGCTTGTTCATGTTGGAAGATCGCTGCGAACTCATTATTTCGATTTTGGACGCGCCGGTTTTGACCGTGGCCAGGTTGTCCGAGGTCTCAACTAATCCCTCGATGTCGTTTGACATGAAGGCTACCCCGTGCGGGTAGGCCAGAAGGAAATCGATCACCCGTCGGGTTTCCTTGGTCGAGAGAGCCTGGTTTTCGCCCGTTGCCGCAACCATCGTCAACGAGAGATTGGGATCGGTCTTGGCGTGTTCGGCTGCCAGCACGCCGCTCAACTCGTCAACGAGCTGTTTTGCCGAATCAGCAGCCGCTGCCTGCATGAAGACTACGGCCTCTGCGTCGCGGGGAATGGCGTTGTGCGCGGTGCCGCCTTCTATCGACGCCAGGCGCAGATCGCCTTTGGACATTATGGTGTGCAGGGTTCGCGTCAGGACTTTGATGGCATTGGCGCGTTGTTCGTGGATGTCGACGCCGCTGTGACCGCCGCTCATGCCGCCGGCTATGATCTTGAACGACTTGTAACCATCGGGGGCTGTTAGCGGGTTGAAGAGCATGGTGACTCTGGCGTCTTTTCCTCCTGCGCAGCCTATTGTGAATACTCCCTCGTCCTCAGAGTCGATATTGAGCAGGATTTTACCCTTGAGGAAGTCGGATTCCAGGGCGGTTGCGCCTGTTAAGCCTGTTTCTTCATCCACCGTGAACAGGAATTCGAGCGGCGGATGGGGCGTGTTTTTGTCCAGGGCCAGCGCCAAGGCCATGGCAATCGCGATACCGTTGTCGGCGCCCAGTGTTGTTGACTCGGCTTTCAGCCAGCCGTCATCCAGACGAACCGGGATGGGGTCCTTTTCGAAGTCGTGGGTCGAGCCCTTGGTCTTTTCGCAGACCATATCCATGTGGCCCTGAAGCACGACAACGGGTGAGTTTTCATATCCCGGACTGGCCGGCACCTCGATTAGCAGATTTTCGACCTTGTCGGTTTTCGCGCTGAAGCCGTTTTCTTCGGCCCACTTGGCCAGCCATTCACAGATGGCCTTCTCGTTCTTGGAGCAGCGCGGGATTTCGTTTACCTTCTCGAACCATTCGACGATTGTCTTCGTCATTTCATGATCGATGTTCATTAGTTTCTCCTCGGGTTCATTATTCGAGTAAGTACCTATTGAGATGGAACATTGGATCAATTGGGGCTACAGGTCAAGAGTTGGGGCGATCCTGGATCGACGAGCAACCTTGACAAGGCGTTTAGGGTGGGATTGGATGGGCTGGTTAGCTGAACTTTCACATGGAGAACGTCATTGAGCCGGGAGCCATGCGCGGAAAAATAAAACTCG
>CAZXHT010000175.1:0-5056 GCA_964640665.1 uncultured Myxococcales bacterium
GTTCAAACGTTCGATCCCGAAACACTGGCCGATATCCGAGCACGGAGTGGGAATCAAATGCCCGATCGTATCCCACCGTTTGACTTCACACGCGAAGAGGACACTGCACTCTTCTTCCTGCTGATCCGACTAAAGAGGTTCATAGAGAAAACGCCGGAGTTTCCTAATGTTATAGCACGCGTGTTCATCGATGAGGGTTACAAGAAAAACGGGGTGGCGCTCAAGATTCCGACATTCGAAACCGTATTTGGTGATGGGTTGGTGTGTTTTGGCAAATCGTCTAGCATTATGCCAATCCAACTTGCGGACTTTGCCGCATTTGCTCTTAACCGGACGCAACTTATAGGTGGCCGTGACAAGCGAAGCTCACTAGATCAACGGCTACTTCAAATTCTGTCGCAGGTTGCTCTTAATTACCTGAATATAGAACAAAAAATAGTTCCGCTTACGGAAGACGGTCAGATTATCACTCTGGATGACACCCGGCCTAACGGACCTCACTAAATGCCATATAACAGGTCAGTCCACCTGACCGGTGTTTCGCTGCGCTTCACACCTGCAGGTGACTTCGGCGTTGGCCAGGCAGAGGCCCCGTGGCCGTCAAGTAGCGATGGAGGGAAGCATGAGTGAATGGCAGAGGGGGACGTTGGTACATTAAGAACATTAATTCATCCAATCCGGGGGGGGGGAAAGAAGGGGTCATGACCTAATCCCTTTCCTTTTTAATTTTAATGTTCTTAATGTACCAACGTCCCCCTTTATTCTTGCTTTATCCACATTGCTGACCCAGTACGCCGCCAAGCCCTTCAGCCGCTTCACCTCCCAACCCTCCGGCACCTCCCCCAGCCAATCCACACCACTCGGCTTGTATTTCAGATAGGCCGGCCACCTCATGACGCGCCTCCCTTCTTTTGCCCGGTGCGCTTTCGCGGCTTTCGCACGGCAGGGCTCTTCCCGCGAAGTTTCCGGCCCGCTTCGAGCTGCTTCACCGTCCGGTCGAAATCAGAGAGCGCGGCGTCGCTTTGGGCGATGCGGCGGGTATGGAATTTGGCGTACTCCCATTCGGCCAGCTCTCTGGCCATTTCGTGGGAGATGGCTCCGGCGTGGGTCAGAATCTCCCGTTCATTGAGGTTGAGAAAGGCGTCCAGTTTCTTGATCCAGTCGGCCATGTGCATGGGGATGCGACGCATGGCCTGGCCCTCTGCAAAAACCAGGTATTGCTCCACCAGGTTGTTCAAGGCCAGGAGTTCCGCTTCATCCAGGTAGTTCTTGGCAATGGTCACATCCTGCTTGCGCACCTTGGCGCCGCGCCAGGTGGTGAGCCCCATGTTGGGTTTGTCGGCGTCGGCCCGTTCATGGATAATCTCCGCGGCGGTGCTGCCGGTGATGGCCCAGTGCATCTTGTTCTGCACGGTCTTGAAAAAGTCGATGCTGACCGGCAAGGTGGGGTCGTAATCGATGCTAGTGGCGTAGATGTCGGTGATCTTCTGGTAAAATCGCCGTTCCGAGGTGCGGATGTCCTGGATGCGACGCAGCAGCTCTTCGAAGTAGTCAAAGGGCTGGTCCGGATTCTTCAGGCGCTCGTCATCCAGCATAAAACCCTTGACGATGTACTCCCGCAGCCGCCGGGTGGCCCAGATACGGAAACGGGTGGCCACATGGCTTTTCACCCGGTAACCCACCGAGATGATCATGTCTAGGTTGTAGAAGTCCACCATGCGGGAGACCCGGCGCTTCCCCTCGGTTTGAACTATCTGATATTTTCGGATAGTTGACTCCGGCTCAAGCTCCCCCTCCTCATAAATGCTTTGAATATGGTGGTTTATGGTCCGGACATCCTTCTGAAACAGCTCCGCCATCAGGCGTTGGGTCAGCCAGACGGTCTCATCCTCCAGCCGGACATCGATGCGGATTCGGCCGTCTTCCCCTTCGTACACTAGAAAGTGGCTTTTTTGCGGCAGATTCTCGCTCATGTTGCCCCTCCGTTGCTGCCGGTCACTTCCGCGAGCAGCGCCACGATCTCCCTTTCCAGTGTTTTGATGTCGGCCTCGATGACCTCCAGGGGACGCGGCGGCTCGTACACGTAGAAGTGCCGGTTGAGGGGAATCTCGTAGCCGATCTTCGTTTTGCTCTCGTCGATCCAGGCGTCGGGCACATGCGGAAGCACCTCGCGCCTGAAATACTCGTCGATGCTCTCCTTCAGCGGAACACTCTCGGTGTCGCGCAACTGTGGGTCGGGTTCCGGGTCGCCGTTCCTGCTGCGACAGATTTCGGCGCTTTCGTCGCGCTCGCCCAACGCGCTGAGAATCGCCTTGAGCTCGGGGGCGGTAAGCCGCACACCGGCTTCGCGATCCATTTCACGCAGATCCGCGAGAAAGGCTGTCCGGTCCTTGTACAGCGTCGTGCCATGCGCTTCGGCGAAGCGTGCGAGGAGTTCGCGGATCTGGTCCTGCCGGAGCCGGCCCGCCTCGATCTCTTCCAGGCGGACTTTCTCGTTCTTCTTCTTGCTGGTCGCGAGGCTGACGAAGGGGCTTTCCGCCGCCAGGCGGGCGATTCGCTCCGGGGCGGCCTGGAAGTTCAGGCGGAGAGGACGTTCGACCGTGATCTTGTGGAAACCGAAGTCGGCATTGTCGAATACCTTGCTGACCACGCGCTCACGCTCGACGGGTTGCTTCGTAATGGGATTCTCCCCGGCGAATAAGCGCGTTTCACCATCGCTGAAGTTTCCGAACAATTGGGTGATGTCGGCGATTTGATCCGGTTCGCTCGCTCTGTCGGCAGGGTCACCGATCTTGTGGCGCTTGTTGCCCAGGCTCTTGGGCATCTTCACGAAGAAGCGGCGTGCGTCGATGAGCTGCACCTTGCCCTTGCGGCGGGGCTCCTTGCGGTTGGTGAGCACCCAGATGTAGGTCGAAATACCGGTGTTGTAGAAGAGCTGGTCGGGAAGCGCGACCACTGCCTCGATCCAGTCGTTCTCGATGATCCACTGGCGGATATTACTCTCGCCACTGCCGGCGTCTCCGGTGAAGAGCGGCGAACCGTTGAAGACGATCCCGATGCGGCTGCCGCCCTTTTCGGGGCTGCGCATCTTGGAAAGCATGTGTTGCAAAAACAGCAGGGCGCCGTCGTTGATGCGCGGCAGACCGGCGCCGAAACGGCCGTTGTAGCCCAGCGAATCGGCCTCCTGCCTGATGTACTTCTGTTGCTGTTTCCACTCCACACCGAAGGGCGGATTGGCGAGCATGTAGTCGAATGTCCACTTATCGCCGTCGGTGTAACGGTCGAAGCCGTCCTGGGTAAAGGTGTCTCCCTGAACGATGTTGTCGGCATCCTCGCCCTTGATCAACATGTCCGCCTTGCATACGGCCCAGGCCTCGTCGTTCCAATCCTGGCCGAAGAGGTGGGGGTCGGCTTCGGAGTTGAGTTCACGGATATAGCGTTCCGCCACCGAGAGCATGCCGCCCGTTCCGCAGGCGGGGTCGTAGATGGTCTTGACCACGTGGCTCTTGCGCAGGTCCCGCTCGGGCGAGAGCAGGAGGTTGACCATGAGCTTGATCACCTCGCGCGGGGTGAAATGCTCGCCGGCCTCCTCGTTGGACTGTTCCGCGCCGATCCGGATGAGTTCCTCGAAGACATAGCCCATCTGAATGTTATCCACCCGGTCCGGTGAAAGATCGACCGTGGCAAACTTCTTGATCACTTCATAAAGGAGGTTTTTCTCCGCCATACGGGCTATCTGCTGGTCAAAGGCAAAGCGCTCCATGATCTCGCGTACATTTTTTGAAAACCCATTGATGTAGGCGTTCAGGTTGAGGGCGAGCTGATTGGGGTCGTCAAGAAGCCTGGGAAGATCCAGCTTTGACAGGTTGTAGAAGGGGCGGCCACTGATCTCCTCGAGCAGGCGACGGACGACCGTTTCGGGCTTGGTCTTGATCTTGGGATGCTCGGCGAGAACCCGTTCCTTTGTCCGGGCCAGAAGGCAGTCGAAGCGGCGCAGAACGGTGAGCGGCAGGATAACTTTCCGGTACTCATTCCTCTTGTATGGCCCCCGAAGCAGGTTGCAGATACTCCAGATAAAGTTGGCCAGTTGAGTATGGGTATTCTCGGTCAATGTTGTCCCTCACTTCTTCCTTGATTCTTCTTTGTGCAGACATTTTTGCCGCTGATTTCGTTTCCCGTATTCAGCCGGTTGCTCCAGATGACCGTGCCGCTGGGCTCTCGATTGCAAGACGAGCCTTGTGCGCCGAACAATGAATATACTGGTCAGTATAAGACCCCTATCTCTTCCGTTTGACGGTATAACAAGCCAGGAGGTCAGTCATGTGATCAACGCATAAATCCATTTTTTACAATGCCTTTCGCCTCTGTATTCCTTGCCTCTCCGGAGTTTATACCGATCGGTATAATACCCCGATCACATCTCGTCCATCGGACTCCGCACGCTACTCGGCCCCTGATTGAGGACGTGGGTGTAAATCATGGTGGTTTTCACGTCTTTGTGGCCCAGGAGTTCCTGGACCGTCCGGATGTCATAGCCAATCTCCAGCAGGTGAGTACGAACGACCGGTAGACGCTTGGGCTTGCCGTAACGCGGGGTGTTCTCCCGGATGAAGCCGGTTTCCGGGCATTGCTTATGTCGCCGGGTTGACCACGCCGGTCTCGGGGAACCGGCTTTACGAACATTGCTCGATGTAATGGAAACTGCTTCTCCCATTATTCCGCCCCTCAACCGATTGAGCGCCGTCAGGATAGCCCGTTTCCATGACTTGTCAAGTGCAGGGATATCTTGCCAGGGCTCCACCTCTCCCCGTGACGTGGTGCCAGGCGCCCGGGTAGTCGGCTGCCCGAATCCTCACGCTCGATCTTCCGCCAGGCGGCCTGCATGGCCGTGCCGGCGCCGGCCTTCACCATCACCGAACCATTCCGGTTTCACTGACGGCACTTTTCCCCCTTTCACCCGGGCGGTGAGCATATTGCGGCTGCAGGAACGAGGGAGAGAAGCACTTGACAAGCGTGGTGTTGATGCCGAGCGACTCGCGAGAAAATGTAAATAATG
>CAZXHT010000176.1:0-5003 GCA_964640665.1 uncultured Myxococcales bacterium
ATTGAGCGTCAATTGGTCCAGCGTCGCCGTTCCCTTGAAATTGACGCCTCTTCGGCAGCCTGCGCCTTTTTATTGGTCGGCTGCCATTCTGAATTAGACACCAGCCGCAACACACCCGAGCGGGGCAGCCTGGGGACCGAAATCTACACGATTTTGAAGAAAGATTTCGATCGGATGCAACCCAAGAAAGGTCTGGCTTTCGAACGCGAGCAGGCCAGTTTCATTCGCGCCTTCGACACGCTGATGCCCGACGAAATGCTGGACGATATTCAAGCCTACTTGGTTGCGATCCTGCCGCTCCACGACGAGGGCATCTTGCCGGCCGCCGTTCGTCCGACGGCTTGTCTGCTTTCCGATTTGGCAGCCAGCACGGAGTTTTTGCAGGCCGTGCGGTATTCGGATCACCCGGCCGGCTACGGCCGGGACAGCCATTCGCCGTGTCTCAGGCGAATTTTGCAAAATCCGGTCACGCCCGACTTGCTCGAGCATCTCGGCCAGTTGTGGCTGGCCCATGATGGCTTCGATGCCGATCTGATTGTATCCGGCGAAGATGATACTTTTACGGCCCTGCTGCGCGAGCTATCCAAAAAAATGAAAGATGCCACGCTCGATCCGGTCGACCAGGAGTGTACGGCGGCGGTGGCAATCGATTTCATTCTATCGGCTGATAGTCGGCTGCTGGCCGGACAAGGCGGCGAGCACTGGATAGTCAAGACAGATCTGCGCGGACGCGCCCTGGCCGCCAAAGAACAAAACGGGGACCTGATCGAGCCCTTTGTCGACCAGGATCAAGACGGCCTGGCCGATATCGACCCGCAGAGCGGTGATTTCATCGATGCCTCCGGCGCATTATTAGATGTGCCGGCGCCCTTTTTGCCCGACGGCAGTCGCTCACAACGCCAGGGCGAATACATTTACCAATACAGCGATCTGCGCCAGTCGATGATGGGCGCCCTGGTAGATCAGCTCAACCCGCTCATCGAAGACGGCTTCTTGTGGGAGTTGCCCGACGCGCTGCCGTCCCTACTGGGCGAGATCGTTGCCCGCGCAGACGAAGACAGGACGTTTCCCGGTTACGAACCCGATGATTCTCCGGTCGTGGCCCTGACTCACGCTTTGTTGGTCTTGTTGGATTACGATTGCTTGCCCGAGTTACTGGATGTTTTGCTGACCGTGACTGAAATGCGCGAGCCGAAGCTGGCTAGGGTGCTGCACGAAATCGATCTGGTTTCGGAAATTGCCGACAACTATCAAGATGTGAATCTGGTCGACAAGAATCGCATGCTCGACGACCTGTTACCGCACTTGCTGGAAAGCGCCGAGCGCGGCTATCTGGAAGATTATCTGCGGTCTTTTTCCGACCCGCGCTCGATTGGCTTGCAGCCCGGCCTGGCCGACATGATCCGTTACAGCGATCATCTTGACGATGAAGTGGCCGGGGGCATGCAGTTTTCGATCTTGACCGACTTCGATGCCTCCGACAGCATATACACCAATCGCTCGAACATGCAGAAGATGATGCACCTGACTTATGACACCAACGGGGCCGAGCACGGCACCGACATCGCCGGTTTCGATATTTTCACTATCCCGGATGAGCTCGTTTTCTGGCTCGATTCGGCCGCCGATACGGCCAACCCCGACGAAGGTCTGGCCGAAGTACCCTGGTACGTCGTGGCCGCCGTCTCCGAGTTTGAATCCGGCAACCCCTCGGTCGAGGAAGTCAATCGCTTCATGAATCACGACCACACCGTTCTGGGCAACGCCGTGGGCCACGAGGGCCACGAATTGCTAAACTACAACGCCGAATCTCTGCTGGCGCTCGAAGCTTCCGGCATGCTCGAGGCACTCAAGCCGGGTATCACCGCCAATGCCATCAAGGATCGCGGTCTGGCGCGCGGGGGCACAAAGGTGTTTGCCGAACTGCTGTCAGCGATTCATCCACACTACTCGGTCAACGTCCCTTTTGCGTCGAACGCCTGCGCCAACTTGCGCCTGCTCGAGCCGATGCTGCTGGACCTTTTCGACAACACCGAAGTGGTCACTCTCACAATCGAGCTCTTGGGTTCGCTCGACGGCCTGCAGACGGTCAGTGGGCTTGACGTAATCGAAGAACTCGATCGCTTCACTTTGCACATACTCGGCTACGACAGCACAATACTCAGACACAACGGCGATAACTGGGTATATGCCGTTGATGAAACCACTCAGGTCTCGCCGATTAGTCCGGCCTATCTCTTGCTGGATGCCACCCGCTTGGTCGATCAAGCCGTCGAAGGCGATCCGGCCGCCGATGCAGCTCTCGAGCGCGCGGCTGAACTGCTCGGCGATCGGTTCCTGGAGGTCGAAGAAGTCGAAGGCGTCTGGCGCTTCAAGAATCGCCGGGCCTGGTATTTGTTCCTGAACGCAATATCGTTCTTCAGCGATCGCATGGCTAAATACCGCGACCTGGGGACTTTGTCTCAAGAGCTGGCCAATCTCGAAGACGATCTGCGCGATCTGGTCGGTGGCCGGGTCACTCCGCGGGCGGTGACTGCTTTCGAGCTGATTGCCGACGATCCCAACTTGCCCAGCGAACTGGATAGCCTGGTGCTCGACCTGCTCGATCAGTCAGATTCAGAATGGGTGCGAGTGATTAGAAAAAACATGGCCTGGTTGCTGCAGGGTTTCTTGGTCGATCGGGTTATGGTCCCAGTAGCAAATACCTTGGGCCCGCAGATCGATCCGGACGGCCACGGCTGGGATTTTGTAAAAGGTATCGGTTGCGTAAGCGTCGACCCGCCGCATCCTTTGGTCAGCCGGACCCTGGACCTGGTCTTGCGCATGTCGCAGACTCAGGTGCCCAACCGCGATGTGTTTGCCGAACTGATTGCCAACTTTGGCGATCTGGCCGCGGGCCCGGACGGTTTTCCGCTGCATGATTTCGGCCAGGTGCTCGGTTCGATTCATCGCGACGATCCCGAGCAGACCGGAGAAAAGAGCGCAGCCGATTACGGCACAATTCTGCAAGAAGTTTCCGACTATCTGCTTGACGATGTTCGCGGGCTCGAAAAACTGTACGAGCAGGTCTGCCGCCGCAAGGGCGAGTGTTTCTAGGGCCAAGAACGCAAGCAAATCATAAAGTTCATTTTGACCTGCCTAATATCACATGGTTATTTGCCAAAAGGACTCGCGTGTTGGACAGATGGACAGCAGAATCAGTGTGCAGGGTTCCCTTTTTTCAGTCGCCTGTGATAAAATCGGAACTGTTCACAGGCGGGAGGAACATTCGTTGAAGACTAGGATTTCTATATGGGGAATACCCAATTAATCTCTTGTCATGGATGACCCCTAATCCGTAGACGGAGGAGGAGCAAACGTGACAACAAGATGGCTCTCACTAGTAGTTGTTGGTGCGTTGCTCGCGTTGACGCTGTCTTGTCACGATAACGGAGCATCTGGTGACGGGGACGCGAACACGGACCCCGACGCCGACGGGGACACGAACTCCGACGCCAACGGGGACACGAACTCCGACGCCAACGGGGACACGAACTCCGACGCCGACTGGGACACGGACTCCGACGCGGATACCGACAGCGAGGCGCCGCGTCAATTCATCGACTTTCCCGAGCTCAACGCGCAGGTGTCCGGCCAGTACCGCCTGGTCGGCTGGGCCACGGACGCCTCGGGCGTCTCCGCGGTGGTGCTCGCCTTGGACACGGTCATCCTTGCACTCGCCGACTTCGATTACGGCAAGAACCGCCCCGGCGTGTGCACGGATCACGCGGACCTGAACGACCCTAACTGCCCAAACGTCGGCTGGGCCGGCACCCTGGATACCACGGAGTACGCGGACGGCGAGCACTTGCTTGAGGTGACCGCGCACGACGCGAGCGGCAACAGCGAGACCCTGTCGCGGCCCTTTGTGATCGACAACAGCAACACGGACGGCATCGTCAATCTCTCGAAGATGCCGGGCACGCCTTCGGTGCACGCCTCGGTGCTGGCGTACAGCGACAAGGTCATGGTGACCTGGCGCGAGGAGGAGTTCTGGGACATATACTTCACGATCCTCGACAACGGCGCATGGTCCACGCCCGCGCCCGTGTTCGACACCAACAAGATTTCCAAGAACCCGCACATCGTCGAGGGCGCGGACGGCGCGGTGCACATCACCTGGGGCGAGGGCAGCGTCAACCGCGAAATCGAGCACGCGGTGTACCGCAACGCCACCTGGGGCTCGCGGGCGCAGATATTCAGCAGCCCCAAGAACTCCAACTGGGCCCGGGTGGTCGTGCTCGACGACGGCACGGCCAACATCGTCTGGACCAGCGAGCAGAGCGCCATCGACGACCAGGTGATCCGCAACAACTGGAAGCCGGCCGGCGGATCCTGGGATCAGGACGGACTGATCGTGGACCGCAAGGACCCCGAAGAGTCCACGGGTCACGCCGACATCGCCGCCCGGGGCAACATGTCGTACGTAGTCTGGCGGGAGGATGGGCCGACGACGGGCATGCACATCCTGTTCGCCGAGAAGCAGGGCAACGGCGTCTGGTCCACGCCGGTCAAGGTCGACACGGGCAGCGGCATCAACTCGTACGCCCGCATCGCGGTGGACTCCCAGGGCGACCTGCACGTGCTGTGGGAGAACGGCCGCAGGGTCGGCTACAACGCGCGGATCAACGGCGCTTGGGGCAGCCAGGTGCAGATCAACGAGGTCAACGGCAAGCATCCCAACTTCCTCGACATCGACGTGGACCCCGATGACGGTGTGCACGCGGTGTACGTGGTCCACCCCGACGATACCCGCAGCGACATCTATTACAACTTCAAGGAGGCCGGCGGCGTCTGGAATCGCGCCGACGACGTGCGCGTGTCCACTAGCAGCACGCTGAATCAGCTCCCCGCGATCAGCGTCGACGATCAGGGCCGGGCGCACTTGGTGTGGTCTTCGCGCGCCGAAGGTGTGCCCGGCGACATCTTCTACAAGCGCGTCGATCCCTAGTAGCGCTCGTCTG
>CAZXHT010000177.1:0-4145 GCA_964640665.1 uncultured Myxococcales bacterium
CGTTGAAGTTGAAGATGCGGCTCATGTCATCCTCCCGTCTATTGTTTTTGTTACAGCATTCAAGGCTCCTGTGGTTTTGGGTTTGTATACTCAACTTTCCCGTACCACAGAGAGTCTTGAATGTTAAGTTCTACCCAATTGTAGTTTCAGTGAAAACAAGCTGTTCACGAATGCCTGGATTCGAGTTCTGAAGAATGAGCCTCGCATGGTCGTACTTGCAGCCGCCCAGGCGCAGAAAAGTACAGACTTGATTCTAAACAAACCAAAAGAAGAATTCCCCGATTAGCCGGGGAATTTACATATTAATCCATATGTTGTTTCTCCAATGGTTCCTTATGGAACCTACACTCCCGTTTGATCAAATTCTGATAGCCTGATCAAGAGAAAAATGCACTTTCTATACTTTTTCAGGGACGACTAATTAATGGCCGATGGGCTGAGTTCGGAGTAAAGACCATAATGTGTTGACAACCAAACGATAGCATCACTGCATGAGAAATTAGATGAAATGCTGCACACTCATAATACAGAACACCAGATGATTCTACTTCATCGTATTCTTGTTCTAGAGATGTCTGCATCTCCACAACATGAACTTCAATAGGAACAATAACATGGTAGAGATGAAAATCTTGATGATGACTATTCCACACAGACTCCAATTCTTTCTCCTGAAGTATCTCGCCTATTCTAGCAATCGTAACATGTCCATGGAAAATTATATCCAACTCCCTTGGCCAGAACTCGTTCCTGTAGCTCCTTCCAATTGCAATTCCCTTTGTGTCCGATATTTTTAGGTCTGTTAACGACTCATCAGGAATATTACCGGAAGGATAGATTATCATGTTATACTGTCCGGGTTCCAATGGAATCCTGAATTGCCCATTGTCACCCGTAAGTTCCCGTGCTATTCTTTCACCTCCGTACGATATCTCGACAATAGCCAAACTGTCAGGATGTTTGCCAGTATCAAGATCAGGGTTTCCGCAATCACCATTGATCTGATATATGGTACCCTCGACTCCTTTGTAATCGCTTTTCTTTACAAAGTCACCCTGCTGGTCACATGATAATGTTACAATAATAAGTATTAACGAGCAGTATTTTATTCTGTTCAACTTGACCACCTAATGTTCAATTTAACATACTAGTACGTCGGTGTTAACCTCAGAAGACCAGAACCATCAGTATTCACAACGTAGATATCTTGGTCAAAGATCGTGTAACCATTTCCCCATTTTCTTTCGATTATTCTTGAACCAGTAAACACCATTTTGGAACCATCTGCGCTCATTGAATACGTACATACTCTGTGATTTACATGAGGTTGATTATGACCATCAGGTGCGTATCCACAAGCTAAAAATATCGGATTTGGATCGGAACGCTGAAAGATTACTTCATAATCATCATATGGATATCTGAGAATTCCCAGCCCAAAATCATACTCATACTGAGGACATCTGAAAAACGGAATTATAGAACCATTGTTGTCATCGCTTAATCCTTGACCATAATTTGGATTTAATTGGTGGACTAATTCGCCTCCTTCGGATTGAAAGTAACCCGCACGCGACAAGCGCAAATGCGATTGCCTGGCGCATCGCCGCCGCGAGATCCCGATTGTTGAGATCTTCCCCCTTCTCTTCTTGTCTCTCCTCCTGGATTTCTCTGTAACGCCGCTCGCTGATTCGGCAGAACGAACTTCGCTCTGCCGAACCGATCGTTCTCCTGCTATCCCACATCTCCGCAGGGGTGGGACCGCACAGGCCATGCGGCCGCGATAGCTCGTTAACTCTGAGTCTGGCTGCCTCGACGTCATCACAGGTCCACTCCCCGGGCCGGCCGTTTCGGGCCGATTCGTGATGCGCATAGGTCTTCAAGGTACCGATCCCTGATTCTGCAGACCCATTATACTCCGGATAGTACGGAGGCGACATCAAAAAGATCACCCCCCATTTTTTCAGAAGCTCACGGAACTCTTCGGTCTTGAATGCACTGCCGTTATCCTCCTTGATTACAAGCGGCGCACCATGCTGGACAAACAGCGCCTCGATTGCCAGGCACATCTCGCTGCTCGTCTCACCGCATACCGGAAGCCACATCAGCGGACTGCCGCTGCCCAAGTCGCGCACTACGAACAAGCGCTTGAAAGTCCCGTCGATTAGATTCGGAGGATGGGCGAAGTCCATCGCCCAGACCGATCCGCTTCGCAGCCATTTCAAGGCCATCACGTCCACGTGGTTCTTGCCGATGAACTCATCTCGATACAGTCGTAAGCGATGCTCGAGTTCCGCCCGGGGCACGTCTGGGAATATGCTCCGCAAAACGGGCACGCCCTCGAAAGGCCCCAGAATGTGCAAGACCTCCTCGATCTGCTCCCTCGTCTCCCGGTCCAGGCACTCGATCGGCCGGCCCCGGGCCTTGGCCCGCAAGCGGTCGGTCTCCCAGCGCCTGCGCCAGTCGGCCAGAGTTCCCGGGGATGCCCCAAGCTGCCCGGCCACCCAGCGGCGCGGATACCCAGCATCCTTCAGCCTGCCGGCCAGGGCCACCGCCCTGATTCTCAAGACCCGCTCCATCTGTCTCCGCTCCCGCTGCACCTCGTAGCCACGGCGGTTTTTCCGCTTCCTTTCAGACGCCTTGACCATCATGATGCACACCAACATCTCCATGTGACTCGCTTCCAGATCATCGAGGGTCACTTCCTTTTCGACTTCTTCTTCATCTCCTTGCGCTTCTTCCTCTTTTTCTTCTGCTCCGTCTTCAGCCTTCCCCGGCCGCCCATCGTTTTTTTTTCGGATGCCGGCTCGAACACCTCGGGCATTGCCAGCATCAGCTCCTCGCGAACATGCGCGATCTCGAGCTTGGCCAGCAGCTTCTCGTTCATACTCTTCAGCCTCTCGATCTCGACCTGCTCCGCCGAGATCTCCTGCCGGGGCCGACCCACGAGCTTGGGCTCTAGATCCGAAAGCGTCGCCTGCAAAGCTCTCGCGCGCAGCTCGTAAAATGCGCTCCTGCCGATTCCAAGCTTTTCGCAGGCCTCGTCCACGCCCCGCTCCCCGGTGACCGTCTCCAGTATCACCCGCAGCCTGTCCTTGGCCTGCTTGGATCCTTCGAGATTCTCAACTGCGCTCGGCCCCTTCGCAGGTCGGCCCCTGTTCATAGCGTATCCCTCCCTCGATTAGTTTTTTAGAGGCAACGCAATAGCCGTCCTCTTGCCCTCGATTCTTTCGACGCTTTCAGGCGCGCCCTTCTCCGGTTTGAGCCGCTCGGCAAGCTTCAGCGCTCGCACCGTCGGCTTGCGCCTGCGCTTGCCTTTCTTGGTACCCGACCTCTTCGGCAACCTCAACCCCACCGCCCGGCGAGACGCCCGGGCCAGCGCCTGGTACCTCGCACATTCCCGATCGAGTCGCGCATGGCTCTTCTTCAGCAACTCCAACTCCCGCTCGGCCGTCCTGACGTAACCCCTCTTCCTGGGTTCACATGCCAGAACCATCCCGTCCAAGGCCCTCGATTCTACCATGTAGTACTTCGGCACAGACATCCCCATGGCCTCGGCCGCCTCGGTCGGCGTCATGGTCCCGGACAGAACCTCCAGGATCACTCCCGCCATCCTGCGCGCCTGTAAACCGCCCACAGGCTTCTTGATCGAGGCCTTTCTAGGCTCAACTTTCTTTTTTGCGATTGCCTCGCTCATGTCTCGCCTCCCTTCAGGCTATCTTCGATTTGCGCAAGCCCCTCGTCCAATGCAGACACGCCGGGAGGCGGCGGCTGTTCGCACCCTGCTTCTCCCTCGACCGAAAGCCCGACCCCAGGCGTCACCGCCTGCGGCAACTGCTCCGTTTGATCTTCATCCTCCGGACTCACCAGCTCTATCTCTTCCCGCTCCTTGCCCGACGACGTCATGAACACCCGCTCGCCGGCCGCATGCACGCTGAACGACTTCCCGCCGACCTGGCCGGTCAGGTAAAAAGGTTTCTTCGGCAACCCGTTGCGCGCCAGCTCGAGCGCGTTTGCGGCCACCCGCTCCCTCAACGTCTTCAGCACTTCGGGCGCCGCATGGAAAAACCTGTCCGCGGGCACCAGGCCATCTATCCCCTGGTGCGGCCTGTGAAAGTTGTACAACTCGGCGACACACTGCCCAA
>CAZXHT010000178.1:0-4134 GCA_964640665.1 uncultured Myxococcales bacterium
TTGATATCGACTTCTTCCTGCGGCACGCCTACTTGCTAGTGCCGGCCGGGCCGCTGAAACAGTTTCAGCGGGTGCTCGGTAAAATGATCTCGGTGCCCGTGCCGCAGGCCCTTGGTTCCTGGGACGAGGCCTTCAGGCGCTTGGATCGTTGGCTGGACGAGCCCCCGGCCCTATCCGGCGTGGATGTCGATCTCAAGACAGCCGATGCCAGCCTGCGCATGGTCGTCTTCGCCCTGGACGAATGGCCGCGCTGGATCGATTCGCCAAGGGTTCCCGAGGGCATCGACTGGCAACGGCTTGTGGCCAGCCATGGCGGGGCGCAACTCGCGGCCGGCAAGGGATATTTCAGATCGCACGACGGTAAGATGTTCTTTATATTTGTGCACCCTGAGGAGATTTCAGAAGAGTTCAAGGTTATAAAGCCGTTTATCGCCGGGGTGCGCGAGACGGCCGAAGAACTGCGCCGGCGGCCTTTTCCGCAGAATCGGCAGAGAGAGTCAGTGAGGTGGGTCTGCCAGCACCGTGGTCGCTTCAGAGTCGCGACGTCCAGAGAACCTGTGTGCTACAAAGATCCATGACTCGAGACAGGCAACCAAACATGAGGTTTGAGGCTTCCGTCTTCATGCTAAGCTTGATGGATCTCGTCCCTTTGGCCTTGGCGCTCGCGGGGGGGACAGTGGTCGCGGTCATGTCGTCCTGGGTCGGGGCACTGCTGGGTGGCATCCTGGCATCGCTTGCAGTCATCGTCGGGGTGTGGGGGGTTCCGGGCGGCGCCCATGCTGAGGTGAAACCAAGGGCCATTGCACTCGGAACCCTGGCCGGTCTTCTGGCCGTGTTGATGGCAATCGTGATCGGCGTGTGGAGATTCATTTCGCCAACGTGAAAAATGTATCAACTCGCGGTCGCAGGTGGAACAGCGAGTTCATAGTCTGTTCGTCGCCGACAGCAGGTGCTCGACGTGGCGTACACCCGTCACCCCGAGCGCTTCGTGAGAAGGACGTGTAGGAATTTCAAAAGCCCTTTCTCCGGTCACGTCAACGATTTCTGAATTCCAAAGTGGAATGTTAGCACAGGCATTGGTTTTTTGTAAGGCCGCCCATAGTCCGGGCAATCCGAGGTGCCAATCCGAGGTGCCACCCAATTCGTGTAAAGAATAGAAATTCAGTGTTCTCATAAGAATTCATGCAGTTAGCGCTGAGGTAACTTGTTTTCCGGCTCGGCTGGCATCTAGGCTTGGGCACCTAGGCCTGGATCCTCAGCCAGCAGGTATCGAGCTACCGGGTATCCTTCAGGCCAGCTCACGGCAAGATATGACATGTAGTGTCCATACTCATGAGCCAGACTACAGAGCTCGAATATCGGCAGGTTGGGGTAGAGCTGCCAAGATCTGAATGTCTCTATGAGATGTTGTCTGCCATTCCTTCGTGGAGTAAATCCTCCTTCAAGACCTTCTTCCCCGGGAAGACGCCCTCTTGAGCGCCAAACAACCATTCTGTCATTTTCGCTTGCGCTTTTTATCATGAGGCATTAGCGAAATTTTTTCTTCGCTGGCCTTTTTGTAGATGGCATCGGTTGTCCTTCCGAGTTCACCGGCTATCTTCTTGGTTGAAGCATCCTGCTTCGCCATTCTGCGCAACTTTGCCTCAGCCGAAGATGTCCACTTCTGTCCGTGTTTTTTGGGCTTGCCCATTGCTTTACTCCTTCCTGTATGAAACGACATTCTTCATCAACGACTTCGTTTTCTTCGACCTGCCATGGTCCTGTACTTTCCTGATGACATCTGTTTGCGGAAGTCGCTGAGAACCCTGCCTCTGAGATAACGATTTCTTTCCGCCATTACTTCGGAGATCTTCAATGCCTTGGAGGTTTCCATGCCCGCCTTGTCTACAAGATACCTCAAGATCCTGAACCCCCTCACCGTAAGAACTCTGTTCTCTTTGCATGCACCTCGCAGTGTGTTGTCATTGGTGATGCATACGGCCTTCAAATCCCTGGCCATGATCAAACAGAGACGATCGTAAAATGAAAGACCGGCTATTCGAGGCCCAACCTCTAGGAACTGCTCGGTGGATGGAGTCACTATTTTAAATCCCAACTCTCGGCACTTTTCTTCACTCAGACCCACCATTTCCTTCTTAAGGATATCTCGTACAACGAGAACTTCACCTACGTGATCGACGAATAAAGATAAGAAATAGAATTTCGTATCGATATTTTCAAAATCAATGAATACGCTTGAATCAATCACATAGCGAAGTCTCCTTGGTGCCATTTACGTGCCTTTCTCCAGTGCAAGATCGTCGTTCATGAATCTCCTCATTTCCCGGACAGAGATACCGAGTATCTCTGCGCCGCGTGAGATTGAAATTTTCTCGGCTTCCAATGCTTTGATTGCCAAGCGGTGCAATCGATCGTACATGAAGTCTATCGGCAGTAGTCCCTTTGGCTCTTGCGCCCGCATCGACTCTGCAAAATCACCCTGCTCAGCCGGTTGTGGTTCAGAGTAGGGATGTAGCGAATATCCGAATTGTCGCTTAAAGTCCGCGTAGAATATCTGCCAGATGCGGGGATTCTCCTGGGCCAACCGATACAGTACGGTCTTGTAGCTGACTCTGAATATCCGCTTGACCTTCATTATCCGGTGGAAAAGGTCCATTCCCTCGGCGTACATCCACTCCTTATCAAAGAGGTTCTCCGGCATGAGGAAGTGGGCAGCGAAAAGATCCGCCTCGTTCTCCTCATCCGAGTTCTCATTCATCTCGTCGGTCACATAGGCGCCTTCATGGAGGACCAGGTGCCCGAGCTCGTGCGCAGCGGTGAATATCCACCTTTCCACGGAGATCCGATCCCACGTATTGACCACGATCGCCGGGCCGATTTCCCGGTCGGCCACCGAAAGCCCAAAGAAGGCGTTGGACGCATTTTGCACAGTCAGGATCTTGATCCCGGCACGTTTCTCCAGAAGACCGCGGATGTCGCGGATCACCTCGTCTTCTTCTACGAGGGCATCCCGAATCCTCCTGGCCGCCTCGATGGGCCGATTTCGGCCGCGAAGCTTTTTGATCTTCTGGATCGCCTCTTCTAGCTTGTACCCGGGCTTCTCGTCCAGAAGCATCTCTAGCTCCGAGATATCCCTCAGGCGGCGTCCGACATCCTCTAGTACGCTCTCACGCAATCTGAGGCGCTTTCTGGCCCTAAAACGGACCTTCTCGAACCTCTCAACCGGAGCAACCAGTCTTTGAATTCCAACACCGAGTTCTTCCGCTATCCTGCGCAGGGTGTCTGCCCTGGGGACGGCTTTCCCAATCTCGATGTTGCGGAAGCCTGCGCGGGACAGACCACAGCGTTTGGCCAAATCCTCCTGGGTAATCCTCTGTTCCCTTCTAATACTCCGAATATTATGGGAAATTGGCTCTTTCGCCATGTTTTCCCTCCTCCCTTTTCCCTATTGTAATCATAGATTCATTTCCTGTCAATATGATTATTTTACTAGCCAAGAATACATCCCATGTGCCTATATCACTCCACCCAAGACCATTGCCAACTCGTCGAGGTCGTAACGCCTGTCGATAACCAGCACCCCGGTCCGGTGCGGCGGCGAGGCCGGCGGCGCCGCGGCAGCAGGCCTCTAGGATCTTGTCGAGCAGCGCGTCGAGCTCCAGGGCTTCGTTGGGACAAACGGCGACATACTGCCCGCAGCGAATGCAGAGCTTGGTCCGGCTTTGTACGGTCTGCGCTTTCTCGTCGACGATCTCTATGGCGTCGCGCGGGCAGATATCGAAGCAGATTCCGTCGGCGCGGCATTTTTCAGCATCGATTATGTGCAAAGGCTTCGACATGTCTGCTCCCAGGGTTATCCGACACATCTATTACCATAACCCGCCTGCCCGCCGAAGCTTCAAGCGAAGTCGCGCCTTCGTCTCTCGATTCCTACACAGCGGGCGGGCATAAAGCCCGCGCCCTACGGAAAAGCGCCATACTTGGCAGTGAAGTGTCAGAGTAGATTGAATCGTTGAAATAGAAGTGAATGATCAAATCCCCTGGGCCTGGGCACCTAGGCCTGGTGATTGCGTCGCTATGTTGTCGACCTATTGTCCAAATTCACAAATTCCCGGAAATGCCAGATTGTCGCAG
>CAZXHT010000179.1:0-4014 GCA_964640665.1 uncultured Myxococcales bacterium
TCGACTTCGTCTTCAGGAAAAAGGATGACGAAGCCTTTCTGGGTCTCGAGGGGAACCTGAAGAGGCTCCCCGGGTTCCTGCGCCGGCAGGTGCCGTTTGCCGGGGCAGTCACCTTGAAGCACCAGAAGAGTTCGCCCTTCCTGGAACGGTTCAGCGTCAAGGTTCGGCTGGAGGGTCGCAAAGAAAATCTGATGATCAACCTCGAGTTTGCCAACCTGCGGAGTCTCCTGCCCACTACGCGGCTGCTGCGCGTCGATCCGGTCGACCTGCCGCTGGTGGTGGAAGAGGAGATCGAGATCATGGCCGATAAGCTGGTTGCTCTCGCACTGCGTGAATTCATCAAGGGGCGAGATCTGTGGGACATCGCCTTCCTGGCGCGCGAGCGGCGGATCGGCATTCCGGACGAGGAGCTTGTTTTCACAAAGGCCGGAGACTACGGATGCGAGCCGCACGAACTGCTGGCCAGGCTCGGCGGGCGCCTGCCCCTGATCGGAGAGGAGGGCCTGCGAGCGCTGGATGCCGAGATGAAGCGATTCCTGCCCCGATCGGTGTACGCTGGGCTCTCCGGTGGGTTTTCGGAAATCATTGACCGGGTTTCCGCGATTTCCACCGAGGCGCTTGCCCGGCTGGAGGCCCGGGTGTGAGCGTCGATCGCTATCACAAGTTGTTTACAGATTACCGCAGCAAGAAGCTGTTTCGCACGGCCGACTTTGTTACCCTGCTCGGCGCGAGAAAGAACACCGTGCGCGTGGAACTGAGTCGTCTCGCGGCACGAGGGCTGATCGTGCGGATCGCCAAGGGCCTGTATGCCAATCCATACAACCCGCCGTCCCCGGAAGAGGTGGCAATGGTCCTGCGCTCGCCGGCATACATCAGCCTGGAGACGGCGCTGGCTCGACATGGTATCCTGAGTCAGTCGCCGGTGACTATCACGTTGATCACCACCGATTTACCTTTTACCTTCCATGCCCTGCAGCGAACCTTCGAGTATCATCACATTCAGCGCCCCTACTTCACGGGCTTTCGCGATCAGGGTGCTTTCAACCTGGCCTGTCCAGAAAAGGCCCTGTTGGACCTGGTCTACCTGCGTTTCTGCCGCACCCGCGAACTAGGCGAGAGGCGCCTGCGCAGTCTCATTGAAGACATGAATCTCGGCTTAATCAACCGCCGCAGCCTGCGGCGGTATGTGCGTCTGATGAAGATGCAAAAGGCGATGGAGCGCTTTTTACCCGGGTAGCGAATAGAGAATAGAGGGAATAGGAATAGAGGGGGACGTTGGTACATTAAGAACATTAAAATATAAAAAGGGAAAGGGTCATGTCCTGATCCCTTCTCTTCCCCCAGATTGGATGAATTAATGTTCTTAATGTACCAACGTCCCTCTCTGCCTCTCTGCCCTTCTGCTTTCTTAGTGAGAAACCGCCCTGCTCCGGGGTGGGGTGGTGGGGGAAAATGTGATGGTATCAGGTCGAGCCGGCCAACTGAGAAAGAGTTGCCGCGACCTTCTGCTTGTCGGCATGCCCTTCAGCAATCGCCAAGGTCAGATCGTAGAGAGCTTCTGAATCTCGCTCGATGGCGATGCCGTTGATGTCGAGGAAGACCAGCGCAGAAAGGAGTCCGGTGCGTTTGTTGCCGTCGAAGAAAGGGTGGTTGCGCACGATGTGAAACAGGTAGGCGGACGCCATGGCGAACAGGCTCTCGTGGACAAAGTCGCCGCCAAAGGTCGCCCGCGGTTGGGATATCGCAGATTCCAGCAATCCGTGATCCCGAAGGCCGGCCGCGCCCCCGTAGCGGGCGATCTGCAACGCATGGATGTCGATGACATCCTCGACGGTGAGAAACTCCGGGTTCATTCAGCGAGCTTTCGAAGCGTGTCGTCGTGCTGGTTCATGAGACGCTCCGTGGCTCGTTGCACACTCGCCCGGTGGTCTTCCCGAATAGGTCGAATGATGAGCGCCTCACCGTCTGTTCGTACCTCAAGTTTCGTATCCCGCTCGATGTTCAAAAGATCCAGGATGGGGCGCTCGATGATGAGGCCTAAGCTGTTGCCGATGGCTGTAAGTGTTTTGACCATGGCTTTACCTCCGTATCAACTAAGTTCTAACGAAAGTATAACCTTTATGGATTGTCCAGTCAAGGGAACCGGGGACGGAAGGACATTCAATCTTGTAACGCGAACCATTTAGTGGCAGCATCCACCTGCTATAGGAAACAGGAGGGTGAAATGATGACCAGACTAACGGCATTCATTTTTGTGCTGGCAGGCTGCCTTGCCGGTTGCGGAGGAGGACAACAATGCACTTCTCACGATCGGACAATCTGCAACCAAGGACAAGGAGCTACGTATTGGTTCGATAGCTGCGGGAACATGGAGGAGAAGACCGAAGATTGCCAATGCGGGTGCAACTCGGAGCACACGGGCTGCAAGACCGAGTGCCAATGCACTCCGGAGTGTTCGGGTAAATGTGGCGGGCCCGACGGATGCGGCAGCGAATGCCCCGACACCTGCCAGGCCGGGCAGAACTGCGATCCCGATTCGGACTACACCAATTGCATATCTGGTGGTCCCCCCGATCTGGATTGGATACCCATCCCCGGCGGGACGTATCAAATGGGAAGCGATGCTGGCGATACCACCGAGCAGCCCGTGCATTCCGTTACGGTGCCTGCATTCGAGATGACCAAGACCGAGGTGACGATCGATCAGTATCAGGCGTGTGTTGATGCAGAAGCATGTACCTTGCCGGACGACTACACTGTGAGTTCGTATTGCAATTGGGGGGGTTCCGGCCGTGGGTTACATCCTGTGGACTGCGTCGACTGGAACCAGGCTGTGGCGTTTTGTAGTTGGGCAGGTGGGCGGCTGCCGTCGGAGTCCGAGTGGGAGTACGCGGCCAGGAGCGCTGGGCAGGATATCACCTACCCCTGGGGAGACGAGACGGCGACGTGCCAGTATGCGGTGATGGATGATGGAGGTGTTGGCTGTGGTCAGGACAGTACCTGGGCTGTATGCGGCAAGCCCGCCGGTAACACGGTACAGGGGCTTTGCAACATGTCGGGGAACGTAATAGAGTGGGTTCAGGACGTGTATCATTTTAACTATTTTAATGCACCTGCGGATGGCAGTGCATGGGAGGACAGCGGCTCCATCCGGGTCATGCGTGGCGGCAGTTTCTATTATGGCGAAGCCGATGGCATGACCGCCACCACTCGCACCAACAACGTCCCGTCAGACCGGGACGGTGTTCTTGGCTTCCGTTGTGCCAGATAGTCTTTGTCCGGGCCGGCCGAATGGGAAGGGCAGGGGACGGCAACCCCGCCTTGTTGCGAATCGGCACCCATAAAAGTCAGGAGATCCAACATGAAAGTGGCGCTGAATTCCCTAGCGTTTCTGCTCCTGGTATTTTCTGGTTGTGGAAGCGGCGGCAGTGACAACTGCACTCCAAATGCCAGAACAATCTGCAAGAACGGAGCCGCTTACTGGGTGGACAGTTGTGGCAATTAGGGCGACAAGGCTGGTGATTGTGAATGCGGCTGCAACTCTGACTTCTCCGGCTGCAAGACGCCGTGCGACTGCACTCCTGACTGCGATGACGACAACGAATGTACGCAGGATCTTTGCGTGATCGGTGAATGCCACCACCCGCCCTTCCCCGACGGCCTGCGGTGCAGCGACGGAGACTCCTGCACATCAAATGATGCCTGTGCTGGTGGTATATGCACAGGGGAGAAGAAGGACTGCGGCGCACTGGACGGGGTATGCATTGTGGGCGCTTGCAATACCGGTACCGGGGCGTGCGAGGCGCAGGCCGAGCCCCGGACGGCAGCGGTTGCGATGACGGCAAGTGGTGCACGGTATCGGACGAGTGCACCGGCGGGGTGTGTTCCGGGCCGGGTCGCGACTGCGTAAATAGCAACAGTTGTACCCGGGATAGCTGCGACGGGGGACCGGAGCGAATAGAGGGGTCGCGGTAGAGACACCCTTTAGGGGCGCCCCCCGCACAGATCCCGGCG
>CAZXHT010000180.1:0-3655 GCA_964640665.1 uncultured Myxococcales bacterium
ACTTCTGCGAGGCGAACTGCCCGGCGGTGGTCGCCGCGGGCTGCAGCAACGGCCCCAGCGACCTGGCTGACTGCCTGTCGGGCTGCGACACGTCCGCGACCTCCTGCCCGACCGAGTTCGCGGCCCTGCAGACCTGCGCCGGCGCCTCGCCGACGTTTGCCTGCGACGCCAACAACAGCCCCTATCCCACAGGCTGCCAGGACGAAAACGACGCCCTGATGCTCTGCATGCAGTGAGTCTCGGCGCCTCGGCGCCGCTTTTTACTGTGCACGTTTTAACGTCCGGCCTTGGCCAGGTATGAGTCGATCGCATTGCGCACCGAGCCGGACACGCCCTGTTCGACTTTAATGCCGGCGGCCTCGAGGGCCCCTGCGGCGTTGGGTCCGACTCGCCCGGTCAGGATAATTTGGGCGCCGGTGTCGGCTATTAGCTTGGCCGTTTGGGTACCTACTCCCTGCTCGTCGAGCGTGTTCGGGTTGAACACCAGTTCGAACTTCATGTCGTTGGTGTCGACTATGACATAGTAAGGCGCGCGCCCGAAGCGCGGCTCGACCTCGGCCTCGATTGATCCCCCGGCGGCGGAAACGGCGATCTTCATCTTGTACCTCCTGGTTCGCGGGGGGCTTGGATCAGGCCCCGGGATCGTTACTATTGACCATGCCGACCCGAGAGTCTAGTGTCTGCCGCCATGAAAACCTTTCTCGATTGCATCCCTTGTTTTCTGAAACAAGCCCTCGACGCTTGCCGCATGGCCGGAGACGATGAGCAGATGCATGCGCGTGTCCTCAGAAAGGTGCTGCACGAGGCCTGCCGGCTTTCCTTCGATCGCTCACCCCCCGAGATGGGCACCCGGATTCACCGCATCATTCGTAAAGAGACCGGGAATCCAGACCCCTACCTGGAGGTAAAACAACATTTCAACGGCTTCATCCTCGGGCTGTTGCCCGGGCTGCGCAAGCGGGTGGAGGCCGCGGCCGATCCTTTCGAGACGGCCGTTCGACTGGCCATCGCCGGTAACATCATCGATTTTGCGCTGGCCGACGTCCTGTCCGAAGAGTTTGTGAGCGAGACCATCGAAGACACACTGGTAAGACCCCTGTCGATTAATCACCTGGAGTCCCTTCGCGCCGCCGTCGATAGCGCTTCTTCGATACTTTACCTGGCCGACAACGCCGGTGAGATCGCACTCGACAAGCTGCTGCTCGAACGGCTTCCACGGGGAAAAACAACCCTGGTAGTACGCGGCTCCCCGGTAATCAATGACGCGACCAGGGATGACGCCGCTGCCGTGGGTATTGGCGACCTGGCCGAAGTCATGGACAACGGCACGGATGTGCCGGGCACCATACTCGATCGTTGCCCGGAAGAGTTTCGCAAGGTTTTCTCCGAGGCCGACCTGGTCATCTCAAAGGGCCAGGGAAACTACGAGACGCTCTCGGGTGAGCAACGTGAAATATTTCACCTGTTCAAGGCCAAGTGCCCCGTAATCTCCCGCGACGTCGGCTGCGATGTCGGCCAGGTAGTCGTCTTGCGCAGAAAGAACGCCCGCACGATGCCCGCCTGAGGTTTTACCACCTGACGACAAGCCGGGATGGACAGGATAGCGGGCGATTGGGTACACTGTCGTTTATGAAGTCTATCTCCCCATCCCGGAGGGTCCAGTCCGCAGCGCTGGTATTGATGGGCGTCGGGATCTTCGCGATACCGCCATTGTAAATTCCCAGTCACCGGGAACAAGGTTGAAAGACCAAGGAGGGTGACCGGGAGCCGGGTATGGGGTTTTGATCCTGTCAACCATTGCGATGTAGTATAAAAATCGAAGTCATCGGGAGGTTGTGTTCATGGGACGTGGATGTGATTATCGGCGATGGATTCTGCTGTCGTTTTTGATTTGCTTGGCGTCGGGCTGTTTGAGTTGCAGCGATGACGCGGGGGGAACGGACAGCGGCACGATTTCCTGTTACACCGACGTCGATTGCCCGGAGGGGATGTACTGCCTCGGAGGTTTCTGCGAACCGTTCCCGGACGGCGAAAGCTGTGACAACATGGTCGACGGCACCGAGTGCGGGTCGCGGTATTGCAACGGGATCGAGTGGCACCGGCTGATCTGCCAGTCGGGCTCCTGCTCGGGAAGCGCGCTGGTCCAGGATTGCGACGACGGGCAGGAGTGTACCGACGATCAGTGTGCGGACGAAACCGGCTGCCAGAACCCGTACTCGGCTTCGGGGACGCCCTGCGGAGATCAGGGGGTGCCGTGCCGGGTGGATGATAGCTGCGACGGGGCGGGGAACTGCGTCGACAACGGCGACAGCATGGAGCACGGCGAATGCCCGGCGTGCCAGAAATGCCAGTCGGGGGGCTGTGTGGCCGAGGACGGCGAGGACTTGAAGGGAGACTGCAACGGGCACGGTTCATGCTATCCGGACGGCACCTGCCTGTGCGATACGGGGTACGCCGGCTTGTACTGCGATATGTGCGACGAGCCGGAGGACTACTGGGGATACCCGGACTGTAACAGCGATCCGGTGACCGGCTCTTGCCAGTGCGAGCTTCAGGACAAGGATTGGGATTTATGCGGGGGAAAGATCTGCCGTGTGGTGAGCGACAACGCCGGGGGGTGCGCGGGGGGTACGGGCACCTCCTGCAGATCCTGCACCCAGGATATCACCTGTTCATCATGTTATGTATGGTGCGATTGCCGGACTAACAGCGGCGAAAACGTCACCATTAGCAAGAGTTGCGGCGGCGGCCAGACCATCACCAGCACCTGCGAGCAGAACGGCTACTGGTGGAGCTGGTCGGCCTGGAGCGCGTGCCAGTAGAGCTGAAACCACAGAGACCGGTTCCGGCGGAGCTTCATCGAAGTCTCCGGACGCCCGCGAATCTGCCTTGTACCGCGCAGTTTGCGGTGCTAGTTTGAAGAATAATTCCCTTGGAGGAAAAGATGAAAATATGGGTGCAGTGGATTGCGATGATGATGGTGTTGTTTACATCCTGGCAGGCCAAGTCCGATACCATCAAGGTGGATTTGAACGTCCCGGAGCCCGCCCTCCGGCAGGACGCCGACGGATTCGTCCACCTGGAGGTTCCCGGCTACATGAACATCGGCCGGCCCGGAGAGCCGGAGCTGCCGGTGGGCTTCCTGCAGGTGCTGATTCCCCCGGGGCAGCAAGTGGATTCGCTCGAACTGCTGCCGGCCGAAGCGGTGGATCTCAAGAGTAACCGGGTTGTTTATCCCAAGCAGAAGCCCTGGCCGTTGAGCTGGGGGAACAGGCCCCACACCCCGCCATTGCGAACCAGGTGCCGCACAAACCGCGGCTGCGATCCAGGCCATTGCCAACGCACTGCCCCCCTCCCGCCCCGCCTGCGGCGGGTCGACCTCGGCGCTTTTTGCCGTGCCCCCGCAACGGGGGGAGGTGTAATAACCTCCCCGCATATCAGGTGAAAAACAAAGTCGGTCTCAAGAATCCAATCTTGGGGTATTTTTTCCTGGAAAACCTTGGAACTTGGCTTCCGACGCGTCTGTACGCCCAATCTTCTGGGGTATCGTTCTCCAAGCTCCTCGTGCCAGGTCATACACAATGCTGTCCTGCTGACAGCGCGGAATGCTCCATCAAGAAATCGCTTGACAGAAAACCTGTCCCGTTGTAGTTAG
>CAZXHT010000181.1:0-3588 GCA_964640665.1 uncultured Myxococcales bacterium
AGCCCCAGGCTATCTCCTTCTTCTGGGCATGCATGGCGTCCTCGCGCTCGCGGCGTTTTTCCATTTCCAGGTCGTAGAGCCGGCTCTTGAGTACCTTCATGGCCATGGCCTTGTTGCGATGCTGGCTGCGCTCGTTCTGACAGGCCACCACGATACTGGCACCTCGGATCGCTCTTCAACCGGCGCCGGGGTGGTCACACCCGATGCGGCATTTCTGGACCCGTCGCAGTCGCGCAAGATCCTGGCGTTCAAGGCACTTGAGTCCCTCAATCTCGACGTGTTGCTTGCCGGGCGCAGGAGGCGTCGGGAGCTTGAATCGACCTCGCGCTTCGCCTGGGGGACCTCCGCTACGCTCCGGCCCCCCAGGCATGGATGCTTTCCCCACTCACTCGGGCCCATCGCCGGATCGGACGCCCGAGGACTCCTGGATGTGACATTCCGTCCGGGCGGCTCGGGTGGCGGCGAGGCCCTGGCCCCCGAAGCGTACGCTTCGCAGGCCAGGCGAGAGCGCCTGATCCGGAGCGCGAGCCAGGCCACGCCCAGGGCAAACGCGACGTACAGGCCGCCCCATACCCTCGCCTGGTCGCTCAACCGCAAGCTCGGCTCGATCAAAAAAGGATAGCTCAACAGTGCCAGCATCGACCCGACGTTGGATAGGACGTACAGACGATAGGGCGAGAGCGCCGGGAAGTCCCGATGAAACCAGGCCTGCACGAGCGGGCTGGTCGAAGCGAGCAGCAAATAAGGCAGGCCGACCCCCAGGGTCAACAGGATCAGGATCCGGCCGATGGGCTGGCTGCTGTCCTCCGGTTTGAACGAGGCCCCGGGCAAGATGGGGGTGGCCCAGGCGAACGCCTGCCCGGCGAGCAGCCCGACGGACAACAGGACCACACCCAGGTGCACGAGTCCCTGTCGGCGGGCGCTCAGGCGCCCGCTCAGCAGGTGTGCGTAGGCATAGCCACCCAGCAGCAAGACCTGGAAGAACAGCAGGCAGGTGGCCCAGACCGAGGGCGCGCCGCCGAACCAGGGCAGGATGTACTTTCCGATCAGCGGCTGGACCTGAAACAGCAAAAAGGCGCTCAGAAAGACTGTCACGCAGTAGGCCATCGGTGTCATACGATCAATACAAGATCTCAAAAAGGTTGGAAAAGTCGTCGGTCCACAGACTGGCGGGGAATTTCTGCCGGTCCGGATCCGGCCGGACCAATGTGCCGTCGGCCGCCACCTGCTCGATGAATTCCTCGTTGCGGGTGATCAACACCCAGAGCGCCTTGATTGTGTAAGGCAACCTGTCTTTGTTCAGGATGGCGATCAGCGGCATTTCGAAATGGGCGGCCAGACGAATCGCCACCCACTCCGGACAGAGTGCTTTGTTGCTCAGGTGAAGCGCCAGGATGCCGTCGGGTTTCAGGTGGTGAAAGTACAGATCGAAGGCTTCGACGGTGAGAAGATGCACGGGAATCGAATCGGACGAGAAGGCGTCGACGACCAGGATGTCGTAGTCTTGGGATCGGCCCTGATCGCGTTCCCTCTCCAGCAGCAGGCGCCCGTCGCCGAGCAAGACTTCTGTCTCGGCGAGGCTGTCGGCCAGATAACTGAAGTATCCGCCCGCGCCCCGCGCGAATTCGACCACTTGCGGATTGATCTCGTAGAAACGAAATACGTCGCCCGCCTGCCCATAGGCGGCCAAGGTACCGACCCCCAGGCCGATGATCCCGGCGCGCAGCGAGCGCCGGCTCGGCTCGGCCGCCCCGCGACGCGGGTGACGGGTGAACGCCATCCCGCCTCCGGTCTCGTTGCCGTAGTAGGTCATCGGAATCTGTCTCGCCTCGGGAGCCATCGCTTGCATGCCGTGGATGGTCTTGCCGTGAACCAGCGCGTAATAGCCGTTCGGCTGCTGGGGCGGAGTCTGATCCACACGCGTCACCCCGTAGAAATCCCGTTCTGCAACCAAGCTGGCCTCACGAGCGGCTTGGACATGATTGTACAGAACGGCGGCCAGCCCGATCAGAAGCACGACTGCCAAGGCTCGTTTCTTTCTGCGGTGCGAGCCCGAGAACCAGGATTTCGGATCCCCGTCGGCCAGGACGAACAACAAATAGGCACAGATGAACAACGACAGATGCAGCTCCCAGTAGCCGTTGAAGATCAGCGGGGCCACCAGGGCCACGAACACCCCGCCCAAGGCGCCGCCCAGAGACACCATCAGATAGAACGAGGTCAGGTGACGCGGGTGAGGTTTCTGTCCCACCAACTCGCCATGGCAGATCATGCAACCGATGAAGAGAGCATACGAATACAGCAGAACCTGCGTCAAGATCCCGACTTCTCTTCCTCGAAACAGGATGATCGTGACAAACAAGCTCGCCAGGATGAAAAAGAGACCGAACACCCGCCGGGAGTACCAGCGCTTGCTCTCGAAGGTGAGAATGAACGAGAGCAAGTAGATCGCCAGCGGCAGCACCCACAGGAAGGGAATGACCGCCACCTCCTGGCAGATCTCATTGGTGACCGCCAGCAGCATGGTCGATGCGCAGGCAGCCAGTGCCAGCCACAGCAGGCAACGTCTCCAACCGGGCGGCTCGGGTGGCGGCGAGTCCCTGGCCCCCGAAGCGTCCGCTTCGGAGGCCAGGCGAGAGCGCCGGATCCGGAGCGCGAGCCAGGCCACGCCCAGGGCAAACACGACGTACAGGCTTCCCCATACCCGCGCCTGGTCGCTCAACCGCAAGCTCGGCTCGATCAAAAACGGATAGCTCAACAGCGCCAGCATCGACCCGACGTTGGACAGGACGTACAGACGATAGGGCGAGCGCTCGGGGAAGGCCCGATGAAACCAGGCCTGCACGAGCGGGCTGGTCGAGGCGAGCAGCAAATAAGGCAGGCCGACT
Organism: uncultured Myxococcales bacterium; assembly: GCA_964640665.1. GTDB lineage: Bacteria > Myxococcota > B64-G9 > B64-G9 > B64-G9 > DATKYQ01. The sequence goes on from CAZXHT010000181.1 coordinate 2,889, forward strand.
CCCAGGGTCAACAGGATCAGAATCCGGCCGACGGGCTGGCCGCTGTCCTCCGGTTTGAAGGAGGCCCCGGGCAATATGGGCGTGGCCCAGGCGAATGCCTGCCCGGCGAGCAGCCCGACGGACAACAGCACCAGGCCCAGGTGCACGAGTCCCTGTCGGCGGGCGCTCAGGCGCTCGCTCAGCAGGTGCGCGTAGGCATAGCCGCCCAGCAGCAAGACCTGGAAGAACAGCAGACAGGTGGCCCAGACCGAGGGCGCGCCGCCGAACCAGGGCAGGATGTACTTTCCGATCAGCGGCTGGACCTGAAACAGCAGAAAGGCGCCCAAAAAGACTGTGAATAGATGGAGGAACATGCGCTATGGGTGCCGTCCCGCCATCAGCCAGTGCGCCGGGGGCAGATCCACGCGTCGAACGCCCGCGATTCCGGCGGCGTCCATCCAGGCGCGGAGCGATCGCCGATCTTCAGGAAGGCGGCCTTGCCGAACGAGCGCCGGGCCATCACCCGCCCGGCCAGCGAATAGCTCGTATCGAGTCGCAGAAGGCCCTCGCCATCGAGATCGCCGCAGCGCGCGATGACATCCGCCGCCTGGGAGTCCGGATTGAAATCGTTGGGATAGGGGGCGATACCCCGGGATCGCAGTTCGTCCAGCTTGCGACGCCTCTGGGCCACTTGATCTTCCATTCTTCTCCCGGATAACCT
>CAZXHT010000182.1:0-1493 GCA_964640665.1 uncultured Myxococcales bacterium
CATCTTGGGGGCCGCATCCGGATTATACGCGGAAATGGCGCCCTCATTTATCGCCTCTCTTATTAGCCTCGACGCTTTCGCCATGTTCTTCTGTTCTATCCCGAACCGCTCGCGAACCGAGGTGTTGGTCAGGTACTCGCGGTTTACGTACTTCAAGCACGCATGCAGATAGCAGGCGCGCACGCGGTCGTCTCGGTCCATGGCGTGTAAGTCAGCCAGGCATTTGGCGAACAAGATCGCGCCGAGGTTGGTGTTACGGTTTCCGGTCACATGGGCCCCACCCGCCGGTTGACCGCTGCGCGTAGCAAGGCGGCGTCGGGCGGTGAGCGGCGGGCCAGCTTGTACCGGTCGATCCAGCCTAACTCCACGCCCAGCTCCCGGGCCCGCAGGCTCGCTAGGCGCATGCGGGCGCGCAGGCCGGGGCCGGTCAGGCGGACTGATTGAGCTTTGGCCAAGAGGTCCCACAGCGGGTGGTCCAAGCGGCCTTGGGCCGGGGCCCGGGCGGCCAGGGCGATGACGACGGGCACGCCCGCGCGGACTAAGGCCCCGAACAGGCGAGCCAGCTCGTGCGCGGTGCGCCGGGGGGTGCGGTCGGGTTCCAGGTCGTCAATCAGCGCCAAAGAAAAACCCTGCCCGGCCAGGCCGCGGAAATCCTCGGGCGCCTCGCGGCGCACGGCGCCGACCAGCATGTCGATCAACCCGGCGGCACTCAGGTGCAGCACCCGGCCCGGCGGCCGCGCCTGGAGATGCCGGCGCTCGAGGCCGCGCAGCAAGTGGGTCTTGCCGCTGCCGGTGGGGCCGGTGACGAGGGTGAGCTTCGCGGTCGACAACAGTTTATCGGAAAAGTTCATTTGGAATCACGTTCGACGGCGCCGGTCATGAAACGGCGGCCGGGCGCGACAAGGACGCCATCTTCGGCTCGGGCCGCTTTCTCAACCCGGAACTTATTGACGAGGGACACGCGGTTCATTTTTGACTGTGGTTTCCCATGACGCGTTCCACCCCCATCCCTACCTCAACGAAGTATCCCTCGCCTTTTGAGGGTCCCCCTTCCAGGGGGAAGGGGCTTTTCCCATGAACGAATGTGACAGGTTAACCTTTTCTTGGGCCCTGGTGGCCTGCTATGTATATTTTTGAATTGGTGTTCATGCTAGCCACGTGGTGGCTTATCAAATATCTCGAGGTCTGTATCTTCGTGCAGCCTACTGAACTGCGGCCCTATGGGACAACGGTACTTACGTCCAGCTCCGTAACCAGGCTTGATAGGCGGTTTGGCATCGCGAAATACGAGTTGTGCTATTCGCGTGCCCGGGTTTAGCTTCAAAGGTATGTTTCCCACATTCGAGATTTCCAGGGTGATGACACCATTGAAGCATGGCTCCACCGACGTGGCTGTGGCGATCATGAGACCCACACGCGCCCACGACGAGCGACCTTCTATCTGACACTCGATGTCGTTAGGCATGCTGATATATTCGAACGTTGCGCCGAGG
>CAZXHT010000182.1:1503-3559 GCA_964640665.1 uncultured Myxococcales bacterium
GCTTTCCTCGTGTCGTACTCGCCAAGCGTCTGGGTTCGAAAAACGATGAACTGGTTGCCCAGGCGGATATCTATAGAGCAAGAGCCTATTTGCTTGGAAGACATCAAAGGCGTGACGACCAGTCGTTTGCGACCCCCGGCCTTTAGCCGCTCCAGGATCTTGCTCTTTGTCAGCGTACTCAATTGTTTTCCAGTTTAACCAGTTTTTTCCCGAAAGTTCGCTGCACCTGGCTGGTTTCAATGGCTTTGAGTACTAGCCGGTAGAGTGTATCGTTGTCTTCCGTATCTTGGCCTAAATTACCTTCACGTACCTTCCAGATCTTGAAAACCCAGGCCGCATTGAGGATATCTTCGAAGACTGCTGGCTGCGTGTTTGGCCAGCAACCAGTCTCGTTCGGCGGTATGTCTTTCTGCAGCCGCTCAACCAGCTCAGCGATGTCATGTAGCCTCTTTGAGAGCCTATAAACATCCTCTGGTTTCCCGGGCAGGAGCCCGACTGCCTCTTTTCGGATCTTATCCCAGCTATCTTCGATGCCCTTATATGGGATTCGTGTTGTCGCCGTTGCGTTCAGTGAATCCCAATCTTGTTTGTCGTCTGCGAGTTTTAGTATATCGATAACCCAGTCAACATATGCTTCGATCGCCTCCTGGACGGGCAGGGTAGGGCTCTCCTCCTCTTTTCTGCAGGCTTCAAGATCGTACTTGCAAGCCAGAAACATTTTCCTCAAGCGATACCGCCAGGGCGGGTAGTTGCCACAGTCCAAAGGGTTGTCGTCTAGGGGCATAAAAGAGGAGAAATCCACGGCAGCCGAAAGTGCCGCCGGTCCTAGAAGGTGTACACCCACAGCGTCGGAGATCAGTTCTTTCAACGCGTCCATGGCCACGTTCATCGCGCTAGTTGTTTCGTCTGAGATTTGCCTCTCCAGAATATACGTAAACAGCTCACCCTCAGGGCCCGACCACCTCTCGGTTAGTTCTTTTCTGATCTCCCTCTCCGCCTCCTTTTCCATTATTTGCCAGAATCTCCAGAAATTTGAATCCACCCACCGCTGGGCGATGACGTGGCCGAGTTCATGACCGAGATTGGCGTGAAGTAGCGCGTTTAGCCTCTCAAGTCTTGGAAAGGATATGCAGTAGATGTTCTCTCCATATACATCCTTTAGCACCGATTTCCGGCGTTGCTCGTCAATCCAGTCTAGAGCGTCCAGTCGCTTCTCGTATACTTTGACGAACTCACTGATTAACCCGTAGTTCTGTGACCATTGTGGCCGCAGTATAAAGTGCGAATTCGTACCTGCGTTCCTCTTCAGGAACTCCTCCGTTGCTTTAACCATGCTCCAAGGCGCATGGATCAACTTTGATCGCTCTACATATCGCAGTTCGAGGCTCATATTGGACAACAGATCACCTACGTGTACTAGGTTCATGGCAGGTGCTTGATCGATCGTATCTCTTACCAAGAGCGACACATCGCAAATCATCCTGCACAGTTTCGCAGGCGTATCCGTTGGGAATTGGCTATCAAGGACCAGCTTTTCGGCAAGACGAGCGAGATTCCCTGCGCGTCTATGAAGCTCACGTCGTGCTGTTTTCTTTAGGCGGGCGATATTGTTAGGACTCAAGAACTACACTCCAAGCAGGTTCGGTCGCTCCGGCATCCGGCTCCCGTATCGCCTCAGAATGCCATGGGCCAGCTCGTACAAGAATGTTGCTGCAATATCCATCCGTTCGGTGCCGAGCGCTGAGCGGGAATCTGGGTCCTGTCCGCCGCTTAGAAGAAAGGCGTAAAGTGCGCCAAGAAATTCAGCAACATCCCCTTCACTCTCCATTCCAGCCGCATGGAATCGCTTCCTCAACTTCACAAGCGACGCAAAAAAGGCCGGTCGCGCACAGGTTGCCTCAAACGGCAACTCGTTCGAGGCCTGTTCCTTGAGCTTCCCGGAGTAGCCCCAGTCCACTTGCGGCAGCAGGTTGCCTACCCAGGCAAGCGTATTCATGCCGCTTTCGTCGGGATCTTTCCCTTGGGCGAGATCCTGCAAGTAAGCACAGGCACGTTG
>CAZXHT010000183.1:0-3525 GCA_964640665.1 uncultured Myxococcales bacterium
TGTAGCTAACCGCCACATCGTTCCGAAAAACACTACCCAAACAAGTCACACTGTCTGACGTGGCCGGTGCCCCTTGAAGCCCTGGTTGGGGCGAGGAGGCAGTCATGGCACGTGCAGGCACGAACCGAGTAGGACCGAGTAAAAGCAAGAAGAAAAAGGACAGAAGCAGGTCACGGGTTTCAAAGCGCGGAAAGCGCTACAGTGAGGAGTTCAAGAGAAAGTGCATGGAACTGCTGGCGGCGGGTATGACCATGGCGGCAGTGGAACGGTCGAAGGGCGTCTCGACCATGACACTGCTACGGTGGAAGAAGGAGAGGAAAGAATCCGGCGGGCGGAGTACGAATGAAGATGGATCTGGCGAAGTGGGTTCCACGGAGGATATCGAAGCCGGCGGCATGGCAAAAGGCACGACACACGCCGCGGAAGCGCAGCAGGGCGCCCGTACTCCGCACGACAACATCGCGGGGCTGTCGGACGAGGAGGCAGCCGAGATCCTGAAGCTCAAGAAGGAACACGTGGCGATGGGGCCTGCGCAGATCCGGGCCCAGCTCAAGCGGTTTTTCGGCTGGCGCATTAGCGTCAAGGCGATCGCCCGTGTGCTTCGGGCCAACGGCTTTAGGACCGAGCATCGCACGGCGAAGCGGGAGCAGGAGCTTCAGCGGTTCGAGGCGCCGAGGCCGAATGCCTTGTGGCAGATGGACGCGTTGTCGCTGCGGGTGCACAAGCTACGGGTGTACCTGCACTTGGTTATCGACGACTTCTCGAGGTTCATCGTGGGGAACAGGCTGAGCGAGACGATCACCAGCGAGGATGCAGTGGCGACATTGAAGGGGGCCATCGAGAAGCACGGAAAACCGGAGCGGATGCTGACCGACCGGGGTGGGCAATTTTTGGCGGTGCGCGAGGAAACCTCTTTCCGCCGTTTTCTGGAGAAGGAGTTGATCGACCACTCGGTCTCTCGGCCTTATCATCCCCAGACCTTGGGAAAGGTAGAATCGGTCAACCGGACGATCCAGAAGGAGCTGATCTACGTGCGGGAGTTTGCCTCGGTCGACGAGATGGCGGAGGCCATAGGCGAGTGGGTCGAGGGGTACAACCTCAGGCGGGCGCACATGGGCATCGACGGGCTGACGCCTGCCGATCGATACTTCGGGCAGCAGGGTCGGGTACTAGCCGAGGTGCAGGCCCGCAGCCGCAAGCGGCAGTCTGCCGCGGGCTTGAGCGGTCGAATCGGCGGGCCCATGGAGGAGTTGGGTGACGTGCTGGAGGTGTTGCGGCTGGTGTTGGTCGATGGCAGGTTGGAGTTGCGCTTCTGTGGAGTGGGTGTAGAGCTGGGTCGGCAGGAAGGCTGAGAACAAAAAACGAGGCGCGTCGACTGATCAAGCAATCATGTCCCGACGCGCCCCAAGCCACAACTAGGCTCATGAGCTATCGTAAGATATCGACACACTCGGTTGCAATCCTATTTTGCCTGGTCGTGGTCCGGCGTCACTTCGGCGGCCAGGTGCCCACCCTGAGCGAGGCGGCCGAGCAGTTTGGTGTAAGCCGAGAGCTGGCCCCGCGGCTGTACAGGCGGCTGTTCGACAAGCTGCTGGGGCTGGTCGAGCGCCACCAGCGGCCCGGGCCCAGGTCCGAGGATGTCGAGTCGGGCAGGCAGCGCAAGGCCCTTGCCCTGTCCGAGGCACTGCTGGGGGTGGCCCGGGCGGTGATCGCCGCGGCGGGCATCGCCGTGCTCTCACCCGATCGGCGCGAGGAGATCGTGGTGGCGGTCGAGCGGCTCAAGGCCGAGCACGGCATCGGCTACGAACAGGCCGCGGCCAAGCTGGGGCTATGCGTCAGGACGTTGTGGACCTGGAGAAGCGAGATGGCGGCAGGCAACGGTTTGGCACCGAAGTCTCGCGCTCCGAAGAACCCGCACGGCAAGCTGCCCGAAGCGCTGGCCCGCGACATCGCCGACTACGTGGCTCTGTTCCCCAAGGAGCCGCTGGCCAGGCTGCACCGTCTGTTCGTGCGCGACAACGCAGAGCTATGTAAAGAGCATGGACACCCGGTCCTGTCCTACGGCGCCTTCTGCAGGGCTTCCGGCCGGAGCACTGACAAACCACAAGTCGCTCGCCGGCAAGCCGAGCGCGGTCGAGACGCGCCCGAGAACCTGCCATACCGCGCGCTGGCCCTGATGGATACCAGCGACGTGAACTGCTTCGGGTTCGGCTTCAAGCTGATTCCATTCATGGAAGCCCACTCGCGCGCCATATTCGCCCACGAGCTGTGCGAGCGGGACAAAGCCGAGAAGGTCGAGCGGGTTTTCGAACAGGGGGTTGAGAAATCCGGCGGGGTGTTGGCCTTGCGAGTGGACCGGGGGACTCCTTACCTGGCCGAGCTTGTTGTCCATGCCGTCGAGGACCTGGGCGCCGATATGCGCGTGGCCAGGGCATATCAAGCGACCGACAAGGCGCTGATCGAACGTTTTTTCCTGACTGCCAAAAACGCCACTCGCGATGTGCTCGATTGCGTCGATCTGCGAGCAGGGCCTGGCGCCGAATCATGGCGCAGAAATCTGGCCCGCAAGATCGGCAGCGCCGTCATGGCAATGTTCCTGCGCTGGTGTTATCCATACATCCCCCAGCCGCACATCGACGGCCGCAGCCCGCACGAGCGCACCCGGGATATCGCTCCGCTCTCCCATGATGCGATCCGCGCCGCGCTCGACGAAAGGGCCCGGCACCACGAGCACGCCCGTTCCGTCGCGATCGAGCTTCACCACAACTACGGCTTCCGCTGGTCCATGAAGCGCTGGCTGAAGGCGGTCCGCGGCTTTTGCGCCGAGGATCTGCGAGAGGCCGCCCGGCGCTTCGATCGCATCTTGCTCCGCAAGTGCTTCAACTGCGACAGCTGGCGCAACCCTCTCTACCTGCTGGCCATCGCCCGCACGGTACGCGATGGGCGCAAGCCCCTGCTGGAACGCAGACGCCGCGAGAGACTCGAGTGTGAAAAACGAGCAGCGGCCATAAAGGCGGCACAGGATCAGGAGCGCCGGCGGGCTGAGAATCCCGAGTCGGCGTCGCGGCGGGCGTTGGAGCTTGCCCGGGTGGCCTTCGAAAACAGTGGCTTCGGACTCAACATCGCTGGCATCTGGCTCGACCAGGCGCTCCAGTCACTCGCCCGCCGGGGGGCGGACGCATATCGCTTGTCGACTGAACGTCTCGTCGAATTGGCGCAGATCGCGCCTGTCAGACGCTGGTTGGAGGAGCGGATCGCAAAATATCTACCGCCGCCCCGGCCATTGTCCGAAGATTTACGGATCTGAGCCCGCGCTGGCAATCTAAACCGTACAATACCACCACACGGCGGGGGGTGGTGCCGTGCGCCGAGGGACGGAAGACCCGCTCATAGAAGGCACCAACACAACCCCAAAACATCGATTGAAAAAATTTCCCTCTCCGAACGGCTTTATGTTACACTTTGCATGTTTGAAAACTGGCGCCGGTTACGCGACTTGGATGTGACTTGTTACCCGGAACGATG
>CAZXHT010000184.1:0-3518 GCA_964640665.1 uncultured Myxococcales bacterium
TTTGGATGTTATATCCGCATTGTGCTATAAAAACATCGCTTGTTTTAGGACTAGATAGGCCTCGTACCTGAACAACCAGCCGGTCCTGGCGAATTGCAGGTGCAGCAACAGAGTGCCGACAGTGAGTATGATCATCAGTGTCAGCCGATCTTCGAAGAACAGGCCGCGACGTATACGAGCAAACCCAATCAGTATAAGCAGTGCCAGAAGAGCCAGCAGATGGGGATTTTCAAACAACTGTCGCGCCCAGGTCAGGCAGAAGAGCAAGAACCCGGGCAGCGACGAAAAGATCGGCAAGTTGCCCTTGAGCAGGATCGAGTTCGGGAAGAAACCCCAGCCACGCGAAACCGCGAAAAGTCCGAGGAGACTGACGGGCAACAGGCCGACCACGGCCAACATGAACGCCTGCGTCCACCTTTTTCGCATGGCGCAAAGACCCACTGCGATAAAAAGCATGAAAAGCCCCTCGTAGCGGGTCAATACCAGCAAGGCTCCGATTGCGGCCGGCGCCCACCAGGCGCGCGATCCTGTTTCTTTTGCGGACAGTCGCGAGGCGACCAGGTAAACAAAACAGATCGCAAGAGAGGTGTGCAGCAGATGTTCGAGGCCGCTTGCGACCAGCACTACCACCGGTGTCAGAAACACGATCGCCGGCAAGACCGCAGCCAGCAACCAGGGGCCGGCTCCCGCCCTGCGCAGCAGAAGGTACAGCAGTATACACAGAAGCGAGGCCAGGATCGCGTTGATTACCAGCGGCGCCCAGACGCTCGTCCCGAAGACAAGAAACGCCGCCGATACCAAGGCGGTCCACAACGGGGACGATGATGAGAAGCTGAACTCGTACCTTGTTACGCCCCAGACTCCGTGCTGGGCGAAGTTTTTCGCCATGGCCATGTGGATGTAGGGATCGTCGAGAGGGTAGACCAGATGTCCCCCGCTCGAGCCGAGGCAAATCGCAAGACAGATCGCAAGCCCCGCCCACAGCAGCAGTAGCGCAAGAACAAGCGGCCAGTTTCTGTTCAGAAAAGCTTTCGTCATCTGGACTCACACGTGATACGAAACCATCTGCGCCAGGCACATATAATAATGGTTTTATCCCGATGATCAATTCGCTTCAAACACCGCAGGCGATCCCGGCGCGTTCGGTTTGGCGCTCGGCGGCGAGCTGCCTGATGTGGGTGGTCGCGGTATGGCTTATTGTCTGGGTGTACGGCGCATTCATCCAGCCGCTTGTCGCTATTCCATACTGCCTGCCCTCGAGCGGAGCCCTCGGCAATCCCGCCGTCACCGGAACCAGCCCCGTCACCGGTCTTTTGAGATCTCTCGGCCTGCTCGTTCTTCTGGTAGCCGTGGGCCTGGTCGCAAGCCGCGCCAATGTTGTGGCAGGTTGCCGGCGCTTCTTTGCCAGCCCGGCCAGAGTCTGCGTTTTGGTTGTTGTGGCGAGCGTTCCTTTTTTCATGTTGGCGGGAGGGAACTCGAGCGCCGCGCAGTCCTGGAGCACAAAACCAGTCAACAGGCTGATAATGGCGGTTTTCGCATCTTTTGCGGTTGTGGGCGGCTTCTTGCTTTCGGGGGCTGTCACCCGGGCAAGAAAATGGCTGCACGGGGAGCCGCCCGCTGCGATGGTTGCCTTGATCTTCGCGGCTGCGCTGGTGCCGTTTGTAAAGTGGCCCTGGGCGCCGGCCTCGGTCGTGCTGGCGCTCTTGTTACTGGGATGCCTACCGGTTTTGTACGGCGCCTTCCGATGTCAGACTCTCACAGAGCGAATAAAGAAGTTGGCCTGGTCGCTTGCGATTCCCGTGGCCGTAGTCGGTCTTTCGGGTATCAACATCCATGCCCGCATCGATCCGCACCACGAGGCCGAAGACATTCTGCCGGCATCCATGATGCAACAGGGCAAGCTGCCGTTTCTGGATTTCGAGATCTCCCACTCGCTGATCACGGACTGTTTGCCCAACTGGCTGGCGTTTTCGATCGCCGAGCCTTCGGTGCACACTGAAAGGCAAATGCTCGGCTTCGTCGCCAGCCCCCTGCGGGGCTTGCTCGTCTGGCTGGTTCTGTCTGCGTTGTTCGACAGCGGTTTGGCGATAGTCTTATGGATCTTTGCCGCCCTGGGCGGCGCGACACAGGTCGTGGCAGCCAACGACGCCTTCAGGCTGGATCTGGCTCTGACAGTGGTTCTCTTTTTCTTGCGCTTTGATATCAGCGGCAAGCGCGTCTACGCCTACCTGGCCGCGGCGGCGGCAGCCGTCGGCGCCGTGCTGTCCCCGGAGTTGGGAATACCGTTCGCCGCCGGGGCGCTTTTGGTGATGGCTTTACAGATAGATCGCTCGTGGAGCAAGAAGGCCGCGCTTGTTTTCTTTACAACGCTTGCGGCGCTTTTTGGGATCTTGTTCGCCGCTGGAATGCTTGCGGGGTTTGTAGATTGGATCTTGGGCCTGCGTTCCATGGCACTGGAACTGATAGCGCGCTGGCCCGCCCAGGACGTGCTGGAGCGACACCTCCTGGTTCACCTGGGAGTGTTGGCCTTCGCCGTGGTGACACTGATCAGAGCCGGGCCGCGTTCGGACAGGGTGCGCCTGCTGGTGCTATTGCTTGTGGCCGGGGCGGGCGTCACCTTTTCTTTGATGGCCGACGAGCCGCTGCGGCTCGAGCGGACGATCATCGTGGATCTATTGCTGCTGGGTTCGGCGTTGGTTGTCTGCCGGGCCGGGCGTTCTCCGGTGACGCTTGCGTTGCTTGCGCTTCTGGTCTTGACCGGGGCCGGGCTGAGTCGTCAGCCGGCCAATTGGCTGGCAGGCCGGGAGCCTCCCGCCGGGTGGCAGGCGGCCGGTGAGATAGAACGCATCGGGCCGCTTAACATGCCGCCGGAAGATCTCGAGACCTGGCGCGAGTTGGTAGCCTTCGGCAAGCAAGGCGCCTACTTCAACGCCTCGAACAGCTTGTTGGATCTGTTTGTGACCGCAAACCCGTTGCCGGTCGAATTCGTCCCCATGCACCTGGCCTACCGCCCGCGAGAGCAAGCCAGGGTGGTCGAGAAGCTGGCTGAACTGTCTCCAGAAAGAATCGTCTTCAGGACGATGCGGGATCCGGCCTTCTGGCAGGTTACGCCCTATACATTGATCTTCAACAGGCTGGATGCCTACATTCTTCTCAACTACTCATTCGCCCAAGAAATAGGTCCCTACCAGATAGTCAGGCGGGCCGACCCGCGCCTGGCGCGCACCTACAACAACCTTTTGGCACCCGGTGCGCGCCGAACGTTGGACTACGGCCGGGCTCCATTGTACCTGGCCAAGCTGAGGGGAGAGGGCCTTGCCGAGCTGTGCGCTGGCCTGCAAGAGCCTGTATTCTTCGAGCTAATCGCGCAAGGGGCGGGCGAGGTCGAGCTGCGGATCGCGCCCAGGAAAGAAGGCAGTCAGCCTGTTCCGTTGAGCGTAAAATTCAAACTGGCCCAAGACGGCGCAAGGCACACCTACCGACTGCCGCTATGGAACCTGTGCACGCCGGGTGAGGCC
>CAZXHT010000185.1:0-3464 GCA_964640665.1 uncultured Myxococcales bacterium
TGCGCAAGTGTGGCGCCAAGATCCAGATACTCGATGTTCCTACTATAACCTCCTCTTTCGCTCTACCCAATGGACAAATGGGAGACATTCTGGTGGGCCAATTGGTGCGTTACTTCGAGCAGCGAAAGACTATTAAAGCACTCATCGATTGGCAAGCGTCCCCATGGGCGGGCAGGCCTGTACCAGGAGGTGGTGCTCAGGTTGCCTGGCGGTGCTCCGAATCCAGTTTTGAATTTCATACACCATTTGCTCTGGCCGATCTCGCGAAAATCCGGGATTACCTGAAGAAACAAGGAGCAAAACGGATCCATGTTGTCTTGTGCAGCAAAGCAGAATTGACGCGTATTCGGCGAGGGCTAGAGGTTGTTAGTAAGAAACAAGACGGCCATCCGTTCAATTGGCAGGAATTCGAGAAGATATTGAAAAAGTCAACAGTGGTAACCAAGGGCAAGCAACCCTATGGGTTCGCTCTTGTGTTGCGAGGCAAAAAGAGCATTGCGCATTCTCTTGGATTGCAGCACTGGGATATCGTGCGATCTGTGAATGGTGTCCCTCTTGTCGAATCCAGATTTTCTGAAATTCGAAAGAAAGTGGAGAAGTCAAAGAAGGTAGTCCTTAAGATAGAGCGGAAAAGAAAGAGGCTGCTGGTCGAGATGACCAGTAAGCTGTGATGACCTCATGGGTAAATAGACTGGAGCCAACTCGGTACTGTTGACCAGCGACGAACAAAACAATATCCTCTCACCCTCCGGGTGCAGGTACTGTTCCACAGGGCACGGCTGAAGTGGAAGATGTACTGCATCGACCCGGGGGCGGCTTGTCCGGGTTAGGGTTTCCCGAGTGTGATTCCGTAAAGAAAGCCATCCATGCATCCGACGCAGACGAGGCCGCCGGCAAGTATGGGCGGGGTGGATATACTGCCGGAAGTGCGCTGGCTCCAGAGAGGCTCTCCCGTCTCACGGTCGAGGGCGAGCAGGCGCTTGTGGCCGAACAGGACGGCATCTTCCACGACGAGCGGTCTACAGCCGGCGATGCCACGTTCCTTTGGATTGTGGCTCCAACGAAGACTCCCATCGGAAAGGCCAACAGCTGCGCAGTCGCGATCAGCTCCGAAGTAGACCATGTCTTCCGTAGTGCACACGGCGCGGACCATGGCGGTGCCTGCTCGAAATTCCCACCTTGGCTCACCCTGATCGAGGGAAAATGCACGCATTTTGCCGTCCGTCGCGCCAACAACAATCTGAGACTCGACTATTTCTGGCGCGCCCGAAGCACCGCCATAGAAATCGCGTTTCCACTTGAGCTTGCCATCGAGGGCATTAACGGACCTTATTCCACCGAATCCGTGGGACCCTTCGGGGTCGATCCGGCGTACACCGAAAACGAGCGTGTCGCCGTGAACCATCGTGGGCAAATGTATCTCGTCCCCGCTGGTTTCGTGCGACCATATCCGCTCTTGGGAGTTGAGATCGAGTGCATACACTACACCTTTTTCGTCCGAGTAGATCAACCGATTCTCTAAGAGCAGCAACTGTCCATGCTCGTCTCCTGGAACCTCCATTCGCCAATGCACTTTTGCGGTTCGACGTTCCAGACAGTAGATGGCGCAATCCTGGAGACCGCTTCGAAAGTAGAGATTGTCGCCGCTCACAATGACTGGCGAGTATACGAATCCCTGAGTCGAGAACCGCCAGACGATCTCTCCATTTGCTATGTCCACGGCATAGACACACTGGTCTTGGCTTCCGAAGTACAACACATCGTCCGTGGCAGATGGCGTTGAAACAATCTCACCGCCTACTTTGATCTTCCAGCGCAGTCGACTTGCCATGTAACCTCAAACTCGGACCTAATGCAATCGTCCCTCGGTTTTTACCGACATCTTTGGAAAACCGCAGGTGGGATCGTTAACCGGGTCGAAACCATAGAAGCGTCTCAGCTCTTCGTATAGATCCGGCGTACGTTGTTTCATTTGAACCGGCCGCTCAAAAAAAGATTCCGTGGCGACCGCGAAAAACTCGGCTTCATTTTTTGCGCCGTAACCGCGAAGAACCTCCGACTGTTTCGGGTCGCCACGCTTCAATTTCAGATAGTTGAAACTCATCACCTGGGCCCAGGGATGGTAATGTCGCGAATCTCTCAATCGCGGTGTTCCGTTGAATTCCCCGCCGGCTCTGTCCAGCACGTGGGCAAACTCGTGGGTTGCCGTATCGTGGCCGTCGCAGGGGTACTTTAGCCCGAAGCGGACTGCCGTGTCGGACAAGACAACTATCCCCCAATCGTGGGCCTCGCCCAACATGATGTCATTACCATCCGGATGCTTGAAATGGTGGGGATAGACAACTATCTCGCTCAGCCGATCGTAATAGTTCAGGTCGAGAAACAAGATAAGCCTTACTGCTGCGGAGCTTATGACTACCTTGATCTCATCGGTAATCGTCAACCCACCGGCACCGATGAAATGTTTCTCCCAAATGAATATTTTCAGCTTCTCGCGGAAGTTCCGTTGCAGATCCGGCGAAAGATTCGAATAAAAAGGCACCTGATTTTGCAGGTACGGCAACCAGTGAGTTGGAAACTCACGACGTGCCAATCTTCTGCGCCGCCAGTTGCTAAACATTCCCGACATGCACAGATAGTAGCAAATCAACGGCGAAATGGGTGGAAAATGTGTAAATTTAATGATTTAAAAGCGGCCGGAGGAATGAACGTGTCCTTCCGGCAAGCGTGCTTAGTTTGAGATCGGCGTAGTGGTACGCTCATGAGTCATCGGACGAAACTCAGGAGGATGACTCATGAAAAGACTCAAGCGACCTCCATTGTCGGAGGACGTGGCTCAACTCCGTGCCCGCGTGAAGCACTGGCGCAGGACACGCCGGAGGCGCTCGCCCATGCCGAAGGCACTGTGGGAGGACGCGGCTTCACTGGCGCGGGTACATGGGGTGTACCCGATCTGTCGGGACCTGCGGCTCAACTACGAGAACCTGAAGAAGCGGGCTGCGCAGGCACCTCGCGCGATGCTGGATGGCCGCTCCCGCACGGGCGGGTTCGTGGAGCTGCAGGCCACGCAAATCCTTGGGGCGTCCGCAGCCGCGCAGACAGTGCTGGAACTTTCGGATGGCGCGGGGATGCGGTTGACGTTGCGCCTGGCGCACGGCGACGAGATGGACGTGCCGGGTCTGATCGGGGCTTTCCGGCGCGGGCGGCCATGATTCAGATCACGCCGCAGATGCGAGTGTTGGTGGCGGTGGAGCCTGCCGACTTCCGCTGTGGCATCGATGGCCTGGCCCGGCGATGTAAGGCACGACTGAAACAGGATCCATTTTCAGGGGCGGTGTTCGTGTTCCGCAATCGCAGGCGCACGGCGATTAAGGTACTCGTCTACGATGGCCAGGGGTTCTGGCTCTGCTACAACCAACTGTCTTCACACTGCATCTCCTTCAGTTTAAAGAGAAGGTTTTGAT
>CAZXHT010000186.1:0-3376 GCA_964640665.1 uncultured Myxococcales bacterium
ATCAAAACCTTCTCTTTAAACTGAAGGAGATGCAGTGTGAAGACAGTTGGTTGTACCACAGCACGAACCCGCCCTTGTCCCAACACAAGATCTTGATCCGATTCCCGCGCCGCGATACGAACACGAACAAGTGGCCGCTGAAAACATCCTGGCCCATCTGCCGCTGCACCAGCGCGGCAAGGCCGTCATGGCCTTTCCTCATGTCCGTAGGCGCCGTCGCCAGGAATATCCGCACCGAAGGCGGCAAGGAGATCATCGTCAGCCCAGACCAAGTACCAGATCCACGAGGTATTCAGCCGAAGGCAGTTGCTCAAGCCTCACCACCACGCCAGATGGGGTCTTTATGCAAACCGGCGTCTGTCTCTGTTGCCCGGGTGCGGGCGCCAACTCGATGAACCGAACTGGTTCCGGGGCATCCCCGGTCTTCGCTTGCCGTGTCCGGCTAAGCCAGTATCGAAGCGTTGCGACGTTGATACGGGTTTGCTTGGCGAAACGCTCATGGGTCAGCCCGCTTGCCTGGTACTTCTCAACGAGCTCCATACCCTCTTCTCTTGTTCGGCGCTTCATGAATCCGGTCTCTCCTGAATGCATTTGAAAAGCATTCAAGAAAAACACGCAGTGCTGGTATCCTTCAAGACGTGGTCGTTCGGACGGTTACGTCTTTTGCCGGGCTGGTGTTCGGCATCTATCCGGCCTGGCGCGCCTCGCGCATGGATCCGATCGAGGCCCTGCGCTAAGAGTAAAGATCTCGGGCGATTGAAGGCACATTCCGGGACGACGGCAAGCATGCCCGTCAGTGCCAGGCGATGCCGATCGAGCCAATCAACTCGTTGCCCAAACTTACTCTTATGTTGCTTGGATCGGAGAATATGAGAATTCCCGCCCATGAGAGCTTAATAGCGAGGCTGTGATTGGGCGATAGCGAAAACCGGTAGCCCGCACCTGCTTTCAGAGCCAAGAGATCGATAAGTCCATAACCAATTCCTACCTCAATGAAGGGGCCGGGACTGGCAATCGGGTAATAGCAAGCCGACGCGTAAAAACGCACCAACCACACCACAGCCGGCGGCTCATCAAACCCCCAGACTTCACCGGCCGGAAAAACCAATGAGAAATCTCCCTCGGCAGCCAACTCGAAAAGGGGATGGATGATGCCTCCCATTCTGATCGATATTTCCAGGGCCCCCATAACACCGGAATCACCAATGGCCAATCCGGGCCCGATATTGAGCTCAAATAATCTTGTGGCAGAGAATGTCTTGGCCGGGGATTTCTGGGGAGACGGTTCAGTTTCCTCTCCGGCGCGGGCCTTTGCGGCGAGACACGGGCCGGCAACCAGTACCGCGAAAAGCAGCAGCGTAACGCCGCGCCGACAGGTTGATGCGCCAACTTTCGCGACTAATTGGTGGCCGCTATTCGCCGAAATATTGCCCTGGCCGCTCATAGCTCGTCGAGCCTCTTCATGTAGATGGCGCCGTCTGAGCTGTGCCACCAGAATATCTTGGCCCCGACAACCCTTCCGCCCCCGTCGTTGTATTTCGACCAGGTGACCCTCTTCTCTTGACCGGCATCCAGATCGTAGAGATAGACGTTGGCGCCGGAAGGGTAGCCGTTCGACTGGCGGCCTCCGTCGCGGAGATCGTTCCACACTATGTATCGCCCGTATATCCTGGGATTGATTTGATCGCTGGGCTCGGTGGTGATCTGGCGCGTCTCGCCCGTGGCGAAGTCGTAGAAGTAGATATCCGTGTTCCAGAACGGCCCGCCAATGCTGTTGCCCTCGCCGTTCCGTAGATCGGTCCACACGACGCCCCGCTCGCCGACATCGGCTTGCCACTGCTCCGCCGGATGATTCGTTAGGTTGGTCTCTTTTCTTGTGCCGACATCATACATGAACACGTCTGTTTGAGACGGATCGCGCTCATCGGTCCAGACGATGTGGTCGCCATATATCCTGGGTTCAATCTGATGGTGAGGTTCGCTTGTTATCTGTCGTTCCCCGCCACCCGACAAGTCCCTGTAATATATCTCGATGTTATCGGAGGTATTAAGAGTAAAAAACCTGTAATCTTCCCATACGATACGATTTTTTGAGATTGCCGGGACTCTTCGATTGCCGGAACCCTCTAGAGTTATTCCCGTAAAATCGCTGAGATCTATTATCTTGAGTATCGTTTTCCTTTGTGTCGGATCATCCGTTTTCGATGCCATGAAAGCAACATGGTTGTCACGTATGGATAAACGCCCCAATGCAATATTCTTGAAAAAATTGCCGATCAGGATACCTTCCTCTTCTGTTTGTAAATCCACAAGGTAGGCAACTCCGTCGTGGGTGGACACCAAGTACCTGCCGCAGGCATCGTTTGAATGAGAAGTCGCCAGGAAGGTCACTCTTCTCTCGCCGTGCTCGCCAGGGCTTCCGAAACCCTTTCGAATGACAGAAAAGCTTATCGAGCCCGGTGAGTTGTTGTCACCGGTGTCGGAGCATGAGCAGGCACATACCAGCGCGCAGGCTGCAATGAGCAGAAAGGCTGCCTTCGCCTGTTGATGTTTTTTCATGACCTTGAAACCTTTTATTCTGCAATCTCGGCCGAGAAAAACGATGTCGGAATCTTCTGGCCGCCCAGAGTCGGGCAGGACTCATCGAAGCGCAACACGGCCTCGATCGCCTTATTCCCGCGACGCTCTTCCACCGCGAAGGCAAGATCGTGCAACCCCGCGGACAATTCTATCGGATTCGATACTGCCCGTCTGCCATTTACATTAAAAGCGTTGAGTATCTGCTGGCCGTCGATCAGCAGTTCGGCGGTTGTGAGCGACTCGGCAACGAAACGATAGGTACCCGGCTCGGGGAGCCACAGCTTGCCCCACCACTCGACCCCTTTGCGAACCCCGAGATAGCGCCGGCTCGTCAGGTATTCAGGAACACCGCCGGGCCATTCATCGTCGATCGGGGTCGGATCGATATCCTCGGCAAGCGGCAGACGCAGCCAGAAGAGTTGAATGAAGCCTCGCCGGTTTAATCCGGGCGCCGCCCGCGCCCTGAGTTGCCGCGATTCGATCGGTCCCGCTCCTAGAGGCCCCTGGTCGACGGACAGGTGAACATGTGCATTACGCCGGCAGGCTGTCATGTCCAGTATGATCGGGTGCCAGCCGGCGGAAAGCCGCCGGGGCACGCTGGCCGCATCCACTTTTCGACAGTTGCCGAAGAAACCGTCGTGGCATTTGTGCCCACCGTGGCCCGCATGCCCGAACTCGATTTCCTCATCGTCAATGAAAAGCCTGCTGCCACCGCTGGTCTTGAGCCTGAACACGTACTCACCCGAACGCGGCACGAACATCTCCCCCGACCAGCGAATCGAGCCGGTCCGTCTGT
>CAZXHT010000187.1:0-3321 GCA_964640665.1 uncultured Myxococcales bacterium
GACAGTGTGACTTGTTTGGGTAGTGTTTTTCGGAACGATGTGGCGGTTAGCTACACATAATACCATTTCAGCGCGCCGGTCGGGAACAAAAGATTTCTCTGGTCCGGATGCCCCGTGGTACGCTTCTTAGGATAGTGATTGGATTTGAGAGCACTGGAGGTGTTGGCAATGTCTCGCTCGAGCATAGCGTTTCTGGTCCTCGTACTCGTTGTCCCGCTGCTCACGGCGGCCGGGGGCAAGAGTGCCAAGATTGATTACTCTAACATTCCGGGCCTCGAAGACGCCGGCGCCGAGATTCCCGGCCTGCTCGTCGAACTCAAATATTCTACGACGGACAACTTCCTCAAGCGGGACGTCTACGGTGATCTTGAGAAATGCTACCTGCAAAAAGACGCCCTGCGGATGCTGGCTGTGGCCTTGGCAGACCTTAAACGAATGCGACCGGACTTGACACTATTGACCTACGACTGCGCCCGGCCGTCTTCCGTCCAGCACCAGATGTGGGAGATCGTCAAGGGCACCCCGCAGCAATCTTACGTTGCCAATCCAAACACAAAGACCGGCTCGATCCACAACTACGGCTGCGCGGTCGATCTGACTCTGGCCACCCAGGATGGCAAGTCGCTCGATCTCGGCACTCCCTTCGACTTCTTCGGAAAGCTCGCCCAGCCGCGACACGAGATGAGCATGCTGCGCAGCGGCAAATTAACAGCCGGGCAGTTTGCCAACCGGCTGCTTCTTCGAGAAGTGATGATCAGGGCCGGCTTCCTGCCGATCGCCTCCGAGTGGTGGCACTTCAACTGCGCCCCCAACTACGTGGCCAGGAAAAAGTATCAGAAGATTCCGTAAGATCGCACGGTCGTATCTTTGAATCAAGAAAGGTCCATACATGAAGAAGATCATGTTGGTTTATTGTGCTCTCGCTCTTTTTCCCCCTGACATCTCTGCCGCTGGTCCTCGACCGAAAAATGATTTTGAAAGAATTTCCTTGCTGACCCTGGACGGCAAAAAGGTCGAGTTCGCAAACTACCGCGCGAAGGTTACAGTCGTGCAGCTCTGGGCGACCTGGTGCCAACCGTGCATCATGGAGCTTCCCTTCGTGGAAGCTCTCTACCGGCACTACAAGAAAGACAAAGAGGTCAGTGTTCTTTCCGTGAACGTCGATTTCGGTGACGCCAAGGATACTTTGCCCCTGGTCAAAAACCAGGTTGAAAAGTTAAAAATGCCGGTTCTCGTAGACTACGGGATGTCGCTTGCCCGCGAACTTTCACCAGCCAAGGATGAACCCGGCAAAAAGAAATCAAGAGCCAAACCAGTGGCCGTCTCCAGGCAGCCTCCGAACATGCAACTGCCGCTTCTGGTAGTCGTTGATGCCAACGGCAGTATGTACCGTTTCTTGGGTTTCGAGCAGGGTGTCGACCAGAAGACGTACATCAAGAGAAAAAGTAAGATCATCGAACTCGCACGGGCCGGTAAGCTCCCCGAACAGAAGAAACGAGCATACGGTCAGCTCATCCCGCAGGCCATGGTGCTTTCTCAGATCGGCAGGCCTGTACAGGCCAAGGAACTAATACTGCAGGCCCTGGCCAAGGACAAAAATGACATCTCGCTACTCTTTGCCCTTAGCGCCATCTACAAGGACATGGGCAAAACCGATCGGGCCGTAGCAACGATGCGCCGAATCCTGAAAACACGTCCCGATGACGCCAAGGCCATGAACTTCATCGGCTACGCCCTGGCCGAAGAGGGCAAGAATCTCGGGGAAGCCGAACGCCTGATTCGCAAGGCATTGTCCATAGAGCCCGAAAACGGTACTTTTATCGATTCCCTGGGATGGCTGTTTTACAAACAGGGTTTGTTCGAAAAGGCGCGCAAGACCCTGGAAAAAGCCGTCCATATCGTTCCGAACGACAAGGACATTCTCGTTCACCTGGGTGAAGTCTACCTCAAGCTCGGTTTGTGCGAAAAAGCCATTGAGCAGTACCGAAAGGCCCTGAAGGCCGTCGGCAACAACAAGATCCGCATCCGAATGTAGGGCCGCTGAGGGGGGTTATACGAGATGACCAGGCGCAAGTGGATAGTGTTGTTTGTTGCGGCCGGGCTGGTCGGAACCGAGGACGACATCACCCGCGAAGTCTCGCTGGCAAAGCCTTGAGGTTGCGAGCTGTCAGTCCTTCTTGCAGTAGGAAAAGACCCCGAAGACGTCCGTACAGGTCGAACCGACGGGGCATACAATGTTGGGATCGTCGAGGCAGCCGAGGACGGAGCAGTAGTTGGCGTTGACCAGGCACATGGGGTAGTCGGGGCCGCAGTCGGAGTCGCACTGGCAGGTCTCTCCGAAGCCGCGCGGCTCGCCGCCTAGGCACATTACGCACTTTTTGGGATCCTGCGAGCCGATGTCCTTGGTGCAGATGGCGTCGCCGGCGCAGTCCTTGTTGCAGCCGCACTCCGAGCCCTCGGGCAGGCTGTGGTCGCCGGGATCGCAGGCCTTGCAGAAGTTGATGACCGGGTTGTCCTGCTGGGTCATGTCGATCGAGAGCGAGCACTCGTATATGCCCGGACACTGGTCGCCGTTTCCAATCGTGCAGCCGGTGATGGTGCACATCGCAAGCGCCGTATCATCGGTGACGTCTTTGAAACAGTCGGGCGCGTCCTGGCCGCAGTCGGAATCGCACAGGCACTGTTCGCCCATGGCGCGCGGATCGCCGCCCAGGCACTTCTGGCAAAATGGCGGCTGGGGAGGGTCGGCACTGGTGTAGAAATCATTACACTGGTAGTCGGTCGGGCAAGAGCCCGGGGTGCAGTCGCGGACGGTGCAGTAGAGCGGGCCCGAGTCGTTCATCACGTCGGCAAAACAAAAGGGATATTCCGGCAGGCACTCGTCGTCGCAATCGCAGGCCTCGCCCAGTTGCCTGTCGTGAGTCGGCAGACATTCGGCGTCGCCCCCGGAATCGGCCGCCTGGTCACCCGGTCCCTGGTCGGCCTGGCCGGGATCGGAGCCATTGTCGGCGCCGCCGTCGACTCCCCCGTCCTGGCCGCCGTCATCGCCGTCATTGGCGCTGCCCTGGCACTGGTGGGTGGCCAGGTTGCATATACTGTCTGTGCAGTCGGCGTTCGAGGCGCAGCCGGTCTCGCAGCAGCCCTGAGCGCTGCAATATTGACCGGCGCCGCAGTCTTCGGCCTTTTCGCATGGGCTCGTGCATTCTCTCGACTTCGAACTGCACCCGGCGATTACGAAAACCAATGGAAAGAACAACAAGGCCGCCTTTTTCATGAGCGCACCTCCTTCTTTATTTGCATGATACTACTCCTGCTGGTCGT
>CAZXHT010000188.1:0-3158 GCA_964640665.1 uncultured Myxococcales bacterium
GGCTCGGTCGAGTGCCTCGACCTGTTCGCCGAGGATCTGGCCTTGATGCGCGAGGCGGAAAGCATACTCGAAAAGCTTGCCGGTCGGGGTATGGGAGATGACCGGGAAGAGCGCGGGCTGAATACCCGGATTCTGGCCTGCCTGCTGATGAACGCGGCCCGCAGCGGTTTATGCGCGGTCGAGTTCGAGGGCATGGCTGATGAACTTTCTGAAAAAGAAATCGAGATTTCAGTACTTGCGGAAATGCTCAGGCGTATCGCCTGGCTGACGGCTTCCGAGCGCAACGCGCTGGCGGCCAGAATTCAGCATCAGGTCGAGGGTTCGGTCCGGCGTCTGCTTGACAACCCGCTTTCCCATCCTGCTGAAAGTTACGCGGAATTATTCGAGGCCCACAAAAAGCGTGGGCCCGAGGGACTGTCGATCGAACTGTCTCATGTGCTCGTGGATGACCTTCTCGCGGCGGACGGAGGCCTGCCCCTGCTGGATGACTACGCGCACCGCCTGCTGCATTTTTTAGAACGCTACCACGGTTTCAAACGTTGATCAGGCCTCTCTTCAAGGCTTCCACCACTGCCTCGGCGCGGGGGCACTGGGGGTCGGAGGGTCTCATATCTCATTTTCCTTGGAGCAGCACCAAGCGACAATCCAACAACATAGAAGTCGAAATCCTTGGGAGCGACCACCTATCTACGTCTGTAACCCTCGACGAAGCGATTGATTCGAGTCGCGACGCAGAAGATGTCGGGGTTGTCCGGATTCAGTACACACTGCCCGAGCGGTTGGACAAAAAAATGAGATATGAGACACTCCGACCCCCAGGCTCGTTCAACGCACAATCGAAGAAGAACTCTCGGCTTCCGGTCGGGCAGTTGCCCGGGCAATACGCCTGAGGATTCGGCTGGCCAAAGGAGTCAGACTTGTCAGGATCATAAGATCAGATTCACTAACTGCCGGACAGATCGAGAAAGTGCGCGAAGTCGAGCAGGCAGTTGACCTCAGAGTTTCGAATACTCTCGGGATCGAAGCCGACCGAACTGACGACGAAGATGGAATTCAGATAGTTATTCCGGCCTACTATGCCGGAGATGATCATGCAATTCTGTTGGACGTTGTAGCTAGCGGCCCGGGAAAAATCGCCGAAGTGCGCGTGCGATACAAAGATCTGGTAAATCTTTCAAATGCTGTCAGCCGAGCCAGTTTGAGTCTGCCGGCCGGCCGGCGCCCGAGTAATCCGTTGTCCCGCAATGTATGCAAAAATATATTGGCTACATGGATAGCAGGAGATCTGGCAGCTGTTTCGAAACAGCTCGAAGGCCATAATCCCGACCAGGCCCAGGCGAGTATCAATAAGATCCTAGAACGGATAGCTCTATTTGTCGAAGGTCACCCCGAGTTTACCGATGATCCCGAATTGGCTCGGGATAAGGACATGTTGACCATCTATCATGATTTGCTTGCACGTAGATCCGAGTGGTTAAGAGATCAAAAAGCGCACGATCACCTGATCAACTCATTGGCTTACGCCGGTAGAGTGAAGCTTCCCCCGGGTCATTGACCAATGATTCCGAACTTTTTTGAAAACCGGGAGGTTTCTACTCCGTCCCTGTCTTTTCCCCTGATTTCCTGTCGATCCTGTTTGTCACAAACCTGAAGATGAACAAGGCCACGGCCGCGGTCAATCCGATGGCCACGAAGTAGTACCAGATGTGATGGGCCTCGGAGTAATAGGTGGCTTTCTCGGCCGCGCTCAGCCCGGCCGGAAGGGTCTTGGGATCCGGGCAATAGGCGTCCAGTAAGAAACCCGACATGATGAAGCCGGTCAGGGCGGAGAAAAACGAATGCAGGTGGGAAAAGCCCAGATAGAGGCCCTCCTCTCCCTTGGGGGCCTGCAGCGAGAAATACTCCAGAAAGCGCGGCGAGATGAAACACTCGGCCAGCCCCTGGATCCCGATCCCGATTATCATCATGATCGTCAAGGGATGCAGGGTCATAAACCCCAGAACCTCGACTGAAGGTCCGTAGATGCCTTCCAGCCATGGACTGGCCGACATGGCCAGGGCGGAGAAAGGCATCATGATCATCCCGACCAGCATCGAGGAGACCGCTCGATATTTCTTCATCAGCTGGGTAACCAGCACCACGAACAAGACCACCGCGGCCGGGTTTACGTTGGCCAGCCATTCCGGCCGCGCCCCCTCGCCCAAGCTGCGAATGACGTACTTGGGCATGGTAGCGTACAGTTGATGTTGGATGATCCAGAACCCGGAGACAATGAGTGTAAGAATGATCAGACGCGGGGCGCAGAGGATGCGCCATAGGGCGCGGGCTACATCCCCAAGTGTTTTTCCTTCTTCGCTGGGAGTCTTGATCCGTTTGAAGAAGAACAGGGCGAAAAGCAAGGCTAAAAACGCCATGGCCGATGAAAAGAAGTTGACGTACTCCAGCCCGATCCCTTGCCTGATGTAGGGTACGAAGGTCTTGCCGCTGAAGGCGCCGACGTTTACCACCCAGTAAAAGAGAGAGTAGGCGCGTGCACGGTTGACTTCGGTGGTGGTCTTGCTAACCGTGCCTGTAATCAGCGGCTTTATAAATGAACCGCCGATCATCACAATCACCAGAAACAGAATGACCAATCCTTTGGAGTGAGTAACTCCCAGGAAGAAGTAACCAACGGTCAGCAGGCTGAAGGCCAGGATTAAGCCGTTTTTGAAGCCGATCTTGTCGGCAATGGCCCCCACGAACGGTGGCAGCAGGTACAAGCCGGCAAAGAAGATGCCGGCCACCAGCGCGGTCTCCTTGTCGCTGAACCCGACAATGTCGGTCAAGTACAGGGTCAATACGATGAAAAAACCGTAATAGGCAGCTCGCTCGAAGAGCTCCATCAGGTTGGCCGTCCAGAACTCACGGGGAAATTTCCAGGATTGCTTTTCTTTATTTGTTGTTTCTTCCATGAGTTTGCTGCTCCCTCAACCGCCGTTTAAGAATGTGCAGCCTAACAGGCGGATCTGATACTAGCAACTGATTCATCAGCCGACTTGACAGGAGCGGCCTGCGCAATTAATGTGTCGGTCCAAGGGAGGCTGCATGCGAAGTTTGGAGGGCACTGGGGGTCGGAGGGTCTCATATCTCATTTTCCTTGGAGCAGCACCAAGCGACAA
>CAZXHT010000189.1:0-3107 GCA_964640665.1 uncultured Myxococcales bacterium
CCTCCAAGGTCGAGATGAACCTTCCGAAAGCCCTCAAAGCGTCCTGGACGAGTTGGTCCGGGAGGGGGCACGCAGGATACTCCATACAGCCCTTGAGGCCGAGGTCGGCGAGTACATGGAACGCCACAGAACCCTCGTCGATGCAGACGGTCACCGGCTCGTCATCCGCAACGGGCATCTGCCCGAGAGGGATCTGATAACCGGAGCTGGACCTGTTCGCATCAAGCAGCCTCGCGTCCGCGACGAGCGCGAAGGCAAAAAGTTCACCAGCAAGATTCTTCCGCCCTTCATGAGACGCGCCCCCAGCGTCGATGCGTTGATTCCTGTTCTCTACCTCAAGGGCGTGTCCACAGGGAGCTTCGGCGAAGCACTGGCGGCCATCCTGGGACCCAACGCAGCCGGGCTGAGCGCGACGAACATCGTTCGTCTCAAAGAAGGCTGGAAGAAAGATTATGACGATTGGGCAAAGCGAGATCTGAGTGGGAAAAAGTATGTCTACATGTGGGCAGATGGGATCTACTTCAATGTGCGGCTCGAAAGAGATCGCCCCTGCATGCTCGTATTGATGGGCGCTTTGGAAGACGGCAAGAAGGAACTCATAGGCATTCTCGACGGCCACCGCGAGAGCAAGGCGTCCTGGCTGACGCTTTTGCAAAGTCTCAAGCGACGCGGGGTCACCTCTGAACCTAAACTGGCGATTGGCGATGGCGCTCTGGGCTTCTGGGCCGCCATGGAGGAGGCCTTTCCTGGTGCGGCGGCACAGCGCTGCTGGGTCCACAAAACAGCCAACATCTTGGACAAGATGCCGAAGCGAGTGCAGCCGGATGCGAAAAAGCTGATCCACGAAATGTATTTGTCGCCCACTCGCAAGGATGCTCTGGATGCCTTTGCGGAGTTCAAGAAGAACTATGGGGCCAAGTATCCGAAAGCCGTCGAGTGCCTGGTCAAGGACAAGGACGTGCTGTTTTCGTTCTACGATTTCCCGGCAGAGCATTGGCTTCATCTGCGAACGACGAACCCTATCGAGGCGACGTTCGCTACGGTACGCCACCGAACGCGGCAGACGAAGGGATCTGGTTCGCGACTGGCGACGCTGACGATGGTCTTCAAGTTGGCGCGGGAGGCTGAGCGACGATGGAGACGGCTGAACGGTCATCTACTCATAGCCAAGGTTATCGAGGGTGTGCAATTCGTCGACGGTGAGTTGAAGATAGCGGCTGCTTGAAAGGAATCTGTGAAGGATGCGCTCATGTGCTCAAACACAACTTTTGACAATATCTCGGGGGAGTGCCAGGCAATTCGTATGGAATGGATATCAGCCCCAAAAAGGCTGATGCCGCCCAGATGGACGGCACCGCTACTCCTTCTACCATGGGTAGATGAGCTAAGTCCTTGAATAAGTCTATCGCGGGTTCCTGTCAACGTTATTTTCTGGAGTAACATACTGTCCCGGGTTGGCTTGGTTGGGTGTTAGGCACTTCGAGTGTCTCAGATCCGTTGAAACCGCAGGCACCTGTTCCCAATAGCGCCCTTCAAGCGACCTGCCGGATTTCTTCTTGTTGAATCCACCCCACTGCTTGAAAAAGAAAGGGACACCGGCTCCGACACACTGATCTCTGATGCTCGTTATCCAATCTTTTCTGATAAGCCTTGCGCCCGGCCCAGATTCACCTCCGACTATTGCCCAGTCAATCCTCGCCAGATCGATGTCGCCAAGATTTTCCAAGAGCGGTTCGAATGAGATGAACTTCACTCTTGCGCCGGTTCTCCGCAGGTGGTCGATGCGATACAGATAACGCCGCGTCTCCACGCTTACTCCCATCCAGACATTGTCCGGCCAATCAATCTCGTCGTTCAAGAGTTCAAGGCGTTCGGCTCTCTTGGTCAATACCTGGTATGTGTGCTGCCCGGCTTGACGCATTACTTCGAACACGCTCTGAATGAATTCGCTCGGCACCTGCTCGTGGAACAGATCGCTCATCGAGTTCACGAAAACCATCTGCGGCTTCTTCCATCTCGTGGGTATCAGAAGAGCCCGCTCATGTAGCGAGACCTGGAATCCATTGATGTAATTCGGCTGACCCATGGCCTGGAGGCGCTTGGCCATACGTTCCGCATAACAGTTCTTGCATCCAGGGCTGACTTTCGTGCACCCGGTTACGGGATTCCAGGTGGATTCCGTCCACTCGATGCCTGAGCCCAGGGACATCAGCGTATTCCCTTCAGGATATGATTCGCGATATACAGCGATGCCCTTGCCGCGTTCGTTGCCTACCGTGAAACAGAGTATATGACAACGCGGGGCTCGGTCTCGAATTTTTTGAATGGCGCTTCATTCTGATGTTATAGCCGCCTGCTATATTCCTTCTCGAAGGAGGTGGCGCATGAAAAGACGGAATTTTATCAAGGGCGTGATTGGCGGGTGCCTGGGCGCGGCCGGAGTTGCACTGGGGGCTCGCGCTGAAAACGGCGACTCTCCCTTGCGGCGGCCCGGCGGCGGCGCGGTCCGGGATGATTCGTTGCGGGACGACGCGCGGCTGGTCGATCTGTTCGCACACCCTTGGTGGAACACCATCTTCTGCCAGCTTTCACACGCCGGGCTGCTGGGCGCGGTCAGCTCGCTGGCCGGCCGACTGCGCTGCTCCGTGCAGCTCGGCCGGCCCGAGACCCCGGATGTCATCGCCTTGCCGGCATTCGTGGTGATTGTCGATCGCGCCAGCGTGGGCCGCCCGCTCTGGGACACATACCTGGAATATCGCCGCGAGGTGGGCGACAAGACACCGTGCATCATCGCGGAAAACGGATCTTTGGCCGCCGGCTGGCCGATCGAGGCCGACATGCGGATCATCGACCCGGGCCGACCGCTGCAGATCCAAAAGACCCTGCAGATCGTCGGGTCCGCGCAGCGGGTCGCCCGCACTTCCGCCGCGCGGCTGCGCGACGGCGGCGGCGACTGAGCCCCGATCTAAATCGGCGCATCGAGGAGCTAAGATCTTCCCGGAACCTTCTTGCACCGGTCTCGTCTTTTCTGGCTTCTCACCGGCACCGTCCGTCGACGGTCCAAGATAGAAGACTATCTTCTATCTGCAACTCACCCGCACGGGCGG
>CAZXHT010000190.1:0-3036 GCA_964640665.1 uncultured Myxococcales bacterium
CGATATTAACGAGGAGAGTCGAAAATGACTATAGATCACGTCTCGTACGACAGGTATACACTCTTGTCCGTCGTAATCGTTGCTACGACATCCTCCGGAACGTAGGCCTCACCCTCGATTGGATAGGGCACCACGAACCGTCCTTCGGGATTGTCCCTGGCTTCCCTGATCAGATTGCCCTCCCCGTCATACAACTCCACAGCCACGTGCCAGATGCCGTAACGCAGCGCATGAACGCCGCTGTCATATTCCTGATCGAGCGACAACTGAGCAGATTCGCCCGCGGCCAGTGTTAATGCCAACGTAGTTTCGTGAGTGATTTCAGCGTCAGATTTGACCGGAAGAGGCCCTGGATCCTGGGTGTGGAAAAGGAAGCAAGTAAGGGTTTCGACGATTTCGATAAGAGCTATTTCGACCAGGTTTATCGGATGGATGGGGGTGCTCTGGCGATCGGCGGCGGATTGTTCATGCGATATGGGCCTGGCCTGATGGTAGCAGAGGATTAGGCATGAGCTTGAGCGCGTCGCCAAGGGCATCGAGAAGTCGCTGTTCGTCGCTTTCCTGAAGCAGCAGCATCTCGTTAGGGAACAAGTCCCACATGGTTTGGTGGACCAGGCCGATGAGGCAGACCGCGGTGCGAGCGGCCTGGAGCAGCTTTTGGGGATCGCGGACGTACATGGGTTCGATCATGGCTTCAACCTCCTGTCTTGACCTTGAGCACCATGTCGGCGTCGATGGTGCGCTTTTGTTCCATCATGGCGCAGAGCATGGCCTGTATGGCGATGTTGCCGATGCGCCTGGGGATACCGAAGGACTGTTCGAAGATGGCCGCAAGCGCATCAGGAGCGAAGATGGGCTCGGTTGCGCCGGCCAGCCGCAGGTGATGTTCAACGTACTCGGCGGTATGCTCCGGGCTCAGCGGCGGCATGTGATAGCGCATGCGAAGCCGCTGGGCCAGGGGCTCCATGACGGCGAAGTCCATGATGCGCTTGAGGTCGGTTTGGCCGGCCAGGATGAGGATGAAGGGCTCGTAGGAGTCCATGCGGAAGTTGGTCATCAGTCGGATCTCGTGCAGGGTGCCGGTGGATAAAAGCTGGGCCTCGTCGATGATGAGCATCAAGATCTTGCCACGTTGGTCTTTGCTCTCGAGGATCTCTCGCTGGATTTGGGTGTACAGAGCGCTCTTGGAACCCCGGTTGATCAAGCCCAGTTTCTGGTTGAGGTGGCGCAAGATATCGAAACGGTTCAGAGTGGCCAACTGAGTGTAGATGGGGCGGTAGAGATTGTCGTTGAGCGAGTCTACGAAGCGGCGCAAGGTCACCGTCTTGCCCACGCCGGGGTCGCCGGTCAGGAGCATGATGCCTCCGCGTTGTTTCATGTAGTCGAGCCGGGCGGCCGCTTCGTCCAGTGCCTCGGAAGCGAACAAGTCCGCGGGTCTGATCTGTTTGTCGAAGGGATGGCGTTTGAGCCCGAACCAGACCAGCATGTCGTTCATGACCGGTGTCCCCTGCGCGGCGCATGCTTGGAGGCGAAGCGGATAGAGGTGTCGGCCTTGGTGGGTCTGAAGGTTCGGGCGTTCTCGCGGGCGTCGACTAACTTGAGCCGGCCGACCCGAACTCCATTGTCGTACAGATACAGGTCGCCGGGCTCGTCGACCGGGTGGCGCAGCTCGATGCGCTGACGGATGTATGCGGCAGGTACCTCGTAGATGTTGCCCTTGAACGAGATGGTTGAGTCGTTGTTGACGATGCGCTCGTGGCGCACCAGGAAGATTTCGTTCAACTCTGCCCGGGTCAATCGGCGGATGTTCACGCGGCCCGCCGAGGCGTGGTAGCGGTCGATGGGCCGGCCGTCGATGCCTTTGTGGTTTTTGTGGTGATAGTCTTCACGCAGCCAGACAGTGAACGCATCGTTGAGTTCGTCCAGGGAGAGTTCGCCGTCCACTGTCGCCAAGAAGCGATCCCGGACGGTTCTGAAAAAACGTTCAATTTTTCCACGCGACGGCGAGTCGTAAGGCTTGGAGTGGATAAGCGAGATGCCCGCCTGAGCGCATGCCTTGGCCAACAGGTCCGAGGAGAACGACGCGCCATTATCAACGTAAAATCGCTTGGGCAAACCGAAAGCCTCGAAGGCATCCTTGAGTACCACGGTCAACGAGGCCACCGTTTCCGAGGCCGCGAAGGCATGAGCAACGATCATGCGGCTGTGGTCGTCGATGACCGCGCACAGGATGGCCTTGGCGCGTTTGCGGTCGGTGCGCACCATGGGTCCATGCATGAAGTCGCACACCCACAGTTCATTGACCGCGCCTGTCTCGAAGCGCTTGCGAACGTCTTTGCGCCTGCGGCCTGGCAGCAGGTCACGCTGGCGCACGATGCGCACCAGATTGTTGTAACCGATGGGCGGGTCGCCGAGCTGATCCTCTTTCAGCAACTGCTCGTACAGAAGTTGGATGGTCAGATAGGGATAGGCCTTGCAGCGGGTCTCGATGATCGCCAGGTTCTCGTCGCTCAAGCGCCTGGGGCGTCCCATGTCTGCTCGCTCCTTTGGCTTGAGGGCATCGAAGCCGTCGACCTGGTACTTGCGCAGCCAGTTCTTGAAGGTGGACATGGCGAATTTTTTCACGCCGTAGTGGGGCATGAGGTGCTCCCGCTCCATCTGCTGGCGCAGGTAAGCGTTCTGCGCCCGGCCCGGCTCGGCCAGCACCGGGCTGATAATCTTGTACCTGGCCAAGGCGATCTGTTCTCGGGTTTCTTCGTTCATCGGTCTCCTCCTTCAAAAAATGGTTGGGAGGGCAAAAGCCCTGTCATGGCTCCAGGCCTATACCCGCGAGATCGCTGCGGCCAGCAAGGCTCTGATCGGGCACCAGCAGGATCCAGGTGCCGATCACAGCCCCCGAGTTCGGTCACGGCAACGCTGAAACCCGGATGGGCAACATCAACAGGCGAGTTGGTACAGCCAAGGCCGTCTACCATGGGCCGAAATGAGGTTCAGGGCGCAGTCAGGCCTTGCGTTCCTGTGAAGGAACGCCGAACA
>CAZXHT010000191.1:0-2981 GCA_964640665.1 uncultured Myxococcales bacterium
TCGAGGGCGTGCAAAAATTGACCGACTTCATGCGGGACTTCGCTGCGAAAAACGGCTGACGCATCAAAAAGTCCGGGCCGGGGTTACGCTCCGGTCAACTCGCCGGCGAAGAGTTTTTGCAGGAACATCCGCCAGGGCAAGATTTCCACTCCCGCCAGTCGACGCGGTTCACGCTCGAGGCAAACCACAACCTTTTTACCCACCGCTGCCTCTTGCTCGAGAACCCGGAATGATCTGATGACATCCTCATGCACGTGGGAACCCGACTTGACTTCCACCGCCACCTGCATATCCCCAAGAATGAAATCCACCTCACGGCCGCTTACCGTGCGCCAGTAACGTACCTCGAGTTCCGGCTCCCGGTAGCGACGGTAGTTGAGGATCTCGCCGAGAATGTAGTGTTCGAAGCTCTTGCCGAATTCGGCGCTTTCCGGCGCCGGCCGTCGTCTCGCCAGGTAGTTGGCCACACCCACGTCGAAGAAGTAGAACTTGTCCGTGTGGTTCAAGCGCCGTTTTCTGGACTTGCTCCAGGGCCTGAGGCGAAAACCGAGCAAGGTGTCTTCCAGAATTTCGAAGTAGTTGCGCACGACTTTGGCGCTTATACCGACTTCCCGAGCCACGTTGGTATAGTTGAGGAGTTCGGCGTTTGTAATGGCCGCAACCCGCAGGAAATCGGAGAATGCCGGCAGATTCCGTACCAGTGCCTCGCCGGCGATCTCTTCTTTGAGGTAATCCGCAACGTAGGACCGCAGGTCGGACTCGGGATCTTCGGAAAGGAAATGGGGCGGTAAAAGCCCGTATAAGATCACACGATTGAGGTCGAACTGCTCGGTTTCAGCGAAGGAAAGCGGCCCCATCTCCAGGCGCCGGGCCCGGCCGGCCAGCAGGTTTGCGTGACCCCTGCGCAGCTTGCGGGCACTGGATCCGCAAAGCAGAAAGCGCGCCCCCTTGTTCTCGATAAGCCAGTGGACCTCGTCAAGAAGCGCGGGTACCTTTTGTATCTCGTCGATGATGGTGAACCGGCCGTCGAATCGCTCGCGCAACAAGGCCGGCCGGCTTGCGTACTCGGCAAA
Source organism: uncultured Myxococcales bacterium (assembly GCA_964640665.1). Lineage (GTDB taxonomy): Bacteria > Myxococcota > B64-G9 > B64-G9 > B64-G9 > DATKYQ01. Next base: position 1,074 of record CAZXHT010000191.1, read on the forward strand.
CAGATCGGTTTGCAGCAGGTCGATCGTCCGGTCTTTAGGCCTAGAGAAGTAGTTGCGAATCCAATAAGTCTTGCCCGCTCTCCGAGGCCCCCACAGGAAATACGAGGCACCACCGGTGCGGGGGATTTCCAGAAGTCTTTTTGATATTCTTGCCATACAGGGAATAATATCATAATATTATTCCCTGTCAAGATGGATTATCAGGTCCATCGATGCACCTTCCGGCGGCGCAGGAGCCCCATGTCTCGTTTCCGCAGGACATGCATGATGGCACCTGGGGCCGGTCTTAGGCCGATCTTTGCTCAGTACATGAAGGTGCTGGCCAGGAAGAAGTACAAGAAGGTTTGGGTGAGATCCACCCTGACGAACTGTTGCGTGTCGAGGGCGAGCTGATCGGGGTCGTTGGAGGCTATCACGTCGTTGCCGCTGCCCCGGGCGAAGGCCACTCCCAGGCGGGTCAGGGTGTGCTCGGATTTTATCCCGAAAGCCAGGGTGCCGCCGACCATGTGCACGTGGGCCGGTGTGGGCCTGATGGCAATGCTGTCCGGGATGCTGTGTGATGACGAGAAATTGGTGTAGGCGCCAAGACCCAGCATGAAGCGATTCAGAAACTGCACCTCTGTACCCCTTCCCGAAATTCTTGACAGTTAGGGAGTAGAAATAGGTGGACCACGTCGGGAAGCATAAAAACGCTTCCCGAGTGCTGGCAAGCCTGTAAATGCCTCCTTCTTGAGGCGACGGGAGTCGTCGGAAAGGAGGAGAGGAGATGAGCGATGATCGGAATAGAGACGAAGGCGGAACGGAGTGGAGGCGTAGCCGGAGCGGAGTTCCGCCCGACGGGCGGGATGCATTCGGGGGTGAGCTGGGCGGAGATGATCTGAACAGCCTCGACGGGGAGGCTGAACAGCCGGTTGAAGGAGAGTCTGAAGACGGGTCGAGTTGGGGGGCAGAGGGTCTGAACGAGTTGGGTCGGCCTTTGTGCCTGATGGGCGCGGGCAAGAAGAACAAGGGCCGCCGGCTGGTCAAGAAAGAGAAGAAGGGTTCGGCGAAGTTCACTCCGGAGCAGCGACTGCTGATATTGGACGCGTGGCAGCGGAGTGGGTTGTCCAGCGGGGTGTTTGCCTCGTTGTTGGGGATAAGCAACCAGACGCTGCATACCTGGAAGCACAAGTTCGAGGAGTTCGGGCCGGAGGGCTTGATGAATCGGCCCAAGGGGGCGCCGAAGGGCAGCCGTCTGCCCGAGGTGACCAAGCGGTCGATCATAATGATCAAGGAGGGCAACCCGGAATACGGATGCCAGCGTATCAGCGACATGCTGGTCCGGGGGCCCGGACTTGGAGCCGGACCCGGGGCGGTGGCCCGTGTTTTGAAGGAAGCGGGTTACGAGTTCGAGGAGGTCAAGACGCGGGCGCACCGGGATCACCTGCGAAGGTTCGAGCGGGCTCGGGCGAACCAGATGTGGCAGACGGATTTGTTTACATTCTTGCTAAAGCGACAGAACCGGCGGGTGTACCTGATAGGTTTTTTAGACGATCACAGCCGATATCTGGTGGGCTTCGGGTTGTATGGGAGTTCCACGGCGGCGCTGGTGATCGAGGTGGTGCGCGCGGCCATAGCGTCATACGGGGTGCCGGAGGAGATCTTGACGGACAACGGGCCGCAGTACGCAGCCTGGCGGGGCAAGAGCCAGTTTACGAAAGAGATGGCCAAAAGCGGCATCAAGCACTTGGTAGCCACGCCCAAGCGGCCGCAGACTTTAGGAAAAATCGAACGATTTTGGGGCACATTGTGGAGGGAGTGCGTTGAGCGGGCGGTGTTTGTGGATCTGGAGGACGCGCGCCGGCGGGTGGGACTGTTCATCGATCATTACAATTGGGCTTCATAATACTTCACCTCGCTATGTGCTTG
>CAZXHT010000192.1:0-2974 GCA_964640665.1 uncultured Myxococcales bacterium
CCTTTGGTTGAGCCGTGAAGGTGGTAGCCCCACCCGCTATACCATCCGACTCCTGCACACTGATGTTTGAACCACCGCTGCCACATGCCTGGATAGCGTTGTTCCATGCAGTTGATTTTCCATAGTTTCATAGCTGTCATGTCGTCACCTAACAATGATTGTTTTGACACGCAAAATATGCTGAACTTTGTTTTCCTGCCCAGATGGCATGCTGACGGGCCAACTGGCCGTGGCACTCTAATCCATTAGACTTCACTGTTACGTCTCAATAATTGATTTTTGATTTTGTCTTGTCGGGGTCCGCACCTGTATCCACCGATTGAACCGGGCGCAAAAACCCCAAATGTCAACGGACACTCGATTCTGAGAGGAATGCTCCTAGCCTCAAAAAGATACCCGCTGTCTCATCTTTTTGTCAAGCCGGAAAAACGGGATCGTATTCGTTTGCGCTACCAGATGAATATCGGCACATCCACGCCGACGTTCAGGCCGAACCTCAGCGCATTGTAAGAAATGTCGTCTCCGTTGAGGGATGAAGAGCGCTGCTTGAAGACGTACTCGCAGCCCAGCGATACCGTGAACGGAGTGTCCCCGATTCCAAAAAAGATCTGCACTCCCGGCGCGAAGACCTGCAAGAATCCTATCTCGGGCTCCACGCTGACCTCCTGCTTGCCGGCGTCCCCGGTTATCCACGCCTGCCCCAGCGCACCGATGTTGATCACCTGCAACATACCGCCTAACGCCCAGCTGCCTCCCAGGGGTGTGGAGATCTGGAGCCCCACCGGCAGGTGCAGGCCGAAAACTAATCCCAGAGGCAGATCGTCATTCGCTCCCTGCTTGGTGAGTTTCTCCCCGCCGAAACCGACGCCTACCATGGCGCCTATTCCCCAAGCCACCTTCTTGCGCCTCAGGCGCCAGCTTCCGGCGGGCGCCGCCGCGCGCTCCAGCGCGGCGGATATCTCCTCGCTGCTCTTGGCGCCGGCTATGTCCGCCAGCAGGGCGCTGAAACGGAACAGGCTCTTGAAAGGCTCCTGGTCATGGGGAAACTCCACTATGGCCAGAAACTCTATCAGTCCCCCGGCGAAGTCGCCCGTCAAAAGCTTTTCGAGCCCCGATCGAATGTTGACCAGAATGTTCTGAAGCTTGTTCAGCTTGTCGCCGGGCAACCCGGGCGGGAGGGAATACTCCAGGGAGACGGCCAGAACTTCCAGGGATGAGGTTAAGACGTTCTCGAGCCGCGCGAGCAGTTCCTCGCTCTTCGCCTCCCGGAAAGCACGCGCTGTTTCCACCAAACGAACGCAGACGGGCGCAAGGACGTCCAGGTCCTTCTTGAACTTTTTCTCCAGGGAGGTGGAGGCGAGCCCGACGGTCACTTCTTTCACCAGCTTTGACAAGTCGAGGCGATAGGCCTCGATCTCCGCTTGCGACTTGGCGAGCAGGACCACCATCAGTATTCTCAACGTCGAGCGGACCGCTTCGGCCTCCGGCGTCCAAACCTGGCCCGCGTCCGATGGGTCGGGAAACCCGAGAACTTGCCTGCAGGATTTCAACTCGTCGAATTTTGTCACGGCGTCAATCACAATGGTTTCGGGGGGTACCCGCCTTTCGATTCCACGAAAGATTCCGTATCCGACCTTCAGGATGCAGCCGATGAGATCCTTTCCCTCGAATGAAAAATCGTCCGCGAGCACATCGGCGATATGCTCGGGCAACTCGAGCAGATCCTGGCGCACGGCCTGGAAGAACATCCTGCCCGGGTTGAAGCTGAGCTTCGACTCTTCGATTGCTTTTACCAGAATGCAGACGCTCTTGAAGAGCTTGTCCTTGCAAAGCGCGTTCTCGCACAGGCCCTTGCCGATCTGATCCATCGCGAAGGCGGCGGCTTCCTCGCGGGCCCGCTCCATCAAGAACTGGGTCATGCCCTGCATGATCATGCTCGTCATGCTCGCGGCGGCGGGAACCGGAGCGCCTGACGTACCGCCTGATGAAAATTTCGGAGCCTCCAGTTGGGGGAGCACGCCTTTGGGCAATTGTGATACCATTATCTTCACTTCTGAAGAGCTCTTCGTTTTTGTACTGCAGCCTTTTTTAGCAAGCCCAACGGCATATGTTGTCATCGCAGTTCTCAGGCTACTGTTCGCTGCTGTGAAAAACCTAACGATGCTGTCATCGTCTCTAAGACCGGCTTCATCGAATGCTTCTGGACACTTTGCGCGCGCCTCTCGGCTGGGTTTCGAATCGGCGAACTTCAGGGCCAGATCGTATCGTTGCTTCGCGTCCTCAGCTTCTTCAGCGAGAGTTTTCCCGAGCGTGACGGGTTCGAGGTAGAGCGGTTCCCCGGCCAATGTAATCGATGGGTAAAGGAGTAAAAGCGCAAGGAAAACAGATCTTTTCTTGGTCATTGTTCTTCCCCTCCAAGTCGGCGGCCGCCGATTGCACAGATTACGGAAATCCCTGATGTCAACGGATACTCGATTCTGAGAGGAATGCTCCTAGCCCGAAAAAGGTATCCGCTGTCTCTTCTTCTTGTCAAGACAGAAAAATGGCGAGTAATTCCCAGCGGATAAAATATATTTTCAAAACGACAGGCCAAAATGACGTGGTCAAGTCCTCTTATGTTTACAGATTATGTTTGCAGAGGGGGGGGCAGCAGGATCTTTGACTGCAGGCGCTCCTAGCAAAGCGAACCTGTAGCCAGGGTATGAAGGCTGCGCATCACTGAGAGGTATACGTCGCCAAACCCTGCTGCCCGCCCTCTTTTATTGGGCTCTTCTCGCTGTCGATTGGATGGGTTCTTACCAGGGCCGGGGATTGCCGCCGGCCGAGCTTTCTTGTTCCCTCCGGATCCGTTATCATTGTCCTCTTGAGGTTGAACCCGAACAGGAGGACCACGTGAAAACTCGTTGTTTCCCGATAGCGGTACTGGCGCTCACAGTGGCGCTTCCCGTTTTTGCCCAGGAACAAAACGAAGGGG
>CAZXHT010000193.1:0-2923 GCA_964640665.1 uncultured Myxococcales bacterium
CCCCATGCTGGGGCCTCGCTTGTCTTCGTAAAGGCAGGTGATCGGCAAATCGCCGGCCATCAGTTGCCCTTCCTTGTCATCACCGAAGCCTCGTGGCCAGCAGCCCGAACCTCCCCGATGCCCCGGTAGCGCTCGATCCACTTGGCGAGGCGTTCCCCGTCCGGCACATTCGTCACGGTGCTCATGGTTTTATCGAGTTCGCATAAAATGGTGGAGTTTGCCGGATCGGAAAGCCCGTCAAGCAGACGGTCGGAGTGAGTCGTCACCAGTACGGGGTGGTCCTTGGACATGGTCTCGAAGAAACCCAGTACTCGCATGAGAAGTTGGGGATGGAGATGCAGGTCGGGCTCATCGAAGGCCAGCAGGCTGCGTTGTCTTGCCAGGCGGTAAATGGCGACCAGGGCCAGGTAGCTCAGCGTCCCGTCGGCCAGGAAGTTGGACGGCACGGGCTTGTGCATACCGGCATACTTGACCTTGATCGCCAACCGACCGCCGCCCTGATCGATGTTGAAGCTCAGATCCTCGAACTCGTCACCCAGGCCGAGTCGGATGTAATCCAGGGTCTCGGCCCAATGGTCTCTGTCGTATTCGTTCTTGAGCGCAAAGAACACATTCGCCAGGTCGTGGCCAAGCAGCGAGAGCTTTTCGGCGGGCTCGAGGGTCGAGGTTCCTCGCAACTCGGACCTGCGGTTCGTAGTGCGCAGGACCCATTCCGGAAGCAGGTCGAATGGGAGGTGCACCTCGATATTCTTAAGCGCACCATGTGCGCGTCGGATCGAATCAAAATGCGGATTCATCGCAAGCAAGGGCAGCAGCAGCGAGGAAGAATGCAGCCCCTCGAATTCCTTCATCTTGTTGGTTGTAGGGTCCAGGTAGCGGGCGGATGCCATGCTTCGCGAGATGACCGTGGACGAATCCGGCCCGGCCATCAATCCGATATGCAATGTCTCTCCCGCGATGACCGTGTGCACGCCCTTTTTTTCCACGGAGAAGTCGTAGGACAGGGTCGGTCCGTCGCCCTCGATTCGCAGGCCCAGACCCAGGCGCTGGCTTCCCATGCCGGCCAGGCCGGAGTGAATGGAATTGAACTGTTCCATGAAGTCCTGGCGCGATGCCTTACTAAGGAGTTCGCAGGCTTCCACGATGGTGCTCTTGCCCGTCCCGTTGTTGCCAATAAGTACCTGCATGCCTCCCAGGCCGAGGTTCAACTTCTTGATCGAGCGCATCCCATTGATCCGTATCCGGGTTATTCTGTCTCTGGCCATGAGGCACCTCCACACGCGACAGAGCATAAAAAGCCAAAAACCAACTTCTCACGGAATGATAGGACTAATCAAGAGCAGTCATCCCGTTGGAGCCCGGGAATTGACTATTAGCCAGAAAGCTCGAACGCGCTACGAGCACGGTCGATTTGGGCTGCGGACATTCCGGTTGTTTTTGCCAGACCGGCCCATGAAGCAACGGCTTTACTGATTTGTTCGACCATCTCGATCGCCTGTTTTTTTCTCAGGTCGAAATACTCCGCCACCGACAGGGCAAGTTCGATGCTTCCGGTCGGGTCGTACTCGTCTATGGCCAGCGCTAGCACCCGGGGCTTTATGTCCATCGGTGTCGGATTGAGATCATAGGCGGATGAGAGAGTCCAGCCTTCACCGTCCCACAAGAAGCCATGGTTTCTGAGGTGATCATCGCTGTTGGCCACCATGATATTGAACACGATTCGCCGCCAGAGTTCCGTAAGATCGGCACGCACCCGGCTGCCGGTCTGGCGGATTGTATCCGCGATCTCCAGGTAGCTGTGCTGTTGGTTGTCTCTGGCGCCGAGCATGGTCAAGGCAGACAGGAAGGGGATGCGCTGGGCGCCATTGCGATCGAAACGCTTGTTTATAAAGACTCGTGCATTTCCCGCCGACACCAGGCGGCTCTGCCCAACACTGATGCCCGCACGGCGTGCCAATTGCATTGCCACGAACTCCCATTCGCACATCGGGAGTTCGTCGTCCCGGCGGGGAAACTTGGCGATCAGCAACGAACCATCCGTGTCCTTCACAGATGCCTTGGGACGCGCACCGCCCAGAGATGAACCGGGTGCAAGCAGCAGGCTGAGATCATCGTCAGTTTCGTCGTCGTCGAGGACCCGCCGGGCGGCGTCGAGCAAACGTGGAAGATCGACCAGGGGTGGAATTCGCTGCGGATGATGGGGCGCAAGAAATTCCCGGCCCGAGACTTCTCGATAACGGTATGCACCCTGTCTGGTCTCATCGTCCACCAGCGTCAGAAAGTCGATTTCAAAAAGAGTGTGCGCGGGGACTCCGTGCCGGAGCGCCTGCCGGCGCAAGAGTGTACGGCCCCAACGGTCAGGCACTCCATCCATAAAACCGTTGAAAATAGCCGTCGGGGCGGGGGTGTGAAAGGTGCCCGCTCCAAGTGAGAGTTGCACGGGATCGAGACCGAATGCCCGCGGGTCGCTGCGCCATGCGCCGTCATACTCGAAGGACGCGCTCTCACGCCCTTTGCGCACACGCGAAAACAACTTGCCCGCGAGAACGGCTTCACCCTCGATGTCTACATAGACTAGATACTCACGTTCCATCGAGGGGCCGCACCTTTCGGCTCGATCGCCGTTTGATACGCTTGGGCAGCCGCTTTTCCTCTAGATCGAGTCCGACCAAGTCTTTTCCGGAATCGGCCAGGCAATTCAGGTTTTCGTGCAGCCCGAGGACGAACAGGGCGGTAGCATAGATTCCCATCGAAACAGTGGGGTCTCCCGCTTCCACCTTGGCCAACGTCGCTCGGCTCGTAAGCACCCGCTCGGCCATGATCGAAGTGGAAATCCGTCGTCGTTTCCTTGCCACGGCAATATTGGCACCTAGCCCTGAAATAAGCGACCTTTTTGATCGAGGGTCTTGACAAAACAAAGAAA
>CAZXHT010000194.1:0-2839 GCA_964640665.1 uncultured Myxococcales bacterium
GGGAAGAGTGTCACGTACTAAGTACATTCTTCGAAACACACCGGAGCGGGTAGCGATCACGAGACGGCACCATCCCCTGCAACACCGAAAGTTCGAAGTGCTAATGAGCGGCAAGCAGCGGATAACGATCCGACTCGCCGACGGCACATCCATGCACATACCACGCGACTGGACGGATGCGGACGGCGTGGCGCCGGACAGCGACGGCGGCCGCGAAGGCTTCTTCGCGATCGAGTCGCTGAGGCAATTGATAAATCTCGTCGACGCGCTGTCGAGCCGGACAACAAGAGATGACCGTTGAAGGTTCGGCCTGTTTGATCTGGGATCGGTGTGCATGCATCTCAAAGGAGGCATCATGCGCACCGGCCAGATCAAGTTGCGATTCGATGATCTCGATGAGCTCGAGCGGCTGTGGACAACGATACCAGTCGGAGAGCGGACAAAGATCGCGCGGCGCTATGCGCGGTTGCTTATCAAGGCCGCGAAGGTTGAACCACCCGGACCGGAACAGGAGGTAGGGCGTCATGATGAACAGCGGCGATAAGGGGAGCTGGAGTTCGAAGATCCGTGCCGAGCACCTGGCGCGTAAAGCGTACCTGTACGTGCGGCAGTCGAGTCTGTACCAGGTGGAGAATCACCTCGAGAGTCGGCGCAGGCAATACGCGTTTGCCGAGCATGCCGTCGAACTCGGTTGGCCCAAGGAGAACGTCGTGGTTGTCGACGAGGACCAGGGCAAGAGCGGTTCCCGCGCGAACAACCGCAGCGGATTCGGCCGGCTGGTGACGGCCGTGGGCCTGGGGGAGGTCGGTATCGTCATGAGCCTGGAGGCCTCTCGCCTGGCACGCAACAGTCCCGATTGGCACAACCTGATTTACATGAGTCGTTACACGGCCACGTTGATCGCCGACGAGCACGGTGTCTACGACCCGAGCATGGCAACAGACCGCATGGTGCTGGGGCTTCGCGGGCAGATGAGCGAGCTGGAGCTGGACACGTCGATTCACCGCATGATGGCCGGCCGCTGGAACAAGGCTCGACGCGGTGAGTTTTTAGTCTACCCGCCTGCCGGTTACGAAGTCGATGATCTGGATCATCTGGTGACGGCTTCCGACGAAGCCGTACAGCGTGCGATCCGGACGGTCTTCGTAAAGTTCGACGAGCTGGGCAGTGCCAAGCGCGTCTGCGCATGGTGGAAGGATCAAGGCCTGAAGTTTCCCGTGCGGCGCATCGAGTTGCGCTCCCACCCAATCGTCTGGATGGATCCGGCCTACCGCATGTTCTTGTACGTGCTCCATCATCCGATCTATGCTGGCGCGTATGTGTTCGGACGGAGCAAGACGGTGCGCGAACTCGACCCCGCCGATCCCCGCAAGCTCAGGGTCCGGAAGGTCCAGGTGTCTCGCGAGCAGTGGCCGGTGTTGATCGAGGACCACCATGAGGGCTATATCACCTGGGCACAATATGAACAGAACCAGCGTCGCATACGGGACAACCGGCAGATGAAGCGCTACGATCACGAGGACGCAAAAGGGCCCGTCCGCGAGGGCTGGGCGCTGTTGCAAGGGCTGGTCCGGTGCGGGCATTGCGGGCGAGCGATGTATGTGAGCTACGGCGGAAACCGTCCCTCGCCCTCTTCGACACGGACACTGCAGTACCGCTGCAGTGCAGTGCGCCTGAGATATGCGGGGCGGGAGTGCCAGCTGGTCGGCGGCAAGCGGATCAACGACGTGGTGGTGGAGGCGTTCTTGGAGATCACCCGGCAGGCGAGTGGGGAAGCGGCGCGCCTAGCCGTCGAGCAACTGGAGGAGGAACAACGAGCGGCCGAGAGGATGTGGCGTCATCAGATCGAGAAGGCCGAGTACGAAGCGCAGCGGGCGGAGCGTCAATACAATGCAGTGGAACCAGAGAACCGGATCGTCGCGCGAACGCTCGAGTCTCGGTGGAACGAGGCGTTGCATCACCTCGATGATCTCAAGACGCAAGCCCGAAGCAGGCATCAGCAGATACGACCGCTCAGCGAGCACGAGAAGGCCCGCGCCAAGAGTTTGTCAAAGGACCTCGATGCGGTCTGGCATGCCGAGACGACGACGAACCAGGACCGCAAGCAATTGCTGCGGGCGGCCATCGAGGAGGTGCAACTGCGAAGCGAAGAGAGTCACTACGCGGTGAAGATCGTCTGGAAGGGTGGCGCGGCAACTGAGCGACAGGTACCGCGGCGTCGCCGCGGCGACATGCCGGCGACTGCAACGCCCAAGGATACGGTCGAGATGGTTCGAAGGCTGGCCGCCGAGTTCGATGACGCGCAGATTGCGCGGATCCTTTGCAAACAAAGGCGTCGCACGGGGTTCGGAAATACATTCACCGCGGTCCGGGTGGCTCAGCTACGCAACAAGAATGACATTGCCGTGCACCCATACAAGCGCGCCCGCGATCCAAAGGAGGGGCCGTTCACCGCCGACGAGGCGGCGGCCGAGCTCGGCGTGTGCTCGTCGACGATCCATAGCTGGCTGCGCGAGGGCATCTTGCCGGGCCGGCAGCTGGCAACGGGCGCGCCTTGGTGCATCGTCCTGACCGACGAGCTTCGCCGGAAGCTGACCGGCGGCGAGGCGCCTCCCGGATGGGTCGGCCTGACGGATGCAGCCAAGTGGCTTGGCCTGCCGAAGCAGCAGGTGGCCTACATGGTAAAACGCGGCAAGCTCGACGCGGTCCGGGTGAAGGTCGGCGCCCGGCGGTGCTGGAGAATCGATGTGAATGCCGCGAGTTGCGGCAAGCAACCCGGGCTGTTTTGACCAACCAGCAACTCTTTTTCTCGGGAGGTGTAGTATGAACGGGTCAACGG
>CAZXHT010000195.1:0-2727 GCA_964640665.1 uncultured Myxococcales bacterium
GCTCCCTTACCAAATCAGCCGGTTTCTACCCACATATAGTACAGGAGGCCCATTTTTTAGCTGTCTTGAAATATTCATGCTCTTTTGTAAGCTCTCCTATCAAGGTTTTTAGTTTCCATTCGATAGAAGTGGGAGTCGAGACGGCCATGATTACGTCGTCTCCGGCTGAGGCCTTCTTTACGGCCTCCATGACTTTCGAGAGTTTTTCCTTGGAAAAGCCATGAAAGATAATCACATTTTCTCCGCCTGCAAATTCCAGATCATCGAGTTTCTCGAAATCGCTCATTTTTCCTCCACGGTTGCGCCACTCAGCCTCCATCATTCTGCTTCGGCGAAAAGATCTTTACGATAGATTAGCAGGTAGGCGCCCAGCTTTTCTTGGGCCTCCTGTTGTGGGTTAAAAATCGCCAAATATCTCAATGGTTTCCCGTTAAGTACTTGCCGGGCTGTTCCTTCAGCCCGGTCTCGTTGACAAAAGGCACCGCAATGCCCGCCCAGTCAAGGGTCGCTGTAGGCGACGAGCGAAGCGAGCTTGCCCTTGACTTGGCGGGCTTGCGGTGCCACTGTCGTGAATGGGTGCTCCCAAGGCAGTCCTGGCAACAGATCGGCATTCACAGCCCACTTATAAAGCCAAGGATTTCTTCTGAGCCAGTAAAAACATGAACTTACGCCCATGCCCATGCTGAAAAAGCACCCACATATAGTGCAGGAGCGCCCTTTTCTTGGCCGGGTAGACGACCGGCGCCCAGCAACACAAATTCGTCCCGTCCGTCGCCATCGATGTCGGCGGCCACCCCGGCACGAAAAAAGCCGTTGAAATCCAGAGAATCGAAATCATAGCTCGATGATTGCTTTTGCGGGCTGTATGATGTGAAGTCACCCTCGGTCAAGATCACGAAGTCGGTCGGGTTCTTGGTGCCGAAGTGTCCGGGCACCAAGACGACGGCCGTGCTGGAATGGTTCTCGATGAAGACGGCCGGATTCGTCGAAAAAGGATAGTTCCATTTCCATTCACCCAAACCCAATGTCTCCTTGAACTTGTTGGTATTCAGAAACAGCATCAGAAAGCTCGCTCCGTTCATGCTCAGGTTGCCATACAGAGAGCCGCTGGCCAGCAGATCGGGATTCTTGCCCAGCACCGGGGCCGCAACCAACTGACGCCCGGAAAGCAGGGTGTTGATCGAACTGCGGCCGGAGAGCGGCAGGATCTCCTTGCGGGGATCGAATCCCGAGGGCGTGTTCTGTAACAAGACGATCACGGGCCGATTGTAGCGGTCGACGCACATCACGGCGACGTCCAGATCGCCGTCCAGGTCGAAATCGGCAGCGGCCAGGTCCGGGCACTCGATAAACTCATTATGCTGGCCAATCTGCGATGACAACTTGAGACGGCTGAATCCCGAATCGCCCTGCATCTCGCGCCTCCAGAGAGTTACGTGTATTATCGAGCGTCAAAAGGTCAAGCCGGCCGTCGGCGTTGATGTCGACAGCAATCACGGAAACATAGCTGGCATTGAAAGTCTCAAGGCAGTTGGCGGAGAAGGTCAATTTGTCTTTACCCTGGTTTACAAGCAGGGCGATTCCAGCATCATAGGCAATGATCATATCGAGCTTGCCGTCCCCGTTCATATCGGCTACCAGCGCGTCGCGCGGCCGTTCGGCCTTGAGAATGCAGTCGGCCTGCTCTGTGCCCTGGATGACCGGCTCGTCTATGGAAGCCTGTCCGCCGGCCGATCCTCCCGGCAGGCGGTACAGGTGATGCGTCAACTTGCCGCCTTCGGAAATGGGCTCGCCCACCACCAGCACGTCTTCGGCCTTGCCGCTCGTGAAGTGTCCCGCCACCAGGCAACTTGGCGCGCCACTTCCCCAGGTCCAGCGGGCATCATCGACCAGCGTAACGATGTCGAAGCGATTCGAGTGAAACATTCTCTTGACGGCCGCCCAGCCAACCGCGACCGAGATTCCCGCAACCGCCGGCACCACGATAGCAAGCACGAGCAAGTAGATCCTGCGACGCTTCGGCTTGTTCTCCTGGTTCATCCCTTGTCCTTCATACCGATTTTGTCACCAGCCATGGTCACGGTTAGAATTTCTATTAGTCGTGATGCCTGGTTTTGATCGAAAATACAAATAATATCATCAGAGCAAGCCAGACGGCTTCGAGCGGCATGAGCCTGTGCGTGATCCGGATGTCTGCAGGCACATCCAGGTGCCTGTTGACCAGCAGGATCGAATAGGAGTCTCCATCCAGGTAGAGGTAGCAAGCGATGTAAGGCACCGCCTGTTCGCCCGTCATACCTGCATAAATGGCTGCATCGCCATCCTGGATGCTTCCCTTGCCGTAGTAGAGATCTATTGTTGAAAAGTCGGTGACAGAACCGATTGCCGGCACAACCGTTCGCCCTCACAGGCCTCCTGCCGACAGAGGAAGACACCCTGGTCAAGGGCCGGGCCGGGGTGGGCCAGAAGCCAGCGGAACATTTTTGTTCCCGCGGAGTAAGCCCGGCGCGCACGCTGTCAGGCAACGCGTTCGGCAGAGTCGAGGTGCGATAGCCGTCGAGCTCTAGCAGCACGTAGCCGCGGTCGTCTATGACCTTGATGCCGTACTGTGTCTCGCCGTTACTGCGCGGAATGCTCACCAGGATATAGCCCTTGACATTCCTCTGACGACCACGGAGATTGACGACTTCGATCTCGATCGTGCCCTGCTCCATGGAACATTGCCGG
>CAZXHT010000196.1:0-2687 GCA_964640665.1 uncultured Myxococcales bacterium
AGTAAGCCGAGGGATACCCGGCGCGGGGTCGATGATTCCCAATCATCCCGGCCCGGCTGTCTTGGCCTCTCGTCTTATGTGAAGAGCTGGTGTATCCGGTGATGCAGGCGCCGCCCCCCTCCCAGGTGGTTGCCATGGCGTTACGAAGCGCAACTGCGGTCATCGCTGTAGTGGTAACGAGGAATCTTGAGTTGGAATATTTAGAAGCGGTAACGAAAGGAAAATCTAAAATACTTGTATTAGGGGTCGACTACCTGGAGGAATTGGAGGAACTGCTGCCACGACTGGACGATATGCCGTGAAACAGAGAAAAGCGAAGAGCGGGCGCAAGATGAGACCCGCAAGAAGGGGTGGACATGAAAATCCTGGTTGCCGACGATGACGCCATGTTCCTGAAAGTCGTGGAGGAAATCTTGACCGGCGCCGGGCATGCTGTAACCCTCGCCACAAATGGACTCGAAACTATCGAGAAAGCGGTCACAGAGAACCCGGATCTCATAGTTCTCGATATTATCCTTCCCAAGCTCCTTGGCACAGAGGTCTCCGAGACGCTGAGGAAATCCAGTCGTACGGCCCCCATCCCCATTCTGCTGATCACATCCGGTGTTGCAGAGATCGAAGACGGTTCGGATTTCCTCGATCAATTCAAGGCCGATGAATTCCTTCGTAAGCCTTTCGAGGCCGAGGACCTCCTGGACAAAGTGAACCAACTGGCGGGATCCTCGTCCCTGTTCGCAAAGTAAGAAGCAGCGGCTCATAACCATGAGGGAGCTATGTATTTGAATGACTTCGAAGACCGTAGAAAGCACCCGCGGATCGAACTGGTCCTGAAGGTCGAGTATGCCACTCCCAGTGACTTCATTGCCGACTACATCCAGGACATGAGCGACGGCGGTGTTTTCATTGCCACCAAGAAGACCTTCGCGGTCGGCGAGCGGCTTACCTTCGATATCTCGTTTCCCGGCCTGCTGTCGCCGATCCGTTGTCGCGGCGAAATTCGCTGGCGCAGAACGCCCGAGTCAGCCACCGAGAAAGAGCCGAGTGGAATCGGGGTGGTCTTCGAATTCCCTTCCGCGGAGGAAGCCGCGAAGCTGCGGCGCCTGATCGACAAGCTGACCGCGGAGCCGCCGCCGGCGGCCGAAGCCGCAAAGCCGGCGGGGCCCTTTCGGGTGCTCCTGGCCGAGGACAACCCCGCGATCCGGGAAATGATTCTCTTCGGCGTGACGAAGTTCAGCCACGACGGCCCGGACGCCAAGCGGAAACTGGAGGTTGTAGAAGTCGAGAACGGCAGGCAGGCGTGGAATCGCATCCGGAAGGGGTCGTTCAACATAGCAATCATCGACTACTACATGCCGGTGATGGACGGCGGGAAGCTGATCCGGAAGATCCGCGAAGACGAATCCCTGCGTTCCTTGCCGGTCATAGTGCTAAGCGCCGGCGGTGAGGAGGCGCGGCGGGCAGCCTACGCGGCCGGCGCCGATCTCTACATCGAAAGGCCGGTATTGTTGAAGCAACTTTTGAAGTCCATGAAACTTCTGCTCGGACTGAAGCGGAATGAAGAGAAGTAAGACACTTCGTGTGAAAGGGGCCGGAGCGGAGGAACCGGGTTTTCAAATACGGCTGGAGGGGAGAAAGTAAGCATGCGGGTTATGGCATTCGCCTCGATCAAAGGTGGGGTGGGCAAGACAACTCTAGCAGTCCATGTGGCCGCCGCACTGGCTGATGCCGGTCGAAGAACCCTTCTTGTCGATTTGGATCCTCAGGGTCATGCCAGCTTGATGGCAGGTGTCGAAACCGGCCCGGATGATCCGTGTGTGGCAGATGCCTTCGGCCCACATCCTCGTTGGAAACTGAACCAGGTGGTCAAGGATGCCGGGAGAAAGAACCTGTGGGTGGCTCCGGCGACAAGCCGGATGATCGAAAAGGAGCGGGAACTGTTCCGCTGGGGACACCGCCTCCAGTCCATACCCAGGGCACTTGCGTCCCTGTCCGAGCCTTTCGATGACTTGGTTATCGATACCCCACCCCAACTGAATGCCTATGCCGAGGCGGCGTTGGCGGTCGGCGACTTGGTGGTGGTTCCTGTACCTGCCATGGCCCATGCGTTGCAGGGACTCGATGATATTCAGGCTGCCTGGAGGGATGTGACCGACGAGAAAGGCGGGACCATGATCGTGGTGGTCAATCTGTGGGACCGCCGCACCAGTGCCACCAACGCGGCCATGGAGGAGGCCTTCGGTGAGCTGCAAGTGCCCCTGGCCCGCACCCGAGTGCTACGGGCAGAAGCGCTCAACCAGGCCGGGTTAGCATACGAGCTGGTATACGAACACGCTCCTGCCAGCGAGGTGTCCCAGTGTCTGCGTGATCTGGCACAAGAGTTGTGGCGGCTGGCCGGAAGAGCCCGGCCACGATGAAGGTTCTCAAATGGTATCCGTCTGGCTCCGACTCTCTGACGTCGGACTGAAAGTGCGGTGGGGACCGGCAACACGCATTGGTCGGATCCTGGGCTGCTCGACCCGCTTGCCTCGGTAGCCCGGTCAGTGGTTTGTAATAATAGTGAATTCAACGACAAACGAAGGACGATGAGATCCTTGACCGCGAAAAGTAATTGCAACATGATCGCGGCAAGTCAAGTTAGGCGCCCCCTGGAGCCGGCGGGGGCGATACCCCCCCTCGTCATCGTCGGT
>CAZXHT010000197.1:0-2624 GCA_964640665.1 uncultured Myxococcales bacterium
GCCGCTGAGAAACGCGGAAACCGCGGCCGGCCCTTTTCCAACAGGGCCGCGATTTCGTCCCGCAGGCTGCGGTACTCTAGCTGTATTGCTTTCGATGACGTCACAAGAGGCAGAATAGCGCATTGCAGAACTCATCGACAATATTTTTATAAATCATACTGCACTCATAACTCACTTCATATCAGTCGAGGCCAACATAGTAACTTTTTGATAACCGATCCTTTTACGGAGGTACGTCATGGGTAGGACAAGAAAAAGGGCACTCAAGGAAGAGTGCCTCGTCCTGAAAAAGCTGGGGCCCATAGAGGAACTCGAACTGGAGCCCCGCGACCTGACGATTATCATCGGCGAGCAGGCGACCGGCAAATCGCTGGTTGCCCAGATGCTTTATTTCTTTCGAGGCCTCAAGGATCACCTTCGGGAGGCGTTCAAACCGGGTATTCGCGCTTTTGAGAAGTGGCCCGACGTGTTGGTGAGAGGGGTATTGGACGACCTCAGAGGTGTCGCCTTTGGTTATTTCGCGAATGGAACGGCCACAATAAAGTACGAGCGAAATGAGGACGAGTCAGATTGGTCGCTCAGCATATATTCCGGAAACCGAATGGTAAATGCCGGTAAGATGCTGCGCCGGAAAATCGAGCAATGGTTAATGTATCTCGACTCTGCCGAGAAAATCGTCTTCGGGCAAAAGGACTCGGTGAAGCAGGTATACATACCCACCGAGCGATCGATGTACACCCGCTACGCAGGTAATCGGCCTTCGGTATTGTTCGAAGATTTCCAGCCCCTGCCCTTCAGGCGGTTCGCCGACACGTTGCAGGGATCCCTGGGCAAATACGCTGCGCTTCGCGGCAAGGACAGCTCATTGGGCCGGAGCCCGGCTCGCGCCCTGCGCGGTGAGGCCTACGTGCCCAGAGCGGGGCCCAAGGTGTGGAAATGGAAGACGAACGACGGCGGGCGCGGTAAGATCCTGCCGATCGAGGCAATAGCCTCGGGGCAGATGGAAGCCTGGCCGTTCTTCGTCGTGGCCGAAGTAATGATGGCCGGTAATGAACCGGTAGACTTCTACTTCGAGGAGCCGGAGACGCACTTACACCCGAAGGCCCAGGTTGCGGTCATGGATGCCGTCGTCAGGCTGGTCAATGCAGGGCACCGAATGGTGGTGACGACGCACTCGCCGTATATATTGTACAGGCTCAACAACCTGCTACAGCGCCACCAGCTTAAGCAAAAGCGCCGCTCCAGTGCCTTGAGTCTGGACCCCGAGCGTTTGTGCGCCATACGCATGGGTGGGCGCGGAGCGAAGAACGTTCTGGACCGTGGTGGAACGGACCTGATTGACGCCAACGAACTCGAGCGGGTAGCTGACGAGTTGGGGGGTGAGTTCGACCGGTTGCTTGACGAGAGCGAGCGCAAATAATGAACGCTCTGCGAGATGTTCTGGAGAGCTTTCTACCCAGGAAGCGTATCTTGAATGGCACGTCGTTATCCGAGCAGGGACGATCGTTTACCATAAGAAAAGAGATCGGCTGTGGAGTCGTGGGGGCAAGGTTGGAAGAATTGCCCGAGGAGGGAAAAAGATGTGACGCTGTTTTCCTTTGCAAGGCTGCAAGGTCAAGAACTTTCGGGGTAGTTTTGGTTGAGCTCAAGGGCGGCGACGTGAATAAGGCCATAAAACAGGTGTGTGAGACGTCCACGATGATATGCCGCAATGGTGGGAAAGCACCCGGGCTACACAAGCCGGTTAAGTTGGTCGAGGCGAGAAAGTTGGGTCGGCATGCTGGAGTGGTGAGAGCATTCATCGTGGCCAGACACGGGTTGACACAAAGGCAGTTAGATAAGGCAAAGATGTTGAAGAAGGGAATCAAGTTGACGATTAAATCGGGAAAGCGACTTGAGATAGGTTGCAGAGAGGTCGTCGCGGCGTGAATTAAGATTGTGAACAGTGCCCGTGTTTGAGAGGAGATAAGAATCCGTCCCCATTTTCCATTTTCGCGCGATGGGAGGCAAAGATGAAGATACGTGAACCCAGAACAGGTGAACAGGTGCCATGGACTTCGGGGAATAGAGAAGTCATCTGTGGCGCCACCTGGAAGAAGACATGAAACACACCAACACCCGATCTAGCTCCGCATGAGTGAGGCAAATGGTAACTAGAAACTTTGTGACAACCGTCCCCGAGTTTTCGTGAGGAGAGCGCGATGAAATACAGAGTACTAATTGAACAGGACGAGGATGGCGTGTTCGTGGCCGAGGTACCGGCGCTTCCGGGTTGTATCTCCCAGGGAAAGACTCGCAACGAGGCCATGGACAACATCAGGGAGGCAATCGAGGGCTACCTTGAAAGCCTGAAGGCTCATGGAGAGCCCATTCCTCCCCCAATCACCGAGGAAGTGGTCGAAGTGTCGGAGGCGGTGGTGTGAGCGCGCTGCCCCGCATCTCCGGCCGAGAAGTAGTCGCAATGCCGGCCAAGGCCGGCTACGAAAGGGATCGTCGCTGCGGACTTTACGCCCGCCCGTTCACCTGGAACATAGCGGGCGGGTATCACTTGAACAGCAAGGGAAGCTTCGAGAAGACCGCACCCTGCGAAGAAGCGCCATACTTGTCAGTGAAGCGGGGACCTA
>CAZXHT010000198.1:0-2615 GCA_964640665.1 uncultured Myxococcales bacterium
GGCGGAAGTCCCTGCAACGATCAATGCAAGATAGTTCGACCGATTATTGAAATGGTGCGCATAGATCTGGGCTTCGATGTCTGGAAGTCGGAAAGGATCCGCCTCAACTGAAGGGATAACTCAGTGAGAACAGTCAGCCCGAGATGTTTGGCACCCTGGGCAGGGGCATACAAACAATAGATTCTATTTCCTCTTTCTAGCCGTTTTCTTATTAGTGACGAAAGCGCTCTTCCTCTGCTTCAAACGCCCAGCCGACTTTAATGGAGCCTTCCGGACTTTCTTTTTTGCCTTCTTGCCAGAAAGATTGATTCCGTCAGAATTTACCTTGGGTTTCCCAGCATCGAAAGTACTTCCGGTATCTTGCGGGACAAGCCGCAAAACCGGAAGCATGAAAGGCAGGCGAATCGAATTGGACAAATAGCTGACATGTTGGCGGAAGAACGGCCAGCAGTTAAAAAGGCCGTTGTACATCGAAAAAGAGCCGAATCCTCTTTTGACTTCTGCCGGGATAGGCGGTGGCGGCAGGTCGTAGCTCACACTCATCTTGATCTCTATCTGAGCGAGAGTTTTACCCTTAACCTCAGCCCCAGCCTCGGAAGTGAGGAGATACTTCACAGACAACCCGACATCAACCACCAGAACCCGTTTATCGATCAGTCTATAACCGCCGAAGAATGGCTTAAGGTCGATTGCACAAGGTGCCTTACTAGACTCAAGTAGGGTCCTTTCGACCGAAATAGATGCTTCGGTGAGCGCAACGTCCTTTATGGCCACATTGTCGACAACCGCCGAGGCAAGCGCCCACTCTTTCTTGTCATAGTTAATAGTAAACGGCATAGCGTCGTAACCTCCTCCTACGCAGCAATATTCTTAATCTCATCGACCTCTCCCTTTACGTAATTTACAAGGGTAATAGGCGATGGAACATTGCTCGTCAGGAAGAAACTTTTACCAAGGCAGTCTTTGATCTCTTCATGCGAAGTAAGGAATGAGGTCGACACCTCAAGCTGGTTATCGGCATCGGTCATCAGCCTTTTGCCACACTCGTACCGAAGGTGCCCCTTTTCCCAATAAGCCGGGGTCTCGTCCTGCCGAGACAACTCCAGATGCACCCTGAGACCAAGGTGGAAAGCGATATCAACCATCTTCCCAACGGTCATATTCCTCTCTCGACGCATAATCTGCGAAACATTTGAGATGCCACAGCCCAGGGCCTCAGCCAGATTCTGCCTGGTCTTGCCCTGGCGGCGCATCTCTTCTTCAACACGAAAGAGGAAAGATTCGACAACCTCCTCACGCTCCAGGTACCGACGAAAATCAGGATCGGCCAATCGTTTCTCAAACCAGTCCCCTTTGCCAGTTTTCTTGCTCATTTTCGTCTCCCTTTGAGGTGCTCACTAATAGCCTGACGTCGTCTCAAATACTCTTTACGCAAGCCATCAGCTTGCGAGAGATGTTTCTTCTTGATCTTGTTTTCCTTCTTTCCACCGAAACCAAGCAACAGAATGAACATGCCGCCGGCATCAGTCGTATGAATCAAACGCGTCTGACTACCGTTGTCCTTGAATTCGTACAGGTCATTGTAGCCACTAAGCTTGTGCCATCTTTCGCCACGCAGCCTGTGTTGAAAACCTTCCACCACCTTTGTAAATGAGCGCGCGTAACTGGCGCTTACTTGCATATCTAGACCATCAAGAAACTCCTTTGCGGGCACTCGACCAGCCTCGGTTCGATAGAAGAAAATCCAGCGCCTTGGGCCAAGGAATCTTTCCGCGACCGGCACAAGCATCTTACTCTTGAGCGCCTCAGTAAGTTTAGCATCCACCAGGAATACTTCATATAAAAATAAACAAACATGCAAGGAAAAATTCGCTGTTAAAATATCATCAGCATTATCTTGTAGTTATCCAAGGGCACTCTTGTGGAAAATTGCGACGTTTTTCCTCGTTGGCCAGTACTCGGCCTCCACAGACACAATCAGAGATGGGTTATCCCATCACCCATAGTTTTCGTGGAATAAGATGGCACTTGCGCTTTGTCGTGTAAGGCTATCGCCCTGGAACTCGCTTCAGCACAGCATCTTCCACCAGAGTTTCGAACTGCACCTGAAGCGCATTGGCCACTGACGGTTCGGCGATCAAAACTCCGGCCTCGATGTTCCGCTCCTGCGCAGCCTGGGTGAAGTTGGCCGAAGTGACGAGCGCTCGTTCTTTGTCCACGACTGCGGCCAGCACGAGACCCGCGAGAAGAAACACGGCCGGTGCTGCATCGAGGCGGATGAAGATTGCCAGGACTACAGCGATTGCTGCGACTGCTATCACTGCTGCCCGGTGTTCAAGATATGCGTCCCGAATTTCTGGGACTCGGATTGCATCTGATCCGCAGGGGCGGTTCGCGAACCGCCCCTACAAACGCGGCGGGACGAAAACCAATAGGGCGATTGATCGGCGCCTACAAAACGGTATCGACGAAACGCATCAACCTCGACCGGCCAGCCGGCGGCCTGAGAACGGCTGCAGGCGCATGGCGGGAATGGTGATCATGGATATCCTCCCGCGCTATGCACCGACCTCAATTGTACGTGCGCAAGCGATCTCGCCCAATCCTACGGCGCG
>CAZXHT010000199.1:0-2492 GCA_964640665.1 uncultured Myxococcales bacterium
GCCGCTGCGGCAAGCAGATAAGAGGCCATGTCCGCATCCCACTCGGTGTGATCGACGCGCTCGCTCTGGTCGGCGGTCATGATGTCGCAGCGTTCGATCAGGCCCTTGAGAAGATCCTTGGCGACGCGGTCCTGTTTGCTGACCAGCGCGTTGACGATGGCCGTCAGGTGAAAATAGCGCACGATACCGTAGTTGAAGTAATGGGAACCGGTAGCCACCGTCTCATACTGCTGGCTGATGCCGTTGCCGCAGTCGTTGTCGCGGGGCTCGCCGTAGGCCAGAAGCGCCGCGGTCAGCTTGGGATCGCACTCGGCGTTGGGAATCAGCGCGTCGTAGTCGACAAACGAGGCCAGGTCCTTAGAAAAAATGGGGTCGGGTCTGGTCACTTGACACTTGGAGCAGATCGCCGAAACGCTTTCCGCCTCCCAAAACCAAGTGGCCAAGGCACTGAACCGCATGCGGAACAAAGAGATACTTCCTCCGCTAAAAGATTGGATCGAACGCTTTCACGCACAGGATAAGTGACAAGTGACCAGACCCGACCCCATTCGTTAGTCAAGGGCGCGCGCATCGATGACAGCGACCATCTAGCCTATCGGCGTTCACTGACTCTTCTCGCCGAGCGAGCCGCCGGCGGTAAACTTACTCCCGCCGAGGTGTCGGCCTACTGGTGGCACTGGGGGTTCGATTTCTGGGCTGCGCACCCGGGGCAGGCGCTTTGGCTTTCCGGCAAGAAGTTGCTGCTGGCGCTGAATTCCGTAGAGAGACCGATCCATCATCCCTACGTTTTCGCCGAGGATCTGGCGCCCATTCTAGGCTGCCTGCTTTCTTTCGGCATCGTCTTTCCCTTCGCCGTGCTGGGGGTCTGGTTCGGCCGGCGTCGCCGCGCCGGGGTCGGGCTGCTGCTCGGCTGTGCGGGTATGTACCTGTTGACGCTGGTTGCCTTCTACGTCGCCGATCGTTACCGGATCTTGTTGCTGTCGGCGTTTATTCCACTGGCCGGGCTGGGAATGGTCGAATTCGCGCGCAAGATCCGCGCCGGGGGGGCGCTGCGCGCTTGGCCGTATCTTTTGGCACTGGCTGCGGCCTTCGCCGTTACCCAGTTGCCGCTGACCTCGGCCCGGGCCGGCAGCCAGGCGCTGGTGGTCGGATACAACCTGATGGGCAAGGCGGCCGGAGAGCACGGACACCAGGCCGAGGCCGAGAAATATTTCAAACACGCGGTAGAGCTGGCCGGCCCCGGGCGCGGTGCCAGTGCCCGGGCCAACCTGGGATTGCTGTTTCAACGTCGCGGCCGGCTCGAACAAGCGCGAAAGTTGTATATCGAAGCGGCCCGCGCCGATCCAGACTGGCCGATCATCAGGGTTCGCCTGGCGCGCCTGGCCGAGGGCAGGGGAGACATCCAGCAGGCAATCCAATGGTGGCGCGAGGCGGCGAAACTGATGGCCGATCCCGCTTCTGCCCTGAAGGAAATTGCCAGGCTCCAGGCCCGCCTTTCACTCTAACGGTTCTTCTCCGGGGCTCATGAAACGCGGCAGGATTGTGGCCCGGCGGGGGATGGTCATCCAGTCGCCCTTGGAAAGATCGAGCGGGGTGCGCGCTGGCGGAGTCTTGTCATGATCGGTTATCGGCAGGATGTATAGATCGTTGCCCTCGCGGGCGAAATTTGAGTCTATCAGGGCCAGCCCGACCTGGCGTTGGCCGGTGGAAGTGGTCGAGGTCACCAGGCCTGCATATTCTCCGCGCCGGGCGGCCAGAACCGGGTTGCCCGGTCTGAGCACTTTTCCGCCCTTCCTGTGTAGGCGTAAACAACGATGAAATCGGCCAGGGAACCGTTGGTGATGAAACACTTCCGGCCGTTGATGTTTGCCGAGCGGTCGCCGATCGCGTAGGCGTGGGTCCACTTCTGGCCGCACGAGGCGGTCGTGAAGGGGGCCGGGTTCGAAACCGGGTTGTCGTAGACTTCCATGTCGTGGACATCATCGATCAGCACGCCCATCTCGGCGTTGGCGACAGTGTTGTCGTGGACCGAACCAACAAACGTGCCATACATTTCGTATTGGATTTGGATTGAAACGATCCCGAGGTCAGTCGGAAATCGTAAATCAATCCGTTTCAGGTTTGTTGAGCAGGACCGAAAGGCCGGTTCGAAGGCCGAGGTTTGCGCGTATCCAGCTGAAGTGCACAACGGTGCTTGCCACACTTCCTGTCTGGGCAAACGCGTATGGTTGAATATCTTGATCGGCTTCTTCTTGCGACTGGTTCTCACCCAGGTGGGTCGGGCCCGCTGAAGGCGAGTCGAGGCGGGAAGCAGTTTTCTGGGAATCGAACGGTCAGCTCACCGGCGCGCAGGCGCTTAGAAGCCACCCGATAAAGCTCCACGAACCATCGGTAGTTGTCCCTGTACTCTCTCCATCTGTCGGGATCTGAACAATGACACAGCGGGGCCGGCTTTTTCTTGATCTTGTCGGGTCGATGATGCGGGTGCTTTT
>CAZXHT010000200.1:0-2481 GCA_964640665.1 uncultured Myxococcales bacterium
TGAGGCGGGCCGGGTTTGCTGCATGGACATCTGCGACTGACCGCGCCCGCGCCATCCACTTCGTATTCACTTCGTATTGGGGACTGTCCTTCGTGATTTCAGGAAGTTGGACGACCTCCGTTTCAGCGGATTATCAATCTTGAATGGAACGTCCTCGCTTGGGTTGTACGTGAAGTTGTGAGAACAACCACCAACCCAAGCGCAAGCACGGAAAAGATCGGTTGATCGCTTTTGGACGGCATGAAACGATGGGCCGGTCATGATCAAGCCTGCAAAGGCCGTATGCTGGCTATTGTTCTTCGCCCTGCCGAGCCTGGCCTCCTGCGAGCGCGAAAAAGATCACGGGCGATCGGCGGACGGCTCTTCGAAGGCGGGCCGTAAGAGCGAAGCGTACCTGGAGAAGGGCGACCTGCCGGCGCTGAGAAAGCGCGGCAAGCTGCGTATCTTGTTGCCGGCCAGGAACGAAAACCGGCTGCTCGTCAGGCAGGATTTTCCTCCCGATCTGGAAAAGGATCTGGCCGAGCGCTGCGCCCGCCGACTTGGCCTCGAGCCGGTCAGCGTCTACGTTGAGCTCTACCGCGACTTGCTGCCTTACCTGCTGGCCGGCAAGGGCGACCTGGTCGTCGCCGGCCTGACGGTCACCCCCGAGCGCGAGGAGCGGGCCGCCTTCAGCATCCCGCTGGCGGTGGTCAGAGAACAGGTCGTCACCCGCGCCGACGACGACGGTCTTTCGAAACCGTCCGATCTGTCCGGGCGCAGGGTGACGGTCCGCCGCTCGTCCTCCTACTACCAGACCCTGCTCGAGCTGAAAAAGAAGGTCCCCGGACTGATCATAGAAGAAGCCGACGAGCGCCTCGATACCGAGCAGCTCCTCCACCGGGTAGCCGGCGGCCGGATCGACCTGACCGTGTCCGACGACAGCCTGGTCCGCGCCGTCAAGCTCTATACCCCCGGACTCAAGGCGGCCTTCGATCTGAGCGCGAACCGCCCGACGACCTGGGCGATGCGTCCGGCAGCCGCCGGCTTGCGCCGGGCGGTCGATCAGTTCCTGGGCAAGGCCGGGCTTGCGGATGATTCCGCGGGCGAATACATCGCGGACTTGCCGGGCATCCGGAAACGCAAGGTCCTCAGGGTACTGACGACCAACACTGCCGCTACCTATTTTCTCTTGCGCGGCCGTTTGCTGGGTTTCGAGTACGAGCTGGTCAGCGAGTTCGCCCGGCGGAACAACCTGTATGTTAAGCTGATAGTCCCGCCCTCGAACCACGATCTGCTGCCGTGGCTGAAGGCCGGCCGCGGCGACCTGATCGCCGCGGCCCTGACCATCACCCAGGCCCGCCGCAAGCAGGGGCTGGCCTTTTCGCGTCCTTATTCCTACGCCACCGAAACCGTGGTCTGCCGGGCCGGCGAAAAGGAACTTCACAGTCCGCGCGATCTTGCCGGCCGCAAGCTGTACGTCCGGAAAAGCAGCTCGTACTTCCAAACACTCGAGAAGCTGCGCCGAGGCGGAATCGATTTCGAGTTGTCGGCCGCAGGCGAGGAACTGAACACCGAGGAGATAATCGCCAAGGTCGCCGCCGGCGAGTATGACCTGACCGTGGCCGACAGCGACATCCTTGCGATCGAATCCTGCTACCGGGACGACATCCGGGCCGCTTTCGCGCTCGGCGAACCGGTCGCCCACGGCTGGGCGGTCAACGAGCAGAACAAGAAGCTGCTCGCGGCCGTAAATTCGTTTTTCGACAAGGAATACCGCGGCGTTTTCTACAACCTGACCTACCGCAAGTATTTCGCGAACCGGCGCAACATCCGCACCTACGGCAAGTTGCGCGCCGGGCGGTCGGGTAGAATCTCGAACTACGACGGGCTTTTTATGAAATTCGCCCGCAAGTTCGGCTTCGACTGGCGGCTGATCGCCGCCCAATCCTATGTCGAGAGCCGCTTCGATCCCCGGGTTCGCTCATGGGTCGGGGCCAGGGGCTTGATGCAGATCATGCCGCGCACCGCCAAAGAGCTGGGTTTCAAAAACATTGTAGAACCCGGATCCGGCATTCAGGCCGGGATGAAATATCTGGCGATCATGAGGAACCGCTTCGAACCGGAACTGAAGATAGCAGATCGCAACAGCTTCGCCCTGGCCGCCTACAACGCCGGATACGGGCACGTCCTGGACGCCAGGCGTCTGGCCGAGGCCCGCGGCCTGGACGCCGATCGCTGGTCGGAAAACGTAGAGCGGGCCATGCTGCTTCTGAGCCGTCCCAACTATGCCAAGCAGGCCCGCTACGGCTATTGTCGCGGCTCCGAGCCGGTAGCCTATGTGCGCAAGATCTTCGAGCACTACCAGGCATTCACCCGAGCCAGCGAATGAAGCGGTAACTCAATATCATCCACCGCAGCGCGCCAGCATCAGGCTACCATCATGGGCCCTCCACACCAGGTACACTCCCCTGCCGGTGATCGTCATGGCTGGCTTGCTCTCCG
>CAZXHT010000201.1:0-2468 GCA_964640665.1 uncultured Myxococcales bacterium
ATGGCCAACCCGCTGGACGAATCCAAGGGCGAGTTCGTCGAGATCGTCAACACCGGCAGCAGCGCAGTTGACCTGGCCGGTTACGTACTGACCGACGGTGACGCCAACGACACTATCGAGGGTTACCTGGGCGGCTCGACCGTGCTAGCGGCCGGGGCGATTGGCGTGGTTCTGGATTCTGGCTACGTTGATCTGGCCGAGCCATACACTATTCCGGCCGAGGCGGTTTTACTGACCACCGACGACGCCACCATCGGAAGTGGATTATCGACTGATGATCCCGTCGCTCTCCTGGCTGCCGACGGAAGCACTGTCTTGTCGACCTACTCGAATCCGTTCAATCCCGGCAACGGATACTCGGCCGAGCGGGTGGCTCTGGCGGCGACCGATACCCCCGACAACTGGGTAGTTTCGACGTGTGCCTCGGGTTCATCACCTGGAGCGGTCAACTGTGCCGATCAATCACCCAACGCTCAAGTGGTCGATGTAAACACGGCCAGCCAGGCCGAACTCGAGCAGGTTGGCGGTATTGGTCCTTCGACCGCTGCGGCCATCGTCGCTTATCGCGACACAAACGGCGCCTACGAATCGTTGCAGCAACTTACCGTGATCGATTCGATTACCGGCTCCAAGCTTCAAGACTGGATGGTGTCAGAAGAGGGCGAACCCGAATATGTGATCGGGCTGGCGGGGGCCAGGGAAGTCATGCACTTCGATTCAATCGATGATCTGCTCACGACCCTGCCCGATCCGGCCGGTCCGGGAACCTGGCAAGGCCAGCCGGTACGCATACGCCGGGCGGCCTGCCTGGAACAAGCGGATTCAGATATCAACCAGGACATTATTTTCGCCGATTGGGGTGATGCAGGACAATTCGAACCGAATGGCACCCAACTGGCTGCCTATCTTGACAAAGACCCGGCCGCCGGCAGCTACCTGCGTGATCAGACCGACCAAGCCAACGCCATGGCCGACTGGATCAAGGAAGATGGCGACCCCTTCAACAATCCGCTATTCTATCGATGGGCCACTCCATTCGGGAGCTTCGGAGCGGTCGCCTACGCGCACGTCTATACTCTGGAAGGTGTAGTCGAGGTCGACCAGGGTGCATGGCGCCTACGAATCCGGGCCAAGGCCGATAGCGGTATCGACCGGCTGGTGTTGATCGAGCGCTGGCTGGCAGCCCTCGATTGGCAGGAGTTGCAAGTGGTCTGGACCTACAACTACAAACCGGTGGTAATCGAGTCCGCCGGCGGCTACAGTTACTCGCTGCCCTACCGCCTGGCGCTGGCTCACCCTTGCCGGCAGTGGTGGTACAACCAGCATGGCCAGTGGATCGATGTGCCCCGCTGCCAGAGTTACGGCGAATGCTACCCGATGACCACCGACTGGAACTTGTTCAACCAGGCCCTGGCCGCCTGGCGCCAAGACCCCGGGCCAGTCGGTGACTACTGTTTCACATACGACTATAGCGATTATTGTTTCACGGCAGAAGAAGAAGTCATCGGAGTTGAGATCCTCAACAACGCGTCATTCGGCCAACTGAGCGAGCATTGCTATTCGAGCACTCTGGCCAACACCGTCTTGGCCAATCGGCCTTTCGCCTCTGTCGACGAGTATGATGCCACTTACGGCGTGGGCACCCGCTCGTTGTGGAACTTGCTTGTCTGTTACGTGCGCTCGGGTGATTGGCCCGAGGCGGCCGATGGAACCGTTGCCAAGGTGCTCCAGAATATTCCCGACAACGAATGGAGTATCGTTACCGTCAACCAGGCCGAGGTGACTTCGCTCAGCGGCGATCTGTTCGACATCTGTGATCCGGGCACCAGTAACTGCATCCCGGTATACTCATACGCCAGCCTGCCGGCCGGGCTGGAAGTCGGCGTGCAAGTGAGTGTCATCGGCCAGGTTAAATATTTCACCAACGGAGAGTACTGGGAACTGACCGTCGGTGGAGTCGACACCAGGGTAAGCGTGCTCAGCCTGGAAGATCCGCGCGCCCCGTTGCCAGGTGATCTTCTGATCAACGAGTTTCTGGCAGACCCCGGCAACGAAATATGCGATGCAAACTGCGATGGCCTGCGCGATGCCGGCGATGACGAGTTCGTCGAATTGGTCAACGTCTCGATCGCCCCGCTTATCCTCGACGGAGTAACACTGTCCGACGGTCTGCAAGTGCGTCACACATTTGCGGCCGGTACCACGCTCGATCCGGGTCAACCAATTGTAGTCTTCGGCGGCGGCCCACTGGCCTGCCCCGGCTTCGCCGGCCTTCAAATATGTGAGGCTTCCAGTGGAGGTCTCAGCCTCAACAACACCGGCGATACCATCACCCTGGCCGATTCTCAGGGCGGAACCATAAACACACACACCTATGGAGCCGAAGCCGACAACTTCCAGGCGATGGCCCTGAGCCCGGATCTGAACGATCAAGATCCATCCGCCAGCGGCGTTTCCGGGTTCGTACT
>CAZXHT010000202.1:0-2441 GCA_964640665.1 uncultured Myxococcales bacterium
GCTTCCCCTCCATGAACTTCTTCAGCTTGCGGGCGGTGGCGTCCAGCGAGCGCTGCTCGGCCTCGCTCGCGTCTCGGCACAGGGGGGCCTCGCCCATCTCCAGCGCCTCTAACAACACCTCGCGCGGCGGGCGCTTTCTTTTTTCGGGCTCCTGGTTCATGGAACGTACGATCTCACCGCCCATGGCCCATAAATTGTCCAGGTGCCGCTTGACGGTCTTTCGGGTCAGTCCGCTCCGCTGCAAGTACTCTACGAACGGCTTGATCTGCACAACCAGCGCCTCGCCGGCGGGGATGTCCCGGCCGGTACATTGCCAGCTCTCCGGCCAACGATCCATCAATAGGTTAAAATCTTTAATTTTAGCCACGTTGTCCCGCCAAAACGACGCGCTTAAAGTTGGAGTTTTCAAGCCCCTGGGCGTCGATTGCTTACTTGCCATTCTGCCGCAATACGTGAGATCCCATACTCCTCGCTCAGAGTGGCCGGATCCGTTGTTCTCTCGAGTGCCTTGGCAGGCAGGAGAAATTCAGCGGCGAAAGCATTTGCCCGCTGGCTCTCCAACCACCTGGAATGCGATCCGTGGGCCGCGCCGAAGCTATGCTCGTTCTCATTGCCGCCTTCTGCCAGCAACCTTCCCAGCGAAGCGGCTATGGCGAATCTCGACGCTGCTACGGTTCGGTACACCGGGTGCTCTGCCGCATACAGTATGGTTGCGCCCAGACTCTGCGCAGTTACTACCGTGCTCCTGAACAGAGTCGGTGTGTTGTTCGGCATGATTGCCACGTCCAGGCACTTCAGAACCTCGCCCAATTCCGGAAAAGGTGCGTCTGGTTTGCCTAAAAAGCTACGCACCCGTTCTGCCAGCAAGTAGCCCTGTTCGTAGGGTGGCAGCAAATGATTGCTCTCGTCCCTGCCTACATTGGTCCACTCACCTTTTCCTTTTCCATTCTTGGCGGCCTCGGTCAGTTCTTTCTTCAGAACATCCAAGACGTCCTGTTTCTCGATCCGTCTCGAGTCCTGGAGGACACCATTGAACGCCGGCGACAACTCGCCTAGTTCCGCGTCGATATCATTCCAGCGCTGCTCAATGAATTCTCCGAACATCAGGTTCAGCCTGACCCGGGAATTCACTGCCTCTTGTTGCGCGTCGCTAAATCTTTTTTCCAACCATTCGGCCCATGGCTTTTCATCGGCAGCCTGGCCGGCTCTGACAATGGTGCTCTTGATGAAGCCCGAGAACGTTTCTTCGAAATCATCCCTCGATATCCAGACGGGCTGACCCTGACCTTCCGGCAGTATCTTTTCGGAGAACAAGATAGTCGGTTTGTAGCGCGTCGGGGGCTGATCTACAGCGATGCCTATCGACCTGCTTTCGGGCATGAACACAATCGAAGGCAGTGCTATATCCGAGCTTGCATGCCCGAACGTGTGACGGTGCTGCCAGGCCGCCATCTCGCCGGGACTTGTGTCCAACTCGAATTGTTGCCAGCGCTGGAGTATGTCCCGAAGCCCCGGAACACGCGTGTGACCCTGGATGCCGGCCGAGTCGGCCGGCTTTGGGAACGGACAGTAGGTCTCCCACAGGATGTACTTCCAGTTGTCGACCAACCACTCCGCCAACCCGCTCATGCCGCCGATTACTGCGTCCTCGTCTTGGTCGGACCGCCAGTCGAAAGGTCGGTTGGTCGTGACGCAATGACCATTCAGGTTTATCGACAGTTTGGCCCAAGTGCTTGCCTCAGGTCCGAACGCATCATTGTGCTTCTCCGGCTTGCGCCAGTCTTTGTAAATGTCAATTGTTCCCATCACTGTTCTCCTCGAAAACTTGCTCGACAGACCTCATGGCCCTGCGAGTAAGCTCTTCCAGCAACTGCGTGGCCGGGTACTCAGGGTAACAATTGTATGCCGCTTTTCTTTCATTTGTCGAGATTCCGACAAAACACCAATCCGCTACAGCGTTCCAGATCCTCTTGGGATGCTCCCACATATCCTTTTCATCGTCTGGATCTTCAATTGCCTCTTCTATCAAAATCTTCCGCAGGGCAGCGTGATTTCTTAGTTTCCCTCTTTGATCTTATGTAGCCATCATCAAGTCTCGTGTATGCCTCGTGGTAACTCTTGCATCTCAATATTCTTCCCATTTTCTTACCCCTTGCGGCCTGGTCGACCGGCTCAGTTGACTGTTTGACCGGTCCAGCGGTCGCGGTTGGCCCAGAAGGGGCACCGGGGGCATGCCTCGCCTTCTGGGTAATCCTTGCCATTCTCATAGGGGCAGACGCACAAAAGGTCCGCCCTTGCGATATCGGTTATCGTTCGCATCCTCCGCGGGGTGCCGTCGGGCATCAAGCTGTCCCATCTTATCTTGCCCCGGTAACCGACCACTTCGCCTATCAACTCGGCCAGCTCCTTGATGCTCAAGTCCTCGCCGACACCCACGTTCA
>CAZXHT010000203.1:0-2381 GCA_964640665.1 uncultured Myxococcales bacterium
TCAATCTGTCAATTGAATCATCAGCCAACTGAATCTACTCCGTCCCCGTTTGTTCGTTTGTTCCCCGTTTGTTCCTATGCCCGGCGCTTCGTGAGGCGCAGGCAGAGCAGTGCGACAATAAGCGCGAGGATCGTCGGGGCTTTCTTGCCCGTTCCGCCCGGGGTGTTGCAAGCGCCGCCGGTTACGCCGTCGCCCATGAGTTCCTGGTAGGAGGCGGCCAGGCGGACTTTTGGCCTGGCCCATGCTTCGACTCCGTCGGCGCGGCAGACGAGATGGGCGTCCGCGCCGCGGTGGCCTGTGCCCGATAGGTGTGCGGTGTAGATGCCGTTGCCGTGATCTGTGACCGGGTCGTCGATTTTCGCGCCGCGGGCCTCGATCTGTACTTTTCGTCCGGGGCCCAGCGGCAGGCCTTGCGCGTCGCGGGGCACGGACACGGCAAAGATCGCCACGTCCGCAAGCGGCACCAGCCATGGCTGCGCAACACCGCACAGGCTCTGGCCGGGGTCCGGCGGGTTGAAGTTACGGCTTGCCGGATTGCCAAGAGCTACCAGATTGCGGGCATCGAGCTTGCCGAAGCCCCAATCGTTTCTGAAAAGGACCTGACCTGTGTGTTCGTCGGTCGCCGTGGATAACGACAGCATGTCGCGCACCTCGGGGCCGGTTAAAGTCGGATATCGTTCGAGGATCAGCGCTGCGGCGCCGGCCGCCATTGGGGCGGCCATCGAGGTGCCGCCGGACAAGGCATGCCGGCCGTCTGCAAGCACGTTGCGCTCGGTGCCTGCAGCGTAGAAGGTCGAGATTGGCATGCGCGGATCGCTGTCGCGGCTGAGTGCGGCGGCGATCATCAGGCCGGGCGCCGAAAGCTCGGGTTTCAGCCGGCCGTCGCGCGTGGGGCCGGGTGAGGAGAACCAGGTCAGCTCGCCGTCTAAGGCATCTATCGACCAGCCGTTGCCGCTGACATCCGTCCAGTCCGTGCGTGAGACGAAGGCGCCCACGGCGATTACGTTGCGCGCCGTCGCCGGCGGTCCAACCAGGTCTGTGCGATCGACGTGATCGAGAAAACGCGGCCAGGGGCTGACCATGTTCGAGTCGCCTATCCAGCCATCGATCCTTATGGCGTAGCCTGCAAAGACTATCTTCCAGGCGCCGGCCGTAAGCGGCTGGCCCGCCTCGCCTGCGATGGTTATCAGCGTGCGCAGATCGCCGTTGATGGGATCCGGTTCGGCCAGGCAGTCGATGCTTACTCTGCCGTCGCCGGTAACGGTATCCATGCCGTAGTAGGGACCGGCCGAGCCGACCGGGTCCGTCGCTTCGCCCGAGGGCGTGACCACCTGAACCCACAGCCGGCCCGAGCCGCTGTGCCAGAAGTCGACGGTCAGCGATTCGGGATCGTATGGAGAAGGGTTGCCGCTTGCGGGAATCTGCAGGCGGAAGACAGCCGGGTGAGCAGGGTCGGCCACGGACGCGCGCGCATGCAGATCGAGATCTAGATCGTTTCCGGCGGCGACGGTCACCGCGCGGCCCTGCCTGGCCGCAAGCTCATCCAGGGCCAGTTCCAGAGCATCACTCCCGTCGTGTGCGCCGAGCTGAGTGCCCAGCGACAGGTTGACCACCAGCGGTTGATGTTCGCTCCGGGCGGCCTGGTCTGCGAAAGCCAGCGCTTCGAGCACGCGCTCCTCGCCGAAGCCGCTCAGGTCGTCGTTGATCGCCTTGACCACTATCAGGCGCGACCGCGGCGCGGCCCCGGTGTAGACAGCGTCCGATCCGGCCGCGATGCCGGCCACGTGGGTGCCGTGGCCGATCACGTCCATGGCGGCGCCCATGGCCGGCCCTGTTCCGTGGTCCAAAACGGCCTGCAAATCATCGGCAGAGTAAACGGCGCCGCCGCCGAGGGCTTCGAGATCCGGATAGTCACCGTGCGGGGGTTGCGTCTGATCCAGCAGCCAGGCCACCCTCGTGCGTCCCTGGTCGTCTATGAAGTCGGGATGGGTCCAGTCGACTCCGGTGTCGATCACGGCGATCAGCACGTCTTTACCCGAAAGGCCCGATTCGATCCGGGCCAGGTTCAGTCCGGCCCGCGGACCGGCCAGATCCATCCGCGGCCGAAACACGAGCGGAAGTCTGGCGACCAGTAGATCCGGCCGGGCCGCCAGATCGGCAAGGGACGAAGCCCGGACGCGCAGCACGCATACCCGGCCGAGGCACGCTCCCCTGTCCGGCGTAGACCCGGATACCTGCTTCCAGACGGTCATCAGAGTTATCTCAGCGCCGGGCGGGTTGGGCTGTCTGCAGATACGCAACAAGCCGGGCCCCAGCCTGGATCTAACGGCCGCGGCCGGGCCTGCCAGCGCAAGCGCGATCACCAGGCTGGCGACGAAGCG
>CAZXHT010000204.1:0-2315 GCA_964640665.1 uncultured Myxococcales bacterium
AGCCCATCGGCAGCGCCTGTCCCGCGTCGAGCAGCTCCTGGTTCAGAAAGCGCCCTTTTTCGATCAGGTCGGTCTTGTCTTCGGCGGCCGGATCGTAGAAGACGTCTGCGATGTAGCGGGCGTAGATGTCGGTCTTGTAGGTCTTGAAGGCGACCGAGGCAACGCCCGAAAGCGCCTGCACGACGAACTCGCGGGCCGCCTTGCCCTCGGCCGTATCCATCTCGGGGGTGTCGACGCCCCGCAGCCGGATGCGTTCGAGCCGCCAGACGTCGAAGCCCAGATCGATGCGCACGTCGAGCGTGTCGCCGTCGACGATCTTCTCGATGATCCCGACGTATCGATGCAGCCCGGGCAAAGGCCGCTCGAGCGTGGCCGCGGGAGCGTCCAAGGTCTGTCCGCTCTCGCGGGCGAAAAGCCCGCTCTTGACCGCGCGTCTGAGCTTGCTTCGCGACCAGCCCTCGGAGACGGCGCGCCCGATGTAGTAGAGCCGCTCGCTCTCGTCCTTGATGGGCAGCAGCAAAACGTGCGAGCCGAAGCCCAGCTTGGCGGCGTCCGGCTCTTTGGGCAGGCCGCGCGGGTAGGCGCGGAAGAAGCGCAAAGAGTGATAGAGCAGCGAAGGGCTGACGCCCAGATCGGTGGCCAGCGATTGCAGAAAGGCGCTGGATGTTCGCTTGTCCTCAGGCACCACGGCGCCGTTCAGGTGCTTGCCCACCTGCCAGTAGGTAAGATTGGCGATCAGGCTGACCGCCTGCACGGCCTGCAGCCGGCCTTTTTGTAGCAAGTCGGCCAGTTTTTGCCGCAGATCGTGATACTCCTGTTTATTTGCTGTTATCGAGTTCATGAGAGCGAATTACCAGTTTCCGCCAGAGCATGTCAACATATTAATAACAAGAGTAACGCTGTTATTAAAACGGCTCGGGAATTATTTTCATTTTTTTTTCGATCAACCGGCCAAATCGGGCCCCTCGGGTCCTCTTATATGGGTATGGAATCGTGGAATCGCGGCTTGACGGCCCAAAGCGACCGGCCATATCATCCGAGCAAACGGCCGAGAGAGAAGTAATCCCCAGGGAGGGGGACGACGTGCGACCGCATGTGTCAGAGTCACGTGCTAGGTTGAAACCGATCGAGTTGTAACAGGAGCGGCGGGATGCGAGGAGATCAGCTCTCGCGCCAGTGGCAGCTAATACAACTGTTGCTGCAGCGGCGAGCAGGCATGAGCGCGGCCGAGATCGCCGCCGAGCTGAACTGGTCGGTGCGCAACATATACCGCGACCTGCAGGCGCTGCAGCAGGCGGGCTTTCCGTTGTTCAACGAAAGAGCCGGGCGCAAGGTGCGCTGGGCGTTCATCGAGGGTTTCCGGCATGCGACCTCCATTCCGTTTACGGCGGACGAGTTGATGGCCATCGAGGCGGCCAGGCGGATGATGCGTCCTCTCGCCGGCACCGTCTTGTCGGAGTCTCTCGAAGCGGCCATGGCCAAGATCCGCGCCCAGCTTCCGGAGCAGGTCTGTCGCTACCTGGAAAAGTATCGTGGCTCTTTCGCCCACCTAGGCGGTCCGATTCACGACTACGGACGCATCCGGGCGATTGTCCATGTCTTGAAAGAAGCGATAGCGAGTCAGGAGTCGGTAGAGCTGACCTACAAGGCATTCTCGACCGGCAACAGCAAGCGCCGTGTGGTGGATCCCTACGGCTTGTTCCACCACGATGGAACGTTATACATGGTGGGTCACTGCCACCTGCGTAAGGCTCTTCGCAACTTCGCGCTGGACAGGGTGCGCATGCCCTCGCCGACCGGCAAGAAGTTCGAGCGCCCCGATGACTTCGATCTAGAATCATACATGGCCGACGCTTTCGGCGCCTACCTCGGTCCGGCCGAGGAAGTGATCTTGAAGTTCGAAGCCGATGCAGCTCGCTACATAAAGGAAAGCGTTTGGCATCCAAGCCAGGAGTTGCGGGTACTGGAAGACGGCGGTTGTCTGCTGGAGCTAAGGGTACCGGTATCGGACGAGATTGCCCGTTGGATATTAAGCTGGACTCCAAGCTGCGAGGTGTTGAAACCCGCGGCCTTGCGCGAAAGAGTGGCGCGCATGTTGGAAGAGGGGGCGACCAATTACCGAAATGAAGAAACCGCCGGTCGCAGCAAGGCAGCGAGCGGCAAGTTGGCCGAGCAAAAATTGGATCGCAGGCAGGGAAGGGCCAAGAAAAAGGCCAGCAAGAAAGCCCCCCGGAGCAAGGCGAGTCAGGGGAGGCTTTCGAAGAAAAAGGTGTGACGGCGAGAGTGTTGCATCAGACGGAACAACAAGGTCGGTC
>CAZXHT010000205.1:0-2255 GCA_964640665.1 uncultured Myxococcales bacterium
TCGGCCACCGGGCCGGGGCCGGGAGGGGAAGGACCGCGGATCCGCCTCCGGCGCCTCCGGTGGAAGAAGTCGCCGCCGGGAAGGAACAGCCGAAGAAAGTGGAGATCAACGGCCGCCTGTCTCTTGCAGACGTTGAGACGGCCACCGGGATTTCGGCGAAGAAGATCGCCCGGGAACTCGGCTTGCCTCAGGACGCCCCCCTCGACCAGAACATGGGCCGGCTGAGACGGCGCTACGGCTTCGAACTGCAACAGGTGCGTGACCTGGTCACCAAGCTCTCCGGTGGCAAGATCGAAGGCGTCGACAGCGACGCGGTGCCCCACAAAGCCCAGCCAACCACCCGGCGCCAAGGTAATCAGAAGCCGAGAGGCCTGGGCCAGAGAGGCATGGGCCAGAGAGGCCTGGGCCAGAGAGGCCTGCGCCAACAGGAGATCAACGGCCGCCTGTCTCTCGGAGACGTCCAGCGCCTCACCGGCGTCCCCGCCGGCGCCATCATCAAGAAGCTGAACCTCCCCGCAAACACGTCCTCAAACGAACGCCTGGGCCACCTGCGAAAAAGGCACGGCTTCTCCATGCAGCAGGTCCGCGATGCCGTGTCCGCGCTGAAGAAGAAGTGAACGGTTCTTACGGGGTGGTGGAGGTGTACCTGCAACCCGAGGTGCCTGGGGACACCCGAATTTCCATGATTACCAACGTGCAGAGAGAAGAACCATAAGGAGGTTTATCTTGACGAGCTTGCGTTTGCCGATGTCGATCCTGGTTGTCGTCGCCCTTCAGTCGGCCTGCATGCCGGCTCTGCACAGCGCCTCAGAAAAAGG
The DNA here is from genome assembly GCA_964640665.1 of uncultured Myxococcales bacterium. Lineage (GTDB taxonomy): Bacteria > Myxococcota > B64-G9 > B64-G9 > B64-G9 > DATKYQ01. The sequence goes on from CAZXHT010000205.1 coordinate 819, forward strand.
GGACGTAGAAGCCGTCAGGGCCCTGCTGGACAAAGGTGCGGATGTGAATGAGCTGACCGACAACTACATCTACGTCTCGGCGCTGATGTGGGCGTCAGTGGAGGGACGGGCCGAGGTGGTGAAATTGCTAATCGAACGGGACGCGAAAGTTGACCAGGTCAGTTGGCAAGGAATGGTAGCGCTAGGGTTTGCAGCGCAATATAACCACGAGGACGTGGCGAACAGCCTGATTGAGAATGGTGCCGACATCGATCGGGCGATCGAGGGGATGGAACGGGCAAGGAGCTGCCAATACAGAGGCGCCATCCGCGCCGAATGCAAATCGGGCATCCGGATGCTAAATCGATTGAAGGCGCGCAGGCTGTCTACTCGATCCGGCGAACGGCCAGCCCTCGGACAGGCTGCGGCGGATCCGGCAACCGGCAATGCACAGCGAGCGGTGGTGGCGGTGTTCGACATAGAGGTCAAGGGTTTGGAGTTGGACCCCGGTACGCTCGATCGCCTCGTCGACTGGCTTTGCACGCTGCTGACCCGGCGGCGCTACCAGGTCGTGCCGCGCTCGCAATTGAAGCAGCGCATCCAGGCGCAGAAAACCGAGTCCTACAAGGCCTGCTACGAAGAATCCTGCCAGATCGAGATTGGCAAGGAGCTGGCCGCCGAGAAGAGCCTGTCGACCCAGGTGCTCAAGCTGGGCGAAAAGTGCAAGGTGTCGCTGACCCTGTTCGACCTGAAGCGATCGGCCAGCGAGCGAGCGGGTCAGGGCGAGGGCCTGTGCACGGAGGACGGAGTGGTCAAAGCGCTGGAGGCGGCGGTGAAAGATATGGCCGATTAACCTTTCCCGATTGTGCGTCTACGCTGCCGGTTTGACGCAAGTCTTTACGCGGCCGCAAGCGCACTCGCCTTCTGTCGATCCAGCACCGCCCTGAAACACCTGAAGCACAAATCATGATGCCTGTCTCGCCGGACCCGGCCGCGGCAGATGAAAACGGCCGGCTTTTGGCCGCAACATTTGCAGGTTCGCTTCTGGTCTCTTGGCTTTCTCATTGTCTTGACCTCCTTACCAATGAGGATAGCAAGGAGGTATGACAAAAGAGGAAGTTGTCACCGAGTTGCCTTTCGTGATAACCGTCTGCCACTCATGGCGGAGGACAGAGAAAGCAAGTTGATTACGGTGGCGACCTTCAACGACGGCATCCAGGCGGTTCTGTCGCGGGAGCGGCTCGAGGCCAGCGGCATCACGGCGTTCATTCCGGACGAGCATGCCGCTCAGATGACCGGCGTCCCAATCATGTTCGGAGGAGTCCGCTTGCAGGTGTTCGAGCCGGACGAAGAACAGGCCAGACGAATCCTCACGACCGAATGCGACCCGCAAGCCGAGCTGGCCATCGAGAGGGAGAACCCGATAGGAAGTGATCAACCGGCAGCCGATGAAGCAGG
>CAZXHT010000206.1:0-2247 GCA_964640665.1 uncultured Myxococcales bacterium
TATTACAACGAGTTTCATTTCCGTGCCGAAAGCGGCCATCCCCAGGGCGGCTTCCCCAGAGGACTTACCTTGCGCCTGCTCATCAAGCGGGCGCTGCCATAGAGGCGTGTCAACTCGCGCCGTGCAGCCTTTCGGCGACGTCTGCCAGACCCGCGGCTTCGAGCACGGCTCGGGTTGGCCGGCCTTGCTGGTCTAGACCGCGGGCGGCGTAGTAGTCAGAGCGCAGCTTCTCGGAGTCGGGCACCGAACCGGCCGCGCCGCCGTCGGGAAGCGGTATCAACACCTTCTTGGGCAGGCGATCGTCGGCGGCTGTTACACCCATCAGGTTGATTAGCGCCCTCTTTATCAGCCAGGTTCTGGCGCCGATCTTCAGGTAGTCGTCCATTGTCAGATCAAGACCGCAGAAGGCACGGAGCGCCGCCAGCGGATCGCCGGAGGCGAAGGTCCACATGTCGAAGGTACACAGCAGAAGCGAATTGCACTGCACGCCGAAATCCTCGGCCCGCTTGACCACCTCGCCCTTGCCCTCGTCGCTCTGGCCGTCGTAGTTGTCCGAGAAGCCCATATCGGTCCAGTCGACCATGCCCTGCTCGATGGGATGCATCAGGTGGGCGTTGTGACATGCGCCGCGGTTGGACATCATGTAGGCTAGCCCCAGCCCGTGCCAGCCGCGCGGGTCGTGCATCGGCAGCTCTAGCCCCTTGATCTCGGCGGTCAGTTCGGCGGCCCCCTTGCCTATCCGGCGCGCGGCCTCGCGGCTGCCCTCGGCCAGGATGTCCCCGATGCCCTCGCGCTTGGCTATCTTGTGCACCAACTCGAGAATCGCGGCCGCGTTGCCCCAACTCAGATCCAACCCGCCCAGGTCGTCTTTGGAAAGTATGCCCTCATTGTAACAGTCCATGGCGAAGGCGACGGTCGACCCGCCGCTTATCGTGTCCATGGCATAGCGGTTACACCACTCGTTGATCTTCAGGATCGACGCGGCATCCGAGTTTTGGCACAACGATCCGAAGGCCGCGGCCGTCTCGTACTCGGGGCCGGGGCCCTGCTCCATCTTGTATTCGCCCTCCTCATTCTTCATCACCCGCTTGGAGGCTATCGGACAATTGCTGCAGGCTCCGGGTTTCACCAGGAACTTCTCGGTCATGGCCGGGCCGCCGATCTCGGCCGAGATCTCGAGCGCCTCGCCGACGCGGTAGTTCTTGATCGGCACGTCGCCGGTCATCATGCCCAGGTCCATGGACGAGTTGGTGCCCATCTCCGTGAGGCTCTGCGCCGGCACCGACTCGCGGATGCGGGCGAAGATGGCCTTGCGCAGCTCGGCGAGCGCTTTTTCGTCGTGCGCCTCGATCTTGCCGCTGCCGCGGCAGGCTACGGCCTTGAGTTTTTTTACGCCCATCACGGCGCCCATCCCGGTGCGCCCGGCAAAGTCGTGTTTGTCGTGGCAGACGGCCGCGAACTTTACCAGGTTCTCTCCGGCCTGCCCGATGCACAAGACCCGCGCGGCCTTGCCCTTTCCGAAGAACCCCTTCAGCTCGTCCACCGTCTGGTAGGCGTCCTTGCCCCACAAACCCGCGGCATCGACCAACTCGACTCGCTGATCGTCGATCGAAAGCGTCAGCGGAACGTCGGACGCCCCGCGCACGATGACGGCGTCGTAGCCGGCTGCTTTCAGCTCGGGGGCGAAGCTGCCGCCGCAGGTCGACTCGCCCCAGATACCGGTCAGCGGAGACTTTCCGCAGATTGCGAAACGAGAGGCGCCGGGGATCTTCGAACCGCCAAGCAAGCCACACATGATATAGAGCGGGTTTTCCGCCGAGAGAGGGTCGAGATTGACGTCCTCTTGCTCGAAGAAAAGCCTGGCCGCCAGGCCCGCGCCGCCCAGGTAGTCTCGCCACAGCTTCTCGTCGATCTTGATGCGCTCGATCTTGCGCGTTCCCAGATCGACTTCCAACGCCACTCCGGTGATACCGTGCATGCCGTTCCTCCCGGGTATATGTTCACCTGTAGGTCCAATGCTATCCAACTCTCGCACCCGAATGCAAGCCACTATCTTTTTTGCAGCGTGTCACAGTCCGGGCGTGATAGACTGTTTGCCTCTCGACAAACTCCAAGGAGGCCCGCAATGCCCGAACGGATGGTCGAACAGTTCATGGAGATGGTGCGGATCGATTCCGAGTCGGGCAACGAGGCCAGTAGTTCGAGTTGCTCCGATGAATGCTCCTCGGGAGCGAAGCGCTGTCAGCG
>CAZXHT010000207.1:0-2236 GCA_964640665.1 uncultured Myxococcales bacterium
ACCTACTTTCCGCAGGTCGCGGACGTCATTTTTTAGCAATATCGTAGATCCGTGTTGCCCGCAAGGAGAGCTTGCGCAGGCGCTTAATTATGGTCTCAATCTTCTTGTTGTTCTTTCCCCACTGACGGCATAGCGTAGCCTGCTCTTTCGTCAGCGAGACCGAAAATGTTTTGCCATCGATCTTCCAGCTCCATTGATAGTATGGCCCATGCCACTCATCTGGATCGTTGTAGCAGCGACATGCCGGCTTGCCGCACTTCTTCCAGCGCTCAGTGACGGATCCTTGAACGACGAATCCGATATCATCAAGCTCTGACTTGATCTGCTCGTACTTTTCCTGAATTCGGCGTAGGGCCTCTTCCTTCCTTCGTGTCAGATGAATGGCAGGCAAGAGAATAACTCCTTGACATAGTCTGGCCGTAATGATACGGACAGACTAGATGGTTGTCAAGCACTTTCTCTTGTGGAGCTAGATGCCATGATGAGTGAAAAAACATTTACCGACGCATTTGACCTGGAGTCGCTTTCTCTGGGAGGACTCCCGATCATCCAACCGTTCCTTGAGCGCTTACGCGTGCGCGCATTTTTCGAAGAACTCCTCGGGGTACCGGACTCCCGTCTCAAGCTGCCGCCGGTAGACAGCGCCATGCTCTTGGTGCGCAACTTCACGCTCTCACGCCACCCGCTTTACGCCGTGCCGGAGTGGACTCGCCAGTTCGACCCAGAACGGTTGGAGCTTCAGCAAAACAAGATCCGCCTGATCAACGACGACCGACTGGGCCGGACCCTGGACAAGCTATTCGTAGCCGATAGGCGGACTATGGTTACTCGAATCGTCATCCATATGGTGGAGGAGTTCGGCATCGACCTACAGCGGATTCACAACGACTCGACCAGCATTACCTTCTCGGGGGGGTACCGCGAGAAGGTGCCGCGCCGGGACGGCCGCCGCCGTCTGCGCATCGTTCATGGCCACAACAAGGACCACAGGAACGATCTCAAGCAGCTCGTCTGGTCGCTTACTGTCAGCAACGACGGGGCGGTGCCGCTGCACTACAACGTGTACGATGGAAACACGAGCGATGACAAGACCCACATTGGCATCTGGAAATCGCTTCGTAAGATCGTAGGCAGCTCGGAGTTTATTTACATAGCCGACAGCAAGCTGTGTAGCCGGGAGAACATGGCGTTCATCACCGGCGAGGGCGGTCACTTCATCACCGTGCTGCCTCGCACGAGGAAAGAGGACGGACGCTTCAAGGAATGGATCCAGCACAACCCGGTGGACTGGCAGGTCATCTGGGATCGTCCTCATCTGCGGCGCAAGCACGGCCCGCCCGAGCGCTTCGAGGCCGTGGAAGATCCAGCGACGAGTTCGGAAGGCAACCGCATCATTTGGTATCGCAGCTCGGAGAAATGGAAGCGCGATGAGCACTACCGCGACAACGCAATCCAGGCGGCGCGACAGGATCTTCACAGGCTTGGCGAGCGCGCCGGCAAGCGAAAACTCAAAACCCGCGAGCAGGTCCAGGCCGCAGTGGATCACATCCTCGATCAGACCGACACGCGCGCTTGGGTGAAGGTAGTGATCGAGACTCACGAAGATGAGACCTACAAGCAGGAGGGGCCTGGCAGGCCCGGTAAAAACACCCGCTACGCCTGTCAGGTGAAATCGATCTACCGGCCGGTGGTCACGCTGGATGTCGATGCCATCAAGGCCTCGGCCGCCGCGGACGGAATCTTCCCGCTGATCACCGACCTACCCGCGGAGCGGATGACACCGCTGGATGTCCTGTCGATCTACAAGTACCAGCCCTTCATCGAGAAGCGCCATGAGCAACTCAAGACCGCCGCCGAGGTCGTGCCGGTGAACTTCAAGACGCCTGAGCGGATCGAGGCGTACCTCTTCCTTTTCTTCATCGCCGTAACGATCCACGCGCTCATCGAGCGCCAGGTCCGCGATGCCATGAAAGCGCGCGGCCTCAAGTCCATCCCCCTGTACCCGGAGGAACGTAAGTGTCGGGCACCCACGGCGGACAAGATCCTGGGCCTGTTCGAGTCGCTTCGGCGACATCGGCTCTTCGAGAACGGTCGACCAGTCAAAACGTTCTGGGACGAACTGACCGATGTCCAGCGCATGGTCCTTGACTTGCTGGAGATTCCGACTTCAGTCTATGGCCAATGAGGGGGTGACAAAATTCACGAAAAAGGGCATTCTTGACCTGCGGAAAGTAGG
>CAZXHT010000208.1:0-2228 GCA_964640665.1 uncultured Myxococcales bacterium
GTTTCCTGGGGCTGAAGCCCCAGGCTATGTTCCCTCACCCCTTCGGGGTGAAAAGATAGATGTTGGAGTTTTTTGCGCCCTGAAGGGGCGCGGGAACACAGCCTGGGGCTTTAGCCCCAGGATCAGACGTCGTAAGGTTTTGCGCCCTGAAGGGGCGCTGCAAGCCGCGCCCCTTCAGGGCGCAAATTTTTTATCTACGTTTCCTGGGGCTGAAGCCCCAGGCTATGTTCCCTCACCCCTTCGGGGTGAAAAGTTTAAAAAACCCTTGACCTGAACCGCGACATACCCTAGCATCCGTGTTTCGAATCTAAACACCCTGTTATCTCGGTGTGTTAAGAGAAACGGGGTGCGACTTTAGAAACTTGGATAGTGGCAACCAAAAACATACCTTGTACCGCCGGTCATCGAGGGTGATGTAACCGAGGGGGCCGGAGGCTGCTTATCATGATCCTGGAAGACCAATCCACACTTTCGGTTCTTGAAAGTCTCTCGGGCGGGCCCGATCTGCACCAGCGCAAGATCGCAGAATGCACCGGCCTGAACCTGTCCAAGGTAAACTTCGTGCTCAGGAAACTTGTGGACAAGGGCATGGTCAAGTTGCAGCGTGTACGCGACAATCCGCAAAAGCGCAGGTATCTTTACCTGCTGACGCCCGCCGGGGTGGCCGAGAAGAGCCGGCTGACTTACCATTTCATCAAGCGCAGCATGCGCAGCTACCAGGAAGCCGAGAGAAAAGTGGCCGATGCCATCGAATCGATGGCCGCCCAGGGCGTCAAGAGAGTAGTCCTGTGGGGAAACACCGAGATCACCGAGATGTGTCTGAGACTTTTCGCAACCATGAACGGAGGCATCCAGGTGCTGGGAGTAGTGGACGCAAGCGGCGCCCACCCGCTTTCGGTGCATCCCGAGCGGGTAGGCGTCATGGACGCCGAGGCGATCTTCGTCTGCGACGACAGCGCCCGAGATCTGCCGGCCAATCTGCCGGTCTGGAGAATCAAATAATGGGACGCTTTTTTTATTGGGGGATTCTGAGACGTACATCCTATACGTAGACGAATCGGGTGTTGTAATGGAACTACCCAGGAGGAGGGACCAGGAATGGATGCTTTGAGGCGAATCACGGTAGACCCCATGGTCATGGGTGGAAAAGCGTGCATCCGCGGCTTGCGAGTGACGGTAGGAGCCATCGTCGGGCTTCTGGCCGCGGGCAAAAGCGAAGCGGAGGTGCTTGCCGCCTATCCGTATCTGGAGCCCGAGGATGTGCGTGAGGCCCTTGCCTACGCGGCTTGGCGGTCCGAGGAGATCGAGGTCCTGGTGGGACAGGGGTGAAGCTGCTTCTTGACATGAACATCTCTCCGCGACTCCTCGGGCCACTGCGCAAGGCTGGCTTCGAGGCTTCGCATTGGATGGAAGTCGGCAACCCCCGCGCCCCCGATGCGGTGGTCATGGAATGGGCGAGGGAGAACGGGGCCGTCGTGGTAACGCATGACCTGGATTTCTCAGCAATATTGGCCGCGATGAAGGGCACGGCACCTAGCGTAATCCAGGTCAGGACCCAAGATGTATTGTCCGAGAAGTTCATCGGAGTCTTGGTCGCTGCCCTGCGGCAATTAGAGACCCTCTTGGAAAATGGAGCAATCATAGTTGTCGATGAAAACGGCCGGCGGGCTCGAGCGCTACCTTTGAAATGAGTCAGGATCTGCACGGCCGCACGGCGTGCGCCCCGAATCGCGTGATGATGAACGAAACTCCACCCAATCTGCCGGTCTGGAGAATCAAATAATGGCGCGTCCCCGTCTTATCCAAACGGAGTAACCGAATGTCACAAGACAAACAATACGCAATAAGCCCTTCAGGCAAGAAGTATCCCCTGCCCGCCCCGGAAGACTACCCGGCCGAGTTCGAGAAGATGAAGCGCCTGGCCGAGCAGGCCCGGGCCGAGGGCCGGGAGATAGTAGTGGTAATGGGCTTGGGTTTCGTAGGCGCCGTGATGGCCGCGATCGTTGCCGACAGCACCGACAAAAACGGCAAGCCCGGGAAGCTGGTCATCGGCTGCCAGCGTCCCAGCACGCGCAGCTACTGGAAGATACCGATGTTTGTCGAGGGCCGCTCGCCGGTAAAGGCGGAAGACCCCGAGGTGGACAAGCTGATCTCGCGCTGTGTTAAAGACAAGAAGACGCTGACGGCCACCTACAACAACGACTGTCTGAAACTTGCCGACTGCGTGG
>CAZXHT010000209.1:0-2185 GCA_964640665.1 uncultured Myxococcales bacterium
GGCGCCCAGAGCCACGTAAAGGTTTCCTTCGAGGTTCCCGAGTACACGGCCGAGGTGGACGAGCTGCTCGGCGATCATAGCAAAGCGAAAGCCATGTTCGGCTGACAGAAAACAAAATCCTTGACCACGACGCCAACACAACCTAAAATCCGTGTTTCAAATCTAAACACCCTGTTATCTCGGTATGTTAAGAGAGACGGGGTGCGGCTTGAGCAACTTGGGTAGTGGTAACCAAAAACATACCTTGTACCGCCGGTCATCGAGGGCGATGTAACCGAGAGTGCCGGAGGCTTACCTAAAGCTGTCGGACCCGGAGGCTTACCTAAAGCTGTCGGACCCGGAGGCTTACAAAAATCCGGCGGACCCGTCCCCATCTTCATGCACGACAGACATGTTCGTCGAGCAACATTGTTCTGGACTTAAGAACAATTGTTCTGTTATTAAGAACACATGGACAGCGCGTCTACCATCCTGTTCGGCAAGACCCGCCGGGCGGTGTTGATCCTGCTCTTCGGCCAGCCTGAACGCCGCTTCTTTCTGCGGGAGCTGGCCCGGCTGACTGGGATCAGCCCTGGTGCCTTGCAGCAAGAGCTGGGTCGGCTCCGCAGGGCCGATCTGGTGGAGCGCGCCCGGGACGGCAACCGGGTGGCCTACAGGGCCAACACTGCTCACCCGGTGTTCCCGGAGTTGCAATCCATCGTTCACAAGACCTGCGGTTTGCCAGTCCTGCTGGAAGAAGCCTTGCTCCCCCTGACAGACGAGATCGATTTCGCCGCCGTCTATGGCTCCGTGGCCAAGGGCGCCGATCACGCCCGAAGCGACGTGGATTTGCTTATCGTGGGCGCCCTCGACCTGGAGCGGGCGGCCGCCGCCGTGGCGCCCGTCGAGCGGACCATAGACCGGGAGATCGGCCTGCGCGTGTTTTCGAACGAGGAGTTCGCGCAGCGCCTTGCGCAAAAAGACGGCTTCCTCGGCCGGGTGCTGTCGGGGCCGCTGACGTCCATCCTGGGGGAGCCGCCAGATGCTTGAGAAGCTTGTTGGCCTCGGCCTCGAGGCCGAGGCTTCCGACCCGGAGGAGATCAAGCGTATGTTGCGCGGGATCGAGACCAAGCTGGCCGATGCCAAGACCGAGGAGATCAGCCCGGGCAGCCGGTTCGATCTGGCCTATGAGGCGCTGCTGCAGGTAGGCCTGACCGCCCTGCGGGCCAACGGTCTGCGGCCGAATTCGCGGGGTGGTCACCACGCAATGGCCTTGCAGACCCTGGACAGCACCATCGGCTATCCCCGGGACAAACTCCGGTTGCTCTCTCGCTTCAGTCGCATGCGCGCGGATGGCCTGTACGATGGGTCTTTCGAACCCTCCCAGTCCGAGTTGCAATCGCTGATCGCGGAGGCGGAAGCTGTGAAGGCGCACCTCGATGGGTGGTTGGCGTCGGAGCGAGGGGAATGGAAATTGATCGAGAGCGGCGAAGAATAAGCACAGATGTCTACCAGGGGTCGGTCCGGGGAATTGCCCCGCTTGGGGCTGCTGACTGACAAGTTGAAATCCTGGTGAATTGGGTACTGGGCGGGAAATTGGGTAAAGTGATGGGTATTCCAGGCAAGCCATGAAGACCTTGGCGCTTTTCCGCCACGTTGCACTCTGCACGCCGCACGAAGCATTGACACATAGAGATAAGTCGATCCTGGTTTGAAACGATTCGATAAAATTGAAGCCAGGCAAAAGGCACACAAACTTGCTAAGCAGAACAGGTGGATACAGTGCGGGCTACCCGTGAATGGGCCCCATTTGCCTATAGGATAGCCGATGGAAATCAATATTTCTGATTTAACCTGGTCCAAATTCATTTACCCAAGGGGAGGGAAAAGTGAAAAAACAGTTGAAGCGTATGTTGAGGCCCTTGCCATAGGGGCACAATTTCCGCCAATCAAGATTCAAAGAGTTCATAACTACACACCATTGCAAATCAGGTGCCGCACAGACCGCGGAAATGGCAACAAAAAAACAGAAGCGACTTTAATTTTAGATGGTATCAATAGGAACAGGTGTCATGGACTTCGGAGAACAGAGAAGTCCTCTATTTATCAAGATGTTGCGGATCGGCTGGCACCTTTTTTTGGATTAGCCGAAGTTCAGATCTCAGGAACAGCGTGTCCTTGATCGAGCAATTCCCGGTTGAGAAAG
>CAZXHT010000210.1:0-2180 GCA_964640665.1 uncultured Myxococcales bacterium
CGCATTCACCAGGTGAGCCTGGGAGGTTCCCTTTTTGACGGCGCCGGTGATAGAACCGGTGGAACCACCAGTCGCTTCTCATGGAAACCCAAGCAACCTCGCCGGTGACAATCGGTGAGTGCTCCATTATATTTGCAACTCTATAATTGCAGATAATCAGATTATAATTGCCGTCTAGCCACTTCTGGGCGAAGATGCCATAATATTCATGGTGAGGCAAAAGTGACCACGGGCAAAACTATCACGGTTTTCGACTCTCATGCCGAGGCCGATAAGAACGAAGCGGCCTACTGGAGCAAGTTGACCCCGCAGCAGCGGCTTGACGCGGTAGGCGAGTGCGTGCGAGAGTACCTGCGGTTGCGAAATGAGCCTGAGCAAGGATTTCAAAGAGTTTATCGCGTGCTTGAACGAGAGAAAGGTTGATTACCTTCTCATCGGAGGACATGCGCTCGCTTTTCACGGCTGGCCCAGGTTTACCAAGGACATAGATTTCTGGATAAGATCCGGCACGGAAAACGCGGCCAGGTTACTGGCGGCTCTGTCTGATTTCGGTTTCGGCAAGCTGGACATCGACGAGACCGATATCAGCACTCCCGGAAAAGTAATTCAGCTAGGCGTACCTCCAAACAGGATCGATCTGGTGACTGCAATCGACGGCCTGGATTTCGACTCGGCCTGGAAAAGACGGGTAGAGTCAGAATACGAAGGCGAGCGTCTGCTTGTAATTCACCGCGAAGATCTGATTAAAAACAAGTCAGCAACCGGCCGCGAGCAGGATGCGCTGGATGTGAAGCTCCTGTTGTCCAACGACGGCTGAAGAAATCGAGTCAGGCGGGTTCTGGTGCTCTTTGCATTTGTGTCCGCGTGCGTCTTGGGCTAAGATCGAGTCATGTCATCGAAGCGCCGACTGTTCATCATGGCCTTACTGGCATTGGCGGGGCTGGCCGCGACCACGGGTTGCGGCTCGGGCGGTTGCCTGATGCCATACGTGTCCATCCCGGCCCGCATCGAGATAGGCGGAATAAGCGCCCACGGCTCGATACCATCTCTTCAGGAGGACGGCCAGTTAGAAGAATCGGGATCGGCCAAGATGCTTCATTTGCGCGCCGGCATCAACCCGATGCAGGGATTCAACGGCTGGCATGGGCGAAGCTGGGACGTGGGCGGCGGCTACCTGGCCCAGTGGCTGTGGCCCGAGGGGCAGCCGAACCTGCTGTACCACGGCTTCTACCTCGAGGGAGCCTGGTTTCCCCTGACTCCCGAAAAAGACGAAAGCGGATTGCGGCTTTCGCTGGTGGCCGACGCCGAGGTGGTTCTGTCCGGCTTCGGTGACGGGGCGGAGGTCGGACCGGGGGGATCGCTGGGGGCGTTCTTGGAATGGAGCGGCACTGCCTCCACCAGCTACGCCAAGAAAACAGGCGGCGGCATGGGATCGTCGGCAGGTGCCATCGGCGCCCTGTACGGCGAGTGGAGCGCCGGGCTGGGCGTCTCGCTGGGCTACCGACGGCTGTGGGGCATGAACTACCTGACCATCATGGTGGGGCTCACCTTCCGCCTACCCTTCGGCGCCGGCCTGGCGGGAATATCTAACTGAGGCGGGCACAACCCGCAAGATTGCGGGGATTATTTCGTTAATAACCGTTTAGGATGTTGCCGATTATATGAATGTCGAAACAGTTTTCTCATGGTTGACACCGTTGTCCCTGCCTTCGGTGAGAACGGTTCACTCTTCACAATAGAGAGATCTGCCAGCGGATCCTAGATCAGGGCAATGACTGAATTACCTCGAAAATGCTGGCGTTCTCGATTCCAGCGCCTACAGTCGGCCAGAAATGGAGACAACGATGACTCCGAGAAAGCAAGTGTCGATCTCAGACCTGAAATCACAGATTGGGGAGTTGGGAGAATCCTACCCAAACCTGCATCGGTGATCAGCTAACTCCTTGAAAAATGATGATATTCACGGAGGCGCACCTTCCCTGTTCTTTTCTCAACTTGCTGCGACTCAGGTTCTTCTATACGAACGGAATACAGAGTAACAGGTTGACGGCTTATCTACAAACCAAGGACGCCCCACTTTTTGCGTGTTCTGCCCGGGTTTTGATCCCGGCAGCCGATTGCCAAGACACGCAAGATCGAATCGGCCAGTTCCTCGGGCGTAAGATTTCTTTCGCACCAGA
>CAZXHT010000211.1:0-2153 GCA_964640665.1 uncultured Myxococcales bacterium
GTTTCACTCACACCAGTCAGGAACCACCAAGCCAGTGCAAGTCTCTGGCGGGTTTGCGCGTACCAGGAGAGGGGACACGTCCACGCCCACGAGAGCCAGGAGGACGCGCTGCGGGCCATTGTTCAGGCCTGGGACGAGCACCGCCGGGAGTTGCCGCGCGAGACCCAGATCATGCTTGCCTATCGCCGGGACGAGGTTCGGGAGCTCAACCTGCAGGCGAAGCAGATTCGCCGGGACGCCGGCGAGCTGGGCCGGGATTTTAGCGTGCAGACCGAGCGCGGCCCGCGCGAGTTCGCCGCCGGCGACCGGGTGTATTTCATGCGAAACGACAGGAACCTCGAAGTCAAGAACGGCACTCTTGGCACCGTCGAGCTGATGAAGAAGGACGGCGCGGTGATACGACTGGACGGACCCGGGCACAAGCGGGTATCGGTCGACTTCGGGCAGTACAGCCACCTGGATCACGGCTATGCGGCGACGGTGCACAAGAGCCAGGGCGTGACCGTCGACCGGGCGCATGTGTTGGCCGGCGACTTGTTCGATAAGCATTCGGCTTATGTGGGCATGAGCCGGCACCGGGAGCGGGTGGATCTGCACTGGAGCCGGGAGGCCTTCGGGAGCCGGGCCGAGTTACAGCGAACCTTGTCCCGGGCCCGGCCCAAGGAAATGGCGGTCGATTGGAAGCCGGAGAGGGAAGAAGGAAATCCATCTCCCGGAAAGACCGATCTTACGAAAGAGCAAAAAGAAGCGCTCAAGGAGATCGCCGAACGGTTGATCGCGCGTAGCGACCTGGGCGAAATTGGCCGCAAGCTGGGCAAGCGCGCGGACAGGTCGAAGCCGAAGCAGAAGGAGAAGCAAAAGGAGAAGTCGAAGACAAAAGAGAAGGAAAAGGGCAAGGATCTTTCCAAGGGCCTGGGCCGGGGGTTCGGGTTCTTCAGGTGAGGGCATGGCTGACTATCTCGAAGAAATGGTGAGCGCGATTGAAAAGACGGTTAAAGGTTCCGTGTCCGAGGGCCTGGACCAGGTGCGGGTTTCTTTGGACGAGTCCGCGGCCGCGGTCAAGGGCCTGGAGAAATCCATCAAGTCTTCGGCCATCGCCGATATGGGCGAGCACGTGAAGACCATGGACAAGCGCTGGCAGACGATGGGGGGCAACATCAAGACCGTCACCGAGATCCTTGAGGAGGTCAAGAACTACCGGGCCAGCGTGGACAAGCGCCTGAGCGCCCTGGACAAGCGTTTGGGCAAGAAGACCGAGAAGATCCTGGTAAACGTTTTGGTGGCGTTCGCCTGCCTGGCCCTGGGCTTTGCGGTCGGTTTTGTCTTAAACTCGCATTGGGTTCGCCAGCAAGAGGAAACCGCGCTACAGATGAAGCAGGCCGGTTTAGAGCGCAAGCTGGGAGAGGTTTTTATAAGCGGCTTTCAGAGTGCCGGCGATCGAGACCGTAAGACGCTTGAGAAGATCCTGCTGAGCGGGCATCAGAATGAGAGCTACTGGAAGAAAGTGTTCAGCACGATCGGAGACATTGCGGAGGAAAAAAAGAAGAAATGACTGATCGAGTGATCGCCTACCCGCCCTAGAACCCCGCCCCCAGCACCAGATAAACGTAACCATCCGGGCCGGATCCAGAACAGTTATCCATCGCTCCAATCAGAAAATCGTCAAACCCGTCCCCGTTGGTATCACCGCCTCCTGCCACGACCGATCCGGCCCAGTTTTGACAGGTATCCTTTTCATCGGGTTCCAGGAAGAAAAGCGAGTTCGCCTGCGATATCTGTCTTTGGCCCAGAAGTCGCTGAGCGCCTCCAAGAAATACAAAAACTCCATCGACGCCTGTGTAAGTGGCCCCTATAGCAATGTCCTTATACCCATCGCCGTTTAAGTCACCGACATTCGAGATATTCGAACCCTCGAAACCTGTTGTCGCTCCTTCAAAGATAGCATCGGCCGAGGAGATGTCCTGGGCACCGTTGAACGCATCGGGTCGTCCGTAATACAGATAGGCCACATCATCCCCATTGAGATCGGGATTACCGATGATCAAATCATCATAGCCATCCAAATCCAGATCTCCCAAGCCCGCAAGGCTGCGTCCAAATACAGAATTGTTATCCTCACCAGATATGAACATGGCATCAGCATCGCTAATGTT
>CAZXHT010000212.1:0-2081 GCA_964640665.1 uncultured Myxococcales bacterium
GGTTCGGCGGCCAATTTGTGTCTTGACGACACTTCGGTGTCGAGCATTCACGCCATTCTCAAGGCCGGCGATGAAGACGGCACGGCCTTGCTGAGCGATCTTGGATCCGAGGAGGGTACCAAGGTCAACGGCGAGGAAATTCGTCGCGAGGCCAGCGTCAAACGCGGCGATACTATCTCTGTCGGTGAGGTTGAGATATTCGTCGTCGGTGTCGGTTCGGACGAAGTGGACACCAAGGCGGACCGGCCGTCTGTGAAGGATGCCGACACCCGGGAAGAAGCCGCACAGGCAGAAGGCGCCCTTGAAGCAGAAATCGGCGAGGACGACACGGACGAGCAGAAGGATCCTACTCCCGTCATGCGGCCTCCCCGGCGCAGCCCAGTGCGCTCGGCAAGTCCTCCCGCGATGCCGGCGGCACCGCGAACCGAGGTCATAAGGCGCAGGGAGATCCCCAAAACAAGCGACATCGAATCTTCAATCAGCGGCCAGAACTTTTTCGAGCGCGAGATTCTGGCTATGGAACGTCCCATGCAGGGAGCCAAGCTGGTCGAAATAAAGGTTATGTGGGGCCAGGTCGTGCTCGATACCCGGCAGTTTAACGAGGGCGAGAAGATCACGGTAGGTGACACCCCTGATGCAAACATATCGATAACAACGGACAGGTTCGGGGGCGAGTTGTATACCCTGGTAAGTCCCGGGGGCAAGGCGGGCTGTGTCGTCAACCTTGCCAACGGGATGGATATCGAGGTCCGCAAGAACGGAAAACCCGTTGACGTCGGCAGCTTGCCTTCCGCAGGGGCCGTGCGCACCTATGCCCTCGACCTGGATGAAAAGTGCAGGGTGATGATGGGTCAGCTGGCTTTCATAGTTCAGTATGTCTCTCCGGCCCGGGGTCTCAGTGCGGGTGTGCTGTCTTCTTCCGATATGAGACTATCGAAGTGGTTCATGATTTGCCTGGTGTTCTCGGTTGGCATGTGGGTGCTGATCCAGGCTACTCCCGAGTTCAAGGCCGAGGCTTCGGACTACCTGAAGAACCCGGCCCGTTTCGCACAGTTGATCATGCCCAGCCAGAACGCCGAGGAGAAGAAGACTTTCGAGGAGATAAAGAAGAAGAAAGAAGAGAAGATCAAGGTTGCTGACACCGGCAAGTGGAAGAAAGTGGAGTCGAAATCAAAGTCGAAGGACAGCAAGGAAGTTCCCAGGGAAGTCAAGGATAAGATCGATCGCAAGGTTGCTACATCGGCCGGAATCCTGGGCCTCTTGAAGGGGCGCGGCGGAGGCACGGGAGACAACTCCTCATCGGTTTTCGGCGGCTCGGCAATGGCCAGCCTCGACCAGTCGTTGGCAGGCCTGCGTTCTTCGGGCATGGGCGACTCGGGCGGCTTTGGCGGTCTCGGAACACGCGGCGGCGGCCCCGGCGGCGGCGGTGGTGGACTGGGCCTTGGAGGCCTGGGAACTCACGGCTACGGCCGCGGCAGCGGACGGGGGTTCGGCAGCGTCAAGATTGGTCACCGCGGCAAACACAACGTGCGTGTCGTCAAGGGCCGCACCCGGGTTATCGGCGGCTTGTCTCAGGAGGTCGTCGGACGATACATCAAGCGTTACTGGGCGCAGTTCAAGTATTGTTACGAGCGCGAACTCTCCAAGGATCCGAACCTGTACGGCAAGATCACGACGACTTTCACTATTGCGGGCAACGGACGGGTGAGCGAGGCCAACGTAATCCAGAGCACCATGCACAACGCCAACGTCGAGGAATGTGTTCTGCGGGTAGTGCGCCGTATCCGCTTCCCGGCTCCCAAGGGCTCGGGCGAGGTCATCGTCACTTACCCGTTCATGTTCACTACGGCGGGATAATGGAGAGACAACAATGAGAATATGGCTATGCATATTGGCGCCGGTGATTTTTCTGTTTACGCTTTCGTCTCCTGCGAGGGGAGAGGGTGACAAAGCCACCGGAGCCGATAAGCCAAAAAGCGCAGACAGCGAGGCAGCCACCGCCGTTGACCAGGGCGAAGAGGTCGATTTCGAGCGGGTGACAGGATGGTATTTCGAGGGCCGCGGCGGGATCTTTTTCACGC
>CAZXHT010000213.1:0-1945 GCA_964640665.1 uncultured Myxococcales bacterium
TGCCGTATTGTGAGGTGCCATCTATGAAAATCGGCTTTTCGACGCCCTTCTGGGCAGGAACGTAAGTAATGATATGATTGGTCTGTGCATGGGGAACTTCCCAGAACACGGGCCCGCGGTCGAAGGTGCGAATCCCGGCATAGGCCGCCCGGATGCCGGCGGCCTTGAGCATGGCGATCATCAGGGTGGCCTTGTCCTTGCAGTCGCCGAACTTGTTCTCGAAGATGTTGATAGCCTTGTTGGGCTTCTTGCCGAAAATGCCGACATCGTGGTTCAGGTAGCGGATGTCCTTGGCGACAAAGTGATAGATCCTCTCGAGCTTTTCCATGGGAGTGTTCGCGCCTTGCACGAGCTGCCTGGTTTTCCTGCGCACGTCGTCGTCGATTTCGAACTGGTCCGCAATCAGGCTGTTTTGCCACTTGGCCAACTTATCCCACGAAGGAACCGTCGACACGAAGACCCCCGCCCGCAACATCCGCGCCGGGGGGCTGAGCACCTCCCGGTGCAGCATCGGCGCGTCTTTTGCCGTCCAGATGTATGCCTTCTCGTCGCCCAGCTCTTCCTGCTGCTGCTTGACCAGCTTCCCGCGCATGAGAATCGTAAGCTTCTTTTCGGCAGGCATCACCAGCACCCAGCGGGCCCGCCGGCTGGGGTAGTAACTCTGGAAGTTGAAGTTCATGGCGAACTCGTCTTGCATCCAGGAAAGCGACGACGTCTCGTATCGAAAAGCCACGTGCAAAATCGAGCCCGGTTGCAGGGACGGAAAATGTATCACTCCGCGGCGGATTGAAGTTGCCTCCTGATGTGTTCCGTCGGGCTGGATCGTCTCGGCCACTTCCAGCCGGAAGGACGAACCTGAGGGCACCCTGAATTTGTTGAATTTGCGCTGCCCCTTCTCGGTACGCACCTGGTATATCTGGTGCACCAGGTGCCTGGAGGAACCGTCCTTGTAAAGATGCGTTACTTGGTCGTCCAGCAGGAAGACGGTCTCCGCCTCGGGGTAGGCCGAGCGCGCGGGTCTGTCGGCTATGATGCGATCGACTTCGGCCTCGTCGAGAGCGTAGCGCTCAAAGGCGGCGTCCTTCTTCTTTTCGAGAAAATCGAGATATTCGCCAAGGGCCGGGTTGTTAGGGCGTAAGGCAATCGTTTTCTTGTACTCGCCGAGTGCCGCCTGCTTTTCCCCCCGGCGATAAAATATGTCGCCGCGTAGCCTGTGCAAGTACCAGTAGTCCGGTGCAATCTTCTCGACCCGCCCGGTGATCGCGAGCGCCTTTGCGAATCTCCCTTGCGCCAGCAGGATCTCGGCCTCCTTGAGCGCCGAAGTCATCAAGCAGGGAAACATGCGATTCTTTCTGCGCACCATACGGATGGCCCGGCCCTCCTCGCCTCGGCGAAGGGCGGCGTCGATCAGGCGATCGTAGGTTGAGGAGTCGTTGGCGCAAAGATCGAGCGCCCGGCGATAAGCATGTCGGGCCGCTCGCCGTTGACCCAGGGAGTTATGCAGTCCGCCCGCCCGGCGCCATAACGACGCCCGCCCGGGCTGAATCGACAGCAGGGTTTCCAGTTCTCGCTGGGCATCGACGTTGAAGCCGCGATCGGAAAGGATCGAGACGCGCAACAGACGCGCCGCTGGCAGGGAGCGCGCGCGCTCGTCGAGCCTGTCGAGAATGCGCATGGCCCGTGCGGCACGGTTGTTGCGTTGCTCATAGCGGGCCCGCTCCATGACGGCGTCCGGCAGCCCGGGACTGATGACTTCGGCCGCCCGCAGCGCCTTCAGCGCTGCTCCCTCGTGCTGCGCCGCAAAGTGGGCTCGGGCCAGTTCCATCCGGTACAAGGGACATGACGGATGCTGTTCGGCAAGTTCTACGGCTTGCTCCACCGCTGCCTGGAAAAAGCCCTGACGGCGCAGGAGGACTTCCTTTACCTGTCTTGCGAAACCCATTCC
>CAZXHT010000214.1:0-1830 GCA_964640665.1 uncultured Myxococcales bacterium
CCTGAAATAAGCGACCTTTTTGATCGAGGGTCTTGACAAAACAAAGAAAAGCTCCAAATTTCAGGAGTTTCAAGTGCAAACAAGAACTTCCTGAAATCATAAAAAGGAGCTTTTCAAGTGAAGAGAAAGATACGCGGGATCATCGAGGCACGCAAGAGAAAAATGGAGCGTCGATTGATCAAGGCTCTCGATCAGGACGGTCAACAACCAACCCTCACGGCGAGCAACATCCACTATGAGTTGGCCGAGCGCAACAACGCAATCATTCAGGGTGGCATTGGTCTGGTTCACCTGACTGTTCGTCAGACCGGCCTGATCGATGCGATCGACGAGAGTGTGGAGGTGCTCAAGGTCCACTCGCCGTATCATGAGTCCGATCACGTCCTGAACATCGCCTACAACGGGCTGTGCGGCGGGATAACGCTGGGTGATATCGAATTGCGCCGCAATGACAGCACCTACCTTGATGCGCTCGGGGCCGAGAGCATCCCGGATCCGACAACTGCAGGTGACTTCTGCCGCCGGTTCGAGGAGTCCGATATCGAGGCATTGATGAATGCCTTCAATACCGCGCGTCTGCGAGTGTGGCAGCAGCAACCGCCGGAATTCTTCAAGCGGGCATGCATCGACGCCGACGGAACGATGGTGGGGACGCTTGGCGAGTGCAAGCAGGGGATGGACATTTCCTACAATGGGGTCTGGGGGTACCACCCTCTATTGATATCGTTGGCGAACACGAAGGAACCGCTGTTCATCGTCAACCGCAGCGGCAACCGGCCGTCGCATGATGGTGCGCCGGAGTACTTCGACCGCGCCATTGCGCTGTGCCGTGAGGCGGGTTTTAGGGACGTACTGCTACGAGGCGATACGGACTTTTCCCTGACGAGGAACTTCGACCGGTGGGACGATGATGGGATCAAGTTCGTATTCGGGTTCGATGCGAAGAAAAACATGATCGCCAGGGCGGAAGGGGTCGAGGAGTACCGGGTGCTCGAGCGGCATGCTGCGCGAGTGCTCAAAACGCAGCCCCGCGAGCGACCGATGAACGTAAAGGAGCAGATCGTAGTCGAACGAGAGTTCAAGAATCTTCGCCTGAAGTCAGAAGAAGTGGCCGAGTTCGAGTACAAGCCGACAAAATGCAAGCGCAGCTACCGTGTGGTGGTGGTGGCGAAGAACATCTCGGTCGAGATGGGCGAGCATGTCTTATTCGACGAGATACGCTACTTCTTCTACATCACCAACGACCGCCGAATGGCAGCAGAAGAAGTGGTGCGGCAAGCTGGACAGCGCTGCAACCAGGAAAACCTGATCGCGCAGCTCAAAAGCGGAGTTAGAGCGCTGCATGCCCCGGTGAATACGCTGAATGCGAACTGGGCATACATGGTGATGGCCTCGCTGGCGTGGAGCGTCAAGGCCTGGATGGCGCTGTTGCTGCCGGTTATGCCTCGCTGGCAGGAGAAGCACGAGCAGGAACGCGAGGGGTTGCTGCGGATGGAGTTCCGGAAGTTTGCCAACACCTTCATCAAGATACCGTGTCAGATCGTGAAAACAGGCAGGCGGATCGTCTATAGGTTGCTTGCCTGGAACCCGTGGCAGCACGTCTTCTTCAGGTTATGGTATGCGTTGCGTCCTTGAACCCTTCAGTGACAGATGCTGGGGCATGGACGACCCTGGCGTGGCGATAACGGCTAGAGTGTGATGAGGTGATTACTAATAAACTACAATATAGCAAGAAGAGAGTCCGGCATCGACCTGGACGATGGAATCCTATGCGCTGAGGTTTTGGATGTTATATCCGCATTGTGCTATAAAAACATCGCTTGTTTTAGG
>CAZXHT010000215.1:0-1699 GCA_964640665.1 uncultured Myxococcales bacterium
AAATGAGGTTCAGGGCGCAGTCAGGCCTTGCGTTCCTGTGAAGGAACGCCGAACAGGAAGCGTCTTGTGGTGCGCGCGTGGCGCACGAGTACCTCGTCCAGGCCGTCGAGCCCGGGCGGCCCCCGGATGCCCAGTGCCCGGCAGGTGGCGGCCAACTCACACAGCCGACCGCGAACATCACATCCCTGTATCAGGCCATCGAGAACAGCCCAACGAGACAGCTCGGCATGAGCCCTGTTCAAGCCGCTTACGCACAGCACAAGCCAAAGGCTCAGCAAGAAGCCGTTGGCCCGACAGTCGCCATCGAGTTCCTTCTCGGCCACGGCGAAAAGGCTCTTCAGATCGTGCTCCTCTTCGGCCACGGCCAAAAGCAAAGCGAAGAGCATCGAGCCGACCGTGTAGTGATGATAGGGTGCCAACCAAACAGGAAGCAGTGAAAATGTTTGCCCTGTTTTTCGGCACAGAAACCGGGCTACCGAGATGCGTCCCTCTCGGTATGGAAACAACTCGATGACTGTTCGCCGGTATGGGGTAATGCGCCGCCAACAGCCCCGATGGCCGCAGATCGGGCACGCAGGGCCGATCTCTCGCTCCCAGTCGACCTGCCCGGAAGCCACCGCATCGGAACATTCCCATACGGCTCCAAAGTTGCTACAGTATGGGAGTTGGATGGATAACCTCCATCTGTCAAGGAGGAGGCACCGGTGCCGCCAAGCAGGGGTGCCCCTCCGCCTTTGGCCGTCCGCTGGTCAGGAAAGCGCTGTCCTTTACGGACAGCACTTTCCTGACCAGCTTCACATCGTCGGTCTATGTAATCTTGGAATCAAGAAAGAGGAACGGTAGGGAAAACGCTGGCCTTAACAGCCGCTCGATCACCTCGGGAGCAAAGGCCCCGTAGCGCAGCACCTTGCCCAGGCCCTCGTTCAGGGTACAGAAGGTCCGTTTGCCCTGTCTCTCCCCTTCGCGATCCTCGATTATCCAGACCGGCATGGACGGGGTGATCAGCCCTGCCATGGGCCCGACCGCCTGGTGAGAGTGGCAGGGCTCGAAGCGCACCGCGCCCGAGGCCGCCAGTTTTTCGGCTTCCCAGGGGCTTTTAACTTTTCCCTCCAGCAGCAGACCGCCGACGACCGCCCCCCGCAGCGGACCCGACATGTCCGCCCACACGATCGGAGGGCCGGCGTGCAGGAACAGGTCATCGGCCATCTCCTGTATCACCTCGCGGGCCACGCCCACGCCGACCAGGTTCGGCTGGCTTCCCAAAAAACGCTCCAGGGCGGTCTTGTTGGCCCGGTCTATGGACGAGGCCCAGCTCCGTAGCTCGGCGAGCAACCGCATACGGCCCGGGTCCCCGCCGGCCGGAGGCTGAAAGTCCACCCGGGCCACCTCGACCCCTGCGGCCTCGGCCCCGTGCACGACGTCGTCCAGCCCCAGGTGGACGATGGACAGGGGTCCTTCCAGAAGAGCGCGCGCGTCTACCGTCCTGCCTGCCGCGCCCCGCCCGCGCACCCGCTGACCCCGCCGCCGCTTGCGTGGCGTGGCCTCCCCGGAGATCAATACTGTCTGAATTGCAATTTTTGATGAGCAATCCGCGCTGTAGGGGTTTTCAGTGAGAATCGGAGAGATCGAAGAAACACCTCCCCCCGGCCGGTAGGCCGTGGGGGAGGTCGGCCCGCCGTAGGCGGGACGGGTGGGGGGC
>CAZXHT010000216.1:0-1670 GCA_964640665.1 uncultured Myxococcales bacterium
CCTAGCCGGCACCAAAGGGGAGCGAGATTGAAGACCCTGATGGCGCCGGTCTTGCCGGCGACGAATAGAGGATTTTATCGCCGCCCGGCTTTGACAGGCGGCTTCGTGTTCGTGTAATGGAACTCCCATGGGCATACTGCATTATCTAAGACGGCGCCTGGTCGCGCGCAGACTGACGGTGCTTGTCGCCCACGTCGTGCTCTACGCGGCGGCCTTCACCATCGCCTACCTGCTGCGCTTCGACTTCACCATTCAAGAGCAGTACGTAAGACAATTCTTGATCGGCCTGGGTCTCACTGTCGTCATCCGCACCCTGGCCGGATTTCCGTTCGGCGTCTACGGCGGCGTGCTCAAATACGCGGGCATCCAGGACCTGGTCAACATCATCAAGGCCGTCAGCGTCGGCACGGTGGGCTTCGTGCTGGCGTCGGTGCTGCTAAATTTGCGAGACATTCCGCGCTCTATCTTCGCGCTGGATTGGTTCGCAGCCATCGTGCTGGTAGGCGGCCTGCGCTTCGGCCTGCGCATGGCCCGGGAGATGCTGTCGTTCGAGGGCGGGCACGGCGACGAGCGCATCCGGCGGGTGCTGATCGTCGGGGCCGGGGACGCGGGCGAGGCGCTGGTTCGGGATATCCAGCGCACCTACCGGGGACGCTACCTGGTGGTCGGGTTCCTGGACGATAACAAGGGAAAGCGCGGCTTGCGGATTCACGACGTGAGGGTGCTGGGGCCTATCGATTACCTGGGCGATTACGTCCCCCGCTTCCGCGTCGACGAGGTGATCATCGCCATTCCCTCGGCCTCGGGCGAGGCGATGCGCCGCATCTTCGGGGTCTGCAAGATCGCCGGGGTCCGGGCGCGCACCATTCCCGGCACCGACCAGCTTCTCGACGGCAGCGTTACCGTCAACCAGATCCGCGACGTGGCCATCGAGGATTTGCTCGGCCGCGAGCCGGTCGAGCTGGACGAGGGGCTGCTGCGCAAGTTCTTGGCCGACAAGGTCATCATGGTCACCGGCGCGGGCGGCAGCATCGGGGCCGAGCTTTGCCGGCAGATATGCGCGTTTGGGCCTCGGAAGCTCGTTCTGCTGGAGCAGTCCGAGCCTTTTTTATTCCAGATTCACATCGAGCTAATAAAGAGACACAAGCGCATCGAGATCGTGCCGGTCATCGCCGACGTTACGGACGCGGTTCGCATGGAGCGGGTGTTCGAGCGGCACGGGCCGCAGGTGATCTTCCACGCGGCGGCTCACAAACACGTGCCGATGATGGAGTGGAACCCGGGCGAGGCTATTAAGAACAACGTCTTCGGCACCAAGACGGTGGCCGACATGGCCAACATCTTCGGCGCCGAGGCCTTCGTCATGATCTCGACCGACAAGGCCGTCAACCCGACCTCGGTCATGGGCGCCTCGAAAAGGGTGTCCGAGATGTACGTGCAGTCGCTCTCCAGCGAGAGCGCCACCAAGTACACGGCCGTCAGGTTCGGCAACGTGCTGGGCAGCACCGGGTCGGTGATACCCATTTTTCAGAAGCAGATAAAAGAGGGCGGCCCGCTGACGGTCACCGACCCGGAAATGCGGCGTTACTTCATGACCATCCCCGAGGCCTGCCAACTGGTCATGCAGGCGGCGGCCATGGGCTCGGGCGGGGAGATCTTCGTGCTCGATA
>CAZXHT010000217.1:0-1624 GCA_964640665.1 uncultured Myxococcales bacterium
CTTGCAACCTGGGGGTAAACCCCCAGGCTACAGCGTAAGCAGCCCTCGCCTTTTGAGGGTGTTCCTTCACCCCTCCGGGGTGAGAAGATGTTACTGTCTTGCCTCACCAATTGCTGGCTACTCCGAATCACAGGGTTAGACAAGTCCTTTTGACGGCAAGATACTTCGGATGCGCTCTCGGCAGGTCTCCGCAAGACCAAGAAGGATTTCCGCCTCGGTTTTGGTCAGGGGCGGGTCCTCGCCCGGATAGCGGAACTGGACCGCCAGGGGTGTAAGACGACGAATATCGCCCAGTTCGTCAGTCAGGTTCCGGTCCACCGCGGAAACGAGATCCAGTAACAGGCCAATATCGTGGGACTTGGTAAACTCGACCTGATGAAATGTCAAAAATGCCTTGAGGTACTTCTCCGCCGCTTGTTGCGCGTGGAAGCCGACTGCATCGAATAGATCTCGCTCGTGATCGAGGACCAGTCGAGCCACCGCCAGATCTTCTTCGGCTTTCCTCACCCACAGGCGGACGAGTTCCGCCACTACCTCCTCACGCGGCTTCATGGATGATCTTGCCGTACTTGTGGGCCGGATAAGCGATGCCGCCAATAACGTCCTTGGTCTCTTCAAAGCGCCTGGTTGCCATGACGACGACGTCGAAGGCGACTCCGAGCCCCTGGAGACTGTCTCGGATCCTTGCTCCCAAGGCACGAGCATCCCCGACCGCGGGCAACACGACCAGGAGATCTACGTCGGAATCCGGCCCGGCGCTACCGGTCGCGAAGGAGCCAAACAGGATCACCTTCGAGGGGCTGCAGATCGACGCCACCCGGGAGAGGATCTTTTCGAGCATATCCTGGCCAAGTTTCATGCTTGAGCCTCCAGGGACATTATATCAGAAACGTACTCGGAAGACAGCGCTTGGTTTGGGCAATCTTGATGGTCTCGTAAAAAGTCGGAAAAACAAAAAGTATAAAGTCATCCCCGCGAAAGCGGGGATCCAGAAGATCTGCAATTACAAGTCTCAACCGTCACACCGTGCTTCTAACCTCCCGCCCCAGCCGGAACAATGTTTTCGAAAGGTTCTTGGTGATCCCGCGATTTTTGCGGCACCTGGTTTGCAATGGTGCCTCGAACGGTGGTCTTCACGTGCGACGGCGTGCGCTTGCCCTGTTCGCCCTCGTAGTAGAAGCGCACCTCCAGGAAAGCCATCGAGCCGATCGGCACCGAGCGCCTGATCAGGGCCAGGTCCCCCGCCGCGCCGTCGAACAGCTCCTTCCGCTCGTCGGGCGGCCTGATGCCGATGGTGGCCCAGCCCACCCCGAAAAGCCCCTCCTCCCGGCAGGCCGCCTTGAGCTCGACCCAGGCCGGGTCGAAAAGAGCGTTGTATCTCTCGCCCGTCCAGGCGGCGACGCGCCCGCGGTTTCCGCGGCACCTGGTACCACTGCGAACCGGGTACCGCAAAAAACGCGGTTCGCAATGGTGCCCGCGCTTTCCCTGGCCGCGGCCTCGACCAGCTCCCGATCGACGTCCACCTCGAACTCCGGCACCACGCCTTTCAAGGCCGTCTTGACCAGCTCGGGCCGGGTCTCGTCGGCCACGCCCAGCAGGAACTCGACCTTCACGATCATCGCCT
>CAZXHT010000218.1:0-1501 GCA_964640665.1 uncultured Myxococcales bacterium
CATCAGCCCGGAGGGCAAAGCGCTTTACGCCTCACTCGGGCCCGAGCGGGTGCTCTTGCCGGCCATGCTGTTGGGTCGGCAGGTCGAGAAGGCCGAGAACTATGCCCGCATCGTTCGCATGCTCGTGCCGTGCGGGGACTTCCTGCTGCTGCGCTCCGGCTCGACTTTCGATCCCACCCGCGAAATCTGCGACAACGGCAAGGACGACACCGGCAACGGCAAAATCGATTGCGCCGATCCGGATTGCACAAACGTCATGGTCTGTCGTCCCGAGAAACCCGGTCAGTTGGAAGTCTTCATCATGTCCCAGTGCCCGTTCGCCGTCCGCGGCCTGAATGCCATGGGCGAGATTCTCGACGTCTTCGGGGGCGACATGCAATTCGAGATCCACTACGTGGCCACCGCCGAGGGGGACGAGTTCAGATCCCTTCATGGCCCGGCCGAAGTCGCCGAGAACATCCGCGAGCTGTGCGTTATCAAGCACTATCCCGAGACGCGCAAGTTCATGGACTACATCTGGTGCCGCAACGAGAACATCCGCTCGGCCGAGTGGCAAGTTTGCACCGGCAAAAACGGCATAGACTCCAGGCTGGTGAAGACCTGCGCGGAAGGCGACGAGGGCCGGCGCCTGTTACGCAATGACGTTCCCCTGGCCGAGGGCCTCCAGATCCGCGGCAGTCCCACCTGGATCGTGAACGGCCGCTACAAGTTCAACGGTATAGACGCTGCCACGATCCGCAAGAACTTCTGCGCCCACAACCCCGAACTGGGCCCTTGCCGGTAGTGAATTCGACGGATACTGCGGCGAGAGACCCTGGGTTTCAGAACGAGGCGCACTGGTATGCGGCGCCGGAAGTCAAGCGGGCGAAGTGGAGCGTTGTGCTTCCGGGGCTGTCGAACCAGGCCCAGACGATATCCTTGTTGAAATGCCGGCGCATCGGATCGTCGCGGCGGCCCCAGCGGGCCTGTGATGATATGTCCAGCGGGCCTTCGAGAAAACTACCCGCGACGTCTACTCGCGCAAGCAAGTAGACCCCGGAGGCGTTCCACCCGACAACATACTGCTCACTCGAATCGGCGGCCGGCTGCCAGCGCGCAATTGTCGAATCGGCCTCGTCGATCGAATCGGTGTCTGTCAGCCAGATCACGGCGCCGGCGCTCAGATTCTGGGCGACGGTCGCAAATCCAATGTCTTGGTTCATGGTAGACGGATTATAAGAGTTCTGGCCCTTGGTCATCGGGTTCTGGTGGGTGTTGAAGACCAGGGCCCAGCCGGCCGGAGAAAGGGCGCCGCCTCCGATTTCACCGGCGACACTGCCATTGCACCCTGCATCGAGGTCGAGAACCTTACCGCTGCTGTGGTTCAGGTAGATGCCGCCCTGGGAGTTGGTTGCGAAATCGCCCGAGGTTCCGGGGTAGCAGTCGGTCACGCAGACCGGCAGAAAGTTGTTGGTGGCCGGGTTGAACCTTAGCAGATCGCTCATGCTGTGAGAGCAGCCCC